>JAERSO010000036.1 GCA_016845585.1 Acidimicrobiaceae bacterium | reverse complement strand
GTGGTGAAGTGGTAGGCCTCCATCGGTTCACCGGGCCGACGGGCCCGCGTCGTCCAGCTCCGGCTCAGCCAGAGGTGGGGGTCGCGATCGAGCAGCTGAGCCACGATCGTGCCCTTCCCCACGCCACCGGGCCCGGAGATGACGATGACCAACCGGTCATCGAGCGACGTCATCGGAACCGACCCTCCCGCTCAGCCGAACGCGGCCAACAGCTCTTCGCGCTGCTTCTCGCCGAGGCCGCGGATGCGACGATTCTCGGCGATGCCGATCGCCTCCATCGTGCGCCTGGCCTTCACTTTGCCGACGCCGGGAAGGGACTCCAGGACCACCAGAACCTTGGTCTTGGCGACGGTCTCGTCGTCGGCGGCACGCACGAGGAGCTCGGGAAACGAGATCGAACCCATCTTCAGGAGCTGTTTCACCTCGGCGCGAATGCGACGGGCTTCGGCCGCCTTCTCCAGCGCGGCGGCGCGAGCATCGTCGGTCAGATGCGGGGGCTGCGTTGACATTGCCTGGACTGTAGCGGTTCGGCAAACACGCCGAGTCACCCCCGCCCCCAGGTTTCCCGAACGTCTGGCCCCGGTATCGGGGAGCGAGTTGCCGGGTTGGGGCGGTTGCGTTGTTCAGCCGGCCGCGGACGCGGCGTCGTGGACTGCCTGAGCGGCGGCGGCCGGGTCGGCGGCGTTGGTGACCGTGCGGCCGATGACCAGCAGGTCGGCACCATCGGACAGGGCCGAGTCAGGTGAGGCCGGTTTGGCCTGATCATCGACCTTGTCACCGGGGAGGCGAATTCCCGGGGTGACACGGAGCAGTCGCGGGGCGTAGTGGTGAGCCTCGCTGAGCTCGCCGGCGGAGCAGACGATGCCGCTGCAGCCGGCTTCCGCGGCGAGCATCACCCGCTTGGGCATGATGTGGGGCGGTGCGTCGCCGTCGCTGGTGAGCACGGTGATGGCCAGTGAGTGGGGCTGCTCGAGACCAGCATTGTGCGCGCCCTGCTGGAGGCCTTCGACGCCGGCGGTGAGCATGTCGATTCCACCATGGGCGTGCATGGTCAGATACTGAACGCCCAGCGCACCGAGGACACGGGCGGCCTTGCCGACCGTGGTCGGGATGTCGTGGAGCTTGAGATCGAGGAACACCTTGTAGCCGAGGTCGGCAATGGCCCCGATGGCCTCGGGTCCTGCAGCCGAGTAGAGCTCGAGACCGATCTTGGCGACGCCGAAGTACGGCTTCAGATCGCGACCCAAACGGATGGCGGCAACGAGATCGTCGACATCCAACGCGAGCGCGAGCTTGTCGCTCACCGCCGCATCGATGGTGGTTGCACTGTCAGCCATGGGCAGCTCCGATCAATTCTGCGACGGCGGAAACTCCCCGTCGGTCACACCACGCTTCGAATTCCTTGAGGATCCGCCGCGGTGCACGCGGGTCTGCGAATGTCGCAGTCCCGACCTCCACCGCCGAGGCTCCAGCAAGCAGAAACTCTACGACATCGGCACCACTCGTCGTGCCACCCACCCCGACGATGGGGAGATCAGGGTGTGCCTCATGGACGTCGTAGACGGCTCGGACCGCGACGGGATGCATCGCAGCGCCGGAGAGCCCGCCCCGCCCGGCTCCGAGCACCGGCCTGCGGGTGTTGACGTCGATCACCATGCCGAGGAGCGTGTTGGTGAGGACCACGGCCTCGGCGCCCGCCCGGTGGGCGGCGTCGGCGATCTCGGGAAGATCCGCCGCGTTGGGGCTGAGTTTCGCCCAACGCGGACGACCACAGGCCGAGGTCGCCTCGAGGACCTCGGCGGTCGCGGTGGCCGAGTGGGCGAACATCCGGCGCCGATCTTCGAGGTTCGGGCACGAGACGTTGACCTCGACGGCGACGACTTGATGGGGCGCATCAGCGAGCGCTTCGGCCGCCGCTTCATAGTCGGCCACCGAACCTCCCCAGATACTGGCGACGACGGTGGCTCCCGTCTCGATCAGTGGCGGGAGATCGTGCTCGAGCCAGTGCGGGATCCCTTCACCCTGGAGCCCGACGCTGTTGATCATGCCGGACGGAGTGGGGTGCACACGCGGCGCGGGATTGCCCGCCCACGATTCGGCGCGCATCGATTTGACGACCACCGCGCCCAGCTCAACCGGCCTGATGTAGCGGGCGAGTTCGGCACCGTGACCGGCCGTCCCCGACGCCGTGAGGACCGGGGCGCTGAGACCAACCGAGCCGACTTGTGTGATCGTGTCGATCAGCCGACCTCCGGCTCCGGGCAGAACACACCGCCGTGATACTCCTGCAGGCTGCGAACCGCGAGCGGATGGGACTTCCAGTCGGCCATCCCTCGTGCTGCGGCAAGCGCAGCGGCTCCGGTCGTGAGCAGCGGCACCGACGCGAGCCCCGCAGCCTTGCGGATGTGCTCGCCATCGGCTCGAGGGCCGCGACCGCGCGGTGAGTTGACCACGAGGTTGATCTCGCCTCGCTCGATGAGATCGACCGCGTTCTCTCCCTCGTGGTCACCGACCTTCGCGATATCGCTCATCACGTCGACACCCGCCTCGCGAATCGCCTTTGCGGTGCCGGAGGTGGCCGCGATCGCGAAGCCGAGGCCGACCAGGATCCTGGCCGCTTCGACGCCGACCTCCTTGTCGCGGTCGGCGAGCGACATGAAGACCATGCCCTCATCAGGCAGGTCGAGGCCGGCTGCGAGCTCCGCTTTCACGAACGCGAGACCTGGCGTGAGGTCGATGCCCATGACCTCACCCGTCGACCGCATCTCGGGGCCGAGGACGGCATCGGCCTCGGGGAAGCGGTTGAACGGCAGGACCGCTTCCTTGATCGCGACGTGATCACCCTCGACACGGTCGCGGAGCAGGCCCTCGTCGCGCAGCCCGGCGAGGGTGGCGCCGACCATGACCCGGCTGGCCACCTTGGCCAGCGGCACACCGGTGGCCTTGGCGACGAACGGGACCGTCCGGGAGGCTCGGGGGTTGGCCTCGATGACGAAGACCTGGCCCGACTTCACGGCGTATTGCACATTGATCAGACCGCGGACGTCGAGCTGCTTGGCGATCCGCTTGGTGTAGTCCTCGATCACCGCGATCGTCTCGGCGGTCAGGCTGGTCGGCGGGATGGCACAGGCCGAATCGCCGGAATGCACGCCGGCTTCCTCCACATGCTCCATGACCGCGCCGATCACGGCATCGCCGGTGTGATCGCGGATGGCATCGACATCCACTTCGGTGGCGTCCTCCAAGAAGCGGTCGACGAGGACCGGACGTTCGGCCGACAGGCCGCCTTCCTTGCCGAGCGAGCCGAACCCTGCGAGCTCGGCCATGGCGCGGCGAAGGTGATCATCGTCATAGACGATCTCCATGGCGCGGCCGCCGAGTACGTATGACGGCCGTACGAGGGCCGGATAGCCGATCCGATTCGTGATCTCGAGCGCCTGCTCGACGTCGACGGCCGTACCGCCGGCCGGCTGCGGGATCTCCAGGCGAGCGCAGAGCGCGTTCCACTGCTCACGGTCCTCGGCCAGATCGATGGACGCAGCCGACGTGCCGAGCACGAGCTCGGACGGGAGCTGATCAGCCAACTTCAACGGGGTCTGGCCACCCAGCGACACGATCACACCGAGCGGTTGTTCGGCCTCGATGATGTCGGTGACGTCCTCGTAGGTCAGCGGTTCGAAGTAGAGCCGATCGGAGGTGTCGTAGTCGGTCGACACGGTCTCCGGATTGCAGTTGACCATGATGGTCTCGTACCCGGCGTCGCGAAGGGCGAAGCTGGCGTGGACGCAGCAGTAGTCGAACTCGATGCCCTGGCCGATGCGGTTCGGGCCCGAGCCGAGGATGATGACCTTCTGCCGATCGCTGTCGCGAACCTCGTCGGTGTCCTCGTACGTCGAGTAGTGGTACGGCGTCGTCGCCTCGAACTCGGCGGCGCAGGTGTCGACCGTCTTGAACGTGGTCTTCACCCCGATCGCGAGCCGGGCGGCGCGAACCGCAGTCTCACTGGTGTCCCACAGATAGGCGAGCTGAGCATCGGAGAAGCCGAGCTGCTTGGCCCGCTTCCATCCTCGGCGGGTCATGTCGCTCATCGACGTCGATTCGAGATGGGCGCGCTCGTCGGTGATGATCGACATCTGGTCGAGGAACCATGGATCGACCGCAGTGGCGGCGAACACGTCGTCCACGGAGACCCCTCGGCGCAGGAGTGCCTCGAGTTGGAACGGACGGTCCGGCGTGCCCACGGCCGCTGCGGCGAGGAGCTCCGCGTCCGACAGGTCGTCGAGTTGCACCTCGACCGGGTCGGCATTGAGACCATGGCGGCCCTGCTCCAGGGACCGGAGCGCCTTCTGCAGCGATTCCGGGAAGGTCCGGCCGATGGCCATGACCTCACCGACCGACTGCATCGATGTGCCCAGGACTCCTGACGTGCCCGGGAACTTCTCGAACGCCCAGCGCGGGATCTTGGTGACGACGTAGTCGATCGACGGCTCGAAACTCGCCGGCGTCTTCTCGGTGATGTCGTTGGGGATCTCGTCGAGCGTGTACCCGATGGCGAGCTTGGCGGCGATCTTGGCGATCGGGAATCCCGTGGCCTTCGATGCCAGCGCCGAGCTGCGGCTCACTCGCGGGTTCATCTCGATGATGACCTGACGGCCGTTCTCGGGATGGACCGCCCACTGCACGTTGGAGCCGCCCGTCTCGACGCCGACTCGTCGTATGCATGCGAATGAGCCATCTCGCATCTGCTGGTACTCGACATCGGTCAGCGTCTGTGCGGGAGCGACCGTGATGGAGTCGCCGGTGTGCACGCCCATCGGGTCAAGATTCTCGATCGAGCAGATGATCACGCAGTTGTCGGCCTTGTCGCGCATCACCTCCAGCTCGAACTCCTTCCAACCCTTGATCGACTCCTCGATGAGGATCTCGTTGATCGGGCTGCACTCGATGCCATAGGCGGCGACCTGCTCGAACTCCTCCATCGTCTCGGCCATGCCGGTGCCCCGACCACCGAGGATGTAGGCGGGCCGGATGATGATCGGAAGCCCCACGTCGGCGACGACCTTCCGCGCCTCCTCCATGGTGTGCGCCGTACCGGAGCGGGCGACCTCGAGGCCGATCTCCATCATCGCGACCTTGAACTTCTCGCGGTCCTCGGCGGTCTCGATCGCTTCAGCGTCGGCACCGATCAGCTCGACACCGTTCGCCTCGAGGATGCCGGCCGCCTCGAGCTCCATCGCCAGGTTCAGGCCGGTCTGACCGCCGAGCGTCGGCAGCACGGCGTCGGGCTTCTCCTTCTCGATGATCTTCTCGAGCACACGGACATCGAGCGGCTCGACATAGGTGGCGTCGGCGAAGTCGGGATCAGTCATGATCGTGGCCGGGTTCGAGTTGGCCAGAATGACGCGGTAACCCTCTTCCTTGAGGACCCGACATGCCTGGGTGCCCGAGTAGTCGAACTCGCAGGCCTGGCCGATCACGATCGGGCCGGATCCGATGATCAGGATCGAGTGGAGGTCTTCTCTCTTGGGCATGTCAGACGCTGCCTTCGCTCGGCGCGGCGGCCGAGACCGGCGCTGGTCCGTGCCCACTGCTGTGCCTGTCCATCAACTCGGCGAACTCCGTGAACAGGTAGGTGGAGTCATGCGGGCCGGGGCCGGCTTCGGGGTGATACTGCACGCTGAACGCGGGGAGGTCATTGTGGACCAGGCCTTCCAGCGCACCGTCGTTGAGGCAGATGTGCGTCTCGGTCACGTTCGGCACGGAGCCGATCTCCACCGCGAAGTTGTGGTTCTGTGCGGTGATCTCGACCTTGCCGGTGCGATTGTCCTGCACCGGCACGTTGCCACCGTGGTGGCCGAACTTCATCTTGAACGTCCTACCACCCAGCGCGAGCGAGAGCAGCTGGTGGCCCAGGCAGATGCCGAAAATCGGGACTTCACCGATGAGCTTCGGCAGCTCGTCGTTGATCGGGCCGGCGACCTCCGGGTCACCGGGGCCATTCGACAAGAAGACACCGTCGGGCTCCATGGCCATGACGTCCGCCGCCGACGTTCCCGCGGGGACCACTGTGACCGTGGCGATCTCGCCGAGATGGCGCAACATGGTGGCCTTCACGCCGAAGTCGTAGGCGACGACCTTGCGGGGTCCGTTGCCGACCGTGTACGGCTCCTTGGTGGACACCACACTGACGAGATCGACACCGTCGGTGCCGGCCTCGGCCTGGGCCGCGGTCAGCAGAGTGGCATGGTCGGCGGGTCCGAACGCTCCGGGCATCGCACCCGAGTCGCGGATGTGGCGGGTGAGTCGACGAGTGTCGATCCCGGCGATGCCGGCGAGATCGTGGCGACGGAGGAAGGAATCGAGATCCTCCTCACTGCGCCAGTTGCTGTGGCGGCGGGCGAGATCCCGGATGATCACACCCCGACAGAACGGCCGAGCTGCCTCGTCGTCGGCGGCGTTCACCCCGTAGTTCCCGATGTGAGGGTAGGTGAAGGTGATGATCTGACCGGCGTACGACGGGTCGGTGATCACCTCCTGATAGCCCGAGAGCACGGTGTTGAAGACCACTTCACCAGTGGCCACCCCGTCCACGGGATCGGCGCCGATCCCCTCCCCTTCGAACACTTCGCCGTCGGCCAGCACGAGCTGGTACTCGCGAATGTCGCTCATCGCGTTGCGGTTCCTTCCTGCACGACGAGGTCGCCGTGGTAGATCGTGTGACGCACGATGCCACGCAGCCGGCGGCCTTCGTACGGAGTATTCGTGCTGCGGCTCGCCATCGCCGAGCCGGATACGGTCCAGGTGGCCTCGGGGTCGAGCACGGTGAGGTTGGCGGGTTCGCCGACGGCGACGGGGCGGCCGTGATGATCGTCGATCCCGGCGATGCCGGCAGGGTTGATCGACATCACCTGCACGAGCTGTTCGGTCGAGAGATCGAGCTCGGTGTTGGCGAGCGCGAAGGCCGTTTCCAGACCGAGCATGCCCGGCGGGGCATCGGCGAACGTGGCGTCCTTGGCGTGCGAGGTGTGCGGCGCGTGATCGGTGGCGATGGCGTCGATGGTGCCGTCGGCGAGACCATCCTTGATCGCCGCGATGTCGGTGGCTGTCCGCAGCGGCGGGTGCACCTTGTAGACGGGATCGAAGGTCGCGCAGGCGCTGTCGTCGAGGGTGAAGTGGTGGGTGGTGGCCTCGGCCGTGACCGGAAGCCCTGCCTCCTTCGCAGCCCGAACCATGGCCACGCCCCCGGCGGTCGACACGTGCTGGAAGTGGATCCGGCTGCCGGTCAGGCGGGCGAGGGCGATGTCACGCATGATCATCAGCTCCTCGGCCTCGGCGGGTTGACCGGGCATTCCGAGCCGGCTCGACCACTCCCCCTCGTGCATGATGCCGCCGCGGCTGAGCGACTCGATCTCGCAGTGTTGTGCCAGCACGATCGGCCGGCCGTCAGCGAGATGAGACAGGCTGCCGGCGTACTCGAGGGCCGAACGCATCGTGCGCTCGTTCTGCACGCCGGCGCCGTCGTCGGTGAAGAAGCGGACGCCGAGACGAACCAACTCGGCCATGGGCGCGAGCTGTTCGCCGGCCCGGCCGATCGTGATCGCTCCGGACGGGAAGACGTCGCAGAGGTCGGCGGCGGCCGAGAGTTCCTGGATCTGGCGAACGACGGCGGCGGAATCGACCGTGGGCGACGTGTTGGGCATGGCGACGACCGCGGTGTAGCCGCCGAGCGCGGCGCCGCGGGCCCCGGTTTCGATGGTCTCGGCTTCCTCGCCGCCCGGCTCGCGCAGGTGGGCGTGCAGGTCGACGAATCCCGGAGCGACGACACATCCGTCGGCGACAAGCGTGACATCGCCGCTGAGATTGGGACCGACTTCGGCGATACTCCCGTCGGTGATCAGGACGTCGGCGACCTCGAGTCCGTTGGCACCCAGAATCTCGGCGCCGGTGATGGCGATGGATCCGCTCATGCCACGGCCCGCTTCCCGTCGACGATGTCGAGCCCGCTGCCGAGCAGCAGGAACAACACCGCCATGCGTACCGAAACCCCGTTGGCGACCTGCTCGGTCATGACAGCGTTGGGACGGTCGGCCACTTCACCGGCGATCTCCACGCCTCGGTTCATGGGCCCGGGGTGCATGATCAGCGCATCGCCCAGGCGATCAGCGCGGCGAACGTCGAGACCGAACTCGGTGTGGAATTCTCGGAGGCTCGGCACCACGGCGTCGGTCTGACGCTCGAGCTGCATGCGCAGGAGGTAGCAGACGTCCAGGTCGTCGATGACCTCGTCGAGATCATGGGTGAATTCGACCGGCCAACCGTCGAGATGGGCCGGAAGCAGCGTCCTGGGCGCCACGAGCGTGACGCGGGCGCCCATCTTCGCGAAGGCGACCGCGTTGGAGCGGGCGACTCGGCTGTGCTTGACATCGCCGACGATGGCGACGTGCTTAGCGTCGAGCTCACCGATGTGCTCCCGGGCGGTGTACAGGTCGAGCAGCGACTGGGTCGGGTGCTGATGCCAGCCGTCGCCGGCGTTGATGACCGAGGCATCGACCCACTGGGCGACGCGGTGCGGAGCGCCGGCGGCTCGGTGGCGCACGACGATCCCATCCACGCCCATTGCGGTGATGGTCTCGACGGTGTCTCGCAGCGACTCGCCCTTGTTCACCGAGGACGAGCTCACACTGAAGTTCATGGTGTCGGCCGACAGGCGCTTGGCGGCCGTCTCGAAGGAGAGCCGAGTGCGGGTGGAGTCCTCATAGAAGAGCCAGGCGATGGTCTTGCCGCGCAAGGCGGGGACCTTCGGAATCGACCGCTCCCCCACCTCGGCGAAGCTCTCGGTGAGGTTGAGGAGTTGCTCGATGTCGTCTCGATCGAGGTCTGCCATCGACAGCAGATGACGCTCGCCGCCGATCATGTGAGCTCTCCCAGATCGACGCCTTCATCATTGACGTCGACGATCTCGTCCTTGCGAGTCGGCAGGTTCTTGCCGACGAAGTCAGGACGGATCGGAAGCTCTCGGTGCCCTCGGTCGACCATCACGGCCAGCTGGATGGCACGGGGCCGGCCGTAGCTGTGGATCGCATCGAGAGCGGCTCGCACGGTGCGGCCGGTGTAGAGCACGTCGTCGACGAGGATGATGACCTTGCCGGTCGGGTCGACCGGGATCTCGGTGGTCGCCTCCGGCATGACCGGTCGCAGCCCGAAATCGTCACGGTGCATCGTCGCATCGAGCGTTCCGATCGGGATCGACCCCGGTTCGGCGCTCTCGATGGTGGAGACGTCGTCGGCGAGGCGTTGGGCGAGTTCGACCCCGCCGGTCTGCATTCCGATGACCACGACATCGTCGGCGCCATGATTGCGCTCGATGATCTCATGGGCCATGCGACGAATCGCTCGGGAAACGTCGTCGGCCGACATGACCCGGGTGCGTGCTTGAAACTCGCCGCTCTGCGGCGTAGCCAAGCGGCGTTCTCGCTCTGCCACTTTGTCCTTCTCTCGTCCGTATGAGCCTCACAGGACTCATTTCACGGTCGAGATCTGAACATACACGGCGCGCGCCCTCGCGCGGCGCGCGCTCCCTGGGGATTTCCGACGAAGCACGTTCCGAACACATCCTCAGAAAGCACGATGGGGTCTGTCCCCAGTGTGCTTTCCGGTTACCGGCGAACCCAGGCGTTGGGGCCCAGTGGGGCGAAACCTGCGCGTTCGGCGACTCGGATGGATGCCGGGTTGTCGTCGGCGATCTCAGCGACAAGGGCGGCGAAGCCACCGTCGGTGAGCGCCCACCCGGCGAAGGCATCGACCGCGGCGGTGGCAACACCCGCACCCCGTGCCTCGGCCGCCACCCACCAGCCGATCAGCGCGGCTCCACGCCGACGGTCGATCGAGGACAAACCGACCTCACCGATCACGACGTCGGTCTCCGCGACCGCGATCGCGAGATCGATGGCAAGGTCGCGTGTGTGGCGATCCTCAGCTCCTGCGATCCATCGCTCGGCGGCTGGGAGCGAGCGATCGGCCGGAGGCTCGGAGCCGAGCAGGATGTCAGGGTCGGCCCAGGCAGCAGCCAGCGTGGAGGCGTCAGCGGCCATCCATGGCCGAAGGCGGTGGTTCGCCAGCTCGACCGTCGGCAGGCTCACTCGCCCGCTCGGACCTCGTCGGCGATGCTGTGCAGCACGCCGTTCAGGAACCGCGGCGACTGCTCGGCGCAGTACTGAGTGGCGATCTCGACCGCCTCGCTCAACACGACACCGGTGGGGACATCGAGCTGGTGACGGAGCTCCCAGGCGGCCATGCGGGCGATGAGCCGGTCGACCACCGGCATACGCGAGATCGTCCAACCGCTCAAGTGCTCGCTGACCAGCGCATCGATGTCGGAGCCGGCCGATTCCACGCCGGTGGCCAGCTCGATTGCGTAGTCAGCCGGCGGAATCGGCCGCCGCTCCAACGACTCGACAATGGCCTCACCGGTCTGCTCGGCTTCGTACAACAGCGCCAGGGCCTCTTCGCGGGCTTCACGCCGGCTTCCGAGGCCAGGGACGGAAGAGCTCACGCCCGGCTGAGATATTCGCCGGAACGGGTGTCGATCTTGACGCGCTCGCCGGGGCTGATGAAGAGCGGAACCTGGATGACGAGGCCGGTCTCGAGCGTGGCAGGCTTGGTGCCGCCCGACGAACGATCGCCCTGCAAGCCCGGTTCGGTCTCGGCGACGTCGAGCTCCACCGATGCCGGCAGGTCCGTGCCGACGATCTCGGTGCCGAACATCTCGAGCACCACGGCCGATCCGTCGACGATGTAGTTGCCGGCGTTGCCGAGGGTCGTGGGGGTGACGTTGATCTGGTCGTAGGTCTCGTTGTCCATGAAGACGTAGTCGTCGCCGTCGCGGTACAGGAAGTTCATGTCGCGCTTGTCGATCGTGGCGCGCTCGACCTTCTCACCGGCGCGGAAGGTGCGCTCGACCGTGCCGCCGGCACGAACGTTGCGGAGGCTGGTGCGAACGAACGCGTGGCCCTTGCCCGGCTTCACGTGCTGGAAGTCGACGACCTGGAACAACCCCTCGTCGAGGTCGAGGGTCATCCCGTTCTTGAGGTCATTGGTGGTGATGGTGGGCATGGGACTCCGGTCAACGCGTGGGTTTCGGGGAATTGGTCAACGGGCGCGAGCCCGACTCGGTGACCACGAGCAGGTCTTCCACCCGGCAACCGCCGACGGCGGGAACGTAGATACCGGGTTCGACCGTGAGAACGTGACCGCGCTGGAGGATAGCGGTGCTTCGGGCGTGGACGGCCGGAAACTCATGGATGTCGAGGCCGACGCCATGACCGGTGCCGTGGCTGAACGCGTCGCCGTACCCGGCGTCGGCGATGATCGAGCGGCAAACGCTGTCGACCTCCTTGGCCTCGATTCCCGGACGGACCGCCGCAACACCGGCGGCCTGCGCGTCGGTGACGATCTCACGAATCCGGCGTCCGTCGGCGCTCGGTGTGCCGATCGCGAAGGTGCGGGTCATGTCGCTGCGGTAGCCGTCCACCAGCGAACCGACGTCGATCACGACGAGATCGCCGTTCTCGAACGGTCGGTCCGTCGGGCGGGCATGAGGCAGTGCACCATTGGGGCCGCCGGCCACGATCGTCTCGTACGCCGGGCCGGTTGCCCCCGCGGCGCGCAGCTCGTGCTCGAGGGCGTGAGCCATCTCGCGTTCGGTCGTGCCGGCAACGAGCATCGGCTGCAGCTCGGCGACCGCGTCGTCGACGATGGCGGCCGCGCGCTGGATGCGGGCGAGTTCGGCGTCGTCCTTGACGGCGCGGAGCTCGCAGATCATCCCGAGCGTCGGAACGAGCTCAGCATCGGTGGCCTTGGCCCATGCTCGCTGGTCGGCCCACGTCATCACATCGGCCTCCAGCGCGATCATCTCGACGTCGCCGAGCGCATCGACGGCCACGTTGATCGGTTGGACAGCGATCTCGACCAGCGTGTTGGCTCGCGCCGCAGCGAGTTCCTCGGGAGCCTGGCTCTGGTATCGACCATCGGTGATGAGGGTGGAGTCTTCACTGGTCACGACGAGCAGAGCGTTGGAGCCGGTGAACCCGGTGCACCAGCGGATCGAGGCGAGATCGGAGACGATCATCGCGTCGGCATGATCCGCCACGACAGCGCGCAGACGGTCGAGGCGGCCGGTGACCTCGAGCGGCGGCAGTTCGACAATCATCGGGTCAACGGACGGCTGCGAACGACGCTCGCAGGACCTCGTCGTCGACGCCGACCACGGTCTCGACCCCCCGCTCGCCGTCGAGCACGAGGGTGACACCGTCGATGGCCTTCTTGTCCCGCGAGAACAGGGCGAGAAGCTCGTCGTCGGTGAGCTGGGGTGGCAGGGTGCTCGGCAGGTCGTACGCGGACAGGACACGATGGTGCTCGGCGACACGGGCGTCGTCGATCCGGCCGAGATTTCGGGCGACCGCAGCGGCGTAGACGAGTCCGACGGCCACGGCCTCGCCGTGTCGGAGGTCGTAGTCCCCCGCCGTCTCGATCGCGTGGGCGAGCGTGTGGCCGTAGTTGAGGATCGCCCGTCGACCGCCCTCGCGTTCGTCCGCGGCCACGACATCGGCCTTGATCCGGACGCATGCGGCCACGCACTCGGCGAGGTCGAGCTCATCGAGTCCTTCGCCGCCGAGGAAGTGGTACTTGGCGACCTCACCGAGACCGCACTGCATCTCACGGTGCGGCAGCGTCGACAACGTCTCGGTGTCGCACAGGACGGCGGTGGGCTGCCAGAACACCCCCACCAGGTTCTTTCCCTCGGGAAGGTTGACGCCGGTCTTCCCGCCCACCGAGGCGTCGACCTGGCCGAGCAGGGTCGTGGAAACGCTCACGAAGCGAATTCCCCGGTGATAGACGGCTGCAACGAATCCGGCGACATCCGTGGCCACTCCCCCGCCGATGGCGACGACCGCGTCGGCGCGGGTGATGCCCGCCGCGGCCATCTGTCGACAGACGTCCTCCACGACCGCGAGCGACTTGGCCGGCTCGCCGTCGGGGATCTCGATGCGGGTGTGGTCCCGGCCGGGATCAGCGTCCCAGGGAATGCCCGCCTGGGTGATGATCGCCACGCGTCGAACGTCGGCGGGAAGCACGGACGCCAACTCCGAGCGCACGCCGGCGCCCACGAGGACGGGATAGCGCCGGTCGGCCAGCTCGACATTCACCACCTGATGCACGAGAGCAGGCTACCTCCGGCGATCACGACCGCCGGACTGTTTCAGACGCCGAGGACGGTGTCGCTGAAGAACATGATCAGCACCGTGCCCGCGGCGAGCGCGGGACCGAAGGGGAAGCTGTGGCCCAGGAGGCGCGCCGGCTGCCCTTCCTCGGCTTCGGGATCCTCGACCACGTTCCTTCCGCCCTTGCGGAGGAGGGCGACGCTGACGCCGCCGATGACGCCCAGGAGACATCCGAGCAGGAGCCCCCACACCACCAGGCGAAAGACGGGCGACCAGCCGAGATAGCGCGATCCGGCCGTCCACCCGAGGTGGAGCCCCAGGAGGGCTGCGAGTTTGACGTCACCGAACCCCATGCCCTTGGGTGAGATCAGGTGGGCGACAAGAAGGATGCCGAAGTAGAGACCCATCCCGGCCGCGGCCCGACCGATGGCGGAAGGCCGATCGATGCCGAACGCTGCGATGACGACGGTGACCGCCGACAGGGCGAGGCTGGGGAAGACCAGGCGATCCGGCAGCCGGTACACGTACATGTCGATCACGGACAGGGCCACGACCGCGACGATGAGCACAAGAGGCGGGAGGATCTCCCACTCGAGGCCGAATCGGGCACCGGCGGCGACGAAGAGGGCTGCGGTGGCGAGCTCGACGACGGGGTAGGCGACGGTGATCGGTGCGTCGCAATGCCGGCAGGCGCGGCGGCGCAGCCACGACAGAACGGGTATCACCTCGGCGAAGCCGAGCCCATGCCCACAGTGTGCGCAGTGCGAGCGCAACGACAACGGAGTCTTGTCCGGGATCCGGTCGACCAACATCGTCGCGAAACTCCCGGCCACGAGGCCGATGAGTCCGAGCAGTATCAACATCACGGGGCCCACGTCACCACTCCAGGGACGTTTGACCGGGGATGGTTCAGGAGTCGACCGAGCCGAGGAACTTCAGGAGAAGTCCCCGGTTCACCGTGTCGTCCTCGGCCTCGACGGCTGAGAGCGCCGCTTCGCGCTCGGCATCCGTGGATGCCTTGGCCGCGGCGGCGACGGCCTTGGCGGCCTTCGGGCTCAGATTCGCGAGCTGGCGGGCCATCTCGGCCGGGTTCAGATCGTCGGAATCGGTCTCGGCAGCTGTTGCACCACCGAACAGATCGCCCCCGCGGTCGAGCGGGTCAGCGGTCGGGAGCAAGGGATCGATCGTGCTTTCCGAGGGCTCGAGCGAGGCGAGACTCGGCACGGTGTTCGGATCATGGCTGTGGTCGTCGATCGGCGTGTCCTCGGCCGGTCCCGAATCGTCGACGCCCATCTCGGCGAGAATCGATTCGTCGGCCGGTGCGGACTCCGACTCGACGATCGGTGTCTCGACATCGGGGGGCGTGTCGAACGATGGCGCATCCACGCCACCGATCGGCTGGTCGTCAAAGGCACCGGAGAGCATCTCGTCGACCATGGACGGCTCATCGGCATCATCGTGCAGGTCCGCGTCATCGAGAATGGGATCGTCGAGGACCGGGTCCGGTTCGGTGAGCACCGGCGCCGACGCCGATCCCACCGGCTCGTCGATCAGCTGCACGAGACCGAGCTCGATGAGCTCCTTCGCGGTGCGGCAGGCATCGATTTCGTTGAGCTCGAGCGACTCGGCCACAGCACCGACCTGAGCACCGCTGCCGACCGCGGCGATACAGCGCCAACGGCCGGCATCGATCATGATGTCAGCGCCCTTGAGGGACGAAACGAGACCGACCCAGACCGCGAGTGACGGCACTACCTCTTCGATGGAGCGCCACTCGGCGAGCATGCTCTCGGCCTCGGAGAGAATCGGCTCCATCGAGTTCGGGTGGTCAGCGTGCGCGACCTTCGCCCCGGACTCGAAGGTGAACGAGCCGGCTTCGAAGCGAAGCAGGCCGAAGATGACTTCGGTCGCCGACGGCGACAAGCCGTTGGCGGCCGTCAGTTCGGTGGCGACGACGTCGCCGTCTTCCACCCAGACACTGCCGGAACCGCGGTTGCCCGTGATACGCAAACGGCCACTCTTCGCGGTGGTCGCGAGGAGTCGAAGAACGTCAGGGAGTGCAAAGGTGTCGAGTGTGCCCGAGAGCGCCACGGGTTGACCTCCGTCGTCGAAGAACAACTGACCATCGGCACATAACCGCCGGGAAGTGAGGACTCCGGAGGATTCTCTCGCGTCAGGACTCGTGGACCCGACGAGGTCAGCCGGGTAGGGCGGACTCCATCGCATCGAGAGGCGGCTCGATGCCGGTCCACAACCGGAACTGCACCGCAGCCTGGTGAAGAAGCATGGCCAGACCATTCTGCGTTCTCGCCCCGGCGGTTGCCGCCGCCACCAGCCACGCCGTTTCCCGAGGGTGATAGATCAGGTCGACCGCGAACTGGCCGCCGGTGAATCCGCCGGGATCACAGGGCAGACCAGGGTTGTCACCCATCCCGATGGGAGTTGCGTTGACGATGACCTCGACGTCGCCCAACTGGTCGGCTCGCCCGATCGTGCCGACATCGCCGGCCAGGGCAGCCGCTCGCTCCGCCTTCTCCGGCGTGCGATTGACGACCCGCACCTCGCTGGCCCCCGCCCGGGCACATGCATCGATCACGGCTCGCGCCGCGCCACCGGCGCCGAGAACCGCGACACGCATCCCGAGGAGCTGGCTGCCGCTCCACGCCTCGAAACCCCGGACGAAACCGGCGCCGTCGGTGTTGTGGGCGGTGACGTTGCCGTCATCGCCGAGGACAAGGCAATTGGCCACACCGAGGGCCCGGGCCGCGGGGGTGATCTCATCGGCGGCTTCGGCCACGGCTTCCTTGTGCGGCATCGTGACCGACAGGCCCCGAACGCCGAGCGTCTTCATCGCCGCGACGGCCTCGCCCCCGCGACCAGCGGTCACGGGGAAGGCGAGATACGTCCAGTCGAGCCCCGTGGCATCGAAGGCAGCGTTGTGCAGCGCGGGTGAGAGTGAGTGCGCGACCGGATCCCCGATGACACCCGCGACGGCCGTGCCGCCCGTCGGCGCGGCCCGCAGGATCATCCGCAGTAGCCGAGCTCGCGGCAGACGGCGACTGCTGCGTTGTGCTCCTCGAGAGTCGTCGAGAAGGTGTGCGCACCGAATTCACCCACATCGGTGCGAGCCCAGAAGATGTAGTCACCATCGGTCGGATCGAGCGCGGCGCGCAGCGCTGCTTCGCCAGGCGCCGCGATCGGAGCCGGCGGAATCCCCGTCGACACATAGGTGTTCCACGGCGACTCGAAGTCGAGGTCCGACTGGAACAGCGTGTCGGTGAACGACTTGTTCACCGCGTAGTACACGGTGGCATCGATCTGCAGCGGCATGCCGGCCAGCAGCCGGTTGTAGATGGCGCGTGACATCAATGGCCGGTCGACGTCGACGCGGGCCTCCTCCTCGATCAACGAGGCGATGACGATGATGTCCCAGTCCGTCAGGCCGAGTTCGATGGCCGCGGGGTCGTAGCCGACCTCGTCGAGCAGCGCGCCGTAGCGCGCATCGAATGTGTCGGCCATGCGCCGCAGGAATCGGGCCTCGTCGGCGAGGTCGTCCTCATTGATGTCGTAGGTGGCCGGGAACAGGGTGCCCTCGAGACGGAAATCCGGCGGCGCATCCGGGTCGACGTACTGCGAGACGAGGTTGGGGTTCTGGAGCGCGTCACGGATCTGCTGCTCTTCGAAGTGTTCGTTGACGACCAGGAGTCGGTTGATGATCTCCTCCAGGCGCAGACCCTCGGGAATGTTGAACGAGAAGAACACTTCCGGGATGGGTCCTTCGTCGAGAATCGCCACCGCATCCTCGAACGCCATGTTCTCGTACAGCTCGTAGTCACCGGCCTGGAACGTCTTCTCGGTGTCGCAGCCCATGAAGCCCATGATCGTGAGCTCGCCCTCACAGCGCAGCCAATAGCGAAAGACGGTGGCGTTGCTGATGATTCCCTCGTTGGCGAGCTGGGTGGCGACATTGTTGGTCGACGCACCGTCGGGGATCGTGAGCGCCACCGCCTCACCCTGCTCGCCGCCGGGGACGATCTGATCGTCGACCCAGGAGTAGATGCGGCCGCGGATGTTGGTGAAGAGGAAGATCACCAGAATCACGAAGCCGATGAGACGGAGGAAGCCACCCCAGCTCGTGCGGTAGCGGACCCAGTTGCGGTCCTCGTAGTCGTAGCGGGGATCGACAAGGGGTTGCGCCTCGGGATCGTCCTCCAACACGTATTCGACGCCATCGGAATCGACGCCGGCGACGATCACGGCGCCGGGCGGGGCCATGTGGTCGGGCAACGCGGTCGGCACACTCGGCGTGCCGTCGGGCTGCACCATCACGGGCGCAGCCGGGGCCTGCGGTGGAGCCGAGCTGACCGGGCGCGCCACTCGGGTGACGGGGCGACGGGTACCGGGCTCGGGAAAACGTGGGGCTTCGCTTGCGCTGGACGGCGGCTGCGGCGGCTCGGGGGGCGGACCGTCATCCGAGGCACCGGTCAAGAACGCGGCCCAACCACCCTTGCGGCGAGGAGTGTCAGCCATCGTGGCGCTCCAGTTCGGCGTGCTCGGCGTCGAGCCACGCCTGCAGCATCACGGCCGCAGCCAACTGGTCGACGACCTTGCGGCGAGCCTCGGCATTCATGTTCTGCTCCATCAGACTCCGCTCCGCGCTGACTGTCGTCAGCCGTTCATCGTAGAGAACGACAGGCACGTCGAGGGTGTCACCCAACGCCTTTGCCTCCGATTGGCACTTCTTGGCCATCGGGCCGAGCGAGCCGTCCATGTTGTACGGCAAACCGACGACCACGACCTCGGCCTCCCACTCCTCGACCAGGGCGGCGATCTCTCGATGTTCGCGGGGTCGATCACCCGAGCGATGCACCGTGTCGATCGGTGTCGCCACGGTGCCCGCACTGACCGCGATCCCGATTCGTTTCGCGCCGAGATCGAGGCCGAGCGCACGCCGGAGGCGCGTGGAGGTCACTCCAGGCCGGCCGCGGCGCGGGCTTGGTCGAGGGCGTCATCGAGATTGTCGACATGTTTGCCCCCCGCGACCGCCAGATCGGCGCTCGGCTTGCCGCCGCCACCGATCGTTTTCTTGGCGTCCTCGATGAGTGCACCGGCGTTGAGTGGGCTGTCCGGCGTGACGGCCGCAGCGAGGCCGACACCGCCGGCATCGAAGACGGCGCCGAGGACCACCGCGTGGACCTCGGGTTGATCGCGAACCGAGACGGCGAGGTCGCGCAAGCCGTCACGCTCCACGCCTTCGACACGGGCCACGACCACACCATCGGCGGCCTGACCGGCGAGCGCGGGCGCCTGACCCACGGCCATTGCCTGCTTGAGCCGCGCGAGCTCGGCCCGCAGCCCCTTCTGCTCTGACTGCAGGCGACGAATGCCGCCGAGCAGTTCGTCGGCGGGGACATTCAACTCGTCGGCCGCGGCATTCGCCGTGGCAACGGCGTCACGCAAGAGTTCGACCGTGGCCATGCCGGTGAGTGCTTCGACTCGACGGATGTTCGAGCCGATCGAGCCCTCGGTCACGATTCGGAACAGGCCGATGTCGCCGAGAGCCTTCACATGGGTGCCGCCGCAGAGTTCGACCGAGTTGGGGCCCGCTTCGAGGACACGGACCGTGTCGCCGTACTTGTCGCCGAAGAAGGCGATCGCGCCGAGCTGTTCGGCGTGATCCATGGTGGTTTCGAAGTGGCGACACGTCGAGTTGTCGAGCACCTCACCATTGACGAGGTCCTCGATCTCAGCGGTCTGTTCCGCGGTGAGTCCCTCGTAGTGGCTGAAGTCGAACCGGAGGCGATCAGGGCCGACGTAGGAGCCCTGCTGCTTCACGTGGTCGCCGAGCACTCGGCGCAGGGCCCAATGAAGGATGTGAGTGGCGGTGTGGTTGCGGCGGATGGCGCCCCGGCGATCGTCATCGATCGTGGCGGTGGCGGTCTGTCCCTGCTCGAAGGAACCGGACTGCATGTCGATGTCGTGGACGTGGAGTCCGGGTACGCCGTAGCGCGTGTCGGTGACGACCGCTTCACCGGTGGGCGTCGTTATGGTGCCGGTGTCGCCGACCTGGCCACCGGACTCTGCGTAGAACGGTGTGCGGTCGAGCACGACGATGTCGTCGTCCGCGTAGAGAACGGTGGCCTCCGAAGTGACCTCGGCGCGGCCGGTGAAGTCGGTCTCGCCGTTGTGTTCGAGAATCTCCGAGAGGTGGGACGTGTCGCCTCCGCCCGCGACCTTGCGGGCTTCCTTGGCTCGACGCTGTTGTTCGGCCATGGCGGTGCGGAAGCCATCGACATCCACATCGACACCGCGCTCGCCCGTGATCTCCTGCGTGACCTCCAGGGGGAAGCCGTACGTGTCATGGAGAAGGAACGCGGTGTCGCCATCGAGTGACTCGCCGTCGGCGAGCGATGAGAGCTTGTCGTCCAGGATGGCCTGACCGGTGCGGAGGGTCTCGCGGAAACGGACCTCCTCACGATCGATGACATCGCGGATGAAGTCGTGGTTCTTGACGAGATCCGGGTAGTCGGCGCCCATGAGCCCGACCACAGCATCGACCATCCCGCCCATGACCGGGGTCTCGACACCCAGGATGTAGGCGTGGCGCACGGCGCGCCGAAGGATGCGTCGCAGCGCATAGCCCCGCGCCTCGTTCGACGGGAACACCCCGTCGCTGACGAGCATGGACGTGGAACGAGCGTGGTCGGCGAGGATCCGCAGAGACACGAGGCGCTCGAACTCGGCCGTGGCCGGATCGACCCCCGTCAGCTTTCCGGCCGCGGTCTGCAGCGCGCTCAGCTCATCGGTGTCCCACACCGAGTCGACGCCCTGGAGCACCGACACCGTGCGTTCGAGACCCATACCGGTGTCGATCGACGGCTTCGGCAACGGAGTCTGGGACCCGTCGGCGGCCTGATCGAACTGCATGAAGACGAGATTCCAGATCTCGATGAACCGATCCTCGTCGCCGTGCTCGGGGCCACCGTCGGCGCCGAACGCGGGGCCCTTGTCCCAGAAGATCTCCGAGCAGGGCCCGCACGGGCCGGTATCGCCCATGCGCCAGTAGTTGTCCTCGTCGAGGCGCTGGATCCGCTCGGCCGGCACGCCGACCTCATCACGCCAGATCGCCGCGGCCTCGTCATCGCTGAGATGCACCGTCACCCAGAGGCGCTCGGGATCGAGGTCGAGGACCTCGGTGACGAACTCCCATGCCCAGGCACAGGCCTCGGACTTGAAGTAGTCGCCGAAACTGAAGTTACCCATCATCTCGAAGAACGTGAGGTGGCGACGGGTGCGACCGATCTCATCGAGATCGTTGTGCTTGCCGCCCGCACGTACACACTTCTGCACCGTGACCGCCCGTGGGTATGGGGCAGCTTCCTCACCGGTGAAATAGGTCTTGAAGGGCACCATGCCCGCCACCGTGAACAACACGGTCGGGTCGTGAGGGATCAGGCTCGACGACGGCTGATGGCTGTGGGCGCGTTCGACGAAGAAGTCGGTGAACGCACGGCGTACTTCATTGGCCTTCATGAAGAGACAATCCTACCGGCGCGCTCTTCCCGCACCGTTGGGTTTTGGCTCACCGGTGCAATGACTCAGTGAAGTGGCCGGAAGCCCTTGCCCTCGTCGGTCTCCGGACGCAATCCACGGGCCGGACCGCTGTGAAGGCCTTCCTCGGCGTCGAATTCGGCGAGAAGGTCGGCGCGCTCGCGACGCATCGCGTCGACACCTTCCTGTGCCGCCTCACGCAGGTCGGTCACCACGTCGCGGGCACGGTCGACACTGTCTTTCGCCCGCTCGACGGTGGCCTTGCCTTTCGCGGAGACGTCGGCGCGCACCTGCTCCGGGGCGATCCGTTCGACCGTCCTGCGCATCCGTTTCTGCAGGTACAACGACGTTCCGAGTCCGAGCGAATAGCCGAGCCCGGTCCAGATCACGCGTCGCATCATTTTCGCCTCCCGCGCACTTCTATCGCCCGTCGTCGCCGTGGCGTCCGCAGCGCCCGTCGGGCGCCGGCAGCACCCTTCACGATCGAGATCGTCTTGATCAACGGCGGGGCCATGGCCTTGTAGCTCAGTCTTGATGCAACGTCGACCGTGGCGGTGATGCGCTCCGCGCGTCCAATCACCCCGTCGACGCGGTCCAGTTCCTCATTGGCCTTCGTCACCGTGCTCTGCAGATCGTCGACCATCGGCAGCGTGCTCGACCGCAGGTCATCCACGGTGGCACGGAGCTCGCGCAACGTGCGTACCAGCGTCTGGATCGCGATCACCAACACGGCAACCACGACGAGGCACACGATCGTGACGATCACAGCAGCAAGGTCAACAGCAGACATCTCTCACCAGTCAAGCACGTACACCCCCACCCACCCCGAAATTGCTGCTGATTAGCTACGTGTGCGGTAGGTCAGCGGCAGCAATCTAGGGGTTGGGGTAGGGCCAGCGTTCTCGGAGGCGGGACTCGAAACCATGGGCCGATGGTTCGTAGAAGGTCTGACCCGCGACCTCCTCGGGGAGGTACTCCTGCTCGACCCAACCCCGCTCGTCGTTGTGGGGGTATCGGTAGCCGTCGCCGTGACCGAGGGAGGCCGCGCCCTTGTAGTGGGCGTCGCGCAGGTGCACGGGAACCTCGCCCGCGCCCGCCTCCCGGGCTGCGGCGCGAGCCGCGAAGATCGCCGTGGTGACGCTGTTGGACTTCGGTGCCCGGGCGAGATGAACGACCGCCTGGGCGAGGTTGAGTTGGGCTTCGGGCAGGCCGACGAACTCGACGGCACGCGCGGCGGCGTCCGCGATCAGGAGCGACTGCGGGTCGGCCATGCCGACGTCTTCCGACGCCAGGATCACGAGCCGGCGGGCGATGAACCGAGCGTCCTCCCCCGCCTCGAGCATGCGGGCCAACCAGTAGAGCCCGGCGTTCGGATCAGACCCACGGATGCTCTTGATGAACGCGCTGATCACGTCATAGTGACCGTCACGGCCATAGCGCACGGCCTTGGCATCGACCGCAGCCTCGGCGTCGGCCAAGGTGACGTGAATGGGACGGCCCCGACCGGACGCGAGAGCGACCGCGACCTCGGTGCTGGTCAGCGCATGGCGGCCATCACCGCCGGCCCGACCGGCCAGATGGACGATCGCATCGTCATCGGCGGATGCACCCTCGATCTCCAGGCCGCGGCGGACCAGCTCGGCGACATCGGAGTCGTCGAGAGCCTGCAGTCGAAAGAGCGTCGACCGCGACATCAGCGGCGGGTTCACCTCGAAGTGCGGGTTCTCGGTCGTGGCACCGATCAACACGATCAGCCCCTCCTCCACCGCCGGGAGCAATGTGTCCTGCTGGGCCTTGTTGAACCGATGGACCTCGTCCAGGAACAGGATCGTGCCGGTGTCGCGCTCGCCGAGACGATGCCGGGCGGTGGCGATCACCTCCCTGACATCCTTCACCGAGGCGGTCACCGCCGACAGTTCCTCGAAGACCTTCTCGGTGGTGTCGGCGACGAGCCGGGCCAGGGAGGTCTTGCCCGTGCCAGGCGGACCCCAGAAGATCACCGATGACAACCGATCGGTCTCGATCAGGGAGCGCAGGGGACGACCGGGTGCGAGCAGATGCCGCTGGCCGACCACATCGTCGAGGTTTCGGGGCCGCAGGCGCGCCGCAAGCGGCGAGCGCGACTGGAGCCGTTGCTCGGCGGCGGCGGTGAAGAGATCGTCGGCCACGGCCGGACCCTAACGCTCTTCCCTCAGCTCGCGGGTGTCTGCTGCCGATAGGACCGATGTGCGAGACATCTTGGTCCTGATCTTCTGGCTCTGGTGCGCGACTTCCGTCGTGATCCTCATCCGACGCGTCGCGACGACCGGATCGCTGAGGAACCGGAAGGCCGAGCCAATCGACGAACCGAAAGAACCGTTCGAGGCCAAGCTCCTCCGGGGTCCGGACGCTGCTGCGCCTCCCGAGTCGGCGGCCGCGGACCTGGGCGACACCGCTGCTGTGTCTCGACCGGTCATTACCCGGTTGGCCACCCTGGCCGAAGCGCTCGAGGGAATCGAGTTGCCGAACGGGCTCGTGCCGGTCATCAGTGACCCCATGGATCCGCGCAACATGTTGTTCTCGAGCTCGACCAGCCCGGCCGAGGTCATCGGCCGAGGACTCGCTGACGAGATCGAACGGCTCGGCTACTCGATCCAGCCGGTCGATGACGAGACGATTCAGGCGGCCAAGGACGGCGCCGAACTGGAGATCCGGATCCATCCCGATCTCGACCGGGCGCGGATGCGCGTGGGCGCGACCCTCGCGACCCTGCCCGAGTCGTCCATCGTGGTTCAGATGCGCCTTCGCTGAGGCGCCGCTCGCCGATCAGGTGGCCGGCGGGAGGACCCGGAGGCCGAGTTCCTCGAGATGACCCCCGTCGATCGGGGTGGGGGCGTTGGTCAACGGATCGCTGCCTGACTGCGTCTTGGGGAAGGCGATGACCTCACGGATGTTGGTCTCGCCGGCGAGCAGGGCCGTGATGCGGTCGATGCCGAAGGCAAAACCGCCGTGGGGCGGCGCACCGAAGCGGAACGCGTCGAGCAGGAAGCCGAACTTGGCCTGCCGCTCTTCCTCGCCGATCCCGAGCAGCTCGAAAATCCGGTTCTGGATGTCGGGCTTGTTGATCCGGATCGATCCGGAGCCGAGCTCCCAGCCGTTGAGAACGAGGTCGTAGGCCTGTGAACGCACGTCGAGCAGCGCCTCGCCGCCCTCGTCGAGCAGACCCCAGTCGTCCTCGTGGGGCATGGTGAACGGATGGTGGGCGGGCACGGGTTTGCCGTTGTCGGCGATCGTCTCGAAGAGCGGGAAGTCGACGACCCACAGGAAGTTGAGGCCGCCCTCGTTGACGGGGGGACGGCCGAGTTCGAGACGGAGCAGACCGAGCACGTGGCGCACGAGGCGACGCTCGTCAGCAACCAGGAACACCATGTCACCGGGCTCCGCCTCGAGTGCGGCGATGACCTGGCTGGACTCGTCGGCTGAGAGGAACTTGGCGACGCCGGCGTCGAGAGCCGGACCGGACTCACCATCGATCACCTTCATCCACGCGAGACCCTTGGCGCCCCAACGCTGGCAGGTCTCGACGAGGGCATCGATCTGGTTGCGGGAAAGCGCCTCGACGCCGCCCGACATGCGGATGCCCTTGACGCACGGGGCCTGGAACACGCGAGCCTCGGTGCCCTCGAAGATCGGCGTGAGTTCGACGAGTTCCATCCCGAAGCGGGTGTCGGGCTTGTCGCTGCCGTAGCGCTCCTGTGCATCGAGCCAGGTGATGCGAGGGAACTCGGCCGGTCGCTCGCCGGTGACGGCCTCGGCGGCGTTGGCGACGGCGTGGGAGATCGCGGCGAACACGTCCTCCTGATCGACAAACGTCATCTCCGCATCGAGTTGCATGAACTCGAACTGGCGATCGGCGCGCAGATCCTCGTCACGAAGACAACGGGCGATCTGGTAGTAGCGGTCGATGCCGCCGACCATGCAGAGCTGCTTGAACAGCTGCGGCGACTGCGGGAGGGCGTAGAACGCTCCCGGCTCCTTGCGCGACGGCACGACGAAGTCACGGGCACCCTCCGGGGTGGATGCGATCAGCATCGGAGTCTCGACTTCGACGAACCCCTGCTCCTCCATGCCCCGACGGACAGCGCTGTTGACCACGGCGCGCGTACGCAGGTTCTTCTGCATGCGGTCCTTACGGAGATCGACGTAGCGATGACGGAGGCGAATCGTCTCGTCGACATCGGTGCGCTCGTCGAGCGGGAACGGAGGCGGCTCGGCCTCGGCGAGGATCTCGATCTCGACGACCTCGATCTCGATTTCGCCGGTCGGGAGATCCTTGTTGGCGGTGTCGTCGGGACGCAGCCGAACCTCGCCGGTCATCTTGGCGACGTACTCGCTGCGCAGGTCGTGGCTCCGGTTGACGACGCACTGCACGATGCCGGTGCGGTCGCGCAGATCGATGAACGCGAGGTGCTCGCCGTGCTCGCGGCGGGTGGCGACCCAGCCGCAGACGCTGACGATGCGGCCCGCGTCGGCAGCCGTGAGCTGGCCGCACATGTCGGTGCGCATGGAGGTGGAGAGATCCATCGTGATTCCTGATTCCTGGGGAGAGTTCGTCGGAGCCGGCTACGTCGCCAGCAGTTGGTTGACTTCGTATGCGAGCGCATCGACGGCGACACGGCGTTGACCGGTGTCGCCACGCAGATCGCGCAGGGTGACTTCACCCGCGGCGACCTCGTCCTCGCCGATGATGGCGGCGAACGGGGCCCCGGAGCGATCGGCGACCTTCATCTGGGCCTTCATCGAACGACCGCCGTAGCTGCGGTCCGCGCCGATGCCTGCGTCGCGGAGTTCGTTGCAGACGCCGAGAGCATGGCTGCCACCGGTGACGTCGACCACGAAGACGCTCACGAACGGATCCGGCATCGGGAAGACCCCTTCCGCGTCGCAGGCGAGCAGGATTCGGTCCACGCCGAGTGCGAAGCCGATACCGGGCGTGTCGGGACCGCCGAGATTCTCGACGAGGCCGTCGTAGCGACCGCCGCCACCGACGGCGTTCTGGGCCGTGGCCAGGGCATCGGCCGCGAACTCGAAGGTGGTGCGAGTGTAGTAGTCGAGGCCGCGGACAAGTCGAGGCGAGATCTCATAGGGGATGCTGAGCGCGTCGAGGCCCGCCCGAACGGCAGCGAAGTGTTCGGCCGTGTCATTGCTGAGGTAGTCCACCATGAGTGGCGCGGCATCGATGACGGCCTGATCCTCGGGTCGCTTCGAGTCGAGCACACGAAGCGGGTTGCGCTCGAGGGTCACCCGGCTCTGGTCCGAGAGATCCCCCGCGCTCGATTGAAGAAAACCCCGAAGCGCGTCCATGTACGCCGGTCGACATGACGGGTCGCCAAGGCTGTTGAGCAGGAGGCGAACCTGACGCAGGCCGAGGCTCTCGTAGAACCGCCACGCGAGCGCGATGACGTCGACATCGGCTTGTGGGTCATCGGTGCCGAGGGTCTCGACGCCGACCTGCGAGAACTGGCGATAACGCCCGGCCTGCGGTTGTTCATAGCGGAACTGGGGGCCCTCGTACCAGATCTTCCAGGGCGGGACCGGCCGGTGTTCGGCATAGGCCCGGCAGATGCTCGCGGTCAGCTCAGGGCGCAACGCGAGGTGTTGCGGCGGGTCACCCTTGTCGAAGAAGTCGAACATCTCCTTGGTGACCACATCCGTGGATTCGCCCAGGCGCTTGAAGACCCCGAGGTCCTCGAAGATCGGGGACATGACCTCGCCGAAACCGCTCAGGCCGGCTTGGGCGGCGAAGGCGTCGATCAGGGCGCGACGGCGTCCAGACTCCGGCGGGAGGATGTCGCGTGTGCCCTTCGGCGCCTTGAAAGTCGGTTCAGCCACAGCTGCTCAGGCTACCGCTGTCCGTACTGCCCCAATGGGGATTTGGGAAAGCACGATGGGGTCTGTCCCTAGTGTGCTTTGTTGCCGCGGCTGGCGCCGGGGAGGACGCGGTAGGCGTCGTACACGGCTTCGACGCTCAGGACCGAGGAGAGCAGCGAGTCGAGTTGGCTCACGTCGGCGAGCTCGAAGTCGAAGAGCATCTTGGCCACGGCGTTGTCGCCGGTCTGCGAGGAGAGGCCGTGCACGCTCAGACCGTGGTCACTGAAGACCTTGGCGACGTCGACGAGCAATCCCTTGCGATCCAGAGCGGCGATCTCCACCGATGTCGAGAATCGCCCCGAGTGTTCGGAGTCCCATTCGACCTCGATCAGGCGATCGGGTTGGCCTTCCGACAGCTCGTTCGCGTTGAGGCAGTCGGCGCGGTGCACCGAAACGCCGCGGCCGCGGGTGACGAAGCCGACGATCTCGTCGGGCGGCACCGGCGAGCAGCAGCGTGACAGGCGGATCATGATGTCGTCGAGACCCTCGACGTGGACGCCGGCACCCTGCGTCGGGCGACGGGGCGCACCGGTACGGCGGGTGACGGTCGACGGCAACCGGTCGGCCTCGACGGGCGTCTCGTCCGCTCCCTTGAGTTCGGCGGCGATGCGCTCGGAGACGGTGACGGCGGCGACGTGCCCCTCGCCAATGGCCGCGAAGAGTGCATCCTCGTCGGCGTAGTTCATGGCCTCCATCGCATCGGTGAACGCCGACTCCTTGAGCACCCGGCGCGCCGGCAGGCCTTCTCGGCGCATGGCCTGGATCAGGTCGTCTCGTCCGTGCTCGATGGAGTCCTCGCGGCGCTCTCGCGTGTACCACTGCTTGATCTTGTTGGCGGCTCGGCGACTGGCGACGAACTTCAGCCAGTCCCGCGACGGGCCGGCGCCTTCGACCTTGGACGTGAAGATCTCGACCATGTCACCTGACTCCAGGCGGGTGTCGAGCGGCACGAGCCGACCGTTGACCTTGGCGCCGATGCAGGCGTGACCGACATCGGTGTGGATCGTGTAGGCGAAATCGACGGTCGTTGCACCTACCGGAAGCTCGATGACCCTCCCCTTCGGAGTGAAGACGAAGACCTCGTCCTGGTCGAGGTCGAACTTCAGGTTCGACATGAACTCCGTGGGGTCGGAGGTCTCGCTCTGCCACTCGACGATGCGGTTCAGCCACGCGAGGTCGCCCCCGGCGCCGTCCTCCTTGTAGTCCCAGTGAGCGGCCACCCCGAACTCGGCGCGGGCGTGCATCTCCTTGGTGCGCAACTGCACCTCGAGTGACTTGCCCTGGGGTCCCACCACCGTCGTGTGCAACGACTGGTAGAGGTTGAATTTGGGCATCGCGATGTAGTCCTTGAACCGGCCCTGCACCGGTCGCCACGTGGCGTGGATCGAACCGAGCGCGCCATAGCAGTCACGCACTGAGTCGACGATGACCCGAATGGCGATGAGGTCGAAGATCTCGTCGAACGAGCGGCCCTTCACGACCATCTTCTCGTAGATGGACCAGAGGTGTTTCGGGCGACCGTCGACCTGGGCGACGATGCCGAGCTCCGCGAGCCGGGCCTGTACGTCACCGATCACCTGCATGAGATACAGGTCGCGCTCGGGGGCACGCTGCTGGATCATCTGATCGATCTCGGCGTAGCGGCGGCTGTGCAGCGAGGCGAACGAGAGGTCTTCGAGTTGGACCTTGAGGTCCTGCATACCCAGCCGGTGCGCCAGCGGGGCGTAGACGTCAAGGGTCTCGCGGGCCACCCGCTCCTGCTTGTGCTGCGGCATCGCCGCGATCGTGCGGAGGTTGTGCAACCGATCGGCGAGCTTGATGATCAGCACCCGAATGTCGGAGGCGATCGCCACGATCATCTTGCGCATCGTGGCGGCCTGCTGCTGCTCCTTCGAGTCGTATTTGACCCGTTCCAGCTTCGTGACACCGTCGACGATGCCGGCGACTTCGGAGTTGAACTTGGTTTCGAGATCCTCGAGCGTGACGGATGTGTCCTCCACCGCGTCGTGCAACAACGCGGCGGCCACCGCGACATCGTCGAGACCCTGCTTCGCCACGATCGTGGCCACGGCCACCGGGTGACGGATGTAGGGCTCGCCCGACTTGCGGTTCTGACCGGCGTGGGCGGAGTTGGCCAACTCGAACGCCGACTCGATCAGCTCGGTCGACGCCTTGGGATGACGCGAGTGGAATACCTCGATCAGGTGCGCGATCTCCGCGGAAGCCGCGCGACCGGCCGCTCGGCGCCAGGGCAGGACCCGTGTGACCGTGGCCATCAGCCGCTCACCGTCATCACGGTCTCGATCCGGTGTTCGTCGATCTTCCGACGACCGGACAGGAACTCGAGTTCGATCAGGAAGCCGTACCCGACGAGTTCGCCACCGACCTCCCCGACCAGTGACGCAGCCGCAGCAGCGGTGCCACCGGTGGCCAGGACGTCGTCGATCACCAGCGTGCGGGTGCCGGAGCCGATCGCGTCGAGGTGCATCTCGATCGTGTCGACACCGTACTCGAGCCCGTAGGTCGCCGAGGTCGTGGGGGCGGGAAGCTTGCCGGCTTTGCGCATCGGTACGAATCCTGCCCCAAGCGCCAATGCGACGGGTGCACCGAGGATGAAGCCGCGAGCCTCGATTCCGATGACCGCCTCGATTCCGAGATCGGCCCACGGCGACGCGAGCGCGTCCACGGTGATCGCCAGGCCCGTCGGATCACCGAGCAGGGGCGTGATGTCCTTGAAGACGATCCCGGGCTCTGGAAAGTCGGGGATGTCGCGAATCAGGCCGGTGATGGTGTCGATCGCGGACGCAGCCATCACCCCACCGTACCTCGCCGCTACTTCTTCTTTTTCTTGCGAGGACGAGGCGGTGCACCCGCCGGTGTCGGACGATCAGCGGTGGCACGCTTCGGGCGGCCCGGCACCCCGCCCAGGGCCACGTCTTCCTGCGCGACCACCCGCGTGCCGGTGCCGCCACCGGATCGGGCCGTGACCTTCTTGGCAACGGCGGCGTGATCGGCCTCTCGCTCTTTCATGTAGGCGACGACCGAGGATGCGACGAAGATGGATGAGTAGGTGCCGACCAGGATGCCGATCAACAAGGCGATGGCGAACTCCTGCAAGGTGAGCGCCCCGAGGAAGAACGAGCCGATGACCAGCATCGAGAGCACGGGCAGAACCGACGTGATCGATGTGTTGATGGACCGCATCAACACCTGGTTGAGCGACTGGTTCATCATCTCGGTGTACGTGTAGCGACCCGTGGTGCCGAGACGCCCCGCGACGTCGCGAACCTTGTCGTACACGACGATGGTGTCGTACAACGAGTAGCCCATGATCGTGAGGAACGCGATGACGGTGGCCGGGGTGACCTCGAACCGGAACACGGCGTAGACACCGACCGAGATGACGATGTCGTGCGCGACGGCGACCAGAGCACCGACCGCCATCTTCCATTCCAGGCGGATGGCGATGTACGCCGCCACGATGATGAAGAACCAGACGAGTGCGTTGCGGGCCTTGCTGGTGATCTGGTCACCCCAGGACGGGCCGACGGTGGTGACGCTGACGTCACCTTCCTCGACACCGGCGAAGTCCCGGAGTGAATCGGTGACCTCGTCGATCGAGGCCTGATCCTCGAGATCGGCGCGGACGCGGATTGCGGTGCCGCCGACGGTCTGGATCTTGCCGGCCGCGGCGCCGGTGCCGGACAGCGCGTCACGTGCATCGGCAACCGACTTGTCGGGCGCGTTGACCTCCCAGGAGGTGCCACCCTCGAACTCGATGCCGAGATTGAGACCGCCGACGAGCAGGGCGCCGAGGCTGACGAGCACCAAGGCAGCAGAACCCACGAGCGCTTTGCGCCACATGAGCGGGAAGTCGAAGTGATGCTGACCGAAGTAGAGCTTGCGAAGCGAGTTCATGACGTCACCTCCGCCGGGGTGGGGATGCCGAAGCGAGCCGGCTTCTCCTCCACGCCTTCGCGGGATGCGAGCCAGCGAATGGCGGGTCCCATGAAGAAGTAGGTGGCGACCAGGTCGAGCACGGTGGCCAAGCCGAGGAAGAGAGCGAAGCCCTTCACCTGCCCGACGGTGAGGAAGTAGAGGACGACTGCGGCGATGAGGCTCGCCACATCGGCCTTCACGATGGTGGAGTAGGCGATGGGAAAGGCACGCTCGACCGCTGATCTGAGGCTGCGCTCGTTGCGCACGTCTTCTTTGAGGTGTTCGAAGTAGACGACGTTCGAGTCGACGGAGACGCCGATGGAGACGATGAGACCGGTCACACCGGCCAATGTCAGCGCGAGGCCCTGGGTCTCGCCCAACCAGGCGATCATCGTCCAGAGCAGAGCTCCCGAGATGCCAAGGCTCAGAATCGCCACGATGCCGAGGAGTCGGTAGTAGGCGACCAGATAGAGCGAGACGAGCACCAAGCCGATGACGCCGGCGATGATGCCGGAGTCGAGGGCATCCTCGCCGAGGGTGGACGAGACGATACGGCTCTCCTGCGGGATCAGTTCGAGCGGAAGGGCGCCGAAACGCAGCACCAGCGCGAGATCCTTCGCCTCCTCCTCCTGCATGTTGCCGCCGGAGATGACGATCTGATCACGATTGAAGTTCGCCACACCCACACTCGGGGCGCTCTCGACAACACCATCGATCTCGATGGCCAGGCGGCCGACCGGCCGGCCGGTGTTCGAATCGATGCCGGTGGGTGGGCACGAGGCCGCACCCGTCGAGCACATCGCGGCGAGGTTGTTGAAGTCGTCGATGCCCGGCGAGCCGGAACGGAAGACGATGCTGACAGTCCACTCGGGGACCTGGAAACGAGCCGATGCGGTCTCGAGCGCCTCGCCGTTGAGACGATCCACCCCATCGCCGCTCTGCGACAGCAACTCAGGTGCGGGAGCGAGCAGGTAGGTGCGGCCCGCGTCACGCGTGTCGGTGCCGATCATGCACTCGTCGGCGGCGGCGTCGGGCGTGGGGGCAGCGGAGAGCAGTTCCGCGGCATTGGGGCAGGACGCGAGGTCCGACTCGGTGAACGTCGTGTCGAATGTGCCGTCGGCCAGGACGGGCCGGAATCGAAGCTCGGCCGTCTGGCCGACGAGGTCGATGGCACGCGCTTCGTCCTCGACCCCCGGGATCTGAACGAGAATCGTCTCGCCTTGGCGGGTGACCTCCGGTTCTCTCACCCCGAGGCCGTCGACGCGATTGCGGATGATCTCCACCGCCTGATCGAGGGTCTCGTCGGTGATCTCAGAGCCATCGGTTGGGTCGACCGGTTCGAGCACCACGCTCGCGCCGCCCTGGAGATCGAGGCCGAGGAACGGCTCGTTCCCCGCCGCGAGGGTGTAGACGATCCCGCCGATCGCGACGAGCACAATCAACACGACATAGGTGATTTGGCGACGCATCGGGCGGGTTCAGGAATCGTCTTCGACGTCGACGAGTTCGTCATCGGTGTCGTCGCCATCGTCCTCATCGGCATCGCCGTCCGCGTCATCGCTGTTGTCGGCGTCCTCGAGACGTTCCGTGACGGCGGACTTCATCAACTTGAGCTCGACCTCGGGAGCGACCTCGAGCCAGACGAAGGCCTCCTCGACCTCAGCGACCGCGCCGACGATCCCGGAGCTGGTGACGACGACATCGCCCTCCTCCAGTGAACGCAGCAGGGCCTGGTGGGCCTTCATCTTCTTCTGCTGGGGAACGATCATGAACGCGTAGAGCGCTCCGAGCATCACGAATAGGACTACAACCTGCATGGGACGGCCGTTCTGCGATCGAGGTGTGAAACCGAAGGTTGAGGCTACCGGCCCGACCAGACCTCGTGAACCCCGGCACGAAACGTCTCGAACGTTCCCTCGCGGATCGCTTCGGCCATCTGGTCCATGAACCGGAGCAACCAGGCCACATTGTGCAACGTGATGATGCGAGGCGCAGTCGGTTCCTTCGTCTGGAGAAGGTGGCGCAGGTAACCCTTCGACCAGCGCGCCGCAGGCGAGCCGGGCCACTCGGGATCGAGCGGTTCGTCCGATGTCGCGAACTCGGCTCGGGTCAGGTTGTAGCGCCCACCGTCGGTGAGGATCGTGCCATGACGGGCCAGGCGGGTGGGCAGCACGCAATCGAACATATCGACGCCGCGGGCCACGCTCTCCACGATGCCGATCGGGTCGCCGAGACCCATGAAGTACCGAGGCTGATCCAGCGGGAACATGTCCATGCACGCATCGAGGCCGTGGAGCATCTCGTCACGGTCCTCCCCCACTGACAGTCCACCGATGGCGTAGCCGTCGAACCCGACGTCGAGGATCTGCTGGGCGGACTCGACCCGAAGTGCCTCGTCGGTGCCGCCCTGGACGATCCCGAACTGGCATTGACGCTCGGCGGCATCGGGGTGGTCGAGGAAGGCCCGGCGACCCCGACCGGCCCACAACGCTGTGCGGGCGACGGCATCACGCAGGATCGAACGATCAGCGATCGACGACGGGCACACGTCGAGCACCATCTGGATGTCGGCGCCGATCTTGGCCTGGACCTCGACCGCCTTCTCCGGCGTGAGCAGGTGCATGCTGCCGTCGTACGTCGACTTGAACGTGGCGCCCTCGTCGGTGATCTTCGGGTTCAGCGAGAAGATCTGGTAGCCGCCGCTGTCGGTGAGCACATGCCCGTGCCAGTCGGCGAACCCGTGGATGTGACCGAGCTGCTCGATCACGTCGGCGCCTGGCCGAAGCATCAGGTGATACGTGTTGGCGAGAATGACCTCGGCCCCGAGGTCCTCCATGTCCTTGGACGACAAGTGGATGATCGCCCCGCGTGTGCCCACCGGCATGAACCGCGGGGTCGAGAACGCGCCTCGCGGCGTCGTGACAGTCCCACAACGCGCAGCCCCATCACGGGCGGTCTCAGTGAAGGTCGCTTTCACAGAAACGCAGGCTACGACTCCGGAGGCGTCCCCCGCGCCCGACCTCCGTGGCCTGGCAAGCCACGTCCGGAACCGGCAATGACGGTGGGGTGATCTCAATGGTCACGGGGAGGAGTGGAGACGATGAGGGACGTGACGGAAACGGAGCTCCCTGGTGTCGGGTTTCGCTTCGACTTCGAGACCGAGGCACGCCGCATGGTCGGCGTGGTCGTTCATCAGACCGGCCGCCGCGATCTGGCGATCTACGACGACCAAGACCCCGCGCGTGCGCGCGAGAGCGTCGAGCTCAGCGCGGACGAGGGGCACACACTCGGCGGATTGCTGGGCGGTAGCCGGGTTCTCGAGCGCCTCGACGGCGCCCTGCACCGTGTGGAAGACCTCATGATCTCGTGGATCAAGATCGACCCGAGATCGTCACTCGCTGGGCTCAGCCTCGCTGAGGCATCCCTGAGGACGCGAACCGGCGCTGGCGTGGTGGCGCTGGTTGCCGACTCCGGCTCGACACCGGTCCCGGGTGGAGCCGAGCGTCTCGAACCGGGCGGCATGGCAGTGGTCGTCGGTGTACCGGCCGCCGTCGAAGCCGCCACCGTGTTGCTCTCTTCCCCAGCAACCGACGAGTGAGCACTGAATCCGACCTCCTCTTGATCGAATTCGGGGCAGTGGTGCTCGGCTTGGCCGTGGTCGCGCGCCTCGCGCGAAGAATCGGGATGCCGGCGCTGCCCATGTATTTGCTGGCCGGACTTGCGTTCGGCGAGGGCGGCCTCGTCGAGTTGCCGGCCTCGGCGGACTTCATCGAGATCGGAGCGGAGATCGGCGTCATCTTGATGCTGCTGATGCTCGGCCTCGAGTTCTCGGCCCGCGGGCTGATCGTCAACGTGCGCCGATCAACACTGGCCGGACTCATCGACCTCACCCTCAACTTCACGCCTGGAGTCGTAGTCGGCCTCGTGCTCGGGTTCGACCCGATCGTTGCGATCCTGTTGGGTGGCGTGACGTACATCTCATCGTCGGGCATCGTCGCGAAGCTCGTCGCCGATCTCGATCGGATCGGCAACCACGAGACCCCGGTCGTGCTGAGCGTGCTCGGCATCACGCTTCTTGTCGCCGGCATCGCTGAACGGCTCAATCTCTCGACCGCCGTGGGTGCCTTCGTCGTCGGCGTCGCCCTCTCGGGCGAGATCGTCTCTCACGCCCGCGGACTGCTGCTTCCGCTTCGCAATCTCTTCGCAGCCGTCTTCTTCGTCTTCTTCGGCCTTCAAGTCGACCCCAGCTGATCGCCGACGTCGCCGTCGCCGCGGTGATCCTCGCCGTGGCCACGACCACCACCAAACTCGCCACCGGATGGATCGCAGCCCGAAGAGCCGGAATCGGCACACCCGGCCGGGTACGGGCTGGAGCCGCCCTCGTCGCGCGCGGGGAATTCTCGATCGTCATCGCCGAACTCGGCGTTACCCGCGAACCCGACCTCGGTGCCCTCGCAGCCACCTACGTCATCATTCTCGCCCTCGCCGGCGCCGTCCTCTACCAGTTCTCGGACACCATCACGCTCCGCCGAAGGGCGGATCAAAGGCTCCGGCCGTCCTAGGCCGGGCGGAAGGACTCGGCGATCGCTTCGAGGCTCGCGACGTAGGCGCTCCACCATTCACGGTCAGCGTCGGGCATGTTGTCGACGCCCTCACGGTGACCCACTTCGCCGTCGAGTTGCTCGCGTAGGATGTCCATGTGCCCGAGGTGGCGGTTCATCTCGGTGAGCATGTGGATCAGGATCAGGTGGAGCGTGACCGACCCGTTCTCGCCCCACCACGGCACTGTGCCCGCGCCGTCGAGCGGAAGCGCCGAGATCGTCGCATCCGCGTGTTCGTTCGACTGACGAAACAGCGTGAGGATGTCGGATCTGGATTCCTCCGCAGCCGCGAACATGTCGGCGTTCGGCTCGTGCATCGCCTCGAGCACCGACGGATCGGCGACCGGACGGTCGAAGACGTGGCCGAGATAGCCGATCTGCACGAGCGCCACGTGCTTGACGATCCCCAGGAGGTTCGTGCTGGTCGCCGTCAGCGGACGTCGAGCGTCGTACTCAGACAAACCTTCGAGCTTCCACACCATCGCGTCGCGCGCCTGAGCGAGGTACCGAGCGAGCTCGTCCTTGTGATCCATGCTCCGAGCCCTCCCACGGCCACGGCCGGAGGTCACGCGGTGCGGCGTGCCGCCTCTCCGGCGGCCTTCTGGAATTCCGAGATGCCGGCAGGGTCCCACCGACCAACGGACCCGGCGTCAATTGCCTTCGGCGACTTGGGTGGAAGCAGAAACCGACGCTGGATCTCTTCGACCGGCAAGTCGACCTACTCGAACCAGTCGATGGTGAGGAAGGACTTCGGCGTGTCACCGTCAGGCCGAGCCAGGGCTCCCCGCCTCATCGCACCAGCCAAGCGGGTTGCCATGCCTTCAGCGTCGAGATGGCCGGGATCGCTCTCGAAGAGGCCGCCGGCGATCCCTGCGGGTCATCGTCGGCCCGAGCGATGACGCGAAAGACCTCGAGTTCGTTCTCGAGCGTGGTGCTCGACGAACATGCTCGTCAGATGTCCGGCGCCGAAGAGCGCTGCCGCGATCAGCATCAGCTGCATGCCCGTGGTCGTCGGTTTCGCCCACGGCGGGCGTGTCCAGCTCTGTCATCGTCTGAAACTCGCACTCAGATCAGTACGGTGCCACTTCGGTCAGAAATCCCTCTGCGGGCTCGCCCATCCGGATCAACGTCGTAACCGCTCGATTGAGCGGCACGTCGATGCCGTGCTTCTCGGCGACGCGCACGACAACCTCATTTCGCTCGCGCCACTCGGTGGGGACGCCGTTGATCCGATCGACGACGATCGACGCCATGTGGCTGCCGGCGTTGCCGGCCATGTTGCGCACCAGCCGGGAGGGCAGGTCCTCCTCGATCGTGGCGCCCTCCGCGCGGCCGACTTCGGCAACCTCTTCCATCAACGTCTGAAGGAGCGCCTGGACATCGGGATCGGTGTAGGCCTCCGTACCCCGGCGGATCAGGACGCCGATCCCCCCTGATGCCGCGTTGATGATCAACTTGAACCACGCGCTCGAGAGCCAATCCTCCGTCGCCTCGATCTCGACGAATGATCCGTCGAAGACGGCTGCCATGGCATCGGCCGCCTCGCCGGCGGGGACGATGAGCCGCGACATCCCACCGACCTTGATCTGCCCGGGGCCCGTGCGGCTGGCCGGCAACATGACGACGGCGGGAAGGATGTGGACGTCCTGGGCGACCACACCGGCGAAGCGGTCGACCAGATCGATGCCGTTCTGAGCGACGATGAGAATCGACCCCGGCCCGGTCGCGGCGCGGACGTGAGCCGCGATGGCGTCGTTCTGGGTCGCCTTCGTGGCGACGATCACGATGTCGGCCGGATCCAGGTCATCGGCGTCGGCCACGCAAGCCACGTCGACATTCACGGAGCCGTCCGGCCATTCGACCTGGAGCCGGTCGAAGGGCGTTCGCACGACGATGGTCGGCATGTGACCGGCCTCCACCAGCCCCGCAGCCAGTGCACCACCGATCGAGCCGGGACCGATGAGTGTCACAGAAGACGATGTCATCGGCTGATCCTTGCAGAGCCGGGCGACAGGGGTCAGATCGTCTGGCGATCGATCTTCTGCACGAACCGGGGCAGGTGCGGGTCGAACCGGGTGCCGGGCCCATGGACGACCTCGCCGAATCCCCACCACCGCACACCGTGGAATTCGCCTGGATCCGGAGACAGCGGCTGGTCGACCGAGCCCTCGAAAGCGAACCACAGACTCACGTCGGTGTGCGACGTGACCTCGCCGACGGCGCGGTGAAACTCGGGTTCGATACCGAGTTCTTCTCTCATCTCCCGCGCCGCCGTCTGGGCCGGATGCTCACCAGGATCGACGTGGCCGCCGGGCGGAAGCCAGAGCCCTGTCAACCGGTGGTCGACCAAGAGGATCTGCGGGTGGTCGACGTCGACAAGTGCGCAGTAGGAGACGAGATGCTTCGGCGGTGTCGCCGGCTTCGCGGTACGGAAGATCTCCGCTCCCGAACCGAGCCAGGCCAGGACATCGTCGCGGTGATCGATCTCGACCGCGTCGAACGGGTCGACCACCGCCACCATCGCATGCACCGCTCGCGCAACAGCGGCCGTCATTCGGTGATCTTGGCGGCTTCGCTCTGTGCGGCTCTCAGCGCATGGATGTCGAACCCCGGCTGCTGCGCGGCGTTGATGATGACTCGCTCCTGCCTGGCGATCAATGCGGCGGCGCCCGGGATGTCCGCGCAGACGTCGGTCGGGATCACCACCGCACCGTGTTGATCGGCGTGGATGAGATCGCCGTCGGACACCGACATTCCGGCAACGGTCACCGGCCGTGAGAAGTCCACGATGTGAACGTGAGCATGCGATGGCCCGACCCGATCGGCGAGCACCTGGAACCCGTCGGCGAGATCCGGGAGGTCGCGCACGCTGCCGTTGGTGATCACCGCCTCGCAACCGAGGCCCAGGTGGATGTTGCTGTTGACCTCGCCCCAGAACGAGCCGTACCCCGGTTCGTCGTCGAGATCCTGGATCACCACGACACTCGGCTTCGGGCCCGCGTCGATGTACTCGTAGTAGGCGTTGCGGGCGTACGCGTGAGCATCGCTCAGCTGGTTCGGGTGCGCGGCCCGCAGCGTGGCGGTGCGAGCGAAGGCCACCACGGGCTCGAGGCCGGGGCGCACGCACACGAGCGGTTTGGTCGAGTAGCCGTACGCTCGCCGTTCGGGGGCGACGATCTCCAGCGCGTTGCAGACGGTCGGCGTGTCGAGGGCCTTCAGCGCCGCGACGAGGTCGTCGGTGAGTTCGAACATGACCGGACACTACCGGCGTGCCCGTGACAGGATCAGATCGATGCCTCACCCGCCTCGCACCTTCCTCGGCTACGACGAGTCACGATCCGTCCCGAACATCGTCGTCGATGGGTCGCCGAACGAGTCGACCGTTCTGACGCTCTCCCACTGGCCCGGGATGGTCCAACCGGCCGGAACCGACGTCGACACATCCGCCGAGATGGCCTTCGCGTATCTGGACGAGCCGGTCGAGCACGAACCGGCGTCTGTTGTGACGAACAATCACTTCGATCAGGACGGCGCTGTCGGCATCTTCGCCCTGATCTCCCCGGAGGAAGCGCTCGCTCACCGCGATCTCCTCGTCGATCTCGCCCGAGCCGGGGACTTCGGCACCTACCGACTGCGCAACTCGGCCCGCGCCTCGATGGTCCTCAGCGCCATGGCGGATGCATCGACCCCGCTCGCGGCCCGCCTCTGCCTCGACGCCGGCGCAGACACCGCCGCGCTCTACGAAGCCGCGCTCCCCCGGCTGATCGGAATGCTCACCGACCCGGCCGAGTACATCGATCAGTGGGGGGCCGAGGACGACGTTCTCTCGGAGTCGGAGCGGGCCATCGCCGATGGCCACGTACAGATCACCGAGGACACTGATCTCGACCTCGCGGTGGTCGAGATCGACCCCACCCAGCCCGAGCGGGTCGGCCACCGATTCGGCCACATGCAGGTCGGCCCGATCCATCAGATGGCGGTCAACAACGCCACCACCTGCTCGCGGATCCTGATGGTCCACGGCCGACGATTCACCTACATCGACCGGTATGAGACGTGGGTGCAGGTCCACACGACCGCGCCTCCGAAACGCCGGGATCTGCAACCGCTGGCCGAGGTGCTCTCGGCGTCCGAGGACGGTGGAACCGTCTGGAGCGCAGGGGCTCCGTCCGGCCTCACACCGACCCTGCAGCACGAAGGCGATTCGAGACTCGACAAGCACGAGGTCATCTCACGGGTGCGACACCACCTCGAGACCGCACCACCTGCGTGGGACCCGTATCGGCCCGCGTGATCTGATCCCGGCTAGCAGATTCGAGGGAGTTGCTCGCCGAGCGGAAGATCGACGATTCGGTGTGCACCGAGGTTCGTCCGTGCAACCACGATCCCTCGATCATCGCCCACGACTTCCCCGATGATCACCGCTCCGGCACCGAGCTCGTGCGACCGCATCGTCGCAAGAACCGCCTCGGCTTCCGCCGGCGATACGAATGCCACCAGCCGACCCTCGTTGGCCACGTGGATCGGATGGAGTCCGAGGAACCCGCACGCGGCCTCCACCTCGGGGGGAACGGGAACCGCCGACTCGTCATAGTGAATGCTCACCGACGCCGTCTCGGCGATCTCGCAGAGCCCCGCGGCCAGACCGCCTCGGGTGAGGTCGCGCATCATGTGCACATCAGGGCAGGTGCCGAGCATCGCGCCGATGAGCCCGTTCAGCGGGGCGCAATCGGACTGGAGGTCAGTACCGAACTCGAGGCCCTCACGCACGCTGAGTACTGCAGTGCCGTGGAGACCGATCGGACCGCTCAGGATGACTTTGTCCCCGGGCACGACACGGTCGGGGTGGATGTCGACGCCTGCCGCTACCACGCCGACGCCCGCGGTGGTGATGTACATGCCGTCGGCCAGCCCGGCATCAACGACCTTCGTGTCTCCGGTGACGAGCTGAACCCCCGCCGCGATGGCGGCCGCACCCATCGACGCAGCCACCCGGTCGAGGATTGAGATGTCGAGACCCTCCTCCAACACGAACGCCGTCGAGAGTGCGAGCGGCCGAGCGCCGGCCACCGCCAGATCGTTCACGGTGCCGTGAATCGCGAGCGTGCCGATGTCGCCACCGGGGAAGAACAGCGGGCGCACCACATAACTGTCGGTCGTGAAGGCCACCCGTTCGTCCCCCACGCGGACGACAGCGGAGTCGCCGTCGCTGCCGCATCACCGAAGGCCGGAAGGAACAGCTCACGAACCAGTTCCTGGGTGAGCTGCCCACCACCTCCGTGGGCGATCGTGACCTTGTCGAACTCCCGGAATGGGACCGGGCAGCTCAGACCTTCGAACTCAGCCACCGGTGATCACCTCGTCACCGAGACGGCGATACCGGTGGTACGCAGCGCAGGCGCCCTCGCCCGACACCATGGTCGCACCGAGCGGGTGTCGAGGCGTGCACGTCACACCGAACTCGGGACATTCGTTGGGCTTGATCAGGCCCTGGAGAACATCGCCGGATCGACAGACCGTGCTCTCCGCGACCTCCAGACCGGGAACTCCGAATCGACGCTCGGCGTCGAAGTCGCTGTATTCGTCGGTGAGCTCGAACACCTCCTCGAGCATGCGCTGCGCTGCCTCGTTGCCGGTGGGTCGCACGGCGCGTTCATAGGCGTTCTCCACGTTCGACAGACCGGCTTCGAGTTGGGCGACAGCTCGTCGTATGCCGTCGAGCACGTCGAGTGGTTCAAATCCGGTCACCACGATCGGAACGCCGTACTCGGCCGCGATCGGTTCGTATTGGCGGGTGCCCATCACGGTGCACACATGACCTGCCGCCAGAAAGGCGTCGACCCGACAATCGGCGCTGGTCACGATGGCCTCGATCGCCGGTGGCACGAGCACATGGCTCACGACGACGGAGAAGTTCGTCACGCCGCGCTTTCGAGCCTGGTGGACCGCCATGGCATTCGCGGGCGCCGTCGTCTCGAACCCGACGGCGAAGAACACCACCTCCTTGTCCGGGTTGTGTTCGGCGATGGCCACCGCGTCGAGTGGGGAATAGACGACGCGGACGTCGCCCCCTTCGGCTCGTACCGAGAAGAGGTCGCCCGACGTGCCCGGCACGCGCAGCATGTCGCCGAACGAGCAGAAGATCACGTCGGGTCGACGGGCGATCTGCACTCCTCGATCGATGCTCTCGACCGGGGTCACGCACACGGGACAGCCCGGTCCGTGGATCAGCTCGATCTCGTCGGGCAGCAGCTGATCGATGCCATGGCGAATGATCGAGTGGGTCTGGCCGCCTCACACCTCCATGATCGCCCAGCGGCGAGTCACCGTTGCTGTGGTGTCGTCGAGGAGCGTGCGGGCGAGCTCCGGGTCGGCGAACTCGCTCAGGTATTTCATGACACCGACCCCTCGGCTCCGCTCTCCGAGTCGACGATGCCGATCTCCTCGAACAGATCGAGCGACGCGTGCGCCGCCTCTTCATCCAGCACCGTGATCGCAAACCCGGCGTGGATGATGACGTAGTCACCCACCCGGGACCCCGGGACAAAGGCGAGGCACACGTCCTTGGTCACACCGCCGAAGTCGACGGTGGCCATGGGAGTGCCGCGGTCCATGTGGGTCTGAGTGATGCGACCGGGCACGCCTAGGCACACTGCGGGCCTCGTCTCTCGCGGCCGTGGGCGGCCACCATCGCCTGACCGATGGCCAGGCCCCCGTCATTCGGCGGGACGACTCGATGGGTCAGCACCTCGAAACCGTGTTCGCGTAGCGCCGCGGTGGCGAGCCGACTCAGGAGCACGTTCTGAAACACACCACCGGTGAGGCCGACGACGGTGAGCGCCCGCTCGTCGCCGATCCGCCGGGCGCAGGTCACCATTGCCTCGACCACCGCCTCATGGAAACCGAGCGCAACGGCGGCGGGCTCGACACCCGCCCGAACCGCCTCGGCAATACCACGCACCACTGGGGAGGGGTCGATGGAGCCGTCCGCATCGATCAGGAAGGCGAGTGGGAATGCATGGTCCGCCGTCTCGGCCAGGACCTCGAGTTCGATCGCTGCCTGGGCTTCGTACGTGATCCGATGCCGGAGGCCGAGCAGTGATGCCACCACGTCGAAGAGACGACCGATGCTCGTGCTGGTGACGCAGTTCGTGGACATGGCCAGTTGTCGGGCGAGGACCCGACGTTCAGCGTCGTCGCAGGCAACCACCGACGGCAGCGACTCCGACCACTCGACCCCGGCCGCGAAGAGGTGAGCGAGCGCCGTGCGGCACGGGTTGTTCGCCGCACTGTCGCCACCCGGGAGCAGCATCTCCCGCAAGTGTCCCCAGCGTTCGACCTCGGTGTAGTCACCGATCAGGATCTCGCCTCCCCACAGTGCGCCGTCCGCGCCATAGCCGGTCCCGTCGAAGACGAAGCCGATGACCGATTCGCCGGCATCGACCGAGCGCTCCGCCATGAGGGATGCCAGGTGGGCGTGATGATGCTGCACGTCGACGACCTCGTGATCAGCCGCGTGCTGCATCGCCCATCGACGGGTGTGATAGCCGGGGTGGGCATCGACGGCAGCCACGGCCCCGTCCACTCCGTAGAACCTGGTGAAACGCGCGACCGATGCTTCGAATGCCGCGAGCGTCTCGAGGTTTCCCATGTCGCCGAGGTGTTGACTCGGCCAGGCGGTCCGTCCGGCGGCAACTGCGAAGGTGTTCTTGATCTCCCCTCCCACGGCCAGCGTCGGCGGCACCGCCACGGGGAGCCGCACCGGTAGAGGGGCGTAGCCCCGACCGCGACGGATCGGCAGCTCGACGTCGTCGACGAGGCGGACGATCGAGTCGTCACAGGGCGCGTCGATGACACGGTCGTGGGTGCAGATGCTGTCGGCGATGGGGCCGAGTCGCCGGTGCACGTCGGCGTCGTCGAAGCAGATCGGCTCCTCGGCGACATTGCCGCTGGTCATCACCAGCACGGGCGGGAAACGCTCAGGGGCACCGGGTCCGCTGGCGAAGAGCAGATGGTGGAGCGGCGTGTACCCGAGCATCACACCCACGAGCGGGTTCCCCGGCGCGACCGCATCGGCCAGGCCGGAGTCCGCGCGGGTACGCAGCAACACGATCGGACGGGCGGGCGACACCAGTGCGGATGCTTCGGCCGAGTCGACGCGAGCCAGCCGACGGGCGGTATCGAGGTCGGGCACCATGACCGCGAACGGCTTGTCGACTCGGGACTTGCGCCGACGCAGTCTGGTCACTGCCGCGTCATTCGTGGCATCGGCGGCGAGGAGGTAGCCGCCGAGACCCTTGATGGCGACGATCAGGCCCTCGGCGAGATCTGCTTGTACACGGGCGATGACGGCGTCGGTCCCGCTGCACACCTGGCCATCCCGCTCGTACTGAAAGGTCGGCCCACACTGCATGCAAGCGAGTGGCTGAGCGTGGTGGCGGCGGTTGGCGGGGTCGGTGTGCTCCTCGCGGCACGCGGCGCAGAGCTCGAACCCGGCCACGGTCGTATTGGGCCGGTCATAGGGAAGCGTCTTGATGATCGTGAAGCGAGGACCCCAGTTCGTGCAGGTGATGAATGGGTGCCGGTGGCGTCGATCGGCCGGATCGAACAGCTCGCGCACCCAGTCGTCGCACACCGCCGTGTCGGGAGGAACCGGCGCCGGCTGCCACCCGAGTTCGGTTGGACCGCTCGCGGCGATGCAGAAGCCCGACTCGGCGATGCTCGGCAACCGCATGGTCTCGACCGAATGATCCGGGCGAGCGCGGGCGCCTCGGACTCCAGCCGAGCACAGAAACGCTCGACGTCGCCCAGCCGACCTCCGACCTCGATGTGAACGTGGGATGCGTCATTGCGGACGAAGCCGGCGAGCCCGCACTCCCGGGCCAACCGGTACACGTACGGGCGAAAACCGACTCCCTGCACAACCCCAGTGGCAACGAGGCGCCTCCGCTCGATGTCGGTCATGTCCGGGCCTCTTCGATCACCTGATCGACCAGCATGGCGAGCGAGGCCTCCACCGCGGGCGACAGGCCCTCACCGAACGAGAGATCGGCGGGCTCGATGCCGAAGACGACGAGTTCGTCAGGCATCGAGTCGAGTGCTCTGGCCAGGGCCACCGCTTCGGCGATCCCTCCCGAATGGGAGCTTCCGGTGGTGGTCCAGTCAGGCAGCGGGTCGACCGACGCGGCGACGCGATGAATCCGGCCTACTTCGGCCCCGGCCCGGGTGGCATCGATGACGATCGCCCGATGGCGGCCCCGCCACGCCTCGATCAACCGGGTCGGCTCGCCGTCCAGTTGCACCAACTCCACTGCCTCGCGGTCTCGGCCGACTCCCGCCTGCTCCAGTTCGGCGATGGCTGCGGGGCCGACGCCGTCATCGCGTCGCATGGCGTTACCCACGCCGATGATGACGAGCGGCGCCGGGGCCGTCACGATCGCACGACGGTGAGGTCCAGGAAATGGGTCGCACAACTGATGCAGGGGTCGTGATTTCGGATCGTGACCTCGGCTTGTCGTCGCAGGTCGTCGTCGTCGAGATCCAAGTGACCTTCGACGAAGTGGAACAGGTCGTGTTCGATTGTGGCCTGGTTCTGCGAGGTCGGCGGGATGATCACCGCGTCGGCAATGAGGCCATCGTCGTCGATCTCGTAGCGGTGGTACAGCAGTCCACGTGGAGCCTCGGTCACCCCGTGGCCGATGCCGGGCCGTGGTTCGATGGCTGCGGCGGGACGGTCGGGCTGTTCGTAGCCGTCAACAATCGCGATGGCAGTCTCGAACGCGTGCACGACCTCGACCGCTCGCACCACGATGCTCCGGAAGGGGTTGCGGCAGGTCACGTCCAAGCCGGCGAGCGTCGCGGCATCCGCGGCGGTCGGCGAGAGCTTCTCTGCGTGCAGGCTGTAGCGGGCGAGCGGCCCGACCAGGTACTCGCCGCGCTCGAGCAAACGGGCGTGTAGCGCGGTCGAGTGCTCGACATGGTGCTCCTGCACATGGTCGAGAAAGACCGCGGTGTCGATGTCGAGCCCCCGATCTGACACGACACGATCACCGAGGATCGGATACTCGGTCGGGTGGGCGACGGCGACGAACTCGTAGTCCATCTCCTGGTCGGGGAAGTCGAGTCTGGCCACGAAGTCGACCACTTCGAGCGCGAGTGCGTGACCTCGCTCGAGCTGGTCTCGCAGCGGCTGCAGCTCCCGGCGTGTCGGTACCCGGTAGAAGCCACCGACTTTCACGTTGACCGGGTGAATGGCGCGACCGCCGATCGTCTCGAGGATCTCGTTTCCGATCTTCTTGACCTCGAGTCCCCGCTCGACCACGCCCCGATGAGCGACAGCCATCTCGACAGCGCTGTCATAGCCGAGGAAATCGGGGGCGTGGAGGAAGTGGACGTGAAGCGTGTGACTCTCGATCCACTCGCCGCAGTACAACAGGTGGCGAAGGGATCGCAGCTGGCCGTCGACGGTGACACCGAACGCGTCCTCGATCGCCGCACACGCACTCATCTGGTAGGCGACCGGGCAGATGCCGCAGATACGGGCGGTGAGGTCGACCGGTTCGCCGAAGCCCCGGCCGCGGAGAAATCCTTCGAAGAACCGGGGCGGCTCGTAGATGTTGAGCTGCACGTCGACCAATCGACCGCCCTGGATGTCGATGCGCATGGCACCCTCACCCTCGACCCGCGCCAGGGCGCCGGTGCTGAGCGCCCTGCTGCCGGTGGCTCGGTGGGTCATGGCTGCCTCCTCGTGGGTGTCGCGACCGGCACGGCCACGTTGCGGAACGGTTCGGACCACGCATTGAACGTGTGGAGCAGCCGCGCGATCTCGTCGGCCGGCATACCGCTGGCAGCCAGCGCGCCGATCATCGCGTCGGTGTTCGGCGACTCGACCGGACCGAAGCAGCCGTAGCAGCCTCGGTTGAATGTGGGACACAGAGCTCCACACCCGGCATGCGTGATCGGCCCGAGACACGGCGTGCCGTGGGCCACCATCACGCAGACGTTGGACTTCTGCTTGCACTCGACGCACACGCTGTGGGAGGGGATTTCGGGTGCTCGCCCGGCCAGGTAGGCGCCGATGACCTCGAGCAGCTGGCCCCGGTCGATGGGGCAGCCGCGGAGTTCGAAGTCGACGTCGACATGGTCGGAGATCGCGGTCGACGTGCCCAGCGTCGAAAGGAACGATGGTGTGGCGTAGACGATTCGCATCAGTTCGGAGACATCGGTGAAGTTGCGCAGAGCCTGGATGCCGCCGGCCGTCGCACACGCGCCGATCGTGACGAGGAAACGTGATTGGCGCCGGACCTCCTGTATCCGTTCGACATCCTCGGGGGTGGTGATCGACCCTTCCACGAGTGACAGGTCGTAGGGCCCCGAGACCGTCGCGCTCGATGCCTCGAGGAAGTAGGCGATCTCGAGGCGCTCGGTGACAGCGAGCAGCTCGTCCTCGCAGTCGAGCAGGGTGAGTTGGCAGCCGTCACAGCTGGCGAACTTCCACACCGCCAGCGACGGCTTCGTGGTGGTCATCGTTCCCGAATCCTGAGGACCTGCTCGGCGTCGGCCCACGAGAGCACGGGACCGTCCTTGCACACGAAGGTCGCGCCGAGCTGGCAGTGGCCACAGTGGCCGACCGCGCAGTGCATGTTGCGCTCCAGGGAGACGAACACTTCGGACGGCGGAACCCCGAGATCGACCAGGGCCCGCGCGCAGAACCGCATCATCACCTCGGGACCGCAAACGAAGGCCCGGGTAATGGCCGGTTCCACCGGCGACTGCGGAATCAGTTTCGTCACGACACCGACGTTTCCACGCCACGAGGGTCGAGCCGAGTCGACCGTGACCTCCACCTCGATGTCGAGCCGGCTGCGCCACGCTTCGAGTTCGTGGCGGTACAGCAGCGAACCCGGCTCGCGGGCGCCCATCAGCAGCGCGGCCCGCCCGTAGTCGGCGCGACGGGCGAGCAGCTCGGTGACGATCGGACGGACGGGCGCCAGGCCGAGGCCACCGGCAACGACGAGGACATCACGGCCTCGGGCTCCGTCGAGGTCCCAGCCCGTTCCGTACGGCCCCCTGACCCCGACCTGATCACCCTCGGACATCGCACACAGGGCATTCGTCACCGCGCCAACGCCACGGACCGTGTGCGTGAGCACGTCGCCGTCGATGCCGGCGAGCGAGATCGGTGCCTCGCCGACCCCGAACGCCCACAGCATGTTGAACTGCCCCGGAGCGGGAGCCGCGATCCGCTCGTGAATCGGTTCGAGCGCAAGCGTGACGGTGTCGGCGAGATCCTGGCGGCGAGACGACACGCGATACATGAGCGGAACCATCGGGCCGGACATCGTGGGGTCAACCGGGTCAGGAGGCATGGCTGCCATACAGGTCGAGGAGCTGAAGACGGGTGCTCTGAAGCCGATCACGGACAAGCACCGAGAACCGCTTCAACATCTCATAGCCGAGCTCGGGGTCGGCATCACACTTACCGCGGAGGCATGCGGCGTCGATCGCGATGGCGCTCGTCGGATCGATGGCCCGTGCACCGAAGGTCCAACGGTGGGGTGGGACCAGCCACGAGACCCCGAGCAACTGGCCTGCGCTGATCGTCTCGATCGTCTTCGGACCCTGACGCGGGGTGTCGATCTCGAGGGCGACCTTGCCGGTCCTCAGCACGAAGAAGAGATCAGCCGAGTCGTTCTCCGCGAAGATGTGCTCGTCCTCCTCGAAGTGCACATTGATCCCGCAGCCGGCGATCAGTTCCAGCATCGGCGACGGGAGTCCGGCGAAGAACGGATGCTCACTCAGAAGATCATTGATCGACTTCATGCCTCGCACTCCTCACCTGTCGCCGCGGCGGGAGCGGCGAGCGCAGCGATCTCGGCGGTGAGGTCGATCCCCACCGGACACCAGGTGACGCAACGTCCACACCCCACACACCCGGAGGTGTCGAACTGGTCCTGCCAGGTCACGAGCTTGTGCAACAGCCATTGCCGGTAGCGCGACCTCGTCGAGGTACGGACCGACCCACCGTGCAGATGCGTGAAGTCGAGGCTGAAACAGGAGTCCCAGACTCGCCATCGCTCGGTTTCGGTGCCGCTGAGGTCGGTCGACTCCTCAGTCGTGCTGCAGAAGCACGTGGGGCACACCATGGTGCAGTTGCCACAGGCGAGACACCGCTCGGCCACATCGGCCCATCGGGGATGATCGGGATCGAGTGCGGCCAGCGGCACGTGCTCCTGGCGGAGCTCGCGGCCCATCGCCGCAACCGCGGTCTCGTGGGCCCGATCGGCCCGATTCAGGTCGCCCTCGGTGGCCGGCCTGCTCCCTATCGACGCAACCAGGTCGGCACCGCGCTCGCTCCCGATGTCGACGATGTACTCGGTGTCCCCTTCACCATGGAGCTCGCTCATCGCGATGTCGTACCCCGCAGTCGGGCTCGGGCCAGTGTCCATGGACGCGCAGAAACACGTGTTTCCGGGGCGATTGCACCCGACGGCGACGATGAACACGTCGGGCCGACGAGCCGCATACGTGGGGTCCACGGCACCGGGGTCGAGGAAGACGCGATCGAGAATCCCGAGCGCAGCGAGATCGCACGAACGAATGCCGAAGAAGGCAACCGGCGGCGCCTCCGGTTCTGGTTCGACAACCGAGACTTCGCCATTCGACCGACGAGCACGAATCAGGAGTGTGCGTTCGGGAAAGAGGAACCGCTTCCACGAGGTGGATGGGCTCGAGAAGGCAAATCGCTCGTCGGTTCCGGTCGGCTCGAGCCGATAGCGACCACCGTCCTGATCCTCGGTCCAGCCGAGGGGAAGATCCTCAGCCGATTCGACCTGGTCGTGGGTGATCACCTCATCGCGTACCACCGGGCCGATGACCGTCCGTCCGTGAGACCGCAGAGACGCGATCATCTCGTCCAATCCATCCGCATCGACCACACGACTCAACGGGTCGATGCGCGCCTGTCCAGTTGCAGCCATCAGCCTCAGTGAAGCGCCGAGTGCGCCAGCGGGCAAGTGGCCAAGGTCATGTCCACCGGTGCCGGCTATTGCGGGCGCGGGGTCAGCGCTGACCGCATCGTTTCGGTCATGTGGGGCAGGTAGCTCTGCTTGAGGATGTCCAGAATCTGCTGCAGATGGTCGTGGTCGTGAAACGGCCACTCGTGTACGAAGTCGCCGGCCGTGAAGACCCCATGCGTTCCGTAGCTCGCGGTCGTTTCCAGATCGGCTGGACCCAACGACTCGAGGAACGCCGTCGACGTCTCCCGCTCGGTTCTGAGCTCGGCGAGGAGATCATCCAGATCGGCGGCGGCAGCCGCCTCGGCGTCATCGGGGTACCGATCGCACACCCACTCGTCGGCGTTGAGCAGGACACCCTTGCCCGCGGCTTCGAACTCCCTTGCCGGGTGGTCTTGCCTGAGCCGGGGAGCCCACAGAGCAGGTAGAGAGTCGGTGCCATGCGCACAAGTCTGGCCGAGCGGCGGAACTACATCAGCCCGTTGAGGCGGTTGGCCTTCGCGTGCACTTCAGGGCCGAGATCACGGCCGCGAAAGGCCGCGTGGTCAGCCTGGTACCGATGTGCTCGGTAGATGCCGACCGCCGGGTCTCCGTTGGCCCGGTGGTTGACGAACGGGTTGATCCACTCCCAGACCACCTGATGGTCGCGCGTCACTTCGAAGAGTCGACCGCTGGACCCTTCGCAGACGAGAACAGATCCCGACCACATCCGATCAGCGCCGGAGATGTAGTTCGAGAAGAACTGGTGTGATGGTCGGCCCTCGTATTTCCACACGATCTCACCGCTGCTGACACAGATCTCCAGAACACGGGAGGCGGACACGCCGTTGTCGAAGACCTGGATCAGATCGTCGCCGACCCACGAGACATGGTGCTGACCATGGGTGTCCGTGAACTTGAGCTTCAGTTCTCCAGTCGCCCCATCGATCACGCAGACACGGTCGCTGGTCCGCGCCGAGAACACGATGTCGCCTGCGTCGTTCACATCGATGCCGTTGACGTGGGTCCATTCCCACCGTCGCTTGGTCGAGTGAATCGGATCCCGAACGGGGTCAAGCAACTTCCACGTGTGGATGCGGCGCACCTCGTTGCCCGCCGGGTCGACCTCGACCAGATCGTCTCCGAGCAGGCGAGGCAACCGCTCACGCGGTAGCCGGTGCCCTCCGCGCACCCTCTTCTGGAGATCCTCGGAGAGTTCCACCCATTCGGGAACCATCGTGTTGCCGTTGGGGAGCCGCACGAAATCGTGGTGTTGGGCCCGGTTCTCATAACTCCAGACGACGTTGCCGTCCCAGTCCACCTCATGCAGGGTCGTCTTGTAGCCGCCGAGCCGTGTGATGTGAGTCTCGAACGGCGGCGGGGGTTTGGTCGGTTGGTCCTCGGGCGGCGGAGGGAGGTTGACGTCGGAACCCGACATGAGGAGGTTGCCGTTGTCCAGGAGGCGACCGTAGCCAGGATTGATGGTGGTGAACGTCCAGGTGTGGACGATGCGACCATCCATGTCGATCAGGTACGCCTTGTCATCTGAGCTCGGGGTCACGAGCGTGTATCCCTTCGTGGTCAGATCAGGGCGATTCCACGTCAACCCGGTCGGACGATTCACTGACCACCCCATGACACCTCCTCGACTGCGGCGATCGGCGGGTTGCGCATGATAGCCCTGACCGGTGCCACGCGAGATTCCACGATCCGGCCACCGAGGTCGGTGAGGGAGGGCACATGGCGCTTCGGAACCACCACGATGTGCACAGGCCAGAATGGCCGCGTGTGGTGAAAGGCCAGGACGTCGTCGGTCTCGAGGACAACCTCCACTTCGGTTCGCCCGCTGATCGCTTCAACGCAGTGGAAGTCGTCACTCATGGCCAACCCTCGCACAGGATCGTGCCGCTGAGACGTTCAGCGGCCCAGCAGCACGGCGTCACCGATACCGACGCTCGATGCCGGGCTACTGCCCCTCCCACCAATCCGGACTCGGCACCGAGGCAGGCGGCAGATTCACCGCATGACCCCGCCTGCCGTCACGCAGCGCGCCGATCTCGGCGAGGTGATGAACGTGCTCCGTCATCATCGTCGTGATGAGGCCGGCGAGCGGCACCGACTCGCCCCAGTGTGGGGGCCGTGGGTCGAACACCGCATCCTCGCCCAAGCCGTCGACCGCCCGGAGAAAGCCGTCCTGCGCCCGAATCAGCCAGCCGAGGCCCTCGGACGCACTCCCGGGGACATCGGCATCGTTGAGATCCGGGCGGGTGTCCTCGAAGGCGAACCCGCGATAGATGTCGGTCCAGGCGGCTAGGTGGACGACCCGCCACGCGATCGTGGTCGTCGGTAGCGGCTCGGGGGGGGGCGGCCACGTGTCTTCACACACGAAGTCGCCGGCACCCCAACCTCGAATGCTCGCGTCGCACCTGCGAACTGACCAACAGGGCGTTGCCGGTTCCCAGAAGTACTCGTCCTCAGTGAGATCGTCGACCATCCGGCGGGCGTTGAGCCACGAGTGTCGGAGCTGATGCTTCAGCAGCGCGGCGGCAGACGGCGTCGACATGTCACGACCCCACGTCAGCGGCACCGACGCTCAGAGGCCGAGGATCATCGCGTCGCCGAAACTGAGGAAGCGGTAGTCCTCCACGAGGGCGGTCTCGTACAGCTCGCGCCATCGTGGGCCGATGAAGGCATCGACCAGGCACAGCAACGTCGATTCGGGGAGATGGAAGTTCGTCATCAGGACGTCGACGATGCTCCAGGAGTACGGACGTCGGATGAAGAGGTTGCTGCGACCCTCCGCCTCGCCGGTCGCGGCCCATGACTCGAGGGCTCGCACCGCCGTGGTGCCGACTGCCACCACCCGGTTGGCGGCGTCGATCGCCGATTGCGTCGCCACAGGGACGTGATACCACTCGGTGTGCATGACGTGATCGTCCAGGCGATCGACCATCACCGGCCGGAACGTGTCGAGGCCCACAGCGAGCTCCACAGTGGCGATATTGATTCCCCGCTCGGCGAGACCGGCGAACACCTCGTCGGTGAAGTGCAGGCCGGCGGTGGGCGCCGCGGCCGAAAGGGGGCGATCGGCGAAGACGGTCTGATACCGACCCGGATCGTCGATCTGTTCCTCGATGTAGGGCGGCAGCGGTGGCAGGCCCACCTCATCGAGCACCTCGAGCAGTGGCCGGTCGCCCGGATCCAGGTCGACGAGGCGCCTGCCGTCGCCGAGGTCGTCGCCCATGGTGATGCGAAGGTCACCCGTCGCGAGCTCCATCCCCGTGGTCAGTTTCTTGCTCGGGCGAGCGAGCGCCTCCCAGCCATCGTCGCCGCGATTCTCGAGGAGCAGAATCTCGGCGGCTCCACCGGTTGGGCGACGGATGGGAATCCGAGCAGGAAGGACTCTGGTGTCGTTGACCACGACGAGATCGCCCGGATGCAGCAGGTCAGGCAGGTCGGCCACGGTGCGGTGCTCGACCTCGGTGCCCCGGTCGACGAGGAGTCGGGCCGAGTGGCGTGGCTCGATCGGCGTCTGCGCGATCGCCGACGGCGGAAGCTCATAGCGGATGTCGGCAAGTGTCTCGGGCCGGTCGGTCACGGCAACGAGCGTAGGGACTCGTCCACAATTCTGGCCTGGTGTTGTCATGCGAATACCTGTCGCCCTCATCTCCCCATGTTCACGGCGGAACACGAACGACTGAACTCGGTGACGATCACCGGCCAACCGCGGCGTCAGCTCCGAATGCTGCCATCGGAGCTGCATCGGCTCGAGACCCACGTGAGCGAACGCCGGCCGGCCGTTCTGGCCGGGCTCAACGCCTTGACTGACGGCGGCCTCGATGCCAGCGGCCGCCGAGTCGCTGGCCGCCGGCACGATCACGGTGGACCATGCAGAGCGACTCGCCACCCTGGCCGAGCACACGTCCCCGGCCGACGCCACTGAACTCGTCCCACATGCCCAGCAGACACCGGCCGATCTCTTCCGGAAGAAGTCGAATCGATGGCTCACCGGTCGCCGGTCGTCCGGGCAGGTGGAGGAGGCACATCAACGCCAACGCGCCGAACGCGAGCTGTCGATCTGGTTCGAGGGCAACGACGACGAGAACGGCGCACTCCTGATCCATGGACGGGTGGACAACGCCACCGGCCGGGCGTTTGTCTCGGCACTTCAGGCCCGGGTCGACCAGCTGTGGCGCGACGACGGTGGACGAGACGGCGCTCCGAAGGAGGTCCGATCTCCGACTCAGCGCCGAATCGACGCCCTCGCCGAGTTCGTCACCTCACCCGCGGGCGATGCTGACCGTGGCGTCTCGGTTCGTACTCTGCTGCACATCATCCTCAGCGCCGAGACCGGGGAAGCCGAGTTCCTGGACGGCCAGCCGCTGCCCCAGTCGTTCCTCCGCGATCTCGATCCTTGGCGTACCGATGTCGTCGGGCATGTGTTCGACGGCAACGGGAAGCCCCTGTGGACCGGGCGGCGACACCGCTTGGCCACGATTCATCAATGGCCCGCCCTCATCGCACGCGATCGGGGCGGCACCGACTGCGGGGCCGGTCCATCGTTCACCCAGGCCCATCACTGTGAAGTCGAGTGGAAGGAAGGCGGGCCGACCGACATCGACAATCTCGAACTCAAATGCCACACCGATCACGGTCTCGCTCACCGAAGACCGGAGGCCGCATGATCGCGGCCGTGGAATCAGCCGTCGAACAGGCCGGGTTGCGGTGCGGTGTCGATCGCCGGTGGCGGGCTCATGCCCAGGTGCTGGTACGCAGCCGGGGTTGCGACGCGGCCGCGCGGTGTGCGCATGAGCAGACCCTGCTGGATGAGGTAGGGCTCGTAGACGTCTTCAACCGTCTCAGTCGGTTCGCTCACCGAGATGGCGAGTGTGGAGAGGCCGACGGGGCCACCGCCGAAACGGCGGCAGACAGAGTCCAGGACGGCGCGGCTGGCCTTGTCGAGGCCGAGTTCGTCCACGCCGAAGAAGGCGAGCCCGTCGGAGGCGACGTCGCTGTCGATGTGGCCATCGCGTTCGACCTCGGCGTAGTCGCGGACCTGGCGCAGGAGCCGGTTGGCGATGCGCGGCGTGCCGCGGGATCGGCGGGCGATCTCCCACGCACCGCCGTCGTCGATGTCGACCTCGAGGATGCGGGCAGCACGCATGGCGATCGACTGGAGGTCGTCGACCTCGTAGTAGTCGAGGCGGGCAACCAGTCCGAAGCGGTCGCGCAGCGGACCCGTGATCAGGCCGGTGCGGGTGGTGGCGCCGACGAGGGTGAAGCGGGCGAGGTCGAGTGGGATCGATCGGGCGGCCGGGCCCTTGCCGAGCACCACGTCGATGCGGAAATCCTCCATCGCCGGGTAGAGCACTTCCTCCACGGGGCGCGGGAGGCGGTGGATCTCGTCGATGAAGAGGACATCGCCGTCCTCGAGCTTCGACAGGATCGAGGCGAGATCGCCGGCTCGCTCCAGGGCGGGACCCGAGGTGACGTTGAGGTTCGAGCCCATCTCGGCCGCGATGATGTAGGCGAGCGTCGTCTTGCCCAAGCCAGGAGGACCGGCGAACAACAGATGGTCGGCGGCCTCGTTGCGACGGGCCGCGGCGCCGAGCATGACACCGAGATGACCCTTGAGCTCGGTCTGGCCGACGAACTCGGTGAGCGTGCGGGGCCGGAGGCCCGGCTCATCAAGGAGATCGGCCACATCGTCGGGCTCTTCGGCCGGGGAGAGCAGCTCTTCGCGTGCCATCAGACGCCCGTGGCCAGTCGACGCAGCGCGTCTCGGAGGAGGTCGGCGGTCTCGCCATCGGCGGGAAGGTCGACGAGCACGGCATGGATTTCGTCAGCCGCGTAGCCGAGACCCTCGAGGGCGGTGCGCACATCGGCACGGGCACCGCCGGCCACGGCAGCAGGAGACCCGTCGTCGGTGAGGACGACGACCTCGGAGTCGGGAAGGTCGAGCTTCGACTTCAACTCCATGACGAGGCGAGCGGCCGTTTTCTTGCCGACGCCGGGCACGAGACACAGCGCGGCGACGTCGTCGTTGGCCACGGCGACGCGTAGGGCGTCGGGGCCGTGAACCGAGAGGATCGCGAGTCCGAGCGCGGGCCCGACCCCGTGGGCGCTGATCAGCGACTCGAAGACTCGACGTTCGGCGATCGTGGCGAAGCCGTAGAGGGTTTCGCTGTCCTCGCGCACCGCGTGATGCGTGTGGACGAAGACCTCGCCATCGATTTCACCGATCGTGACTGACGTGGACGGCGTGACCTGCACACGATAGCCGAGGCCGGCAACCTCGATCAGCAGCTCCCCATCGTGGCCGCGGTCGAGCAGGCGACCTCGCAATGATCCGATCATCGGTCAACTCCTCCAGGCCTCATACGACTCGTTTCATCGATGCCGAGGTACGCCGCGACGGTACCCGGGCCAGGTGGCACAGTGCGACGGCCACGGCGTCGGCAGCATCGGCGGGCGCCAGCTTCTTGGGAAGATCGAGCAGGGTCTGCACCATCGCCCCGATCTCGTCCTTGCCGGCACCGCCCCAACCGGCCACGGCCTGCTTGATCTCGTTCGGCGAGTACTCGACGACATCGCATCCCACACTGGCTGCTTCGGCCATCGCGAGGCCGCTGGCCATCCCGACACCCATCGCGGTCGAGACATTGGTCTGGAACAGCACCCGCTCAACGGCGACAACGTCGGGTTTGAGCTCCGCGATCAGCTCGCGCAACTCACGCTGAAGCTCGGCGAGACGGATGGGACGATCGAGTTTCGGGTCGGTGCGAATCACGCCGGCAGCGATGGCGCGGGGCCTGCGACCGTGCTCCACACAGCCATAGCCGCACCGTGAAAGGCCGGGATCGATACCGAGGACGAACACATGTACGACCCTAGCCCGACATCAAGATCGGGTGGTGCCAGCCGATGTATGGGGAGTGAATGCCGTCCCCCACTCTCCCGCTGTGGCCCTTCGTGGGGTCCACAAGTCGTTCAACGACACTCCTGCCCTCACCGACCTCGAGGTGGTGGCCCCCAACGGGAAGATCACCGTCCTGCTCGGGCCGAACGGGGCCGGCAAGACCACGGCGATCCGCTGCATAACCGGCGCCATGTCCGCCGACACCGGCACCGTCCGCACGCTCGGACTCGATCCGGAGCGCGACGGGGAGGAAGTGCGTCGCCAGTGCGGCGTCGTCTCCGCCAAGCCGGCCCTGTACGACCGCCTGACCGGATGGGACAACCTGACCTACGCGGCCGAACTCCACGGGGTGGAGCGCCGGATCATGAGGGACCGCATTCGTGTGTCGGCGGAACGGTTCGGAATCGAACAGGCGCTCGATGCTCAGGTCGGCGGCTACTCGACCGGCATGAAGACCCGTCTGGCGCTGGCCCGATCGGTCCTCCACGAACCCCGTCTCCTGCTCTTCGACGAGCCCACGTCCGGCCTCGATCCCGAGTCGGCCCAGGCCGTACTCAAGCTGATCCGCGACATGACCGCCGATGGTCACACCGTCGTGATGTGCACCCACCACCTCGTCGAGGCCGAAGGCCTGGCCGATCACGTGATCGTGCTCGACGCCGGCACCGACCTCGTATCCGGCCAGCCCGACGAACTCACCCGCACCTACTGGCCCGAAGACTCCGTCGAGATCTCCATCGAGGGCGACCCGACGGCGATCGCCGATCTCGTGGTGATCACCGGCGTCCGGCGCACGGAACCCACACCACGAGGCGTGCGGGCCATCCTCGACGACCCGTCGATCACACCCGATGTGGTCTCGGCGATCGTGCGATCCGGTGCGCGGGTCACGCGGGTCGTTCCCCACGAACCGACGCTCGAAGAGCTGTACTTCGCCGCTCGCCGCAGCGCCCGCGACCTCGGTGAGTCGTCGATGCCCAAGGAGATGGCCCGATGAACTGGCACCGCACATTCACGGTGGCCCGCACCGACGTCAAGCAGCTCGTTCTCGCCAAGGACTTCTGGATGCCCATGGGCATTCTCGGCGGCATCTTCTTCGTGATCGTGCCGTTCTTCCTGCTGATCTCGATCACATCGCTCGGCGATGTCGACGCGGTCCGCAATGTGGCCAACACGCTCGAGGTGCTCCCCGCCAAGGCCCAGGCCCAGATCAAGGGCGACACGCCGCAGGGTCGCACGTCGTACGCCCTCGCCGTCTTCCTCTTCGCGCCGATGGCGGTGGTCGTGCCGCTGACGATCTCGACCGCTGTCGGCGCCGCCACGCTCGTCGGCGAGCGTGAGCGTGGTACCGGTGAGTTCCTCGCTCACTCCCCCGCCGCCACCAAGGAGATCTACCTCGGCAAGCTGATGGCCTCCCTCGTACCCGGTTACTTCACGACGATGGCGGGCTTCACGCTGTACAGCCTGATCGTCAACACGATCGTCGGCCCCGAGGTCGGTGGCTGGTTCTTCCCCACCCAGCAATGGTGGCTCCTCATGCTGTGGGTCCTGCCCGGATTCCTGCTCATCGGACTCTCGCTCGTGCTCCGCCTCTCGGGCCGGGTGAAGTCGACGGCTGCGGCCCAGCAGGCCTCGGGCCTCATCACCCTGCCACTGATCGGAATCAGCTACGCCCAGGCATCCGGCGCGATCTACGGCACCGTCACCACCACGATCGTCATCGGCGCGATCGCCTGGAGCATCGGCATCGTGTCGACGTGGCGAGGCATGGCCGGAGTGAAACGCCAGCGCTTGCTCGGCGTCGCCGACGGCGTCTGAATTCTCGCCCTCCAGCGCACTGCTCGTGCTTGACTGCACGGCATGAGTATTCACCTCGTCACCGGCGCATCGACCGGCATGGGCTTTTCAACCGCCCTCGCCCTGGCCGAACGGGGCGAGTCGGTGGTGGTCGTCGCTCGTCGAGATGAAGCGCTCCAGGTGCTTGCCGGCGAGCATCCCGATCTGATCGAACCCGTCGACGGTGACGTGGCCGACCGGGTCGATCGCGATCGCATCGTCGCCCATGTCGGCGGACGTCCATTGGCGAGCATCGTCCACGGCGCCGCAACCGCGGTGCCGACCGAGCCGTGGACCCAGCTCGACCCCGACGAGCTCTCGCACCACTTCCAGGTTCACGTCGCCGCGCCGATCGCGCTCACCGCCGCGCTCCTGCGTGCCGGGGCCGTCGAACGCTCGGTGATCTTCGACAGCTACTCGGCCGCCACTCCCCGCGATGGTTGGGGTGCGTATTCGATCCTCAAGGCCGCGGTGCAGCTGGCGATGCGGTCAGCTGCGCTCGAACTCGAGGACACGGCGATTCTTCGGGTGTATCCCGGCGCGGTCGCCACGCCGCTGCTGGACCGGATCCTCGGATCGGGCCCTGAGGTCGCGGCCGCGGAGTTCTATCGCGACCTCCGTGACCAGGGCCTGGTTTCGACTCCGACGGAGATCGGGAACCAACTCGCCAACCTCCTGACGACCCCGCTCGGGGCTGACAGGAACGGTGAACATCTTCACCACATCGGTCACAGCATCCCGCAGGGCTGATCCCAGGCGGGGCTATTCCGCGGCGATGGCGTCCATGATCTCGTCGGGGACATCCATGTTGCCGTGCACGTCCTGGACGTCGTCGAGATCGTCGAGCAGGTCCATCAGCTTCATGAGCTGCTTGACCTGACCGGCATCGGTGACCTCGACGGTCGACGTCGGCAGCATCGCCACATCAGCGGACTGAACGGCGATACCGCCCTCGTCGAGCGCCTCGCGCACCGACGGCAGGTCGGTCGGCTCGGTGGTGACGCGGTACATCTCACCTTCGTTCACGATGTCTTCGGCACCGGCTTCGAGAGCGACCATCATGACATCGTCTTCGTCGACGCTGGTCGGGACGAGCACCACACCCTTGCGCTCGAACTGCCAGGCGACGGCGCCCGGTTCGGCGAGTGACCCGCCGGCCTTGCCGAGAGTCGAACGCACATCACCCGACGACCGGTTGCGGTTGTCGGTGAGACACTCGATGAGCAGCGCCACACCACCCGGGGCGTACCCCTCGTAGGTGATCGTCTCGTAGTTGACGCCTTCGAGCTCACCGGTGCCGCGCTTGACTGCGTTCCTGATGGTGTCGAGCGGCACGGAGTTGTCGCGCGCCTTTTGGAACATGGTGCGCAGCGTCGGGTTGGAATCGGGGTCGCCGCCACCGGTGCGAGCCGCGACCTCGACCTGCTTGATCAGCTTGGCGAACAGCTTGCCTCGCTTGGCGTCAGCCGCGCCCTTCTTGTGCTTGATCGTTGCCCATTTGGAATGACCGCTCACGCGAACTCCTTCAACCACATGGCGTGGAGCCGGTCGTCGCCGGCCAGCTCCGGATGGAATGAGGCGACCATGACGTTCGCCTGTTGGCAGAGTACGGCGTCACCGTCCACCGATGCGAGTACCGAGACCGTGTCGCCCACTCGTTCCACGATCGGCGCACGAATGAAGACCCCGTGGAACGGCGAGTCGAGGCCGGTGACGTCGAGATCGCTCTCGAACGACTCGGTCTGACGGCCGTAGCCGTTGCGGCGGGTGGTGATGTCGATCGACCCGAGCACGTGCTGGTCGGGGCGGCCGTCCATCACCTCCGAGGACAGCAGGATCATGCCGGCGCAGGTGCCGAAGGCCGGAAGTCCGTCGGCGATCCGGCCGCGCAGCGGTGCGAGCATACCGGATCGCTCCAGCAGCATCGACATCGTGGTCGACTCGCCGCCGGGCATCACGAGCGCGTCGACCGCATCGAGTTGCGCGTCCTTGCGGATCTCCGTGGTGGCGGCGCCCAGCCGTTCGAGGATTGCGGCGTGGGCCGCGAACGCGCCTTGCAGCGCGAGGACGCCGACGGTCGGGGCTACCAACCGCGTTCGGCCAGCTTCGTCTCGAGCGTGGCGATCTCGAGGCCCTTCATGGCGCTGCCGAGACCGGTCGACACCTTCACGAGAATGTCGGGGTCCCGGTAGTGCGTGGCGGCTTCGACGATGGCGGTGGCCATCTTGGCCGGCTCGTCGCTCTTGAAGATGCCGGAGCCGACGAACACTGCCTGTGCACCGAGCTGCATCACGAGCGACGCGTCGGCCGGAGTGGAGAGGCCGCCGGCGCAGAACATCGGGACAGGAAGCTCGCCCGTTTCGGCGATCTCCTGCACGAGCGGGAGCGGGGCCTGGAGCTGCTTGGCCCAATCGAAGAGTTCGGCCGAGTCGGCCTTGGTGATCTTGCCGATGTCGCCCATGATCGAACGGAGGTGGCGAACGGCTTCGACGACGTTGCCGGTGCCGGCCTCTCCCTTGGAGCGGATCATGCAGGCTCCCTCGCTGATGCGACGGAGCGCCTCGCCGAGGTTCGTGGCACCACAGACGAACGGAACGGTGAACGCCCACTTGTCGATGTGATGGGCCTCGTCGGCCGGGGTGAGGACCTCGGATTCATCGATGTAGTCGACGTCGAGCGCCTGGAGGATCTGGGCTTCGGCGAAGTGACCGATGCGCGCCTTGGCCATCACCGGAATCGACACAGTCTGCTGAATGCCGACGATCATCTCGGGATCGGACATGCGCGAAACACCGCCGTCCTTGCGGATGTCGGACGGCACTCGCTCGAGCGCCATCACGGCGACCGCGCCGGCGTCTTCGGCGATCTTCGCCTGTTCGGGATTGACGACGTCCATGATGACGCCGCCCTTCAACATCTCGGCAAGGCCCCGCTTGACGAGCGGGCTTCCGGTGGCGCGTTCAGTCGACTCACTCATGTCGCGCAGCCTATCCGGGGTTGCCGAGTACCAGTCTCTGAGTCTCGTCGTCGGCGAGGAACTCATAGCTCTCCGCGAGAGCAAGGGTGAGCCAGGTCGTGCCGGGCTCCAACTCGATCACGGAACCATCGTCGCTCACGAGCGTGTAGGGGTCGCCGGCCGTTGCCCGCCGCCAGACACCGGAGATCCGTTGCCCGCCGATCATCACGTGGACCATTCCTTCGCCGAGCGTGGCGGCATCGATGCTCTGGGGGTCGATCGCGCTCGGATGGTACTCGGTCTCCATCACCACGAGGTTGGTGACGACGATGTCATGGCCCTCGCGGGTCGAATGGACCGCACCGTCTTGCACCCGCACGTAGCCGCGGCTCGGATCGAACACGAAGCTCACCGTGTCGCGGCCGACGATCGTGATCGCCACACCTGGCACGCCGGCAGGCCGATTCGCGGACTCGTCGGTGCGGAAGGCGAATGGTGCGACCGCAGCACCGGACTGGGCGGCGAAGTCTTCGCGCAGAAGCCGCGGATAGGCGAAGAGGTTCGCCGGGTTGCGATACTCGTCGTCACGGAACTGGTAGACGCCGGAATCATCGTTGGCCACGAGGACCACCTCGCCTCGCCCCGCCGCTTCTCGCAGCTGGCCGAGCACGCCGATGTTGGCGCCGGAGAACGCGAAGATCGGTGCGCCGAGGTTCGCGAGGATGTTGACGTCGGTGGTGCGACCGGATCGAACCGGCCCCGCCACTTCCGGAAGATCGGAGTGGAACACGACGGCGAAGCGCGTCGCTCGATCCTCGATCCGCTCCTCGATCACGAGGTCGGCGTGATCGATGCCGATCAGCGACTCGAGGCTGCGATCGTCATCGTTGCCAATCTTGATCACGACGGCCGGCAGCGCCAGCAGCGCTTCCTCGGCGGGCAGCCCGGTGAACGGAGCCTTCGGGCCGGCGTCGATTTCGGCCAACGTGGTCGTGGTGGTGCTCGACGTGGAAGTCGGACCCGACGCATCCGCTCCGGAGTCGTCGTCCACGGGCGCGTCGGAGTCATCGTCACTGCCGCCCCCGCATGCCGCCAACACGACAGAGATCACCACAAAGGCGCTGACACGCCTCACCCAACCCGCCTGCATCACAGTTCTCGAAGCGTATCGATCCGTTCGACGAGAAGGGGCTGAACACCGGAGCGAGCCGGACCGACCATCCAGAGATGACAACTCACGGCGTCGTGTTCGACGGCCGCCCCCGCCCGGGCCTTCTCCAACGCCGACGCGAGCGCCGGCGGGTACCGAGTGAGTTGTACGCCCTCGACATCTGCGCGCGCGAGGCGACGGCCGTCGAGGAGTCGTTCCTGCATCGCTGATCGGAGGGGACCGACCGCTTTGCTCACCGCGACCATCACGGTGGCCGCGTGGATGCCATTGCCGAACAGGGAGAGCTCCCGGGCCACCACGGCCTCGAGCTCGAGCCGGTCGAGTCGTTCGAGAGCTCCACGGGTGATCACGAGGCGAGTGTCGTCGGAGCGCCCGACGACCGCTGCGTCGATCGCGTCGGTGTCGACGGTGTAGAGCTGCGGCTCGGTGATGCCGAAACTGGCGCAGATGCTCTCGACGAGGCTCTCCACCCGCGGATGAACCGCCTCCTGCAGCGGCACTGCATCGAGCGCACCGAGGGCGAGCTCTGACGCTCGGGACAGCAGATACCACCCGATGAGGCCGGCGACCACGATGGCGATGACCAGCGCGATCAGTGGCGGGACCACGAAGATCAGGGCGAGCAGCACCACGACGAACGCGAGGCCCGCAGGGATCGCCGCGAGCGCTCGGGGCGAGACAGATGGCATCAGCGGCGACCCGACCCGATCAGAACTGGACTTCGACGTTGCCGCGAGACTCGTCGTCGGCCTCGAAGTACTCGCGCTCGGTGAAGCGGAGCATGCCGGCGATGATCACGGCGGGGAAGGTCTCGATCGCAGTGTTGTACTTCGTGACCTGATCGTTGTAGTGCTGGCGGGAGTAGGCGATGCGGCCCTCGGTGGCAGTCAGCTCTTCCTGGAGCTCCAGGAAATTCTGGTTGGCCTTGAGCTCCGGGTAGGCCTCGCTCACCGCGAACAACTGTCGAAGCGCGCCCGTGAGCAGGTTTTCATTGGCTGCCTGTTCCGCCGGACCCGACGCGGTCGTTGCGGCGTTTCGGGCGGCGATGACGGCTTCGAGCGTCTCGCTCTCATGGGCCGCATAGCCCTTCACCGTCTCGACGAGGTTGGGGATGAGATCCCAGCGACGCTTGAGCTGCACATCGATCTGCGCCCAGGCGTTCTCGATGCGGTTCCGCAGCTTGACGAGCTTGTTGTAGAGGCTGATCACGTAGAGGACCAGCAGCACCACGATTCCGAGAATGATCAGTGCAACGATCATGTTGACCTCCATGCGGCACCGGAGGCCGCGAGTCTCTCAATGTACCGGCCGTACGGCCCCGTCACCGTCACCCGGCCCGAACTGCTGTGTCATCCAGCCTTGACGGCTGACCGCGCGATCAAGCGCTCGTATCGCTCGAGATAGAGCGACGCGAGCCGCGCCATCGAGAAGTCGTCAGCGCGCTTTCGACCCGACTCGATCAGCGCATCACTGCGCCGAGGTTCGGTGAGCAGCGTGCGGATCGCATCGGCCAGCGCCTTCACGTCACCAGGCGTCACCAGGAGTGCGTCCTTGCCCTGGCGGGCGACGTTGGCATATCCGGGAATGTCGCACGCCACGACCGGCGTGCTCGCGGCCATTGCCTCGAGCAACACGATGCCGAACGACTCGCCGTGCAGCGAGGGGGCACAGAACACGTCGGCTCCGCGGAGACGAGCGATCTTCTCGGTCTCGCCGATGGTGCCCAACCACTCGACTCGGGCATCTCCGGCGTAGCGGGCTTTGAGGGCATCGGTTTCGGGACCTTCACCGGCCACCCACAGGTGGGTGTCGGCCGGCAGGTTCTCGAGCGCGGCGAGCAGGTTGGCGAGGCCTTTCCTCGGCTCATGGCGGCCGAGGAAGAAGATGGTCTTCCCGTTGCTGTCATGGGAGGTGCCGCTGCGGAATCGAGCGAGCTCCACGCCATTGAACGTGAGGTCGTAGTCACCGCCGAGGCCGTTGACCGCCATCTTGCGGGCGTCCTCGGAGACGGCACACCGATCGTCGAGGCGGTTGGCCAGGTATCGAACCGCATTCGGCATCATCTCGTAGGCGAGCGAACCACCGGCGGCATGGAACGTGCCGATCAAGGGCGCCGGTTTGGTGAGCAGAACCGTGGTGGTCGGGCCGGGAGCGATGGGCTCATGGAGGTGCACCACGTCGAAGGCCTCGTCACGGGTTGCCCGGATGACGCGCAGCTGGGCCGCAGGGTCGGGGGCGACGGGGGCGACCGAGCCGTTGGCGGCGGTCGGCAGGCTGTTGCCGAGCGGTGTGACGCCGGCATCGGGTGGTGGACCGTCGCAGGGTGCCAGCACTCGCACTCGTTCACCCTGCTTGCGCAACGAGCGCGCCAGGCCGAGGACCTGCATCTGCACACCACCGGGAACAGTGAGGCTGTACGGGCACACGATGCCTATGCGCATGCTGCGTGGCCAATCCTCATCAGGGATCTCGCAGGTGCTCGGGCACCTCTTGGCCGAGCAGCTCGTAGTCGCTGGGCCAGTTGGGGTTGAGCAGGTGCCACTGCTCGGGCGCCTGACGGATCAGGAACTCGAACTCGTCGGCGATCATCTGAGTGACCCGTTGGACGTCATCACGCAGACGGCCCTCACGCTCCACGACGAGCGGGGGACGGGCGAGGCCGTGGCGCGCATGTTCACGCCAGAAGACTGCCGCAGGAATCAGCGGGACGCCCGTTCGGAGCGCAATCGTGGCCGGCCCGCCCGGGAGGGTCGTGCGTTCACCGAAGAATTCGACCGGCACGCCCGTGCCCTGAAGATCGCGGTCGCACAACAGGCAGACGAGGTGCCCGCGTTTGAGCGCGGCGAGGATCTGCCTCCCGGCATCGGGGCCGAGCGGATGGATCTCCATTCCGAGCGACTCGCGGAGACCGACGAACCAGTCGAAGAGTTCGGGAGGATCGAGCGGCTCCACGATCGCCGTCACCTTCACGTCGGCGACGCGAGCGAGCCAGAACGCCGCCCACTCCCAGGTGCCGAGGTGCGGCAGGGCCAGGATCGCGCCGTCTTTCCCTTCGCCACAGTTGGCGTGGATCGCGTCGACGCCCTCGTAGCTGAATTCGTGGTCGATCTGCTCGACAGGGATCGACGGCAGCTTGAAGCTCTCGACGTAGTAACGGGCGTACCACTCGAACGTCTGATTCACTTTGCGGCGGCGCTCGGTGGCTGACAGCGGGCGGCCGAGCGCACGCTCGAGGTTGCGGGCGACGATCTTGCCCTTGTCGCCCGAGACCGGCCCAGCGGACGCGCCGATCAGACGCGCGGCACCGGCACCGACGGCGTCGGGTGCCACACGTGCGAGGAGCGACCCCGCCTTGTAGGCGGAGACGGAGGCCACGGACTAGCTGTCGCGAAGCGCCCGACGCTCGCGCATGCGCTCACGCCACAGCGATTCGGTCTGACGCTGGCGCGGGATACGCCGAGCACGCCGCGGCGGCACCGGACGATCGACCGACGCCTGACGCCACACCTTCACGAACCGCTGCCCGGCGGTGATGGCGGTGAGCGCGAACATCACCCACAGAGTGGCGATCATGAGTTCGGGGAAGAGCAGGGCGAAGGCGAGCACGATGATGCGCTCGGCCCGTTCCATGAGCCCGCCCTTGGCATCGAAGCCGAGCGACTCGGCCTTGGCGCGCTGGTAGGAGATGAACATGGCCAGCGCCATGATCGCCACCGGCAGCATCATGATGCGGCCCGGTTCGGTGCTGGCAAGATGCCAGGCAACGCCGCCGAACAGCATCGCGTCGGTCAGGCGGTCCGATACCGAGTCGAAGTACGCGCCACGCACCGATCCGGTGCCGGCGGCACGGGCCACGGCGCCGTCGAGGGCGTCCGGGATGGCGGTGAGAAGCAGGAACAGAAAGCCGACGCGTAGGTAGCCGGCGCCGATCGTGACGGCGGCAACGCCGGACATGAGGATGCCGATGACGGTGATGACATCGGGGGTGATGCCGGTCTTCACAAGGCTTCGGCCGATGGGGGTGAGGCCGCGATCGACTTGGGCACGCAGGTTGCCGTCGAACATGAGAACTCCCGAGTTTGGGGACTCGCCAAGGGTAGCAGCGGATCCTCACATGTAACGCTGGGGACAGACCCCAGCGTTACATGTAGGCGGACCAGTCCTCGGGGTTCTTCTCGATGAAACGGTCGATGATCTCGCCGTTGACGCCGTCGACAAGGACGAGCCCGCGGCTCTCGGGGATCGACTCGTTGGAGTAGAGCAGGATGCGCCAGGTCGGACGGCTGCGCAGGCCGCGCCAGCCGAGCTGGGCGGACGCGTGACCGATCGGGAATCCGACTTCCTTGGTGGCGGCGCCGAGCGCCTGCTCCTCGTCGAAGGAGAGGTCCCAGCCGCCCTGCCAGTGGTACACGGCGACGACGATCAGGACGATCCCCGCGATCAGAGTGCCCGAGTTGATCAACACGGGCTCGTCGCCGGCCGTGGCGTAGAGGGCGATGCAGCCGACACCGATCAGGGCGTAGAGGACGGCAGGAATCTTGCGACGGCTGTTGTTCGGGAAGAGGTAGGGCGCCTCGACCATCCCCGGCTGGAGGTCTGCCGGGAGCGCATCGCGCACCTCGTCGTCGCTGGTCTCGATCTCGTCAGCCATGACCCGAGGCTACGGCCAGGCGTCGACGATTCGGCGCCAGCTGTCGATCAAGGCCTCGGGCATGACGCGGGTGTTGGCGATCGTCGTCATGAAGGTGGTGTCGCCATCCCAGCGGGGCACCACGTGCATGTGGAGATGGTCGGGGATGCCGGCACCTGCTCCCCTGCCGAGGTTGGCGCCGACATTGACGCCATGCGGGGCGAAGGCGGCCCGCACGGCCGCCACCGCGGCCTGGACCCCGGCCCAGAGCTCCGTCGACTCGCGCTCGGTCAGGTCGCCCAGCTCGGCCACGCCACGGTTCGGCAGAACCATCACGTGGCCGGACGTGTAGGGGTGCAGATTCATGATGGCGAAGCACTCCTGGCCACGCCACACCACGAAGGTCTCCTCGTCAGGGACGTCCGACGCGAGGATCGCCTCGAACAGCGTCGAGCCCTCGGGCACCTCGACCCCAGCAGTGACATACGCCATCCGCCAACCGGCCCAGAGATGATCGGGCATCAGCGCTTCTCGTCGACCTCGGAACGAAGCCGGGCGACGAACTCGTCGACGGTGACATCGCGCTCGGGGCGTTCCTCGCCGCGCTGGTTGACGCCCACGGTGTCGTTGGCGACATCGTCGTCACCGACCACGAGGACGTACGGGAGCTTCTCGACCTTGCCGTTGCGCACACGCTTGCCGAGCGGCTCCACGGCCTGCACCACATCGACCCGGAATCCCTCCGACTTCAGGCGAGCCATGACCTTGTACGCGTAGTCGTCGTGGACCTCGGCCACGGGAAGCACACGCACCTGAGTCGGGGCGAGCCAGGCGGGGAAGGCACCGGCGTAGTGCTCGATGAGCACGCCGAAGAATCGCTCGATCGAGCCCATCAACGCACGATGGATCATCACGGGCTGCTTGCGGGTGCCGTCGGAGGCGATGTACTCGAGGCCGAATCGCTCCGGCAGGGTGAAGTCGAGCTGGATGGTCGACAGCTGCCATGCCCGACCGATCGCGTCCTTCACATCAACGTCGATCTTCGGACCGTAGAACGCGCCGCCACCCTCGTCGACGATGTAGTCGAGTCCGTGTGATTCGAGCGCGGCCTGCAGGCCGGCGGTGGCGGTGTCCCAGAGCTCGTCATCGCCGACCGACTTCTCGGCCGGACGGGTCGAGAGCTTGGCCTGGAAGTCGTCGAAGCCGAACGCCCGCAGGATCGACAGGGTGAAGTCGAGCAGCGACGCCAGTTCATCCGCGATGTCCTCGCGGGTGGTGAAGATGTGGCTGTCGTCCTGGGTGAAGCCGCGGCTGCGCATCAGCCCGTGGATCGCACCGGACAGCTCGTAGCGATACACGGCGCCCAGCTCGAAGAGCCGGAGCGGGAGCTCGCGGTAGCTGCGCTGGTTCGAGCGATAGACCATCACGTGGAACGGACAGTTCATCGGCTTCGGGTAGTAGGTGGCGCCGTCCATCTCCATTGGCGGGTACATGCCGTCGGCGTAGAAGTCGAGGTGACCCGAGGTCTCCCACAGCACCGACTTGGCGATGTGGGGCGAGACGACGAACTCGTAGCCGCCCTTCTCGTGGCGATCCCGTGAGTAGTCCTCCATCAGCTTGCGGATGAGGCCACCCTTGGGGTGCCAGACCGCGAGGCCGGGTCCGAGCTCGTCGGGCCAGCTGACGAGATCGAGTTCCTGGGCGAGACGGCGGTGGTCGCGCTTCTCCGCCTCTGCCAGCATCTGGAGGTGTGTCTTCAGCGCCTTCTTGGAATCCCAGGCGGTGCCGTAGATGCGCTGGAGCATGGGACGGCTGACGTCGCCACGCCAGTAGGCGCCGGCCACCGATTGCAGCTTGAAGTGGCTGAGCTTGCCGGTGCTCGGCACGTGGGGGCCGGTGCACATGTCGCGGAAGGTTCCCTCCGCAGCCATGTCGCCATTGGCGTAGTACGAGATGGTGTCGCCACCGCCGACTTCGCCGGCGTCTTCGCCCGACGCCGCACCACCGGTGACTCGCTCGATGATCTCGGCCTTGTAGAGGTCGTCGGCGAAGAACGCTACGGCCTCTTCGGCGGGTAGCTCGTGCCGCTCGAACGGCTGGTCCGCCGCGACGATCTCCTGCATTCGCGCCTCGATCCGCTCGAGGTCGTCCTCGGAGAGGGTCTGGCCTTCGGGCAGATCGACGTCGTAGTAGAAGCCGTGTTCGATCGGCGGACCGATGGCCAGCTGGGTGCCCGGATAGAGGTCGAGGACCGCCTGCGCCATCACGTGGGCGGTCGAATGACGGATGGTGTGGAGTCCACGATCCGACGGTCCGGTCACGATCTCGACGACCGCCCCATCGTCGAGGGGTCGGTTGAGGTCGAGCTCTTCACCGTCGACGACGGCGATCAGCGCATCACGGGCCAGGCCGGCCCCGATGGAGGCGGCGAGATCAGCCGCCGTGGCCCCCGCGGGGATTTCACGCGCTGAACCATCGGGGAGTTGAACGGAGATCACGTCGGACATACCCGTTGAGGCTACCGGTGCGGCTCACCCCCGAACGTGGCTTTTCGTCGCCCGCTACGAGCCCGCCGCCCGAAGGACGTCGGCGGACGACCGACGCTCCGGCATCTCCGGAGTGCCCGTGGCCTGCAGAGTCTCGGCTGCCGCGGTCTTGCCTTTGGTTGCGTACTCGTTGATGTAGTCCTGGCCGGTGAGGGCACGGATCTCGAACATCAGCTCATCGGTCATCTGGCGAAAGCGCAGGCGCTCGTCGGTGACAGCGGTGGACTCCACGGGAAAGAGAGGCCGGCCGAACCTGATCTCGGCCGGGCGGAATGGCCGCGGGACCGGCGAGTCGGGCGGTTGGATCGCCCGAGTGCCGAGGATCCCGACCGGGATGATGGGTGCACCCGTGCGAACGGAGAGACGCGCCGCGCCGGTGTGACCCTTGTGGAGGAGCCCGGTCCGAGAGCGCGTGCCCTCTGGGTAGATGCCGAAGAGGCTTCCCCCGTCCAGCACCTTGGCGGCAGTGTCGAGCGCTCGAGCGGAGGCATCGCCGCCGCTGCGATCGATCGGGATCATGCCGAGCGCTGGGAACAGACGCCGGGTCTTCCAGTCATCGAGATACTCCGCCTTGCCGACGAAAGAGACCGGCCGATCGGCCGCGACCGGAAGGAAGAACGAATCGATCACCGAGTTGTGATTGGCCGCGAGGATCGCCGGTCCGTCGACGGGCAGTTGATCGCGACCGACCGACTTGATCCGCCACAGAAAGGAGAACACCGGCCCCATCACCGAGAGTGCCGTCGTCTGCAGGTTTGTGTGTTCGGGCGGCGAGATCGTGGCGGTCATCGGTTCCTCGCCAACATCATGGCGCACCATGGCCGACGTGTCCGGCCACATGCGGCTGACCCTCTGCGAGCGATGTCGCTCCGCTCAGATGGTGGAGTTCTTCGCAACCACGACGACCCCGCCTTCCGAGGTGGCTTGCTGCGATTCACCGAATTCGAGCCCGACGCTGGCACCCGCCTGCACCATGGTGTTCTTGTCGAGGACCGAGCGACTCACCCGCGCACCGGAACCCACCACCACGTCGTCGAGGAGAACCGCGTTCTCGACCAACGCGCCCGGTTCGATCCGAACTCCCGGAGAAAGCACGGAATTCACCACACGAGCACCAGCGACCACCACCCCGTTCGACAGCAGCGAACGATGCACGGCCGACGAACCATGCCGGTCGTCATCAACGACCTTCGCCGGCGGCATGCTCCGCCCGTAGCTGTAGATCGGCCACTTCGTGTTCTGGAGATCGAAGGCCGGGGAATCGTCGACGAGGTCCATGTGAGCGTCGAAGTAGCTGTCGATCGTGCCGACATCTCGCCAGTGGTGCGGGCGGTCCAACTGCCCGGGCACGCGGTTCTCGGTGAAGTCGTAGACGTGGGCATCACCACGTTCGACCATCATCGGGATGAGATCACCGCCGACATCGTGTCCTGTGCCCTCCGTCGACTGATCCTCGTGCAGGGGGTCGACGAGCGCGTCGGTCTTGAAGACATAGTTGCCCATGGAGGCGAGGATCTGATCGGGATGACCCGGCAGCCCGGCCACCTTCTCGGCGGATGGCTTCTCCAGGAACGACGTGATCTTCGAGCCGCCGTCCGTCTCGATCACACCGAACTGATCGGATTTCTCCCGGTCGGCCCGAATGGCCGAAACCGTCACCCCGGCATCCGACTCGATGTGTTGTTCCAGCATTTGACGGGGGTCGATCCGGTAGATGTGATCAGAGCCGAGGAACCAGCGTTTGCCACTCCTCATCTGGGCGGGTACGGAGGTCACATAGTTCCCGAGCATGCTCGAGAGCCGCCAGGTTCTCGAGACGTGGACGTCGAGGCTGTGGCTCTTGTATTGCGTCAGAACGACGATCTTGTAGTAGCCCGCGTTCGTGAGGTTCGACAGCGAGAAGTCGATGAGGCGGTAGTGACCACCGAACGGCACCGCCGGCTTTGCACGATCGAGGGTGAGCGGCGCCAGTCGTTTCCCTTCACCACCGGCGAGGATGACGCTGAGGATTCGCGGCTCGTTTCCGAGGGCAAGCATTGTTCCCGTGCGCTCCTATCACTCGGCAGCCCCACGCCCAGAATCGGGGCGGCCGTCGTGAGGTTGCGTGATCCGTCGGGCCTGCGACCGCGGCCGCCCGGCTACAGCAAAACGCCCAGGAGGGCGGCCGCGTCGCTGACACCGTCGCCGGCCGCGACCGCACGATCGATCGCGACGACCGCGGCGGGGACGTCCAGATCGTCATCGAGTGCGCCACGAACGTCGTCCAGGGCGGCGTCACCGGTGCCGGCATTGGTCCATGCATCGAGCCGAATGAGCGCCTCGTCGAGAAGTGAGTCATCCCAATTCCAGGGCCGCCGGTAGTGATGGATCATCAGCGCGAGCCGGATCGCCATCGCCGGCACCCGATCCCGAAGGTCGTGGACGAAGACCAGGTTGCCGGTCGACTTCGACATCTTGCGGCCACCGAGGTGCACCATCGACTGGTGCAGCCAGTGCCGCACGAACGGTCCACCGGTCGCTGCTTCCGATTGAGCATTGACGCATTCGTGGTGCGGGTACAGCAGGTCGACGCCGCCGCCGTGGAGGTCGAGCGTCTCGCCCAGTTCCCGAAGCGCCAGCGCGGTGCATTCGATGTGCCAGCCCGGCCGACCTCTCCCCCACCGGGACTCCCAGACCGGCTCACCCGGCGCGGACGGTCGCCAGAGGACGAAGTCGAGTGGGTCGCGCTTGGCCGGGTTGCCCGGGTCTTCACCCCACTCCTCGGCCAGTTCGAGCATGCGATCGCGGCCGAGAGAGGCGACCTCACCGAACGCTTCGGCGGCCCTCGTATCGAAGAACACGCAGCCGTTGGCCACATACCCGAACCCCGACGCGATGATCGCGTTGATCACACCACGCACGTCGGGAATCGCACCGGTCGCACGGGGCTCGGACCATGGGGGAAGGGTGTTCAGCGCCTCCATGTCCTCGTCGAAGCGGGCAGTCTCCCCGAATGCCAGGTCGAGGTAGTGGACGCCCCGCTTCGCCGCGGCCCGGAGGATGTCGTCGTCCACATCGGTGATGTTGCGCACATAGCGGATCTCATGGCCCCGATCGATGAGGCGCCGCTGGAGAATGTCGTACGTCACGTAGGTCGCCGCGTGGCCGAGGTGGGTGGCGTCGTAGGGCGTGATGCCACAGACGTACATCCGAACGATCTCGGGCGCCTCGAAGGGGACGACGGCGCCGCGGCGGGTGTCGTACAGCTGCATGGATGAATGCTCGCTGCCGCTCATGACGCAGACCGTAGCGCCGACGCCGTAACGTTCGAACCAGTCGGCCGGTCAGAAGTCGGTCATTCACCTCAGGAACCGGAAGGACCATCGTGGGCATCCTCGACGGCAAGAAGATCGTGATCACCGGCGTACTCACCGACGCCTCTCTGGCATTCGGCATCGCCAAACTCGCTCAGGAGGAAGGCGCGGAGATCGTGCTGACCGGCGCCGGTCGTGGTCTTCGCCTCACCCAGCGCACGGCCCGCAAGCTTCCGACCGAGTGCGACGTCTACGAGTTCGACGTGACCGACGCAGACCATACGGCGGCGCTCAACGGCGCCCTCGACGCCAAGTGGGGCCGCGTGGACGGCGCCCTCCACGCCATCGGGTTCGCTCCCGAGGTCTGCCTCGGCGAGGACTTCATGGCCGCCACCTGGGACGACGTGAAGATCGCCATGGAGATCTCCGCCTACTCGCTCAAGACGCTGGCCGAGGCGGTGGCGCCGCTGATGACCGGCGGTGGTTCGATCGTCGGACTCGATTTCGATGCCACCCGAGCCTGGCCGGCCTACAACTGGATGGGCGTGGCCAAGGCCGCCCTCGAATCCACCAATCGCTATCTCGCCCGTGCCCTCGGCCCCCAGCAGATCCGCTGCAACCTGGTCGCCGCCGGCCCGGTGAAGACCATGGCGGCCAAGTCGATCCCGGGCTTCGCCCAGTTCGAGGACAGCTGGCAGGAGCGCGCCCCGCTCGGCTGGGACGTCAACGACAGCTCCGCCGTCGCCCGTTCGACCGTTGCGCTCTTGTCGGACTGGTTCCCGGCCACGACCGGCTCGATGATCCAGGTTGACGGCGGCTACCACGCGATCGGCGCCTAGCTCGGCGCTCGAGCCGGACGGGTCTTGACCGGCGTCGATCTCCTCGTCGTCGGCGGCACAGGTCTGCTCGTCGCGCCATCCTCGACCACGCCGCGGCGGAGGGGAGGACGGTCGCGGCCACGCACCATTCGTCAGCACCGTTCGGGGAGGCTGACTGGCATGACGTCGACCTCCGGCCGCTCGATGAGATCGCGGGCCTCGTCGCTCGCCTCCGACCTCGGGCCATCATCAACGCCGCCTATGTGAGCGGCGGGGAGGACCTCTTCGAGATCACGGCACGTGCGCCCGCCGTTCTGGCTGCAGGGGCCGAACAGTATGGAGCGCGGTTCGTGCACGTCTCGACCGACGTCGTCTTCGATGGCACCTCGCCGCGGCCCTATGTGGAAGGCGACCCGGTGTGTCCGGTCCATCCCTACGGCCGAGCGAAGGCCGAGGCCGAGGCCGCGGTGCTGAGCTATGACGCGGCGTCGGTCATCGTACGCACGAGCCTGCTCTGGGGCGGCTCCGGAGACGGCGGCCCACAGCTTCGACCGCTCCGAGTCGACCGCCTCGCGGCCGTGTGCATCGAACTCTGTGATCGACCCGACGTGACCGGCATCCTCCACGCCGCCGGTGAGGACGCGGTCGATCGACTGACGTTCGCCCGGGCACTCGCACCACTCGGGGGTGTCGACCCCGGGACGCTCGAAGGCATCGCAGCCAAGCCGAGACCGGATCGCCCCGCCGATGTCCGCCTCGACAGCTCCCTCGCCCGAACCCTGCTCGACGCACCGCTTCCGGGCATCCACACCGACGCCCCCTAACGCACACTGGGGTCTGCGTTGTCGCAGCGAGGACGCTGACCCCAGTGTGCGTCAGACGGGTTGGTCGATGTCGGTTTCGTCGGTGATGTCGCCGACGAGCGCCTCGAGGACGTCCTCGAGGGTGACCATGCCGAGGAGTTGGCCGTCGTCCGTGCGAACGAGTGCCAGGTGGCGACGTTCGCGGCGCATGGCACGCATGAGGTCCCGAACGGGCTGGTCCGGTGAGACGATGAGCATGCGCCGGATCATCTCCAGCGGCACCTGATCATTGCGTTCGTCGGCGCCGAAACGGAGCAGATCCTTCGAGTGTACGAAACCGATGACGTCGCCGGGGCCCGCGGCGGTGATGGGGATCCGGGAGTGACCGGACTTCGCGACGAGCTGTTCGAGTTCCGCGACCGACGTCGAGCGGGGCCGGGAGACCATCCGGGTGCGAGGCACCATGATCGACCCGGCCGTGCGGGCCCGGAAGTCGAGCGCCCCGGATAGCAGGTCATGCTCGAGGTCTTCCAGCGTTCCGCCCTCGACGGCACCCTGCAGCAGGGTGTGGAACTCGTTGACGGTGAGCGCTGTGTTCAACTCGTCGACCGGCTCGTAGCCCAACATCCGCACCATCCCATTGCTGATCCACGTGAGGAACCACACGATGGGCTTCAGCACCGTGACGTACGCTCCGTGCAATGGCGCAAGCCAGCGGGCGGTTCGCTCCGGGGCCGCGATCGCGATGTTCTTCGGCACCATCTCACCGAGCACCATGTGGATCACGACGACGATCGACAACGCGACCGTCAGCGAGATGTAGTGCAGGACCGACTCCGACGGATGCCAGAACTCCTCGATCCCGAGTTCGATGAGATGCGCCACCGACGGCTCGGCCACGTAGCCGAGCCCGAGTGACGCCATCGTGATGCCGAGCTGGGCTCCGGCGAGTTGGGGTTGGAGGTCACGGACTGCGTCGAGGGCGATGGCAGCCCGCTGGTCGTCGCCGGATTCCGCCATCGGCTCCAGGCGGGTCGCCCGGCTGGCGAGCAGCGCGAACTCGACCGCGACGAAGAACGCATTCGCGATCAACAGCACGACAGCCGCGGCGAGGAAGCCCGCTGTCATGAGGGGTCCTCGGCCGGAGCGGGATCTCGCGGCGCGACGATTCGTACCGAGGCGACGCGGAGACGATCCATGGCGACAACTTCGAGTCGCCAGCCGTCGACCGTGCACATGTCGCCAGGGGTAGGGATGCGTCCGAGACGATCGAGCACCAGACCCGCGAGCGTCTCGTACTCGCCGTCCGGCATGTCGAACCCGGTGGCGGCGCGGACTTCGTCGGGATGCAGCGAGGCCTGGATGACCGTCGAGCCCCTGGCCTCGACACGAGTGAGCACACTCGGTGCCGAGTCGTGCTCGTCGTCGATCTCACCGACGATCTCCTCGAGAATGTCCTCCAGGGAGATGATGCCGGCGGTGCCGCCGTGTTCGTCGATCACCACTGCCAGCTGTGATCCACCCTGGCGCAGGTCGATCAGGAGCTCGTCGAGATCACGGGCCTCGGGCACTGCCAGAACCGGTGCCATGAGGTCGCGCACCATCGTGGTGGATCGCTGGGCGACCGGCACGGCGTGGACCGACTTCACGTGGACGAAACCGAGCACGTCGTCGAGATCATCACCGATGACCGGGAAGCGCGAATGCCCGGTCTCCACTGCGATCTCGACGAGGTCATCGACGGTGTCGGTGGCGTCGAGCGATTCGACCGATACACGCGGCACCATCGCGTCGTCGGCGGACTTGTCGGCCAGACGGATCGACCGGGTCAACAACTCCACCTCACCGGCGTCGAGCGTTCCTTCCTCTCCGGACGACCGGATCAGCTGTTCGAGCTCGTCACGATCCGGGATCGATTCGAGCTCCTCTGTCGGCTCGACACCGAGTCGGCGGGTGATACGCGCCGCCAGTCCGTCCAGCAAGGCAACGACCGGCCGAGCGAGCACGCCGTACACGGCCGTGGGGCGGGCGAGGACGAACGATGCTTCCAGCGGCTTGCTGGTTGCCAGCGACTTCGGCACGAGTTCGCCGAACACCATCTGGACAACGGTGGCGATCAGGAGCGCAAGGGCGATCGAGACCGCCGCAGAGGCTCCGCCGACGAGGTCACCCAGCGCAGGCTCGAGCAGCGCGGCGATCGTGGGCTTCGCCAGAAAACCGAGAAGCAGCGACGTGATCGTGATGCCGAGCTGTGCGCCGGACAGGTGATACGAGAGCCGCGACAGCAGACGTTGAGTCTGGCGGGCGCGACGACTCCCCTGACTGGCGCGCTCGTCGACACGTGTTCGGTCCACGGCGACGAGCGCGAATTCAGCGGCGACGAACCCGGCGTTGGCGGCGACCAGGGCCACGGCGGCGATCAGCCGGAGGGTGGTTTCGATGTCGGGTCCTCCATCGGATCCGTGGCGGGTGGAACTGGGTGGGTTGAGGGGAACTGTGCGTACGGTGTAGCGGATGCCAAGCGTAGTGCCCGGGAGCGGGGCCACGATCGACGAGGCGGGGACTTCCACCCGTACCGATGACCCCCGTTACCCGCGTCCGGTCGCCGCGATCGATCCGGACGCCAGCCTCTTCTGGGTCCGACGCATTTGGCCGGTCGTCTGGGCGCAGAAGCTGTCGTTCGTCGCGTCGATCACGGCAGGACTGATCGGCATCACCGCCACCGTGCTCGTCCCGATCATGATCGGTCGCGGCATCAACGCGGTCGACAACGGCAATTCGGTCAGACCCTTCGTCATCACGCTCGGCGTTCTGGCCGTGATCCGTTTCGTCTTCGGGTTCGCCTACCGCTTCGGGCTGTTCCGATCCGCGCTGCGGATCGAGAACGATCTCCGCAATCTGATGTACGAGCGTCTCACCGAGCTGTCGTTCGACTTCTGGGACCGCACCCAGGGTGGCCAGATCATCAGCCGGGCGAACACCGACATCCGGTCGATCCAGATGCTGTTCGCCTTCGGCCCGCTCGTGGCGATGCAGGTCGTGATGCTCGGAATCGCGCTGGTCGTCATGCTTCTGGTCGACATCACGCTCACCGTCGTCGCCCTCGCACCCCTGCCGTTCGTCTATATCATCGGACTCCGGCTCCGAAACCGCATGTTCCCGCTCTCATGGGTCGTCACCGCTCGGCAGGCCGACGTCGCCACGATCGTCGACGAGAACATCCAGGGCATCCGGGTCGTGAAGGCGTTCGCTCAGGAGAAGCGGCAGGTGCAGGTGCTGGCCGGCGCCGCCCGCCGGTTGCGCTGGGCCGGCACGACGCTCGCCGAGACCCGCGCCCGCCACGCCCCGGCAATGGAGTCGCTCCCCCGCCTCGGGCTCGCGCTGGTCCTGTTCTACGGCGGGCAACAGGCCATCGACGGCCAGATCGATGTCGGGCACCTCGTGGCGTTCAGCACCTACGTCGTGTTGTTGGCGGCCCCGTTCCGCATGCTCGGTTTCATCCTTCTGCAGTGGGAACGGGCCGGGGCGGCGGCACTCCGGGTCTTCGAGATCCTCGACGAGGAACCAACGATCCAGGATCCGATCGACCCGACGCCGCTCCGTGCCGTGCACGGTCGAGTCGAGTTCGACGACGTCCGTTTCTCCTACCCGGCCGGCGACGGGGAATCCGTCCTGAACGGTCTGTCCTTCTCGATCGCGCCCGGCGAGACGATCGCGCTCGTCGGCGCCACCGGATCGGGAAAGTCCACGATCGCAAGACTTCTCCCGCGCTTCTACGACGTCGATTCGGGGTCGGTGAGAATCGATGGTCACGACGTACGCGAGCTGAAGGTCTCCGAACTCCGCACGGCGGTCTCGCAGGTCACCGACGACCCCTTCCTCTTCGCCACCTCCGTGCACAACAACGTGGCCTTCGCCCGCCCCGATTGTGACGACGCCACCGTCGCTGCCGCGATCGAGGATTCGGCGGCCGCCGAGTTCGTCGCCGATCTCCCCCAGGGCGCCGAGACCGAGATCGGCGAGCGGGGTCTGACCCTCTCGGGCGGCCAGCGCCAACGGCTCGCGATCGCCCGCACGCTGGTCGCCGACCCTGCGGTCCTCGTGCTCGACGACGCCACGAGCGCGATCGACGTCGCAGTCGAGGAACGCATCCATGACGCACTCAGGCGCCGGCGCGCCAGTCGCACGACGATTCTGATCGCTCACCGACTCTCGACGATCGCGCTCGCGGATCGTGTGGTGCTGATCGAGGACGGACGTGTGTCCGACACCGGGCGCCACCACGACCTCCTCGCTTCGAATCCCCGATACGCGGCCATCCTCGCCGACACCACGAACAGCGGGGACGCCTGATGTTCTCGATGGGCGGCGGCGGGGGGATGGGCGGACCCACGTCGATGCAGGCCAACGCGGCCGCGGGACTCCCCGCCGCCGATGTCCCCGGCGACCTGCGCCGCAGGGTCGAAGCGGTCCTCGAACACGAGCCGGAGCACACAGTCCCCGAGGTGTCATGGGAGCCCGACGTCTGGGACCGCCAACCATTCTCGTTGCCAAGCTTCCTTCGGCCCCACCGATTCCGATTGCTCGGAGCGATCGGCCTCGTCGCCATCGAAACCATCGCGCTCCAACTCGGTCCCGTGCTCACCCAGATCGGCATCGATGATGGTGTGCGGGCGAACAACAAGAGTGTGCTGGTCACCATGGCCGGCATCTATGTCGTGGCGGTCATCCTCGCCGCCGCCCTCGGTTGGGCCCGGGTTTCCTACACCGGTCGTCTGGGCGAACGACTCAACGAGACGCTGCGCATACGGGTGTTCTCTCACCTCCAGCGCCAGGGCATCGCGTTCTACACCGACGAGAAGGCCGGGGTTCTCCTGACCCGCATGACTTCCGACATCGAAGCACTGGCCGTGCTTTTCCAGGAGGGCATCGTCAACCTGCTTGTCCAGGTCTTCACTCTTCTCGTCATCACCGCGGCGCTCTTCTGGTACGACCCACTGTTGGCCACGATCACGCTCGCAGTGGCGCTCCCCCCGACCCTGCTGAGTTCTCTCTGGTTCCGCAAGGTCTCCTCGATCGGCTACCTGCGTGTTCGCAACCGCATTGCGGATCTCCTTTCGGACCTGCAGGAGTCCCTCGCCGGTGTCAGGGTCATCGCGGCCCACAACCGCCGCACGGTCAACCTCCGCAACCACCGTCGGGTCGTCGGTGAGCATCGCGACGCCGCCATCGCCACCGCGCGGGCCAACTCGACCTACGCGCCGGGTACGGAGATGATCGGCATCGCCACACAAGCGATCCTTCTCGGCATCGGCGGGGTCATGACGGCCAACGGCAGGATCACGGTGGGCGAAATGGCCGCTTTCCTCCTGTTCCTCACCTCGTTCTTCGCACCGGTCCAGACCCTCGTCCAGCTCTACAACAGCTACCAGCAGGGTGGCGCGGCGATCGTGAAGCTGCGCGAACTGCTCAGCACCGAACCGATCGTGGCCCAGGCTCCTGATGCGACCGAGCTTCCACCGATCGATGGCGAGATTGCCCTTCGCAGTGTCACGTTCTCCTACGAACCCGGTCGGCCTGTCCTGCACAACATCGATCTCGAGATCCACCCGGGCGAGACCGTCGCCTTCGTCGGAGAAACCGGTTCGGGGAAGTCCACCATCGCACGCCTGATCACCCGGTTCCACGACCCCGACTCGGGTTCGATCACGATCGACGGCCACGACCTCCAGACGGTCACCCTGAAGTCGTTGCGCTCACAACTCGGCGTCGTCCCCCAGGAGCCGTTCCTTTTCGCCGGCCGGGTTCGCGACAATGTCGCCTTCGCCCGCGCCGACGCCTCCGATGAGGAGTTGCGCGAGGCGTTGCAGGCCGTCGGCATCGACGATCTCGTCGATCGACTCGGCGGCCTCGATGCACCCGTGCACGAACGGGGAGCCTCGTTGTCCGCGGGTGAACGCCAACTCCTCGCCCTCGCCCGGGCGTTCGTCGCCCGGCCGAGGGTCCTCGTCCTGGACGAGGCCACCTCGAACCTCGACCTCAACTCGGAATCCCGCGTCGAGCAGGCGCTCGATGTTGTCCTCGAGGGCCGCACGGCGGTGATCATCGCCCATCGTCTCGCCACTGCCCGTCGCGCCGACCGTATCGCCGTGGTCGATGCCGGCGAGATCGTCGAACTCGGATCGCACGACGAACTCGTCGCTCAACGCGGGCGCTACGCCGGCATGTACGAGACCTGGGTCGCCCACGGCGGAGCCGAGTAGATCTCGAATGATCGTCGAAACCGATGTGTTGCTTCTCGCGGGATTCGCTCTGCTCGTGGGCACGACGGTCCAAGGGACGATCGGTTTCGGTTCGAATCTGCTGGCGGTGCCCTTCTTCGCGGTGCTGGACCCTGATCTGCTCCCCGCGCCGATCTTCATCGCAACACTCGTCATGGCATTGTTCACCGCCGCCCGGGAACGCAGCGACATCCAGTGGACACCGGTTCGATGCGTCGTGGTGGGCCGGATCCCCGGCACCGCAATCGGGGCAATCGTGCTGGCATCGGTCTCGGTGGCCACGATGCAGATCCTCATCGGCGTACTCATCTTGACCGCGGTCGCGCTCTCCGTGTGGGGACTCACGCTGCCCGCCACTCGACGGGTGTTCACGTCCGCGGGCGTGGTCGCCGGTTTCACGGCGACGACAGCGAGTGTGGGTGGTCCGCCGATCGCGCTCACGCTGCAGCACCTCGACGGACCCGCGCTCCGCTCGACGATGGGCGCCACCTTCGCCCTCGGTGTCGGAGTCACGCTGATCGGGATCGCCGCCGCGGGGCGGCTCGGCATCGACGAACTCCTCGTCGGACTCGCGTTGATGCCCTGGGGCCTCGTCGGCTTCTTGATTTCCGGCCCCCTCAGGGCCCGCGTCAACCCCACCCAGCTCCGTGCCGGCGTACTCGTCCTCGCGACCTCTGCGGCAATGGCGGCGCTCGCCCGGGGTGTCTTCTAGCGCCGACCGATCCCATCACGGGTGCTGTCCACCAGCGAGGCTCCCGCGCCGCTACGGCGAGCTGATGGCCAGGAGAACGCCGGATTCCAGCTCAACCGTCGGGTTCGCATGCTCGACCACGTTCGCTATGCCACGAGCCACCAGCGGATCCAGCCGCTCATCATCGAGGGTGTAGAGGACACCGCGGCTGACGACTCCCTCAGCCGTACCGCCCATTGCGTGCAGCGACAAATGGGCCCCGGCCGCCAACGGAAGCGTGCGAACGCTGTGGATGGGCCAGACGAGGCTGCCGCCGACCAGTGCGTCGATCTCCACTGTCTGCCACCGCGGCGACGCCAAGACGGCGAGGTTGGCCAGCGAATGGTCGAGGCGCCCGCCGTCACGGACCACGACGAATGCCCGGTCGGCACCGCGATCCATGCTCGTCTGGAGCGCGAGCTCGAGGTCGCTCTCGTCCTTGCCCACGGGGTGGCGTTCGATTGCCGCACCCGAGACCTCCACGGCCCTGAGCTGTTCGCCATCCACCGAGTCCATGTCACCGACCACGACGTCCGCCGTGAGGCCGGCGGCCACCACGTTCGCGAGACCGCCGTCGGCGGCAACGATGAGATTCGCTTCGCGGATCCAACGCTGCGGGATCGGCCCATCACCCGCGGCAACGATCAGCGCCGTTCGCTCAGTCACGCCGCGAGCGTAACCCGACCGGTGCAGGTGAGTCCCGAGGCTCAGGCGGTGGGCGCACACGCTCCGTCGGTCAGCGGTGTGGCATGGTCGATCGGATCACCGAGCACGGAGACGATCCCCCTGCCCGTGGCGGTCTCAGCCCCGACGACGATGCCGATCAGATTCCCCACTGCATCGAGGGCGGGACCACCGGAGAAGCCGACCCCGATGTCTGCATCCATGCCCACGAGCTCACCGGCGAACAGGTCGGCGGCGAGTGTCGGAGCATCGACGTGGGGACCAACGGTGGTGGTGCGGGGGCCGCCGCCCGGGAATCCGACGACGGTGATGGGCTCACCCAGCGCGGGAACGGCGGCCAGCGAAGGCGCCCGAACCGCGCCGGTGTCGACCGAGATCAACGCGAGGTCGCGCCCGTCGGCGAAGACGCCGAGGACCTCACCGGTGACCGTGCCGCCCGCGTCAACGCGGACCAGGCCGGCGTCACCGACCGCGTGGGCGGCCGTGATGATCAGCCCCTCGCCGATGACGACACCGGTGGCAACGGCCCGATCGCCACACGCGGTGACGGAGATCCGTACCACGATCAGGTCCCCCAGCGCGGCCGGGGAGAGATCATGCTGGCGGATCTCGACTGCACCGGCCACCGCGGTCTCGGGGTCGGTGCCGGGTGCCGCGAGTGCCTCGACGTCGACTGGTTTCGTGAGCACCGACGCGCTCAACCCGATCGCCACGAGGCATACCCCGACGATCAGCCCCGCAGTGGTGAGCGAGCGCGCGGGCAGGCGCCGGTCACAGATTCGCCATGCGAACCCGCGCACGGTCGCCCACTCTTGGTGTTCATTCGCCTCACGCACAGTGAGAACCCTAGGGCAGATATGGTCCCGGGTCGACCGCGATCCCGTCGACACGCACCTCGAGGTGAAGATGAGGTCCGGTCGACCAGCCAGTGCTCCCCACCGTGCCGAGCGTTTCGCCGCCCGAAACCGACTGACCGGCACTGACGCCGACATCGGTCATGTGTGCGTAGAGCGTGGTGAAGCCATTGCCGTGGCTGAGCACCACGGTGTTGCCGTAGCCGTTGCGCCAGCCGGCGGCGAGTACGACACCGTCGGCGCCGGCGATGATGGGCTCGCCTCGATCGCCGTCGAAGTCGATCCCCTTGTGGGCCCGCACCGTGCCGAAGATCGGATGCACCCGATCGCCGAACGGACTCGTGATCACGCCTGGCACCGGTCGATGACTGAAAACGAACTCCCCCGCAGCAGGTGGCTCAGGACCGTCGGCGTCCTGCGCGTCAGCGTCGTCGGTCTCTTCGTTGTCGGTCTCTTCGGCCTCCGCTTCGGCGATTGCGGCTTCCTCGGCAGCGCGGCGGGCCGCTTCCTCCTCCGCCATGCGGCGCGCCTCTTCCTCCTGCGCCCTGCGCTGTGCCTCGGCCTCGAGCTGTCGGATCTCGAGAGCGATCGCCGCATCGGCTGCCTCGATCTCCGCCCCGACGGCACGCCATTTCGCGACGCGCACCTCGACCTGCGCCCGGAGCTCCTCGGCTTCGCGTCGCGCCTCGTCGAGTTCGGCCAGCCGTTCCTCGAGGTCGACTCGCTCCGTCTCGACGACCGCGACCAACTCCTCGGCCACACGCTCGGCATGCGCCTGCTCGGCCTCCTTCGATCGAAGCTCGTCCACGAGGTCGTATTCGTTGCCGATGATCTGTTCGCGCAGCGACTCGCGCACCGCCGAGGCAACGAGATCGTCGGCGTCGAGTTCGGCGAGCCCACCGTCACCGGGGCCGACGAAGGCTTCCACGGCACTGCGCCGGAGCCGCTCACGCACCACGCCGATCTCATCACCGATCGCGGCAGCCCGATGCCGAGCCTCGGCGGCCTCTTCCTCCGCGGCGGCGATGGCTTCGAGACTTGCGGCCACCTTCTGTTCCTGGAGGACGATGTGCGCGTCGAGGGCCATGAGCGCCTCGGCCAGCTCCGCGTCCTCAGCGGACAACGCGTCGAGTTCGGCCGCGACCTGGGCGGCATCACGTCGATTGCTCTCCCGCTCATCGCGGAGATCGTCGATCTCACCCTGGGCAACGCTGCTCGACCCGAGTGCGAGCGTGGCCGCGAGCACCAGCGCCACGCCCGCGAAGGATCGAGCCTTCACCCGGCGCCAGGGCCGCTTGGATCGATCGCCTCCGATTTGCACAGCCTGTGGATCGTAACAGAACCGCAATAGTTTCGATCAGCGCGGCCACGAGCCGGGGTCAGCGCGGCGTGACAAGATTGCCCGATGCCACTCAGCGACTACACCAGCGAGACCTTCTCTCACGACGGGATCACCCATGAGGTGTTCCATCGCGGGAGCGGACCATGTGTGCTGGTCGCCCCCGAGATCCCTGGGGTCACGCCGACCGTTGTCGCCTTCGCCGACCGCCTCGTCGATCTGGGCATGTCGGTCGCGATCCCGTCCATGTTCGGCACGCCCGGCAAGCCGAGCACCCGGCCTCGGGCGATGCGGGTGCTGTTGCGCTCGTGCATCAGCCGCGAGTTCCACGCGTTCGCGCTCGGGGACACGGCACCGGCCACCGTGTGGCTGCGGGCGCTCGCCCGATCCCTGCACGAACGCCACGGTGGGCCTGGGATCGGATTCGTCGGCATGTGCTTCACCGGCGGCTACGGCCTGGCCATGATGCTGGAAGACGCCGTGATCGCGCCCGTCCTGTCCCAGCCGTCGCAGCCGCTACCCCTCGGAAAGGCGCGGTCTGCGAGCGTCGGTCTCGACGCCGATCAGCTTCGCGCCGTCGCCGAACGGGCGGAAGCCGACTGCCCGGTGCTCGGACTCCGGTTCACGAGTGACCCCGCCGTACCCGCCTCTCGGTTCGCGACGCTTCGCGGCGCACTCGGCGAGAACTTCCTCTCCGAAGAGATCACCAGCCCAGACGACGCCCTCCACCCCGAGATCGAAAAGCTGGCCCACAGCGTCCTCACCGAGGACCTCGCTCCTGACACAACTCCCGATCACCCGACCCAGGTCGCGCTGAACCGGACCCTGACCTTCCTCGGCGATCGACTGCTGGCGAACGCCTAGGCACCCAGCAGGAGGAACAACCCGATCACCGTGTAGAGGATCATCACGAACAGCATCGGATACTGCGACCGGACCGCAGTGCGGTGGTCGTAACGGCTGATTGCGACATCGTGGGCCGCCGCCACTCCGAGCACGTGCCCGATCGCGATGGCGAGGGTCTGGACCCACGCGATCGTCGACGGCGACACCAGCGTGAAGTCGATGGCGTAGTCCTTGGTGCCGAAGACGTCCCAGCCCTTGCCGAAGGGGTCGCTGATCTGGATGAACATCCGCTGCCCGTCGAGCACGAGCAGGCTGAAGTAGTGAGCCACCGCGTAGGCCGCGGCGATCGGCACCAGCGTGGGCCCGAAGATCTCGCTGAGATCGGAGGCATCTTCACCGGTGAGCGACGACATCATGCTCATGGCCACGAGGTAGACCATCGCCACCAGTCCGGTGATGACGAGCAGGCCAACAGTGCTCGTGATCGTGCGTTCCCAGCCTGCCTGGCTCCCGGCCACGTCGAGCCAGAACGAGCTGCGGGTGAAGCCGTCGAACGTGGTCGAACCGAGCACCACCAGCACGAACGGCACGGTCCCCGGAGTGCGGGGCAGGCGGCTCAGCCCGGTGAGGGGCGAGCGGGCCCGGAGCCGGCCGTCCTCGACGAACAGCGGCGCCATCGCCGACAACTTGGTGAAGAGCACCGCGAATCCGTCCGCCGTGCGTACGAAGCCGCGCCCGTTGCGAGCGGCGCCGCCGAGCATGGCCAGGCTGTAGACCGTCAGGAAGACGGCGATCGATCGTGGCGAGGCGGTCGAGTGGTAGGCGAGCTCGTACCAGAGGTAGGCGAAGATCGCGGCCACTGCCGGCCACAGGGTCGTCCCCTCGTGCTCGATCGCGGTGAGCGACTCCCCCCGGCTCCTGGCGCGTAGCCAGGCGGCGCCGTCGGCGATGGTCTCGTACGGGTTGAACAGTCGCCAGACATCACCGATCAAGAACGACGCGATCTGCAGCCCGACCCAGAACCAGATCAAGAACGCGTCACCGGAGATGTTGACCGCGGTGTTCACGTTGCCGGTCCATGCGGCGATGAGCACAACCGCGAAGAGGAAGAGGCCGAACAGGCGCGTGAGTCCGAACAGAATCCGTGGGCCGGCGGATCGAACACTCAACAGCGCACGACCCGCAGCCGCGGCCTCGAGCCGGGGCGTTGACCAGAACGCGCCGAGCGCGACGAATGAGCTGGCAACCGCGAAACCGGCCGCCCACGCCAGCTGCCACGCCGGCAGAGGCAGATCAGTACGGCCGCCGATTCCATGCGCCGACGCGGGCCCGACGGCGCCGAACAGAGCCGTGGCCACGGTCGTGAAGCCGAAGACGAAGCGGCGTCTCACGACACCGTCATTTCACACATGAGAGAACTCCTACAGATCGAATCGAACGAGACCGCCGCCGCAGGAGCGGCGCGTACTTCAGCTCGATCGCCGAGGAGGCCCGCGACGTCCGATCTCCGCCGGCACGAATGCCAGCGCGGGACGCCGCCGGTGAACGCGACCATCCAGGGGTCGTCCGGCGTCGCGAACACGACCGATGTCTCGGACGATCTGGTCGGCCAGGCGCTCGAGCGCGATGCGTGCCACACCGAGTCCGGTGCGCACACCGCTGATCACCCGGGTGATCAGGAGGCCCATGATCAGACCGCCGACGAGCGCCAGGATTCCGGCGACGCCGTGTGGTGAACCGGACGTCGACGCAAGGTCGGCCATGGTGGCCGCGAACGTGACGGTCACGAACGGAATCGCAGCCATGCCGGCGATCACGATGCCGGTGCCGCAGCGCCGCTGGTTCGGGGGAGTCACACCATCGATGGTAACGACGCTCACCCGTTTGTCGAGAGCACGCCCGCAAATGGGGCGAATGGCCCACGAGCGGGGCTACAACTCCAGCCGGGGCTGGTCGGACAGCCCGACGAGCGGTGGAAGCGCCGGAATCGAGGCATCGATCCTTCGGCATTCCTCGTGGAACGCCCGGGCATGCGCGGGGGCATCGACGTTGTCCGCCGTGTGCAGGAACACGATCGGCCGACGCCCGGCAGCGTGCCATTTCGTCACCCGCTCGACCCATGGAGCCCAGAACGCCCGATTGGCGTCGAGGTCGCGCTGGCCGATGAACCGGACAACGGGCTGGCTCCCCGTGGCGACGCCGCGGACCGGGAGCCTCGGCTTCTCCGAGAATGCCCGCTGCTCCTCGTCGGTCTCGCAGGGACCCGCGAACATCGCCCGAGAATCGAACACGACTCGGTTGAGCCCACGCTCGTGGAGCAGGCCGTTCAGCGTTCGTTCGTTGTCACCGCCGGCGTGGAATGCCGGGTGCCTGACCTCCACCGCCCACTCGAAGTCGGCCGGTAGGCCAACGACGAACGCATGCAGCACATCGAGGTCCCGGGGCGAGAACGTCGCCGGGAGCTGAATCGAGATCGGCCCGAGTCGTTCCGACAACGGATGGAGCACACGAAGGAACCCATCCAGGTCCGAGGACACATCTCGCAGTCGTCGCTCATGGGTGATCGTGCGCGGGAGTTTGAACACGAACCGAAAGCCGGGTGCGGCGGCATCCATCCATCGCTGAACCGTCGCCTCCGGAGGGGTGGCGTAGAACGTCGTGTTCCCTTCCACCGCCGTGCAGATTCGAGAGTAGGACCCGAGTTCGCCACCCGACCGTGTGTCGGCCGGCAGATAACTGCCGACCCAGTCGCGGTTCGCCCACATCGCGCACCCCACACCGATGGACATGTCCCTCCGATCGGCTCCTCGACAGGTTGGGACCTCCGACCCTAATCACCGCAGGGCGTCATCCGCATCCTGACCGTTGACCGCCAACAGAGGTGCCTGACCCGTGTCCGAACAAGACATGCTCGACCCTGACGACAACCGGCGCGTGAAGACCGTCGCGTTCGCGATCGTCATCGCGATGCTCGTCGTCGGAGGCGTCACCGCCGGTCTCTTCTACGCCGCAGCTTCCGAGCACGGCCCCTGGGCGGCGATCGGAGTCGGCGCCCTGGTCGGATTCTGGACCAGCCCACTGTTCGGCGGCGTGGCCGGTAACGGCCTCCACGAATGGCGGATGGAACAGGCCGGGCACGGCCACTAGGCCAGGACGCGAAACGGCGGCCCCGAGGGGCCGCCGTCCTCACGTATTCGGTACTGCTCAGCCGCGAGCGGCTGGAGTTGCTCAGCCGAGGGCCGCGGCCAGTGCCTCGACCGACGGAGCGAAGTAGTACGAACCCGACGCGGGTGTCGAGTAGTCGGTGATTGCATCGGTCTCGTGGTCGTTGTGGCCGTACATGGCTTCCATGCGCTCCCGCAGCGGGGCCTGCGTCTTGCAGAAGCCCATGAAGTAGAGGCCAACCGTGCCGTCGTGGAAGGCGTAGGGGGTCGAGCGACGGACCATCTCGCCGCGCTTCGGCGTCGACTCGTCAGCGGTGGCGCCCTCACGCAGCTCCACGTGGGAGAGGTGCGAGCGCGGAACCTGGACGTCGAGCTTGGTGGAGTCGGCCTTCGTCCGACCGAAGACGTTCTCTTCCTCGTCGAGGCTCAGCGATGCCCAGTAGTCCATGTCGTGGACCCAGCGCTGGGCGATGCAGTACGAGCCGCCTTCGCCCGCCTCGCCGTCGGCGATGATGCCGCGGTCCTGCTGGTCCTCGGGCGCCGGGTTACCGGTGCCGTCGATGTGGCCGGTGAGGTCGAGGCTGTTCTTGTAGATGAAGCACGGGGTCTCCCGAGCGACCGACATGTGACCGGCGAGGGCGCGGCGCATGGTGTGCTGGACCTCCCAGATCAGATCCTTGTCCGCGTGGTGCAACCAGACAAGGAGCTCCTCCTGGGTGCCCTTGGCGACCTTGGAGCCGTCGGGCGACTCGTAGCCCGGGTAGTCCTGAAAGTCGCCGTCGGTCTCGATGCCGAGATCGGCGGCCAGCGACGGACCGACGAGGAGGCAGAGGTTGACGCCCTGGGCGGCGGCATCAGCCTGACCGGCCTTGAGCGCGGCCTTGATGGCGCCGAGGTCGGCACCTTCGGTGCGGCTCATGTGGACGTACCACTGGTACTTCTGGAGATCCCCGAGGATCGCGGGCTGCGAAGTTGCCATAGAAAGATTCCCTGTTCTGGTTGGGTGGAGAGACTCGGACCTTAGACGAAGTCCAGGGTGGAATCACACGCCTCCCGCCGGTTTTTCTGGATCACCGGCCGGCGTTCTAGGCTTGCGCCATGACCACCACCCCACCGGCCATAGACGAAGCGATCATCACGGCGAAGGCATACGGCGATCAGAGCTTCCCGTTCGCCGAATGGGGTTGGCTCCGCGCCAACGACCCGATCCACTGGACCGACGTCGACGAGCTCGAGAACTTCTGGGCGATCACCCGTCACCGCCACATCACCGAGATCTCCGCTCGACCCGACGTCTTCTCGAGCGAGGTCGGCAACATCGTGCTCTTCAGCGAGGACCAGGACTTCGATCGCGAGGACAATCCGTTCAACTCGATGCGGGTGATCATCCAGATGGATCCCCCTGACCACCGAGAGTTCCGCAAGGTCGCCAGCGGCTTCTTCACGCCTCGCGGCATCGAGCGCCTCGACGAGATCGTGAACGACACCGCCAGGATGGTGATCGACCAACTGAGCTCGTTCGGCTCCGAGCCGGTCGACTTCGTGGCGGAGGCCGCTCAACGGCACCCGTTGCGTGTGTTGTGCACGATCCTGGGAGTCCCGCCGGAGGACGAGGACCGACTCCTCGAACTCACCTCACAACTCTTCGCGTTCGACGACCCCGAACTCGGCCCGCCCGGCGACGACCGCCAAGCAGCCGCGGACCTCCTCGGACTCCAGTTCTACGAAATGTTCAACGCCATCATCGAGGACCGTCGCGCCAACCCGCAGGACGATCTCGCCACCCTGTTGGCGAACGCCACACTCGAGAGTGGGGAGCCGATGGGCCTCGTCGAGACGCTCGGGTACTACCTGATCGTCTTCAACGCCGGCCACGACACCACCCGCCACTCGCTCTCGGGTGCGATGGGTGCCTTCCTCGAGAACCCCGACGAGTTCGCCCGGCTGAAGGCCGACCCGTCCCTGCTCAAGACCGCCGTCGACGAGATCGTGCGTTGGTCAGCACCGGTCAACTACATGAAGCGAACCGCGATCGAGGACTACCAACTCGACGACGTGCTCATCAAGAAGGGTGATCGCGTCTGCATGTTCTACGGTGCCGCCAACCGGGACGAGGAGGTGTTCGAGGATCCGGATCGGTTCGATGTCGGCCGCGAACACAACCGCCACCTGGGCTTCGGGTGGGCCGAGCACTACTGCCTCGGCGCCCACCTCGCGAAGGCGTCGATCACTGCCCTGCTCGAGCAGATGATCGAGCGCATCGACTCGATCGAACCGGCCGGCGAGCCGACCCACACCGCCAGCAGCTTCGTCCACGGCTACAAGACCCTTCCCGTGAAGGTGAATTGGGCCTGATGGACGACTTCACCGACAAGATCGCCGTCGTCACTGGTGGCGGATCGGGAATGGGCCGCGAGATCGTCCGGCAGCTGGCATCCGAGGGTGCTCGGGTCGCGGCGTGCGACCTTTCCATGGAGGGGCTCGAGGAGACAGTCGCCCTGGTTGCCGACGACCACCCGGATGCCGAGGTGATCATCCACCGAGCCGACGTCTCCAGCGAGTCGGACCTCGAAACGCTGCGCGATGCCGTGTGCGACGCCTTCGACACCGACCATGTCAATCTGCTCTTCAACAACGCCGGTATCGCCGGCGGCGGGAGCATGTTCACTGCGAGCCGTGAGTCGTGGGAGCGCACGTTCGATGTGACCTGGAACGGCGTCTATCTCGGCTGTCGAGTCTTCCTGCCGCTGCTTGCGGCGTCCACCGAGGGCTACGTCGTGAACACGAGCAGCGTGAACGGCTTCTACGCGAGCATCGGTCCGGACCGCCCCCACACCGCCTATTCGGCAGCGAAGTTCGCAGTGAAGGGGTTCACCGAGGCGTTGATGACCGACCTACGGATCAACGCGCCGCATGTGAAGGCCGCCGTCGTCATGCCGGGCCACATCAGCACGGGGATCGTGCGCAACACGATGCGCGCCCAGGTCGGTGAACCGACACCGGAGGAAGCCGAGTTCCTGATCGCCGCGCAGGAGATGTTCGAGCAAGCCGCACCCATGACCGCAGCGGAAGCGGCGACGATCATCCTCGATGGCGTGCGCGCCAACCGGTGGCGCATCCTCGTCGGCGACGACGCGATCGAGCTCGACGAGAAAGTCCGAGCCAACCCCGAGACCGCCTACGAAGACGACTTCTTCACCCTTCTCGACTGAGTTCGGACGCTGGGGTCAGACCCCTGTCCCGTTGGGGACAGGTCAGGCCGGCGACCGTGGTGTACAGTTGCGTCTCCACCAACACGTCGAAGGGGACACAGATGGCCGCTGGCTACAGCAAGGTTCTGCTGGAAGAATCCGAGATGCCCACCCAGTGGTACAACGTCATCCCGGACCTGCCGTCGCCGCCGCCCCCTCCTCTGCATCCGGGCACCCACGAGCCGATCGGTCCCGACGACCTCGCTCCGCTGTTCCCCATGGCGCTGATCATGCAGGAGGTCTCCGGTGAGTCGTACATCGACATCCCCGGCGGGGTCATCGACGTCTACAAGCTCTGGCGGCCGAGCCCGCTGTTCCGTGCTCGCCGCCTCGAGCAGTTGCTGGATACACCGGCCAAGATCTTCTACAAGTACGAGGGCGTGAGCCCGGCCGGTTCGCACAAGCCGAACACCTCCGTGCCGCAGGCGTACTACAACCACCAAGAAGGCATCACGAAGCTGACGACCGAGACCGGCGCCGGCCAGTGGGGCTCGTCACTCGCCTTCGCCACGGCGCAGTACGGCATCGAATGCGAGGTCTGGCAGGTGGCGGCCTCGTATCGGGCCAAGCCGTACCGCAAGACCATGATGGAGATCTGGGGCGCAACCGTGCACCCGTCCCCGAGCGACGTCACCGAGTTCGGTCGCTCCCTGCTCGCCCAGGATCCAAACCACAACGGCAGCCTCGGCATCGCCATCTCCGAAGCCGTGTCGATGGCGGTCGAGGATCCGAACACCCGCTACGCCCTCGGCTCCGTGCTCAACCACGTGCTGTTGCACCAGACCATCATCGGCGAAGAGGCATTGCTCCAGCTCGCCAAGGTCGGCGAGACGCCCGACGTGCTGGTCGGGTGCACCGGCGGAGGCTCCAACTTCGGTGGCCTCAGCTTCCCGTTCCTGCGTGAGAAGCTGGCGGGACGGATGAATCCGACGATTCGCTGCGTCGAGCCGGCTGCGTGCCCGTCGCTGAGCAAGGGCGAGTATCGCTACGACTTCGGCGACACCGCCGGCATGACGCCGCTGGTGAAGATGCACACGCTCGGTCACGCCTTCGTGCCCGACCCGATCCATGCCGGCGGCCTGCGCTACCACGGCATGTCGCCGCTCGTCTCGCATCTCTACGAGACCGGTCTCGTCGAGGCCCAGGCCATCGGCCAGACGGAGTGCTTCACGGCTGCGTTGCAGTTCGCTCGGTCAGAAGGCATCGTGCCGGCACCCGAGCCGACTCACGCGATCGCTGCCGCGATCCGCGAGGCGATGGCCTGCAAGGAATCCGGCGAGGAGAAGACGATCCTCACTGCCCTGTGCGGCCACGGTCACCTCGACCTCGCCGCCTACGAGCACTTCCTCTCCGGCGAAATGGTCGACTACGACCTCAGCGACGACGCCATCGCCGACGCCATGTCCCAGGTCCCCGTCCTCGGCGCCTAGTTGGGACACTGGGGTCAGACCCCTGTCCCGTTGGGACAGGTCAGATCCGGTCAGGTAGCAGAGGGGCTTGGGTCGGCCGAATCGATCCACGCCCGAAGATCGTCGTAATCGGCGAACGACGGCAGGTCCGCGTTCTCGGCGATGACGTTCGCTGGGGCCATGAAGAGCGCGCCGGCATCAGCGGCCCGAAGCATCGACAGGTCGTTGTAGGAGTCGCCGGCCGACACCACCTGATAGTTGAGCGCCTGGAACGCCTGGACCGAACGACGCTTGTGGTCATCGATACGCAGCACGTAGTCGACGATGTGATCGTCGGTGACCTGCAGCTGGTGACACAGGATCGCGGGTTGACCGAGTTGGCTCATGAGCGGGGCCGCGAACTGCTCGAACGTGTCGCTGAGGAGCACGACCTGGTAGTCGGCTCGGAGGGAGTCGAGGAACTCGCGAGCTCCGTCGAGGGGGCCCATCTCGGCGAGAACCGCACGGAGGTCGCTCATGTTGACGCCGTGCTCGTCGAGGATCGACAGCCGCTTCTGCATGAGTCGGTCGTAGTCCGGCTCGTCGCGGGTGGTGACCACCAGCGCATCGATCCCGGTGCGTCGGGCGAGGTTGATCCACACCTCGGGAATGAGGACGCCCTCCACGTCGAGGGTCACGAGTTTCTGCGGCCGCATCGGTCAAATGGTAATGCTTACGCCATGAACTCCCCCGCCGAGTTCCCTCGCACCGGCATCAGCGCCGAGGCCCGGGCGTGGCTGGACGCCAATCCGCCATCACCGCGTGAGCTGGTGACCCCGGAGAACGCCGAGCGCATTCGCTCCGAGACCCGAGCCGGCTACGCCCCGGCAATGGCGGCGGCACGAGCCGAGTTCGACGTGGGCGAGCGCGACATCGACATCGCCGGGGTCGCCTGTTCCGAGATCACGGGCGGCGACCGGCGCGACGTCGTGGTGCTGTACTTCTTCGGCGGCGGACACGTTGTCGGTTCCCCCGAAGAGGACATCGTGGTCACCGCCCCGATGGCCGCAGGTCTGGGCGGCCGGGTCGTTGCGCCCCGGTACCCACTCAGTCCGGAGTCACCGTTCCCAGCGGCACTCGATGTCGCGCTCACTGCCTACCGGGGCGTGCTCGCCGACTACTCGGCCGACCGGATCATGGTCGCGGGCGAGTCCGCCGGCGGCAATCTCGCGCTCGCCACAATGCTGGCCGCGCGCGATGAGGGACTCGCGCTTCCTGCTGGCCTCGCGCTCTTGTCGCCATGGTCCGATCTCGGTTACACCGGCGACAGCCATCTCACCAACCGCGACCCCAGTTTGCCGTTGAGCGAGGGCGTCCTCCTCCAGATGGCGAACGGATACCGAGGCGACCGGCCCGCCGACGATCCGCTCGTCTCCCCCGTTCACGGCGACTTCACCGGCTTCCCGCCGACGTTCATCTCGACCGGGACACGGGACCTTCTGTTGTCGGACTGCGTGCGGGTCTCCTCGGCGATGCGAAGCGACGGCGTCGACGTCACCCTCCGAGTCTGGGAAGGCATGTGGCACGTCTTCGAGTTCTACCGCGAGCTCCCCGAAGCCCGAGCCTCCATGTCCGAAATCGCCACCTGGATCACCACAAGGCTCCCCTAGTTGGGACGCCGGGGTCAGACCCCTGTCCCGTTGGGGACAGGGCAGCGCTAGGAAGCGGTGTCACAGGTGCTCTCTAGCTTCGGGTCATGGCACGAATTCCACGACATGTAGCTGGGGGCGGGTGGCACCACGTGATGAACCGCGGCGCGCGGAAACTCCCGGTCTTCGGCGACGACCATGACCGCCACCGGTTCCTTCAACTGCTGGGAGAGGCCGACGAGAAGACGTGCGTCAAGATCCACGCCTACGCGCTGATGGGCAATCACTACCACCTCATCGTGGAAGGGCCCGTCGATCACCTCGCCGCCGCAATGAAGCTGGTCGGCGGGACGTACACGCGGAAATTCAATCACCGATACGGGCTCGATGGTCCTCTCTTTCGTGGTCGATATCGGTCGAAGCCGATCACGTCCGACCACTACTTCCGCACGCTCCTGCGGTATGTGCACCGAAACCCGGTCGCTGCGGACGGGCCACGCACTGAGCCCGACGTGTTCCGCTGGACCAGCCACAACGCCTATCTCGGAATCGTTCCGCCACCGCCGTGGCTCTCGACGACTTCCCTGGCAACCCACTTCGATGGCGATCTCGGGGCGTACCGCCGACACATCGAGGACGGCGGGCCGGCTGAGTTGCCGCGCGAGGGTTCGACTCACGTACGTATCCTCGTGCCCATCGACATCGAGAGAGCCCTCGGAGTCGGATCAAAGCCCGAACGACAGCTCGTGGTCGCTGGTGGTCGGGGCGTGCGGAACCATCTCCGACTGGCCTGCCTCCTTCTGTGCGTTCGCTGGACCGATCGCACGTCCGAGGAGCTCGCCAGGCGTTACGGCTTCAGGTCGGCCAGCGGCGCACGCAGCGCGCTCGCCCGAGCACGAACGCTTCTCGACACGGACCGGGAGTTCCTCGAGCTCATCGAGGGAGCAGCTCATCGGCTCCGCCTCGACCCGCCGAGGGCGGCATGACTCCCTGACCTGTCCCCAACGGGACGGGGGTCTGACCCCAGGTGTCCCATCTAGCTGGCGGTGGTACCGAGGTCGGCGAGGATCTCTTGGAGAGAGCGGAGACCTTCGGCCATCGACCGCGCGAGCTCGGCGAGTTCGGTCTTGCTGACCTCGACCGTGATCGGCACATCCACCTGGATCGGGACGTCGGCGCCGACGGGCACGGTCTCGTCGATCGGAACGTCCACGGTGAGATCGATGGGGACGTCGAGGTTCACCGGCACGCTGACGTCGACCGGCACGTCGAAACCGAGCGGGGTTCCGACCTTGATCGTGGTGTCGATCGTCTCATTGATCGGAATCGACGTCTGGATCGGCACCTCCACCACCCGTCGGATCACGACGTCGGTCTCGACTCGGACGGTTTCGTCGACAGAGACGTTGAACTCGAGTGTCGAGCCGGCGAACGTGTCGAGGCCGTCGATGGCGGCGTCGAGCCCGCCCGAGACGGTGGGCTCGAGTTCGAGCAGTTGATCGGTGAAGCCCTGCACCTGTGATGCGAACAGCGCCGACCCGGCTTCGACACGGGCGAGGTCGTTCTCGGTGGCGGCCAGGCTGGCCTGCGTCGATTCGAGGTCGTCGGCGATGCGGTCGACCCGTTGGAGGGTGACGACGAGCGCAACGGCGAGCGCGGCGATCACGACAGCGCCGACGCCGGCGCCGATCAGCAACGGGCGACCGGGGCTGCGCCCCGGCGTCAGGGCTGCGGGCTGGTCGATGGTGCCAAGCACGGGGGTACCCCCGTGGTTGAGACGGGTGGAGAGAATGAGACCGACGAACGCGACGATCGAGACGACGAGGAAGGTCTCGGCCACGGCGCCCGCCGTGAGCGACTGTTGGGCTTCGACCGCCGCGGCCTGGAAGCCGGGGTCGTCGAGCGCCGGGAGCTCGATGTCAGCTCGGAGTGCGTTGAAGCGAGCGAGGGCCCACGCAGTGAGCGCCGCCAGTCCGACGCTGAGGCCCAGGAGGCGCACGACCATCACGGCTGCGGCGGCACTCCCACGGCGATCAGCATCGGCCTGGTCGACGACGATCGACGTGGTGGGCGCAACGGTCAGTCCGAGTCCACAGCCGAGGACGGCGAGCATCAGGGCGAGCGCCGGCTTGCTCGTGTCGGCCGCCCAGGTGGCCCCCATCCAGACGTAGGCCACGGCAACCGCGCCAACCCCGACGACCACCGGGAGGCGTGACCCTCGCCGCTCCCCGATCCGGCCGCCGACATAGGACATGATCGCCATCCCGGCGGTCATGGACGAAAGGAGCCATCCGGCCATGACCGCCGAGCGACCAAGGTCGATCTCGACGGCGTTGACGAAGATCGGCACGTCGACCATGGCGACGACGAGCGCCGCGCCGACGATGAAGTTGACGGCGAGGGCGATCCGCATCGACCGGCCGGCCAGCAGGCCGCGCTCGAGAACGGGATCGGCGTGGGATCGCTGGTGAAGGACGAAGGCCCAGCCCAGACCCGCGGCGATGAGGTACAGCCAGCGGAAGTCGATTGATCCGCTCCCGCCCTGGAGTTGGTCGAGTCCGCTGACGCTCTGCACTTCGGCGTTGCCGAGCAGTGCGACGTCGAGCGCGACCAGCGCACCGGTCAACAGGCCGGCGCCCACCCAGTCGACACGCCGGCCCCGATCGGGAGTGCGATGACCCGACAGCGCCCACCAGACCCACGCCAGCCCGCCGAGGGCGAGAGGGATGTTGAGCCAGAACTGCATGCGCCAGTCGAAGAAGCGCACGAGCATCGCGCCATAGAGCGGACCCCACACCCACCCGAGCGTCTCGATGCCGGCGAGGGCCCCGAGCGCCCGACTGCGGCGTTGCTCGGGGAAGACGTCGCCGACGACCGCCAGCGCTACCGGCACCATTGCGCCACCCCCGAGGGCGGTCAGGACCCGTCCGACCAGGAACGGGCCGAGCGTGGTGGACAACGGGATGACGATGGTGCCGGCGAGGAACAGTGTGTATGAGGCGACGAAGACCTGGCGGCGGCCGTAGACGTCGCTGAGTCGACCGGCGATGGGCATCGCCGCGACAAACGCGATCAGGTAGGCGTTGACGACCCAGGCCGCCTCATCGAGGCCATCGGGCAGCGTGAGCCCCAGGTCGTTGATGATCGGCCGAAGCATGGTGGTGACGACCGTGAGATCGTCGGCCGCGACGAAGACGGTGAAGGCCACCGCGAGCAGGATCGCCCGTGGACTCGGGCCGTCGGTCGGATCGTCTGCGACGGTGGTCGTGTCGGCCGGGCTGGTGATGTCGCTCATCCGCCTGCTCCCACCGGCGCCACGATCTCGAACTCGGCGCCATAGTCGCCCAGAACAACAGACCAGCTAGTGGTGCCGCCGGAGGCCCCGGTCTCGAACTCGAGTCGGGTGACATGGGCCGTGACCGGGTGCAGCCAGATCGCAATCGACGTGTCGTCGCCGTCGACGATCCCTGCTGTCACGGCACGGAGCCCCGCACCCGACGCGACCGCGGTGAGGAGATAGCGATCATCGTCGGAGTCGACGAGCACTGCGCCGGTCAGATCGCGCAGCAGCGGTGCCCATGCCCCTGCCGGGTCGAAGAAGGATCGCGGATCGATGTCGATACTCGCCGGAAGCGGCTCGAGCACGCCGGTGATCGGATTGGAGAGCCACACCTCGTCCCCGATCGCGACAGCGCCGAGTTCGGTGTTGAGCTCGCCGTCGACCACCACGGCGAGAAGCGCATCGGCCCCTCCGTCCACCATGACGCGCCCGGTCGCATGGTCGAGCGCCAACGATTCGGATGGGTCGAGGAACACCGGCTCACCGCGGCGCTGAAGCTCGAAGCGCACACTCTCGACGCCGGCCATTGCTTCAGCAGCGGCGCCGAGCAGCAGCTCCGGGTCGGGGTCGAGCCAGACGCCGTCGACACTCGGAGCAGCGTCTCCCAGAGCAGAGCCGCCGGTCGAAAGATCGCCCGCGGTGGCGGCACTCATGGCCAGCCCAACCGCTCCGATTGCAACGAGAAGAGCTGCCCCGGTCATCTGCAGACGGGTGCTCATGCCTTCCAGACGACCACAACACCGCGAAAGTCGCGCGAAATTCGGGTTTGGGGAATGACTCGATGCCGGGAAGGGTCTCCGCAAGGATGAGTGCTGTGACCACCCCCGCCATCGGCAGCGCCGCCCCGAAGATCGGTTTGATCGATCGCGACGGCGGGACGTGGCAGCTCGCCGACCGGCTGGGGAAGACCGTGGTGCTGATCTTTCACCGCCACATTCATTGACTGCCGTGCGCCGCCCACGCGATCGCCGTGCGTGATCGTCTCGATGAACTCGGAGAGCAGACGGAAGTCGTCCTCGTCACGTTCACCAAGCCCGAGAAGCTCGACGGTTACCTCGCCACGAACGATCTGCCATTCAGCGTTCTGATCGACCGCGATCGGACCGCCTACGCCGCGATCTCCTGCCGCCGACAAGTAACGCTGGGGTCTGTCCCCAGCGTTACTTGCCCGTCGGGATGACCTCGTAGCCGGGTTCTTCGGGTTCGTCGTCGAGCATCTCCGCGGGGAAGCCGTCGGCCAGGATCGACAGTCCGGTCGGCTCCTCCAGACGCTTGATGACGTTGGGCGACCACTCGCGGGGCCCGTAGCGGTCCTGGGCGTCGAGGAAGATCTCCTTGAGCATCGGCGAGATCTCGAGCGGCACCTCGGCACGGTCGGCCACCTCCTGGAACAGCGAGATGTCCTTCACCACGAGGTCCATGGTGAAGTTGATGTCGCGACTGCCGTTGAGGATGACCTGGCTCTCCGTCTCGTGCACGAACGAGTTGCCCGACGAGATGCGAATCGCCTCGTAGGTGGTGTTGAGATCCATGCCGGCGGCCTTCGATGTGACGAGTGCCTCGGCGAGCGTCACCAGGTTCGCCGTGGCCAGGTAGTTGGTGACGACCTTCAACACCGAGGCTGACCCGAGTTCGCCGGTGTGGAGGATCCCACGCCCCATGGTGGTGAGGATCGGGAGCATGCGCTCGAAGGTCTCGCGCTCGCACCCGGCGAAGATCGCGATGTTGCCGGTGGCGGCACGATGGCAGCCACCGGAGACCGGGCAATCGACCGGCTCGGCGCCCGCCGCCTCGACCATGGCCCCGAGGCGCTTGACCTCGGCTTCGTCGGTGGTCGACATCTCCGCCCAGATCTTCCCCGGACCGAGGCCGGCCAGGAGCCCGTCCTCGGCCTCCATCACTGCTGCCGATGCGGCGGGAGACGGCAGGCACGTGATGACGAGATCGCACGCTTCGGCCATCTCCTTCGGCGAGTCGGCCCAGTGCGCTCCCCCGTCGAGGAAGGGCTGTGCCGCGTCCTGGTCGAGGTCGCGCACCGTCAGGTCGTAGCCGTTGCGCAGCAACGAGCCCGAGAGCTTTCCGCCGACATTGCCGAGTCCGATGAAACCGACCTTCATGAGCATCTCCGTTCGAGTGGCGGGCCTGGTGGTTCGGAGAGCGTAGAGGGGAAGCGCCGAGATTGGACGCTTGTTCAGCCGACCGTGAGTGAGCCCGTCATCGACGGATGAATGTTGCAGAAGAACGTGTAGGTGCCGGGCTCGTCGGGGACGACGATGGTCTCGGAGTCACCAGGGCTCAGAGTGGCGGTGGTGAACGAGTCGCTGTCCGCGGTGACCGTGTGGGGCGCGCCATCGGCGTTGCTCACGAGCACCGAGGACCCGGGAGCCACGGGGACGCTCGAACCGAAAGCGAACGACTCGATCGTGATGGTCGCCGCGGGCTCGTCGCCGTAGTCGCCTGTGCTGTACTCATCGGTGCCGTAGTCATCGACGGACCCGCTGCTCACCGCGGTGTCGTCCGTTCCATACGACACCGCTGCTGTCGCAGGGGCAGAGGAGTCTCCGCTGCGAAACAGCAGAGCGACGAACACTGCTGCGCCAACGGCGCAGACTGCAAGGGTGGTGGTGATCTTCTTGGACATGGGTATGCCTTTCTTGCCCGTCGCCGGGCAGGGTGAATGAACGAATCGGGGGATTCGGGGTCGGGGGATCAGGCTGGCGCGATGGCGCCGCCAGGTCAGACGCCTGGGAAACCGACGGTGGTGAAGAACCACCAGGACGACGTCCACCAGATGCCGACGAGCAGGCTCACGAGCAGTCCGCCAACGGCCGGCAGCGCGCGAGCGGGGACACTGGACGACCGGAGTACGAGCATCTTCGTCACGAAGGCGCCATAGAAGGCGCAGCCCAGCAACGAGTGAGCGACGACGCGGGTGCTCGTCTCCTGGAAGCCGAGCGACCAGAGGCAGTGGTAGGCGACAGGGAGCGAGATCAGGAAGGCAGCCGTTCCGAGCCAGCGATGAGCTGGGGCAGCCCAACCGGGGGCGACGCCGGCGCCGGGGATCCGGCCCCACATCCAGAGCGCGGAAGCGAGCTGCCCGAGAGCCAGTGTTGCCGCCGCCGTTCCGAACCATGCCTTCATGGCGAGGACGTTCGGAAACCCGAAGTCGAAGATCGTGTTGAACGTGGGGTCGTGGACCTTGCCGTAGACGCCGAGACTGACCGAGGCGGCGGCGCCGACCGCCACCGCCGCCAACAGGGATCCCATCGTCCGGGATTCGGTGTCGGACGGGATGGCGGCAGTGACGGTCATTGGCTCCCCCTGGAGGATTCGCCGGCACACGATCTGTGCGCTCGATTTCAGGGAGCAGTACGGGCCCGGTCGGCATCCGGTTCGCGATTTCCGCGACTTTTCACCCAGGCCGGGCCAACATGGCGACCGTGGACGAGGCGGTGACACGATTCCAGGCGGGTGAACCCGACGCGGTTCGAGAGGTCTACCGTCGTCATGCCGGTGCCGTCTTCACCGTTGCCGGCGCGATCACCAACGATCGCGAGCTCGCCGCCGACGTCGTGCAACAGGTCTTCGTCAAGGCGTGGAAGGCCGCTGATGCCTTCGACACCTCCCGCGATCTCACTCCATGGCTGTATGCCATCGCCCGACGGACCGCGATCGACGTCATCCGCAAGGAGAACCGGCCCACCCAGGGCGGCCACGATCGAGAGGTCGACGGTGTCGTGTACCCGAGGTCGTTCGAACGGACCTGGGAGGTTCACGCGGTCCGCCAGGCCATCGACGAGCTTCCCGACGGCGAGCGTGAGGTCGTGCGCCTCGGCCACATCGAAGGCTTGACCCACGAGCAGATCGCCCAGCGACTCGGCGTACCATCCGGCACGGTCAAGTCGCGGTCGAGTCGTGCCCACAAGCGGCTCGCCGTGTCGCTTCGGCATCTACGGGACGATTCCCCTCGTCCCGCGAACCAAACGCCGCTTCGTACCGTAGGGACGGACGAGGACTCATGACCGACGAAACCCCGATGGACCCGGACTCCATGGACCAGCTGACACCTGAGGAGATGTCCGCGCTCGCCGAGTTGCTGGGGAACGAAGTGGCGTGGGAGGAACTGCCGGCGGACCTGGAGGATGCCGTGGTCGCGGCGCTCGCACCGGAGATTCCCGAGGAGGTGCCGGCAGCCAACCGACGCCGACCACGCTGGCTGGTCGTTGCCGCTGCGTTGATCATGGCGGCGGGAATCGGCGCACTCGTCACCCAACTCGACACCGACGACTCCACCGGACCGACCGTCACCGAGTTCGCGCTCTCCTCCACCGAGCTGGCCGGTGATGCCACCGGCACCGTCGAACTCGCCGCGCTGCGCAACGGCCTGCGGATCATCCTCGCCGTCGATGCGCTGCCGCCCGCCCCCGAAGGCCAGTTCTACGAGGCATGGATGCGCACACCGGATGCGGGCGTCTCGGCCGGCACCTTCCACATGCGAGGCGAGTCCGGGGAGATCGAGCTCTGGGCCGGCGTCCTCAGCGACGACTACCCGATCTTCTCGATCACGCTCGAAGACGAGGACGGCCACACATCGTCTTCGGGCCGGGTCGTGATGAAGGCTGATCTGACCGAGCCCCTCGACGGCTGACCTGTCCCCAAGCGGGACAGGGGTCTGACCCCAGCGTCCGAACTCGGCGCTTCGGCTCTGGAACCGCGCGACGGCTAGCGTCGGCGGGATGGCATTCGAAACGATCACCTACGACGTCAGTGACCGGGTTGGGCACATCCATCTCAACCGGCCCGAGGGGGCGAACGCGGTCAATCCGACCCAGGCACGCGAGCTACGCCAAGCGGTTCTCGAGGTCAAGTACGACAACGACGTCAAGGCGGTCGCCGTCACCGCCGAGGGCAAGGTGTTCTGCGCTGGTGGTGACCTGAAGTTCTTCCACGAGCAGGGCGCGAACCTCCCGAAGGTCGCCCACGACATGCTCATCGACTTCCATGCCGCCATCAATCTGATGAACAACGTCCCGAAGCCCTTCATCGCCGGGGTTCGAGGCGCTGCCGGTGGCGCGGGGCTCTCCCTGATGAGTGCCTTCGATCTCGTCATCTCGGGAGAATCGGCGAAGTACACCATGGCCTACACCCGAGCCGGCGTGACCCCGGACGGCACGTCGTCCTACTTCCTCTCCCGCCACATCGGACTTCGGCGCATGCTCGATCTCACCCTCACCAATCGAGTGCTCTCTGCCGAGGAAGCCGAACAGTGGGGGTTGGTGAACCGTGTCGTACCCGACGACGACGTCGACTCGGCCACACTCGATCTCGCCCGAACCCTCGCCACCGGCGCCACACAGGCCCTCGGTGAAGCGAAGCGAGTCGTCTACTACGGCGCCGACCACAGTCTGGAAACAGCAGGTGAGTACGAGGCGAAGATGATCACCGCCGCGATGGGCAGCCCCGACGGCCAGGAGGGCATTGCTGCCTTCGCCGAAAAGCGCGCCCCCGAGTTCGGGTGAGGATTGCCGATGTCTGATCTCGATCGTCTCCGATCCCTCGATGGCGCCAAGTGGTCCAAGTACGGACCCGATGTGTTGGCCTCGTGGGTGGCGGACATGGACTTCCCTCCGGATCCACAGGTTGGCGAGGCCATCTGTCGTGTCGCCGAGCGCGGCGACCTGGGGTACAACTTCGCAGCCCTCGATCAGCTCCACCCGACATGGTCCGCCTGGGTTGAGCGGCGCCACGGCCTCCGGCTCGACACCGAACGGATGAAGACCTTCACCGGTGCCCTCCACGCCATGGAGTCGGTCATGGATGTGATGACCGAGCCGGGTGACGGTGTCGTCGTCTTCACCCCCGTCTACCACGTCTTCATCAACGCGATTCGCTCCGGTGGCCGCCGCGTCGTGGAGGTGCCACTCGGCCCGGGCTACACCCTCGACGCCGACGCACTCGCCGACACGATCGACGAGACCACGAAGATGGTGTTCTTCAGCCAACCCCACAACCCGACGGGTCGGATCTACACCCGAGAAGAGCTCCAGGCGCTCGGTCGCGTTGCCAAGGAACACGATCTGATCATCGCCAGCGACGAGATCTGGGCCGATCTCGCCCACCTGCCCAATCGACACCTACCGACCGCCCAGGGCGACCCCAGCATCGCTGATCGCACCGTCACCATCGGGAGCGCCTCGAAAGCGTTCAACCTGGCCGCACTCAGTTGTGCCATCGCCCATGTCGGGGACCAACGGGTGCTCGACACCTGGGACGCTCAGTCCTCACACGTGCATGGCCGCCCGAGCGCGCTGAGCGGGGAAGGCACACTCGCGGCGTGGACCCGGTGTGAACCATGGCTCGACAAGACGGTCGCCCAGCTCACGGAGAACCGGGACCACCTCGCGGCACGTCTCGCAACCGAGGTGCCCGAGGTCGGATTCGATCCGCCGGAAGCCGTCTACCTGGCATGGATCGACTTCGGGGCCACCTCGCTCGGTGATGATCCCGCAGCGGTGCTGCTCGACAAGGCCGGCGTCGCGTTGAACTGCGGCATGGAGTTCGGGTCGAACTGCGAAGGCTTCGCCCGCTTGAACTTCGCCACCACCCCGGAGATCCTCGACATGGTGATCGACCGGATCATCAGTGCCATCAAGACCGGAGTCACCCCATGAGCCAGTCGGTGTCCATCCGCCCGTCCGATGGTTCGATCGACTGGTCGGCCGCGCTCGCTCGCCTCGACAAGCTGCTGCGGATCCGCACCACGCCGATCGGCATGAAGATGTTCGAGACGGTCGAAGCGATGGAAGCCGTGGCGAAGATCCGGCGGCCGAAGGACATCCACACCGCCGACCAGATCGTCTCGATGGCCTCCCGGCTCAACTGGACGGTTGGCATCACCGGGGACGATCTCGTCGGCTCCCAGTGTCAGGCGGTGCTCGGCCTCGGCGCCCAGGACGAGGAGTGGTTCTCGGGTCGCCACATGACCGGGGTCTGGTTCGAGACCGAGGAAGACGCCGCCACCCACCAGGCCGCGATGGACATCGTGCCGATCGGCACCTACCAGGCGATGGCGGTGTCGCCCCTGGCGACCGGCCGGCTCGACCCGCCCGACATCTGCTTGATCTACGCCACCCCGGGTCAGATGATCCTGCTGATCAACGGGCTCCAGTGGGCCGGCTACAAGAAGCTCGAGTGGGGTTGTGTCGGGGAGTCCTCGTGCGCCGACTCCTGGGGCCGAGCGCTCGCCACCGGCGAACCCAGCCTGTCGATTCCGTGCTTCGCCGAGCGCCGCTATGGCGGCGTGCCCGACGACGAGATGTTGATGGCGTTGCGGCCCGGCCATCTGATGCAGGCGCTCGACGGCCTCGAGGCACTGAGCCGAAACGGCCTGCGCTACCCCATACCGCCCTACGGCATCCAGAGCGACGCCCGGGCCGGGCTCGGAGCCAGCTACGGCTGACCGGGCCGTCTCCCGTGCCGGCCCCTTAGGCTGTCCCGGTGAAGGCCCACAGTGAACGCCACATCATCGCCTACCTGGCGTTCGTCAGCTTCCTGCTCGCCTTCGGGATCGACACCATCCTTCCAGCATTCGACGAGATCCGTGCCGATTTCGATCTCGCGTCGGGGTCGAGCGACGTCTCGAAGATCGTCACGCTCTACCTGGTGGGCATCGCAGTCGGGCAGCTCGTCTGGGGGCCGGTCTCGGACCGCTTCGGCCGCCTCCCGACCCTGCTGGTGGGAGTGTCCGTGTACGGCAGCGGCGCGCTCGTGGCCGCGGTGGCCCCGAGCTTCGGCTGGATGCTCGCGGCACGGCTGATCTGGGGTCTCGGTGCCGCATCGACAATGGTCCTCTACACCGCGATCGCCCGAGACCTCTATGAGGGCGACCAGATGGCGCGCGTCCTCCAGATCGTGGTCGCCGTGTTTCTCATCGGCCCGATGGTGGCCCCGGCGATCGGTGAGGCCCTGCTCCTCACCGGTCACTGGCAGGCGATCTTCGCGTCGGCCAGCGTTCTTGCCCTCCTCACGATCGTCTGGAGCCGGGTGATCGGCGAGACCCTCGACCCGGCCAACCGTCGACCATTGAATCCCCGCGACACCGCCGCCGGATTCCATGCCGTGTTCTCGTCGAAGGCCGCCCGCGGGTACATGCTCGCCATGACCTTTTCCAGCGGTGCGTTCTACGTCTACCTGGGCTCGGGCCAACCGATCGTCGATGAGATCTACGGCAAGGGCGACCTCTTCGCGGTCATCTTCGCCGTCGGGGCAATCGTGATGGGCGTTGGCCTTGTGGTGTCGAGCCGGCTGACACCGCGAATCGGTGCCCGGAGGGTCGTGTTCGGATCCGCGTGGTTGATGACCGCGACATCGGCAGTCGGTGTCCTTCTGGCGCTTGTCGCCGACGGCGTTCCATCGCTGTGGGTCTGGGGCTCGGCCACGCTGCTGGGGATCACCTGGATGACGATCATCTCGCCCACCGCGATGTCGCTGGCGCTCAACCCACTCGAGCACATGGCGGGCACCGCTGCAGCTGTGATCGGTTGCGTCACCCAAGGCGGCGGAGCGGCACTCGCGGCACTCGTGAACCGGGAGATCGAAGACACAGTCACCGCACTGTCGGTCGGCGGAGTGGTCTACGGCGTGCTCACGATCATCGCCGCCGCCAGCGCGCTTCGCGCCGATCCAGTTGCGTCAGCCGACCCCGAACTCGCTCGCCAGTAGGGCTCGCAGCCGGCTCTCGTTCATCGCGCCGTTGTTGACGGTGACAAGAGCCCCCGAGGAGTCGTAGAACGCGGTGATCGGCATGCCTCGTCCGCCGAGGCTCTGCCAGAGACCGCTGCCATTCGCGACCGTGCCGTTGATGTCGCGGGCGATCGGCCAGTCATCAGTGCCGAACTCGTCGACCAGGCGTTGCCAGCTGCCGGTCTCCGGGGAGTTCACGTGCACGAAATGGACCCGGTCACCGAACGCGTCCTCGACCGCGGCGAACGCCGGGAGCTCGCGCCCGCACGCTATGCACCAGTCCGCATAGAAGTTGAGAACCACGGGCTGCCCGGCGAACTCGGCGAGCGCGATCCGACCATCGCCATTCGGGTCATTGTCGAGCGCGGGAAGGTCCCAGCCGCGCGAGCTGACATCGCCGTACTGGGGAATGGCTTCGAGCACCGAGAACAGGATCAGGCCACCGATGATCAGGACCGGCACGCTGATCACCACCGCCCACTGAAGCTTGGCCTTTCGCGCAGCTCGCTCAGCCGCGAGTCGTCGGGCTTCCGTGCGTGAGCTCTTCTTCATTGGGACTCCGATCGATTCAGCCGAGCTCGACGAGGACGTCGAGGCCCACGCTTCGGGCGAGACGTTGGATCTGGATGGTCAGCCAGCTCAACCGATCCACGGCGAGCAGAGCGCCGAAGAAGGCGAGTGACAGTGCAGACACGAGGGTGACGCCGCGCAGATGGCGCTCCATGAGTCCGATCGCTCGACTGGCCCGTCCAAACGCAAGCCCGGTGATGAGGAACGGAATCCCGAGGCCGGCCGAGTAGAGCGCGAGGAGCAGCGCGCCGCGACCGGCGCGACCGTCGGCTGCGGCGACAGCCAGCACAGAGGTGAGGACCGGGCCGATGCAGGGCGTCCAGCCGAAGCCGAACGCGACTCCGGCCACCGGCGCGGCAAAGGGCCCGAACCGGGCGTACTCGGGCTGGAACCGGGCCTCGCGATACAGCCAGGGCGCCTGGAGGTACAGACTGCCGAGCACGAAGAGTGCCATCGACAACACGGGGATTCCCGATGCCCGGGTCAGGAACCCCTGATTCCGGAGAAGCGTGTCGCCGATCGCGGTCGCCCCGAACCCGAGTAGGACGAACACCGCGGAGAAGCCGGCGATGAACAGGCCGGTGAGCCCTGCGATTCGGCCCATGTGCACCCGCTCGTCGGATTCGAGATCACCAACCTCGAGTCAGGTCACCAGCGACAGGTACCCCGGCACGATCGGGAGAACACACGGGGAGAGAAACGAGATCAGTCCGGCACCGAACGCGGCAAGAAGCGTGACGTTGTCGGTCACGCCTGCTCGCGTGGATTCGCAGTGACAGAGGATCGCCGGCCCATGCCGGCTGAACCCGCTCGATCAGCGGGTCATTCCGCTGGCTACTCGAACGTGCCGTTCCGGAGGTCGCCGTCGTCGGCGATGGACGCGGCCTCGCCACTGTCGGACTCACTGCCGTCGACGTCGTCGATCGAGGCGTCGAGATGGTGCTCGACGTCAGCCGCGTCATCGGCCAGCTTGGAGCGGGCCATGCCGAGCGCGTGGGCGAGATCACCGTCATCGGCAGCGAAGGCCCGCTCGATCTGCTCCAACAGCGCGAGGTCGACCTTGAGGGCGTTGTCGTCCCACTCGTCTCGCACGACCCCCGGCGTGAGGGTGATCACGCCTTCCTCGGTCACCTCGGTGATGGAGATCTCGCGCACATCGCCCGTGACCCGAGTCAGTGAGATGCGACCACGAGTGTCAGGTTGAACGAGGAGCCGCGCTGTTTCATCAGGCGTCTGTTCATTCGGCGCGGCGCGCTTCGCCCGGGCGACATCCGCCGCCTTTTCCGGTACGCGGTTGCCTTCCCACCGACCCTTGACATCCGCGCCATTCCACTTCGGCACTTTCCCATTCCCCCGCAGTTCAAAACGTACGCTCCGTGGTCTGCACGACCCCGGGTAGTGGTGGGAATTGGGTTGTCAGAATGTTGTGAATTCCTCCGAGGTGCCTCCGCCGAAATGTAACGCCCGGACCGTTCAAGAGTCAGATTCCCTACACAACAATGGACATCCAGTCCGAGTTATCTACGGGCCGAGTGCGGCCCACAGGGGGAAACAAACATGTACATCGTCGCGGCTCTGATCGTGATGGCAATTGCGCTCGGGGGCGTAATGGCCATTCTCGACTCCGTGTTCGAAGCCACCGGGCTCAGTGCGCTACGACGCGTCCCGATCATCGGCGGCCATCTCGAGGTCGGCGTCGCCATCTTGATGGTCTGGCTGCTCGACATCCATCTGGTGGGCCAGTTCACGAACGGCATGCGAGAGGAATGGCTCAGCTGGGTGGTCGACGGCATCGTCATCTACGGCATGATCCCGGTGAAGGACGCGATCGTGGGGGCGATCGAAAAGGGCCTTCGGGCCTGACCGACCTCACCGGCTCAGCAACGGCCCCTGGCTCCCGTTGCCAGGGGCCGTTGCGCGCTCAGGACGACGCCCTGTCAGGTGTCAGACTGTGGTGTGCCTGATACTCGTACCCCGCCGACGCGGAGCCCTCCCCCGCCGTTTCGATCTGTCGAGGTCGTGCGGAGCAGTTCGTTGACTCCGTGCATGCGGCGCGTGGTGCTCGGCGGCACCGAGCTGGCCGGCATGCCCCAGCCCGGTCCGGCGGCGAGCATCCGACTCGTCGTGCCGTGGCCTGGCGGCTCGTTCGAGGTACCCGAGTGGGCGGGCAACGAGTTCCTGCTCAGTGATGGCCGCCGACCGGCTCTCCGCACCTTCACCCCGGTCGAGCTCGATGTCACATCGAATGAACTCACAATCGACATCGTTCGCCACCCCGATGGCGCCGTCTCGGGATGGGCGGAACGCGCGATTCCCGGTGATCCGGCCGCGGTATCGGGCCCAGGTCGCCCCGACGCCATCGATGACGACGCCGGCCGCTACATCGTGCTCGGAGACGAGACGGCCATCCCCGCGATCCGACAGTTGATCCGAGCAATCCCCGCGGCGATCACGATCGAGGCCCACATCGAAGCGCGCGTCGATGCCCACCTCGAACTCCCGACCCATCCCCGACTCACAATGACCTGGCACGACGCCGACCCGGCCCGGCTGCCGGGCACCCGACTCCGCGAGGTCGTGACCGAGGTCGAACTCGACAGCGATTCGCGCGTGTGGGCTGCCGGCGAGGCCGCCGCCGTCCAAGCCATCCGCAAACACCTCTTCACCGAGCGCGGAATGGAACGCCGCCACACCTCGATACGCGGCTACTGGAAGCTCCGCGAGTAGTCGGACCGATCAGGCCGAGGCCGACTCCAGGATGTGAACGCCGCAGGCCGAGCCGAGACCGATCACGTGGGCCAAGCCCAGACGGGCACCTTCGATCTGGCGATCGCCGGCCTCGCCGCGGAGGTGGTGGCACACCTCCCAGATGTTGGCGATGCCAGTGGCCGAGATGGGATGGCCCTTCGATTCGAGGCCGCCCGACACATTGACCGGCATGGCGCCGTTGCGGTTGGTGGCGCCCGACTCGAACAGGTCCACGGCCCCACCGGGCTCACAGAGACCCAGGTTGTCGTAGTGCACGAGCTCAGCGGTGGCAAAGCAGTCGTGGAGCTCGACCAGGTCGAGGTCTTCAGGACCGACACCGGCGCTCTCGTATGCCTGTTGAGCGGCAGAGCGCGTGAGCGTGTTGACATCGGGCAGCACCTGGCAGGCCTCCTGCCACGGGTCGCTGGTCAGCACCGAGGCACGGACTTTGATGGCTCTGGCCTGCTGTTCGACACTGAGCGTGCGCAGCTTCTCCTCCGATACGACGACCGCGGCAGCGGCGCCGTCACAGTTGGCCGAACACATCGGTCGGGTATTGGGGTAGGCGATCATCACGTCGCCCATGATCTGCTCGAGCGACATCTCCTTCGTGTAGGCCGCCAACGGGTTGAGCGTCGAGTGCGCGTGGTTCTTCTGGGAGATACGAGCGAAGAGCTCGAACTCGGCGCCGGTGTAGTCGTGGTTGTAGAGGTACTCCATGCCGACCTGGGCGAACACGCCCGGCATCGTGACTGTCCCGATCCGCCCGTCGAGCGGGGCGACGGCGCCCTGCCGGCCGCTGGGCTCCCAGACGTTGTTGTCCTTCTGCTCGGAGTTGCCCGAGAGTAGGCCGGCGCCGGCGAGCTTCTCGACACCTACCGCCAGACCCATGTCGCATTCGCCGGCCTTGATGGCCATGATCGCGGTGCGCAACGCGGTGGCACCGGTGGCACACGCATTGGAGACGTTGAAGACCGGGATCCCGGTCTGGCCGATCTGCTTCTGCAGAAGCTGACCCGTGGACGGTCCTCGCAGATTGCCGAACGCGAGGATTCCCATCTCCGCCATCGTGACACCACCGTCAGCCAGCGCGGCCATCGATGCTTCAGCGGCCAGATCGATCGCGTCGCGATCGAAGTGTTTGCCGAACTTCGTCATGTTGATGCCGAGGATCCAGATGTCGTCAGCGGCCATGTCAGTCTCCTTCGGCGGGTTCGAAACCGAACCCGATCGCTTCCGTGCCCTCATCGTCGGTGCCGATGACGTGTGTGGCAAGCCGAACCTTCATCCCGAGGCGGACGTGCTCGGGATCGGGGGGCGTGTTGATGATGTTGCTCTTGACGCTCGTGCCGTCGACATCGACGACGCCGGCCACGAACGGAGTCGGCACGCCCGGGGCTGCGTGGGCCACGATCGTGAACGACCGCAGCGTGCCATTCGTGCCGACCTCGACGGTGCGGAACTCGGTCCCGAAGCATCCGGCGCACGCGTTGCGTCGGTCGAAGAACCGGGCGCCACACGATGTGCATTCCTGGGCAATGAGGTGCGGCGTGTCCCCCAACTCCAGATAGTCGACCAATGGGATCTGCGACACGTTTGCTCCATTCACGGCACGACACTGCGGGCCATTGCGGACAGTACCAATACCGTCCCTCAGGATCGAGCCGTCTCCACTCCTTCGAGGTACCGACGATCGGCCACGCCTCGCTCGAGTCGTTGGCCAGAACGGTGTAGGTCGCTCCTGTCGCCGGGTCGTGACATGACCGTGCGCTGACGCCGGCATCCATTCCCTCGAGCAGAACCTTCGTTCCCGACGGCGAGAGCCAGAAGCCGCGCCCGTACCGCATGCCGTCCTCGTTCGTCGCGCTGACCGGTTCCGTTATCGACGCGACCAACTCGGCTGCGACGAGCCGGCCAGCGAAGAACGCCGACCAGAACGACGTCATCCCGGCGGGTTCCAGGACCCGTTCCCGGACGAGGTCGTGGAAGCATCCACTCGTCGCTCGCTCGATGGCGAGCGACAGCATGATGAATCCGCCGTTGTTGTAGGCGAACCGTTCGCCCGGCGCGCTCACCTGCGGATGGGCTGAGACGAACGGAAGGCAGTCGTCGGGTGTCTCGAGAGTGTGGACGGTGGCGAACCCGGTCTCCTCGATCAGTGCGTCGAGCGCCGCCGCCTCGGTCACGCCATCTCGGTGGCAGCCGCTTCCTGCAGCCCGAGATCCGCGATCGACTTCTCACGCATCTCGACCTTCCGCACCTTGCCGGTCACGGTCATCGGGAACTCGTTCACGAAGTGGATGTAGCGCGGGATCTTGAAGTGGGCGATCTTGCCGCGACAGAAGTCCTTGAGCTCATCGTCAGCGAGGCTCTCCCCTTCGCCGAGCTGTACCCACGCCATGATCTCCTCGCCGTACTTCTCGTCCGGCACACCGATGACCTGGGCATCGACCACGGCGGGGTGGGTGTAGAGGAACTCCTCGATCTCACGGGGGTACACGTTCTCACCGCCCCGGATGATCATGTCCTTGATGCGACCGACGATGTTGACGTAGCCGTCCTCGTCCATCGTGGCGAGGTCGCCCGAATGCATCCAGCCGTCCTCGTCGATCGCCTCGGCGGTCTTGGCCGGATCGTCCCAGTAGCCGAGCATGACGTGGAAGCCCCGCGTGCAGTACTCGCCCTCTCCCCCGCGCTCGACCGTCTCGCCCGTCTCGGGGTCGACCAGCTTCGATTCGACGTGGGGCAGCACGCGCCCGACCGTGGAGACTCGGTGTTCGACCGAGTCGGTGGTGCTGGTCTGGGTCGAGACGGGCGATGTCTCGGTCATCCCGTAGGCGATGGTCACTTCGCTCATGTTCATCTGGTCGATGACCTTGCGCATGACCTCGATCGGACACGGCGAGCCGGCCATGATGCCGGTGCGCAGCGCCGAGAAGTCCCGGGTGGCCAGTGTCTCATGACCGATCTCCGCGACGAACATGGTCGGGACGCCATAGAGCGACGTGCAGCGTTCGGCCTCGACGGTGTCGAGCACGGCTTCGGGATCGAAGGTCGGGCACGGGATGACCATCGTGGCGCCATAGATCGAGCACGCCAGGTTGCCCATGACCATGCCGAAGCAGTGGTAGAAGGGAACCGGGATACAGACTCGGTCACTCTCGTCGTAGGCACACGCCTGACCGACCAGCAGTGCGTCGTTGAGGATGCTGCGGTGGCTGAGGGTGGCACCCTTGGGGAATCCGGTGGTACCTGACGTGTACTGGATGTTGATGGCATCGTTCGTGTCGAGGGTTGCCTCACGTTCGGCGAGGTCGGCGTCGGATACGGACACACCGGCGTCGATCAGGTCGGCCCAATCCTCGGTGTCGAAGTAGACGACGTCCTGGAGGTCAGGACAGTTGGGCCTCACCTCTTCGACCATGTCTCGGTAGGCCGAGGTCAGGTACTCGCTGCGGGTCACGAGCATTCGGCAACCCGACTGCTTGAGGGCGTACTCCAGCTCGTTGGTGCGATAGGCGGGATTGATGTTGACCTGGATCGCGCCGACCTTCGCCGTGGCGTACTGAACGTAGGTCCACTCGGCATAGTTCGGGCTCCACATGCCGACCCGGTCGCCCTTCTGGATGCCTTTCCCCATGAGACCCTTCGCCACGGCATCGACGGTGGCGGCGAACTCCGACCAGGTCTGGCGGATGCCCTGGTGCGGAACGACCATCGCCTCGCGGTCAGGAAAGCGGGCAACCGTGGCCGCCAGGTTCTCGCCGATCGTCTCCTCGAGGAGCGGCGTGTCGGTCGGGCCCTTGGCTATCGCTGCGGTCATGGGGCGATGGTAGACCCCGGCTCGTCGAGGGACTAGCGGGGCGACTGCCCGTCGTCGATTCGAATGACGGTGCCGGTGACCGCGTCGGACGCGGGTGAGCAGAGATAGAGCAGCGTCGAGTCCATCTGGGCAGGATCACCCAGCCGCTTGCGCGGGGTGCCGGCGGCGATGTCGCCGACCCGGGCGACCATGCCGTCCATCATTTCGGAATCGAACGCACCGGGGGCAATGCCGTTCACGTTGATTCCGTAGCGGACCCATTCGACGGCAAGGACCTCGCTCATCCGAGCGATCGCGGCCTTCGTCACCGAATAGAGCGCCGCTCCCCCGCCCGAGTAGTTGAACGCCGCGCTGCTGCTGATGTTCACCATACGACCGGGGAGCTCGGCGGCGATCAGACGGCGAGCCACCTCGCAGCTCAGGATGTAAGGGCCTCGCAGATTGATCCCGAGCACCGAGTCGATGAGCTCGGTCGACATCTTGTGCGCTCGCTGCGCGTCCGGGACCCCGGCGTTGTTGATCAGGAGGGTGACCTTCTTGCCCGTCGCCGACTCCGCCGCATCTACCGCGGCGACGATGCTGTCGTCGTCGCTCATGTCGAGATGAACCGGATAGGCCTGGCCGCCCGCAGCCGAGATCTCCTCAGCAAGCGCCTCGAGACGGTCCACCCGCCGAGCCGCGACAACGACCTCGGCACCGCACGCAGCGAGCACCTGGGCGAAACGGTGGCCCAAGCCCGAGCTCGCGCCCGTCACGAGGGCGACCTGGCCGGTCAGATCGGTCGATGCGTTGGGAAGCGGGTAGTCAGTCATCGCCGGATCGTAGATCCGACCGTGATCGCCCAACGACTCCGCCTACGAGGGAGGCGACCTACGAACGAACGAGGCGGAAAACCGGAATCACGCGGCCGGCTTCGCTTGCGCTGGACTCGTAGTCCTTGAACTGCGGCATCATCGCCGCCTGGGCGTCGTAGAGACGCGTGCGCTCGTCGCCCTCGGCCTCGACCGCGCTCGCGGTCCACGTGTCGGTGCCGATCTCCACGGTGACCTCGGGGTTCGCCTTCAGATTGTGGTACCAGTTCGGGTGGTTCGGGGCTCCGCCTTTGGAGGCGATCACGACCACGTCATCGCCGTCCGTCGAGTACACCAGCGGCGACGTGAGTTCACGGCCGCTCTTGGCGCCGGTCATGGTGAGCAGCACCACGGGGGCACCCTGCAGCCAGCCGCTGCATTTGCCGCCGTTCGTTCGGAACTCTTCGATGGCGATGCGGTTCATTTCAAGGATGTCCATCGCCGGAGCCTATGGTCGGGCATCATGATTGAGCGCGAGATCACGATCGAGACCGGCGAAGGTTCGATGGGCACCTTCATCGTCCATCCGGAGACCGACACCGCGCTTCCTGTCGTGGTCTTTCTCATGGACGCGCCCGGCAAACGGCCCCTGCTCCACGACATGGCTCGGCGCATCGCCGAGAACGGCTACTACGTCATGCTCCCGCACCTCTACTACCGGGTGACCGACGGCTTCATCCTCGACTTCGACAGCGAGGAGTCCCGCAAGGAAATGTTCGGTCTCATGATGCAGGTCGGCAACGCAATGGTGGCCCGCGACGTCGGCGTTCTGTTCGATCACGCTGCCGCGGACAGCGCCGCTGACCCGTCAACGGTCGGTGTGGTCGGCTACTGCATGAGCGGCCCGTTCGCCATGTATGTCGCAGCAGAGCACTCGGATCGAGTGCGCGCCGCGGCGTCCTGGTACGGCGTCCGCCTCCACGTCGACACGGACGACTCCCCCCACCGACGCCTCGGCGAGATCACCGGAGAGATCTATGTGGGAGCGGCCGAGCACGACGACTTCATCTCGCTCGACGAGGTCGACCGTTTCGATGCGGCGATGACCGAGGCCGACACCAACGGTCGAGTCGAGAAGTATTGGGGCAACCACCACGGGTTCGCCTTCGACGACCGCCCCGCCTATGACCCGGACGCCGATGCGCAACACTGGGAGATCACCCTCGACCTCTTCGACCGGAACCTCCTGGCCGGCTAGGCCGACCCCGCCAGTTCGTCGAATCAGGCGAGGGATCTGTCCGATTGCTCTACGCCGTAGTACCTCTCAGGTCTGGGTTTGCCACATCCGTTGCTACCCATCAGCTCCGCCCGACCCTTCCAGTGCTGTGGTCGTGCGGAGTTCGAGTTCCGGCAGGAACCACGTCGCGGCCACGAAGACAGCCAGGATCGGGACCGACGTGATGAAGATGGTGTTCGTGCCGAGCGCAACAGCGTTCTCGACCAGTACCCGCAGGGACGGCTCGAGCCCCTGGATGTCTTCAGGGGTCGACAAGAGTTCGCTGGTGTCGACCGACGAGTCGAGATCGGCGATCTCACGATTGATCGCTCCTGTCAGCAGCGCGCCGAAAGCGCCCACGCCGACCGTCTGGCCCAGCGTGCGGAAGAAGTTGACGGCTGCAGTGCCCGCACCGAGATCCGGGAGCGGGAGACTGTTCTGGATGGCTGTGGTCATCGTCGGGAACGCGGCACCCATCGAGAATCCGAAGAGCGCCAGCGATGGGATGGCCATGACCGGGCTCGACCCTCCGTCCAGGAAGGTGAACGCGATCATCGACCCGAGGGAGAGCGTAGGGGCGATCTGCACGATCCGCCGGTAACGCCCGGTGCCGGTGGTGATCTTGCCCGCCAGCCATGCACCGGGGAGCACGGCCACGCTCATCACGGCGAGGAACAGCCCTGCCTTAGTGGGCGACATCCCGAGTGAGACCTGGAAGAAGAGTGGGAAGAACGCCATCGCTCCCATGCCCGCCATCCCGTAGACGACATTGCCAAGGATCAGGATCCGAAACGTCGGACCGCGGAACAATCGCATCGGCAGGATCGGTTCGGGACTTCGGAACTCCCACCGCACGAAGGCAATTGCGCCGGCAACGGCGGCGATCAACAGGCCGAGAACCGTTCCCGACGACCACGCCAGCGCATCACCACCGAGGGCCAGCCCGAGGATGAGACACGTCACGGCGCCGACGAGCACTATCGCACCCACGAGATCGAGGTGATGCTCTCGTGGTGGGAGGCGGAAGGTGAGGTTCCGCTGGATGGCGACGGCGGCGATGATGCCGAGCGGGATGTTGATCAGGAAGATCCAGCGCCATGACGCAAGATCGAGGAAGACACCGCCGATGACCGGGCCGACGATTGCCGAGAACGTGAAGTTCATCGTGTAGTACGCCATGTATCTGCCCCGCTCACGGGGCGAGAAGATGTCGCCGATGACGATGAAGCCCATCGCCATCAATCCGCCTGCGCCGACACCCTGGAGGCCGCGCGAGACGATCAGGTGCCACATGGTCTGGGACGCCGCAGCGAGCACCGACGATGCGACGAACACGCCGAGCGCAGCCTGCGTCAGCGCCCGTCGCCCGTAGAGATCGCTGAGCTTGCCGTAAAGGGGCGTGGCGGCGACCGAACCCAGGAGGAACGCTGTCAGTACCCATGGAAGCTGATCGATGCCGCCGAGATCTCCGGCGATCGTGGGAAGCGCCGTCGACACGGCCGTTCCATCGAGCGATGCCAGGAAGGTGGCCAGAAGCATCCCACCGAAGACGAGATGAGTCTGGCGGCGGGTGAGTTCCGTGCCGGTTGCGGCGTCTGTCGACATCGCGCCTCAACCTATGGTGTGACAAGCTCGGGTATGGCATCGACAGACACACTGACCGGCGAAACCATCGAGCTTCTCCAGCAGATGATTCGGAATCAGTGCGTCAACAAGGGCACACCCGAATCCGGGCACGAGGAGCGCAGCGCGCAGCTCGTCCGCGACGAACTCGATGGGCTCGGCCTCGACATCGAAACGATCGAGATCGCGCCAGGCCGAACGAGCGTGATCGCGCGCTACGAGGGCACCGACCCGGATGCGCCTGATCTGTGCCTCATGGGCCATACCGACGTCGTCCCCGTCAGCCCCGAAGGTTGGCGCAACGATCCCTTCGGCGGCGAGCTCATCACCAACAGCGACGGCGTGGCCGAAGTGTGGGGCCGAGGTGCGGTCGACATGCTGAACCTCACGTCGTCGATGCTCGTGGCGTTCCGTGATGTGGTGCGACGCGGTGTGCGCTACCCCGGTGACATCGTCTACTTCGCGGTGGCCGACGAAGAGGCCGGCGGTGTGCTCGGCGCCGATCCGATCATCGAACAGCACTGGGACAAGCTCCACTGCGACTATGTCCTCACCGAGTACGGCGGCACGCCATCGATCACGCCTGAGGGAACCACAGTCCTGCTGACCACCGGCGAGAAGCACAGCGCGGCCCGTCGGATCATTGTCCATGGCACGCCGGGCCACGGCTCGATGCCGTACGGGACCGACAACGCGATGGTGAAGGCGGCCGAGATCGTGCGGCGGCTCTACGAGGCCGACGTGGCGCCGCGGATCGATGAGATGTTCACCGACCGGGTGAAGGCACTCGGCCTGTCCGCCGACCTCGAGTCACGGCTCCTCGATCCGTTGCACATCCGTGACGCACTCGCCGAGTTGCCTCCCGGCCTGGCGCGCAACACGCACTCGTGCTGCCACATGTCGTTCAGCCCCAACATCATGACGTCGGGCAACAAGCTCAACACGGTGCCGGACAAGGCCGTCATCGAAGTCGACATCCGAGTGCTCCCCGGCGACACGCAAGAGGAGGTCGACGAGGTCATCAAGGACCTGATCGGTGACGAACTGCTCCCGAGCGTCGACATCGAGTGGTGGCGCGAAGACATGCCCGAGGGCGCGCCGATCTCATCGACCGACACGCCGCTCTGGGACGCCATGGCCGACTCGATCCGCATCGCGTACCCCGATGCCCGGGTGGTCCCGAGTCTCGTCACCGGCGGCACGGATGCTCGCTTCTTCCGCCGTCGGGGCGTACCCGGTTACGGCGCCGGACTGCTCAGCAACAAGGTGCCGTTGGCCGAGTTCCTGAACCGCTTCCACGGCCACAACGAACGCATCGACGTCGAATCGCTCGAGCTCACCACTCAGCTCTGGGGCAACATCCTCGATCGCATGTGGAAGTGAGCTAGGGAAGCGAGATGACGGTGACGGTGCCGGTGGAGCCGTCGACCTCGATGGTGGCCCCGTCGGGAATGCGACGGGTGGCGTCGAGCACCGAGACCGCACAGGGGATTCCGAGTTCGCGGCTGACGATGATGGCGTGGCTGAGTGCGGCGCCGACGTCGACGACCACCGCCGACGCAGGCACGAACAGCGGCGTCCACGCGGGATCGGTGTAGGGCGCCACGAGAATCTCGCCAGGGCCCAGCACCGTCGGGTCGGACGGGTCGAGCACCACTCTGGCCGTGCCGCGGGCGACGCCGGGGCAACCGGGCATCCCCTGCAGGCTCTCGTCGACGGTCACCGCCTCGTGGGACTGCTCGCCCTTTTTCGCCCAGGTGTCCATGGGCGGCACGGTCTCGTTGATGATGAACGGCGGTTCGGTTGCCTCGATCGCGTCCATCGTCGCCTGACGGGCAAGCGCGACCTCTCGCCATCCGGCGGGATCCCCGATCGCGGCTTCGACCTCGTCGGCAAACAGCAGGCAGATGTCGCGCGGCGTTGGAACGATGCCGCGGTCGACGAAGCGTTGGCCCAACTCCCACGCCGCCATGCGGGACTCGTTGATCACCCGGATCACGTTCGTCTTGGTGCGTTCGCGCGACGGAACCATCACCTTTGCGGACTGCGCCGCGGCGAGGAACTGGCCCTGGGCTTCGGGATCTCCGGCGAGCATCGGGCTGAGCTCGGCGACGAGTGCCTCGCGCTGCGCCGAGCGACCGGCCTGGCTCTCCTCCGGCGCGGCGTCATCGTCCGCCAATCGCATCCGGTCGACCGCCGCCCAGACCAGATCAGGGTCGAGTTCC
>JAERSO010000035.1 GCA_016845585.1 Acidimicrobiaceae bacterium | reverse complement strand
GACGAGGTCGAGGTGGTCCCGCGACCGGATCCCGTCGACCACCTCGTCGGTCGTGCGGAGGGCCTTCTCGATCGCGGCGGCGTAGTGATCGGTGCCGTAGGTGGCCAGCGAAAACCAGAGGGGCAGCCCGCGGACCCGTCGACTCAGATGGATCGCGTGATCGGACGGATTCCACGCCTCGCGGTCGACCTGTTCGAGGTAGCCGGCGTGCTGTGAGTGGGCGGTGGCGGAGTGGATGGGGTCGCGGTAGACGAGACCGCAGCAGTCGTACGGTGCGAACAGCCACTTGTGTGGGTCGACGAGAAAGCTGTCGGCTCGCTCCAGACCCGTGAGTCGTGCGCGCACCGTCGGCGACGCCATCGCGGCGAGGCCGTAGGCGCCGTCGATGTGGAGCCATACGTCCAGGTCGGCGCAGAAGTCGGCCACCGAGTCGAGATGATCGACGATCCCCGCGTTCGTCGCGCCGACGTTGGCGACGACGGCAAAGACGCCATCTGCCTGGGTCGGGTGTGCGGCGAACGCCTCGTACAGCGCGTGTCCGGAAAGTCGACCTTCGTCGTCGCCGTCGACCCAGAGGACGTCGACATCCATGATCCGTGCCGCGTTGGCGATCGAGGAGTGGACGGCTCTGCTCGCGGCGATCGCCCATCGTTCCGGCCGCACATCCCGCTTGTGACCCGCGGTGTGGCGGGCGGTGACCAGCGCGCTCAGGTTGCCCACCGTGCCACCGGGTACGAAGGCACCACCGGCGGTGCCCGGGAATCCGGCGAGGTCCGCGAGCCACCGCAGGGCCTGGTTCTCGGCGGCGATGGCACCCGCACCGGTTTCCCAGTGGCCGCCCATGATCTGCGCCGAACTCACGGCGAGGTCGAAGGTGAGGGCGGCCGCCGTCGGCGCGGCCGGAACGTAGGCCAGGTTCATCGGATCACCCATGGCCCGAGTGGCCGGGACGATCGTGTCGGCCCAGTGCTCGAGGGCCGCCCGTCCCCCGATGCCCTGAGGGCTGATCGCGCCGGCCAGTTCGGCCTCCAACTCGCTGGCTGGTCGAGCGCCGGTCATGGGATCCTCACCACCGAGGATGCGGCGGTAGGACCAATCGATCACCGAGTCGAGCAGGAGTTCGTCGGCAGGGAAGAAGCGTTCGTTCACCCACCCAGTTTCACATGCGAGCTGCTAGACCTGCGTTCCATGCGCACACTTCGACAGATCTGGAACGACGGTGACCGGGCAATCGGTGGATGGCTCTCCGTGCCCGCCACCCTGTCGGCCGAAGTCTTCGGTCGGGCCGGCTTCGACTATGTCTGCGTCGACACCCAGCACGGCAATGTCGAGTATCAGATCACGGTCGAGATGATCCGCGCCATCGAGGCGGTCGGCACGAGTCCGATCGTGCGCGTGCCGTGGAACGAGCCCGGCATCATCGGCAAGATGCTCGACGCCGGGGCCCACGGCGTCATCATCCCGATGGTCAACTCCCCGGAGGAAGCGGCGGCCGCCGTGGCGGCGTGTCGCTACGCCCCGGACGGCTCACGAAGCTACGGCCCGACCGTCGGCCGGATCCGCCACGACGACTATGTCGCGTGGGCCGCCGCGAACGTCGCGTGCATCCCGATGATCGAGACGAAGCAGGCCGTCGACGCCTTGCCGGAGATTCTGGCGGTGCCGGGCATCGATGCCGTCTATGTCGGCCCCGCGGATCTCTCGCTCACGCTCGGCCTGCCCCCGACGAGCAATGATGGCGAACCGGCATTCGACGAGGCCTATGCCCGAATCGTCGAGGAGTGCGACAAGGCCGGTGTCGTGCCGGGCTGTCATGCCAGCGGCGCGCTCGTGCCGAAGCGATTCGAGCAGGGCTTCCGCATGGTGACGGCGACGGCCGACCAGCTCGCGCTCGCCGCGGGAGCCAGAGCCGAACTCGCCAAGGCCCGCGGCGAAGCCGCTGCCGGAGAAGCCGGGTCGCTCTACTGAGACTCAGGACGTGGTGTTGTCGAGGATCATGACCGTCTTGAGATCGGCGTGGAAGTCGAGGGCGTGCTCGCCGCCTTCACGGCCGATACCGGAGATGCCACAGCCACCGAACGGCGCGGTGAGGTCGCGCACGAGGAACGTGTTGACCCAGACGAGACCAGCGCGGATCTCCACGCCCATGCGCTCAGCTCGTTCACGTGAGCCGGTGTAGACGATGGCGCTGAGGCCGTAGTCGGTTGAGTTGGCGAGCTCGATCGCCTCGGCTTCGTCTGCGAACGTCTGGAAGGTGAGCACCGGGCCGAAGATCTCGCTCTGCACGACTTCGCTGTCGTTGGACTTCGGCTCGATCAGTGTCGGCTCGTAGTGCAGCGAGTCGGGCATCTTGTGTCCGCCACGCACGATGACGTCCCCGTTGTCCCGGGCTCGCTGAACGAAGCCGTCGACACGGTCGCGGTGGACGGGGTGGGCGAGTGGAGCGATGTCGGTGTCGGTGTTGCGGGAGTCGCCGATCACCATTGCGTCGGTCTCGGCGTGGAAGCGCTCGAGAAACTCGTCGCGAACCGACTCCTCCACGAGAAGGCGCGTGCCGGACAGGCAGACCTGCCCGGAGTCGTCGTACTGCCACGCGGCCTTCTTGGCCGCGGCGCCGATGTCGGCATCGGCGAACACGACGAGCGGGTTCTTGCCTCCGAGTTCGGCGGTGAACGGCACGATGTTCTCCGCGGCGGCCTTGCCGATGACCCGGGCGGTCGGGACCGAGCCGGTGAACGTGATGCGGCGGACACGCGCGTCGGACACCAGGGCCGCGCCGATCTCGCTGCCGATGCCCTGGACGAGGTTGTACGACCCGGGCGGGAAGCCGGCCTCGACCGCCAGTTCGGCGAGCAGCGCGGCGGTGAGTGGCGACCACTCGGCCGGCTTGTGGATCACCGTGTTGCCCGAAGCAAGTGCGGGTGCGAGCTTCCAGGTGGAGAGCATGAACGGCGCGTTCCACGGGGTGATCACCACAGCAGGGCCGGCGGGCATGCGGAGCACATGGTTGTCCATGTCCTTGGCGTCCCAGCGGCGGTCTTCGTGCTCGACGACGAGGTCGGCGTAGAGGCGAAAGTTCGCAGCACCTCGGCCGACGAGCCGGAGCTTCATCGACTCCTCGAGGAACCCCATGTCGAGGCACTCGACGCGGGCGATCTCTTCGTTGTTGGCCTCGATCAGGTCGGCCAGACGGTGCATGACCTCGGCCCGCTCGACCGGCGAGTAGTGCCCCCAGACCCTGAAGCCTTGCACCGCAGCGGCAACCGCGGCGTCGGCGGTGACCTCGTCCCCGCGGGCGACGTTGGCGAGCAACATCTCGTCCCAGTCGAGCGGCGATCTGCTCTCGAAGGTGGTCGGGGAGGCGACCCATGCTCCGCCGATCAGATGGCCGGTGGGGACGGCCACGCCGTCGACGTCGGCCACCGGCGGAGCGGCGTCAGTCATCGAGCTTGCTCTTGTAGTGCTCGGCGCCCGGGCCGAGAGGGGCACGGATGCCGCGGAACTCCCAGTCGCCGCCCTGGGCGGTCGACATGACTTCTTCGCTGCGCGACACCTGGGCGCCGACGTCGGTGCGAATGGGAGTCGGACCGGTGACGATCGTGTTGGTGAGCTCGCCGAGGCCCTCCACGGCGACGGTGACGACATCGCCGGGGTAGACGGTGCGGGAGTTGGCGGGCGTACCTGAGAGCAGGATGTCGCCGGGCACCAGGGTGATCGTGCGGGCGATGTCGGCGACGATGTAGTGCATGTCCCACTCCATCTCGTCGGTGGAGGCGTCCTGCTTCACTTCGCCGTTGACGATGGTCTGGATGCGCTTGCCACGGAAGTCCCAGTCGGTGACGAGGGCCGGGCCGATCGGGCAGAGCGTGTCGCTGCCCTTCACCCGAAGCATCGAGCCGGCATCGGTGTCGCGGAAATCGTGGAGGCCGTAGTCATTGGCCACGGCGTAGCCCGCGATGTAGTCGCCGGCTTCTTCTGGGGAGATGTTGCGGCAGGTCTTGCCGATCACGATTGCGATCTCGCCTTCGTAGTTGAGCCACTCACAGCCTTCCGGGCGCACGACGTCGGCCTCGTGGCCGCACAGCGCGGTGATCGGCTTGTGGAAGTAGGTCGGCGCGGCCGGCAGCTTCGTCATGAACTCATCGACCCTGCTGCGGTAGTTCAGGTGGATGCAGATGATCTTGGTCGGCTCCACCGGTGAGAGGTGGGTGGCGTCAGCGATGGCGACTCGGCGTCCGTCGGCGGCGACGAGGTCATCCCCATCCCGCTCGACCTCGCAGGGGTAGCCATCCAGCAGAATCCGTCGGTACTCGGTCATCGGGACAACCTAGTCCATGCGGAAATGATTTGGTACCGAACGATTCTTGGCTGAGCGGTGCCTCGGCCTATCGTTGGGGGCCGAATGATTGAGCTGATGTGAGCGAGTCGACCAACGAGGAGAGCGTGCTCGACGCGGAGCGAGACATTCGGGCTGCCTTGGGTGACCGACCATTCGATTTCCGGTCGTTGCACGCGATCTCGAACATCTATCGAGCGGCCGCAGCCGTCCGCCGGCGGGCCGAGCGCACGGTGTTGGCGGAGCGCAATCTGTCCTGGGGTGGTTTCACGGCCCTGTGGGTCCTGTGGGTCTGGGGCGAGATGGAGACGGCTCAGTTGGCCGCTGAATGTGATCTCGCCAAGGGCACGCTCACCGGCCTTCTCGGCACACTCGAAAAGCAGGATCTGGTGGTGCGCGAGCGTGTGGAGTCCGATCGACGACGGGTGATGGTGTCGCTGACCCACACCGGCCTCGCCACGATCGAAGCGGTCTTCCCCCGCTTCAACGACTTCGAAGCCGAGATGGCAGATGGGCTCAGTGATACGGAGAAGGACGACCTCGCTCGCCTGCTCCGCACCGTCATCACCAACGCCGACTGAGTAACGCTGGGGTCTGTCCCCAGCGTTACTTGCCTCGGGCGATGAGCTCGTTGACGAGGTCGGGGTCGTGTTCGCCGAGGGCGGGGACCCGGGGATTGGCCCCGCCCGCGTCGTCGATGTTGAACGGCGGTTTGAGGGTCTTGGCTCGGCCGGTCGGCAGTTCCGTGTCGATGAAGCGGTCACGCGCGTGGAGTTGGTCGTGGTCCCACAGGGCGAGCGGGGTGTTGACGGAGCTGTAGGCGATACGAGCCGCCGTCAGCCGCTGCAGCATCTCGTCCGCCGGTGCGGAGGAGAGCGCGGCTCGCAGCACCGGTTCGAACTCTGCGATGTTGGTGATGCGAGCCTCGTTGGTGGCGAAGCGCTCGTCGTCGGCGAGCTCGGGCTTCTGAAACACGTCGGTGCACAGCGCCAGCCACTCGGTGTGGTTCTGCACGGCGATCAGGATCTCGCGACCGTCGGCGAGCGGGTAGACGCCGTAGGGCGAGATCATGGCGTGGCGGTGGCCGGCTCGAGCCGGGTTGGCGCCGCGTCCGACGGCGCCATAGGTGGGGGCCGCGGTCCACTCGGCGAGACACTCGAGCATCGAGAGTTCGATGGTGGCGCCTTCACCGGTGGCCTGGCGGCGAAAGAGTGCGGCGAGGATCGACGAGAGTCCGTACATGCCGGACGCGATGTCGGCCACGGAGAAGCCGATCTTGCTCGGCTCGGCCTCGGACCCGGTGAGCGACATTGCACCGGCCTCGGCCTGGATGGCGAGGTCGTACGCCTTGTCGTCGGTGCGGGGGCCGTCGAGTCCGTAGCCCGAGATGCCGCACGCAATGATCGACGGATACCGCTCGCGCACCTGATGGGCGAGGAGTCCAGCCCGTTCGGCCGCTCCCGGCGCCAGGTTCTGGATGAAGACGTCGGCGCCGGCGAGCAACCGCTCGAACATGGCCCGGTCGTCGTCATCCTTGAGATCGAGGACGAAGCTGTCCTTCCCCCGATTGCCCCACACGAAGAAGGCAGACGAGCCTTCGACCGCAGTGTCGTAGTCGCGGGCGAAGTCGCCCGATCCGGGCCGCTCGATCTTCAACACCCGGGCGCCGAGGTCGGCGAGTTGGCGGGTGGCGAACGGCGCGGCGATGGCCTGCTCGACCGAGACGACGATGATGCCGTCGAGCGGTGCGCTCATACCTAGGCGTCCTTGGGCATGAACCCACCACGCGTCTGCGGGAGCTTCATGTCGAGAATGCGGCTCGACACGACGGTGCGGAGGATCTGGGCGGTGCCACCGCCGATGGTGAACATGCGGACATCGCGGTACATGCGCTCGAGGGGGTTGTTGCGGCTGTAGCCGGCGGCTCCGAAGACCTGGAGCGCATCGCTGACGACCTGGATCATCGACTCCGACGTGAAGATCTTGGCCTGCGCCGCGAGCGCGGCGTCGGGGAATGGTGAGCCACCGTCGCCGCGGGACTCCGCGGCGCGGTAGGTCAGGCTGCGGGCGGCTTCGATCTTGACCGACATGTCGGCGAGCATCCATTGCAGACCCTGGAACTCGGCGATCGGCCGGTCGAACTGTTCACGCTCCTTGGCGAAGTCGAGTGCCAACTCGTAGGCGCCCTGACCGAGGCCCAGTGCCACCGTGCCGGCACCCACCCGCTGACTGTTGTAGGCGTTCATCAGATCGGCGAAGCCCCGGCGGAAGCCCGACGGCGGCAGCACGACCATGTCGGCCCCGACCTCCATGTCCTCGAAGATGACTTCCATCTCGGGGATGGCACGCAGGCCCATGGTCGGCTCTCGCCGGCCGAAGCTGAGCCCCGGCGTCTCGTCCCGGAAGGCGAGGAATCCGCCGATGCCCTCCTCGTTGCCGTCCTCGTCGAACACGCGGGCGAAGATCAGGTGCATGCGGCTCACCGTGCCGCCCGTGATCCAGTGCTTCTTGCCGTTGACGATGTACGTGTCGCCACGGCGATCGGCGCGCGTCGTCATCTGCGATGCCGCGGACCCGGCGCCCGGTTCGGTGATACAGATGGCGGGCTTGTCACCACTCAGGACGTATTCGGCCGCGATCTTCTTCTGCTCATCGGTGCCGTAGGCCATCACCGCGGAGATGGCGCCCATGTTCGCTTCGACCGCGATGCGGCCGGTGACACCACACTTCTTCGCCATCTCCTCGACCACGAGCACCGCGTCGAGGAATGAGTGACCGGGGCCACCGAGATCCTTCGGTACGGTCATGCCCGTGAAACCGGCTTCCTGGAGAGCAGCGACGTTCTCCCACGGGTACTGCTCGGCCTCGTCGACTGCCTTGGCGCGGGGCCCGATCACCTCGCCGGCCAAGGCACGGGCCTTGGCCTGGATGGCGAGCTGTTCGTCGGTGAGTTGCCAGGTCATGTGGGGGCTCCCATGGAGAGTCGGGTCTGGGTGACGATTTCGCGCTGGGCTTCGCTCCCGCCGATGCGTCGGATGTCAACAGCAAGACGGTCGAGGGTGATCGGGTCATTCTGGCGGAGCGCGGCGATCAGGGGACGAGCGACGTCGGCGAAGACCTCGTCGATCTCGCTGTCGCCGTCGGGTCGAGCGGCAAGGCCGTCGAACCAGCGGCCCGCACCCGGGTGGCCTGGGCGGCGGATGTAGGCCAGCGCAGCATGCAGGTCGAGGAAGCCGCAGGTGTGGCGGTTGGCGATCGAGTCCCACCGATCGGCGACGGCGTCCCACCGATCACCGACGTCGTGGCCGGCGAGTTCGGCTCGCCAGAGCAGGCTGGTCGCATCGCAGAGCCGGAACGCGGTGGTGGCGGTCGGCAATTGCTCGTCGAAGATCTCGAGGACGTCGGCGATCGCGCCGACCGCGAGGAGCCGCAGGGCGAGATGCCACCACACGTGCATGGCCAAGCCGTCCTGGGGTGCCCAGACATCGCTCGTGTCGCGAAGCAGATGGGTGGCCGATTCGGTGTCGTTGGTGTGTTCGTAGACGTGCGCGAGTGCGTGGCGAGCCCACAGGTCGAGCGGGTCGGCATCGAGCGCGGCCTGCCCGTAGGCGATCGCCTCGTTGTAGCGGCCCGATTCCTCGAGGGTGAACGAGTGCATCCCGTCGATGAAGTTCTCACCCGGTCGGTCGATCCACTGTTGTCGCGTTCGTTCGCTGGCCGAGAGGCGGCGGTCGCGGTCGCCCACATGGAGGTAGAGGTCGTGGGCGAACCGGTAGGCGGCGAAGTCGCGGTTGGCGGCCAGGTCGGCCCAGGCGTCGGCTGCGGCGGTGAAGTTGCCGGCGGCCGCGAGCGCCAGAGCATTGGCGTGACCTCGGTCGCGGTCGGTGGCCGCTCGTTCGCGGGCCCGAGCGAGGTCGTCGACAACTGCCGGCGCGTTCAGCGGACTCCCGGCAGTGATGTTGTACAACGCACACAGCACCGGCCCGAGTACGAACGAGCCGTCGGACTCGTTCACCGCAGCGAGGGTGGCCAGGGGATCGCCATGGAAGTGGAGGAACTCCTCCCAGGCCGTGTCCCAGGCCTCGATCGACTCGGCGGTGCCGGTCGTGTCGTCACCCCAGCGATCGGTCATACGACGCGGACCTTCACGGACTCGAGTCCGTTGACGAAGTTCGAGTCGACATAGACCGGGTCGTCCACCACCTCGATTCGGAGGTCGCGCCGGACGAGCTCCTCGATGAGTATCGCGATCTCGAGCCGGGCCAGCGAGGCGCCGAGGCAGAAATGTGCCCCGCCCCCACCGAACGCCACATTGGCCGGGGGAGTGGGTCGGCCAGCGTCGAACCGCTGAGGGTTGTCGAAGACCTGCGGGTCGAAGTTCGCGGCGGCGTACCACATGACGATCTTCTCGCCCGCGGCGATCTCCGTCCCGTTCAGCTCGCAGTCGCGGGTGGCGGTGCGCCGGAAGTACAGAATCGAGGACGAGTAGCGGATGACCTCTTCGGTCGCGGTCGGGACGAGGCTGGGATCAGCACGTACTCGGTCGAATTCGGTGGGGAACTCGGCCATGTTGAGCGCGAGGTGCCCCATCGACGATCGGGTGGTCTCGTTACCGGCGAAGATCATCAGTTGGAAGAACCGGGAGAACTCCGCTTCAGTGAGCTTCTCGCCATCGACTTCGGCCTCCAGCAACTTGGTGACGAGGTCGTCGCCAGGGTCGTTGCGGCGCCGGTCGGCCAGATCGCGGGCGTACTCGTTCACCCCGTGGGCGGCCGGACTCCCGAACGGCAGCAGCCGCAGGTCAGTCGTGTTGCCGTAGGCGTCCGCCGGCAACTGCTCGCTGCTCGTGCCGGCGACCAGATGATCCGAGAGCTCGATCATGTAGTCGCCATCCTCCTGAGGGACGCCGAGAATGTCGCAGATCACCCCGATCGGGATCGGCTTGGCGACGAGATCCATCCACTCGCCGCCACCGGCGGCTTCGAGATCATCGAGCGCCTTGTTGACCCGAGTGCGAATGTCTTCCTGGTAGGACTGCACATGTCGGGGCGTGAAGGCCGCGCTCACCAGCCTGCGGAGCCGGGTGTGGATCGGCGGGTCCATGTCGATCATCGAGGCACGCGCTTCGAGGGCGTCCTCGTCGATGTCGTACATCTGGATGTGGCCTGCCGCGGACGAGTAGGTGTCGGTGTCTCGCGAGACGGTGACGACATCGGCGTGGCGGGTGACGTTCCAGAAGCCGTCGAACTCGTCATTGCCCGGCACCCAGGAGAGGCCGTCGGCGTCGCGCATCGCCGCAAACGCGGGGTGGGGGATCCCGTCGGAGAATGATGCTGGATCGGTCAGGTCGATTCCCTCGACGAGGGGCGTATGGCTAGGCAAGGAAGTTCCTCGTGATGTCGTTGAACGTCTGGGGTTGCTCGATCGAACTGAGGTGCCCAGCGCCGGCGATGACGGTGAGCTCGCCGTCGGGCAGGGCCTGGGCCAACGCCTCGGAGTATTCGACGGGGGTCTCCTCGTCGAGCTCTCCGCAGACGACGAGACAGGAGTTGTCGATGGCGGCGACGAGCGCCGTGGCGTCATGGTTGGCGATGGTGTCGCAGGCCTGCCGGAGCGCCGCCTCGCTCACTCGGCCGAATGAGTCGTGCAGTGCACGGCGCACGTCGTCGGCCAACGGATTGGCGACGATTGTGTCGATGGCGCCTGCCGCCAGATCGGCGGGCGTCCCTCCGGCGTCGATCGGGGCCAGCCAGTCGGTCAGCCACGTCGCCGGGTCGGCGCCGAACGCCAGGCTCGTGTCGGCGAGCACGGTCCGTCGGAAACGATCACGCGCCGCGCCGAGCGCATAGAGCGCGTGCATGCCGCCCAGCGAGAGACCGACGAGATCGGCCTGCTCGACATCGAGGACGTCGAGGAACTCGACGATCCTGGCCCCGTGCTCGGCAGAGCTCAGCGGCTCGATCGCCTCGCCGGCGTAGCCCGGCGCGTCGAGGGCAAGGCAGCGGAACTGGTCCGAGAGCCCGGCCAGCTGCGGGTTCCAGTAGTCGCGCGTCCCGACGATCGGATGCAGGAACACGACCGGCGGGCCGTCACCCTGTTCGGTCCAGGTGAACCGACCAACGCTTCGAACCCCGAGTTCGCCGGCCATCAGATCAACCGATGACGAACGGGTCGCGGGTGGCGCCCTCGAGCTCCACCCACACGGTCTTGGTCTCGAGGAACTCGTCGATCGCTTCGAGCCCGTTGTCGCGGCCGTAGCCGGACTGTTTGGTGCCGCCGAACGGTGCCAGCGGGCTGACGTTGCGGTACGTGTTGAGCCACACCATGCCGACGTCGAGCTTGCGGGCCATACGGTGGCAGCGGCGGATGTCGACCGACCAGACACCGGCGGCGAGGCCGTAGTCCGAGTCGTTGGCCAACGCGACGGCCTCGGCCTCGTCGGCGAAGGTCTGGATCGTCAGCACGGGCCCGAAGACCTCCTCGCGCACGATGGTGGTTTCGTTGGTGACGTCGGTGATCACCGTCGGCCGTACGAAACGCCCGCCGAGGTCGGGGTCGACCACGCCACCGGCGGCGATGGTGGCGCCCTCGGCGCGAGCCTGGTCGATCATGGCGATGATGCGGTCGCGTTGGGCGTCGGATGCGGCGGGCCCCATCTCGGTGGCGACGTCGGCCGGGTCGCCGAGCTGGATCGTGCCGGCCCGCTCGACCACACGATCGATGATCTCCTGGGCGATGCCCTCCTGCACGTAGGCGCGGGAACCGGCAACACACGTCTGGCCACTTGCCGCGAAGATGCCGGCGAGGATGCCGTTGACGGCGGCGTCGGGGTCAGCGTCGTCGAACACGATCTGGGGCGACTTGCCGCCGAGTTCGAGCACGAGCGGGGTGAGATTCTCGGCCGCGGCACGGGCCACGTGGCGGGCGGTGGCGCCGCCGCCGGTGAACGTGATCTTGTCGATGCCCGGATGCGAGCTGATGGCCGCACCGACCTCCGGCCCTCCGGTGACGATGTTGATGACGCCGGGCGGGAAGCCTGCCTCGGTCGCGCGTTCGGCGAGAAGCAGTGCGGTCACCGGTGTGATGTCGGACGGCTTGACCACCGCGGTGCAACCGGCGGCGAGCAGGGGAGCGAGCTTCCATGTGAGCAGCGCGAGCGGAGAGTTCCAGGGGATGATCGCGCCCACGACGCCGACAGGAACCTTCTCGGTGTAGACGAGGAAGTTGGCGCCCGGGTCGGGTAGCTTCTCGCCGCCGATCTTGTCGGCCTGTCCGGCGAAGAAGTCGTAGTAGCTCTGCAGGCTCTTGGCCTGCGCGCCGGTCTCCCGGATGATCTTGCCGTTGTCTCGGCTTTCGACCTGGCCGAGCATCTCGGCATCACGGGTGAGGAGCTCACCGAGCTTGCGCATCAGGCGGCCCCGCTCGGCGGCGGGCATCGCGCCCCACTCGCCTTCGAACGCGGCTCGTGCGGCGGCGACGGCCGCATCGACCGCCGCGGCATCGTCGGCCACTTCGGCCCACGCTTCGCCCGTGAACGGGGTGGTGGTCTCCATCCGTCGAGCAGGTTGGGCCCATCCGCCGTTGATCCAGTTGTCGTACGACTCCATCAGGAGTCCTCGGCGATCTGAATTGCGGAACTCGGGCACTTGTCGACCACGGCCTCGGCACGATCACGGGGCAACGTCGCCTCACCGATGAGGGTCGAGATGTTCTCGTCCTCGTCGAGCAAGAACACGGTGGGTTCGAGCAGTTCACACTGGCCGACGCCGATGCAGACCTCGGCGTCGAGGGTGAGCCTCACCATCTCGTCAGGCACGGCTCACTCCCATCTCGGCCGAGAGCACGCCATGGACGAAGTTGGACGGCGCGTGTACCGCCGGACTGCGGGTCTCGAGCACCATGTTGCGCTTGCGCATCTCCTCCACGAGCACGGTGACCTCCATCCGGGCCAGGAAGGCGCCGAGGCAGAAGTGCGGGCCGCCACCACCGAAGGCGAGGTGGGGGTTCGGATCGCGGCCGGCGTCGAAGCGGAACGGATCGTCGAACACGGCCTCGTCGCGGTTGGCGGACATGTACCACATCACGACCTTGTCGCCGGCTGCGATTGGCGTGCCGGCGAGTTCGGTGTCAGCCGCTGCCGTGCGACGCATGTGCAGGACGGGCGTGGCCCACCGCAGCAGCTCCTCGACCCCGGGCTCGACCATGGCGGGATCGTCGAGGATCCGCTGCCATTGGTCCGGGTTGTCGGCGAACGCCATCGCCCCGTGGGTGATCGCGGTGCGAGTGGTCTCGTTGCCGGCGAAGACGAGGGCGTGGAAGAAGTTGCGGTACTCGTTGTGGGAGAGCCGGTCGCCGTCGTCCTCGAGCTGGACGAGCATGGTGACCATGTCCTCCTGCGGGTCGGCCAGGCGCTTGGCGCCGAGCTGTTCGCCGTACTCGTACAGGGCATGACTGGCCGGGCTCTGGAACGGCAGGAGACGGAGCTCGGTGCTGTTGCCGTAGGCATCGGCGGGGAGTGACGGCTTGTCGCTGGTGCCCTCGACGAGGTAGTTCGAGATCTCGACGAGATAGTCGGCGTCCTCGACCGGCACGCCCAGAATGGTGAGGATCACCCGGATCGGCAGCGGGGCCGCCACCTCGGCCACCCAGTCGCCACCGCCCTTCTCCATCCAGTCGTCGAGCAGCTCACACGTGATCTGGCGGGTGACGTCCTCCCAGACCCGGATCGCCTTCGGGGTGAACGCCTTGCTCACGAGGCGACGAAGGCGGGTGTGGTCGGGTGCGTCGGTGTCGAGGATCGAGCGACGGGCTTCGAGCGCATCGGGTTCGAGATCCCACAGGTTCGTGTGGCCGATGCCGGAGGAGAAGTCGGTCGGCCGCTTCGACGCCTCCTTCACATCGGCGTGCCGGGTGACGGCCCAGAAGCCGGAGTCGCCGTAGGGATGCCAGGTCAGACCAGGCGTCTCGCGCATCGCGGTGAAGCGTTCGTGGGGGAAGCCGTCGAGATACAGCGACGACGTGGTGACGTCGACGGGGTCCGAGGTGGTGGAGGTCACGGCAATCTCCTAGCTGTGCTCGATGAAGCGCTCGCGCTCCCAGTTGTTGACCTCATCGGGGTCGGGGTTGTTCTCCGCAGCCATCGCGACCTCGGCATGAGCGATCGAGGCGTAGCTCCGGGAGAACGTGTCTCCCAACATCTCGGCCATCTTCGAACCCTCGAACGCGGCGACAGCGCCGGCGAGATCGGTCGGGATGGGGGTGTTGTCACCGGGGCTGGTGTACATGTCGCCGCTGCTCATCTCGGGCAGGGCCAGCGAGCGCTCCACGCCGTCGGCACCGGCGGCCAGGATGGCGGCGATGATCAGGTGGGGGTGGGCGTCGGCGCCCGCCGAGCGGTACTCCACCCGGTTGGGGGCGCCGCCTTCGCAGATGCAGCGGGCCAGCACGGTGCGGTTGTCGAGTCCCCAGTGGATGTGGGTGGGGGCGAACGTGTAGGGACGGATTCGGCGCGGTCCGTTGGGGGTGGGCGCACCGATGAACGTCATGGACTCGGCGTGTTCGAGCAGACCACCGAGCCAGTGGCTCATGATCTCGTTTGGCGCGCCCTGCGAGCTGGCGAAGGCGTTGCTGCCGTCGGCGTTGAGACTCGTGTGGACATGCATGCCCGAACCCGACTGCTCGGTCCACGGCTTCGGCATGAACGTGGCGCGGTAGCCGTGCTGCACCGCGATCTGCTTGACGATCGACTTGAAGAGCACGGTGTTGTCGGCCGTACGCATGGCGTCGGCCGGCCCACAGTTGATCTCGATCTGGCCCGGGCCGTACTCGTAGTTCGACGACTCCACCTCGATGCCTGCCGCGTCGAGCGCGTCCCGCATGTCGTGCAGCATCGGTTCGAGCTCGATCATGTCGGTCAGCGAGCTGTACTGGATGTGGCTCTGCACCGGCTCGAACTCGGGGGTGAGGAAGTAGAACTCGAGCTCCGTGGCGACGTACGGGTCGAGGTCCTGGTCGTTGAGGCGAGCCACCTGGCCGGCCAGCACGTTCCGGGGCGCCAACGGGTGGCTGTTGCCGTGAGGATCCTCGACCGAAGCGAAGACCAGGGCGTAGCCCGGGCGGTGGGAGAGGATGCGACCGGTGCTGACATCGGGCACGAGCCGGCAGTCCAGGTAGCCGGTGTCCATGTTGACGAACTCGTTGTCGGGCAGGTCGTTCTGCATGTCGAAGACGAACATGGCGTCCGCGATGTTCACGCCACTCGTGATCGTCGTGTCGAAGAACCGGTCGACGGGCACACGCTTGCCGCGCAGGTGCCCTTGTGTGTCGGGCGTGGCGACCTCGACAGTGTGCACCCCTGCCTCGCGGCACTGGGTACGGAACTCTTCAGCGGACATGCTCATGGTGGTCACCTGTGGGTTTGTGTGGCTCTTGCCGAGTTGGTGGATGGTGCGAGATCGGGACAGGGGTCTGACCCCAGCGTCCCAACTCAGGGGAGGAGGACGAGGCGGCTCGTGAACTGGCCGCTGCGGAGTCGGTCGTGGGCGGTCTGGGCTTCGCTGAGGGGGAGGGTCTCGACGAAACGGACGATCGACGGCTCGCGGCGGGCAAGCGCGAGCAGATCGTCCATCTCGGAACGGGTGCCCCAGAAGCTCGACATGAAGCGGGCCTCGGGCGGAACGCTGGTGAGGCCGAACGGAGTGGTGCCGCCCGCCAGGCCGATCACGATCACGGTGCCCTTCCGGGCGACGTTGGCCGACGCGGTGGCGAGGGTGACGTCGGCTCCGATGAAGTCGAGTACCACGTCGCACGGAGCGAGTTCGTCGTCAGGCCCGATCGCCTCGTGGGCACCGATCTGGATGGCCTGCCCGCGCTTGTCCTCGGCCAGATCCAATGCGATGACGTGGGCGTCGCTCATGAGCCGAAGATACGAGATCGCGTACTGGCCGAGGCCACCGGCGCCGATGACGAGAGCCCGGCCGCGTTCGCCGACGTTCTGCAGGATGTCGAGGCCGTGGCGAACGGCTCGGTAGGCGGTGAGGCCACCGCAGGCGAGGGGAGCGGCGGCGATCGGATCGATGTCGCCGAGCGGGGCGAGATAGCGGCGATCCTTGACCCACATCTGCTCGCTGTAGCCACCGTCGGTGAACAGACCGGCCTCCGTGGCGTTGGCGCAGATCATCTCCTCGCCGTCGCTGCACTGCTGGCAGTTGCCACAGCCCCACGGGGCGTACACCATCACCGGCCCCATCTCGGGATGAACGCCGGTGACCTCGTGGCCCATCACGATCGGCAACGGGCTCGGGAAATCGCCATCGACCACATGGATGTCGGAGTGGCAGACGCCGCAGGCGGTGACGTCGATGATCTCGCCACCCTCACGACCGGTGCCGGCCGCGGGGTGATCGTCGACGACGACCAGCTTCTCGTTGGCGGCGGGGAGAACGACAGCGCGCATGATCAGCCCGACCTCCTCAGTACGACTTCGGGAGGCCGAGGCACTTCTGCGCGACGAACGCGAGCACCAGATTGTTGTTGATGGGGGCGACTTGGTAGAGCCGGGTCTCGCGCAGCTTGCGCTCGATGTCGTACTCGACGGCGAACCCGAATCCGCCGAAGGTTTGCACCGCAGCGTTGCCGGCTTCCCACGAGGCCTCCGACGCGAGCATCTTGGCCATGTTGGCCTCGGCCCCGCACGACAGACCCTGGTCGAACATGTTGGCGGCCTGCCAGCGCATGAGGTCGGCGGCCCGCAGGTTGGCATACGCCTTGGCGAGGGGGAACTGCACACCCTGGTTCATGCCGATGGGCCGGCCGAACACCTCGCGCTCGTTGGCGTATTCGGTGGCCTTGTCGAGGAAGAACGTGCCGTCGCCGATGCACTCGCCGGCGATCAGGATGCGCTCGGCGTTCATGCCGTCGAGGATGTGGCGGAACCCCATGCCCTCGGTGCCGATCAGTGCGTCGGCGGGGATCTCGACATCGTCGAAGAACACCTCATTGGTGTTGTGGTTCATCATCGTCGGGATCGGATTGATGGTGAGTCCCGGAATCAGTTCGCCGTCGTCGCCCCGCATCTCGACGATGAACACCGAGAGGCCCTCGACCCGGTTCGTGACCTCCTCGGCCGGCGTCGTGCGAGCGAGAAGGATCATCAGATCACTCTGCATCGCCCGGCTGGTCCAGATCTTCTGCCCGTTGATCCGCCACGTGTCGCCGTCGCGCACGGCCCGGGTGGAGATGGCAGTGGTCTCCGAGCCCGCCGTGGGTTCGGTGACGCCGAAGGCCTGGAGACGCTTGCGGCCGTCGGCGACCTGGGGCAGGTACTTCTGCTTCTGCTCCTCGGTGCCGTGGCGCAGCAGGGTGCCCATCACGTACATCTGGGCGTGACATGCCGACGGGTTGCCGCCACTGGCCGAGATCTCCTCGAGGATGACCGATGCGCCGGCGAGACTGAGCCCACCGCCGCCGTACTCCTCGGGAATGAGCGACCCGAGCCAGCCCTGATCGGTGAGTTCCTTCACGAACTCGGTGGGGTAGTTGTCGGGCTCGAGCCCGCGCCAGTACTCGTTGCCGTACTTGTCGCACAGGCGGCGGACTTCGAAGCGAATGTCGTCGAAGTCGCTGGCCTGTTGGGGGACGAACGTGTCGGTCACGCAGATTCCTTGTCCATGTCGGAGTTCGAGTCGTGGTCGGACCAGAAACCGCGGCGGCGGAGCTCGGCAACGGCCGCGACGCCGGATTCGTGCAGATGGCGTTCCATCGCCTCGCGAGCGCCGTCGGCGTCCCGGCCGACTATCGCGGCGAGCACGGCCGCGTGGTGCCCGACGGCCTTGGCATTCCAGCCGTCGGTGAACTCGTAGTAGTCCGACGGCACGGAGCGGGCCAGGTGGCCGAGCAGCCAGCGTGTTCGCCGCGGCGCGGCCGTGTTGATGATCCGATGGAAGTCGTCGTTCAGGACCTGCAGGTCGGCGGGCGATGCGCCGGCCACGAACTGATCGTGCACGGCTTCCAGCGCCTCGACGTCCTCCTCCTTCAAGGCATCGGCAGCCATCGCCGCGGCGCGGCCCGACACGATGCCGACCAGCTCGTAGTGGTCGATGATGTCTTCGGGAGTCAAGCGGGCGACGAACGCTCCGCGTCGCGGGGTGATGTCGAGCAGGCCCTCTTTGCCGAGCCCGACGAGCGCCTCGCGAATCGGGCTGCGGCTCACGCCGAGCGCCTGGCTGATCGCCTCCTGGTCCACCTTCACGCCGGGCTCGAGCGCGCCGGTGAGGATGAGGCCGCGGACGTAGTCGGCGACGTCCGCGGCGAGTCCGCCGCGGCGTGCGCCGATCGGTGTGGGACGGTACGGCGACTCGCTCATCTGGTGGCAGCCGACCCCAGGTAGGCGGCTTGGACCCGCGCGTTGGCCTGGATCTCTTCGGGGGTGCCGACGGCGATGACGGCACCCTGGTCGAACGCGTAGATTCGGTCCGAGATCCCGGTGATGAAACCGAGGTCGTGGTCGATGACGATCACGCCGGCGCCGACCGTGGCGGCCATGTGGCGTACCTGTTCGATCATTTCGAGCGATTCACTGTCGCTCATGCCGCTGGTTGGTTCGTCGAGGAGCAGGAACGAAGGGGCGAGGGCCGCGGCGCGGGCGAGCTCGAGGCGTCGGGAGTTGCCGTAGTCGAGTTCGCCGGCCCGACGATCGCGGTGTTCCCAGAGACCCGCCTCACCGATGAGCGCATCGATGTCGGGGATCGTGCGTCCGGTGCGGTGCGACTGGGCGATCAGGGAGGAGACCTCGACGTTCTCCCGCACCGTCAGCGCGCCGAAGAGGCGGAGATTCTGGAAGGTGCGTACGACACCGCGACGGGCGAGCTCGTACGTCTCGGTGTCGGTGACATCGTCGCCGTCGACCGAGAAGCGACCGGCCGTGGGCTGCACCATGCCGGTGATGACGTTCACGAACGTGGTCTTGCCGGCGCCATTGGGGCCGATGATGCCGACGATCTCCCCGCCGTCGGCGTGCAGGGCGGCGTCGGACAGTGCTTTGAAGCCGCCGAAACGGACCTCGATCGATTCGGCATGCAGCACCGACGACGTGTCGGCTTCGACCTCGGGGAGGGGTTCTGGCTTGGCTTCATCGCCGCGGCGAAGTTTGGCTCGCAGCCACTCGTCGAGCTCCCAATCGTCGAGCAGCCCCTTGGGTCGCCAGATCATGAAGCCGAGCATCGAGAGCCCGAGGAAGACGGTCTGGAGGTTCTCGCGAAAGACCCAATCGAGCGGCTTGCCGTCGAGGCCGAGCCCGAAGATCTCGAACCCGTCCTGGCCGAGACGGCGAGCGAGCTCTCGGCCGAAGGTCATGACGGCGACGCCGAGCACCGCGCCGGTGACGCTGTTGCGCCCGCCCACGATCAACATCACGAGGGTGAGCAGGGTGAAGTCGAAGAAGAAGTTCTCCGGGAGCAGCGAGCCGTCCTCGTAGACCGAGAGGCTGGCGCCGACGGCGACGATGGCCACCGAGATGATGAGCGCCACCATCTGCTGCACGAGTGGGTTGACGCCCATGGCACGCGCCGCGAGGTTGTCTTCGCGGGCGGCGACGGCGAGTCGACCGCTGCGGCTCTGGGCGTAGAGCCGGGCGACGATCAGCGACCCGAGGAGAGCTCCGTAGATGGGCAGCCGGCTGTCGAGCGCGCCGCCGATCGGGAAGAAGAGCCCGACCCGTTCGCCGCCGGTGAGCTCGGGCCAGTTGCGCGACACCTCGTGGGTGACGAACAACAGCGCCAGCGTGATCACCGTGGCCGAGACCGCGCCGGATTGAGCGCCCGATCGGGCCAGTCCGACACCGAGGATCACCGCGGCGATGCACGCGACGACCACGGCGACGATGATCGCCATCGTGATGCTCATGTCGACGTCGGTGAGTCCGAACGGCGCGTCGGGGATGCGCTTGGCCTTCTCCTCCGGGGAGATGGCCAGCACCGCGAAGGTGTAGCCGGCGATGGCGCCGAAGCCGATGTGGCCGAAGGACAGCACACCGGTGTTCCCCACATAGACCTGGATGCCGAGAACGATGATCGCATCGATGAGCATCACGGTGACGAGGCGTTCGGCGGCGCCACCGCTGAAGAGGGCTTGGTAGAGGAGTCCGCCCCCGACCAGGGCGGCGAAGAGGATGAGTGCGCCGGCGAATGGGAAGGCGACGTCGCGGTCGAACCTGGGGAACATCACACACGCTCCGCATGGGCCACGGTGATGAGTCCCTGTGGTCGGAAGATGAACAACAGGGCGATGAGCACGAAGACCACGCCATCGGTGAGTGGGGCGATGCCATCGGGGAGCCGCGAGCGCAGGACCACTTCGGCGAGGCCGAGCACGAACCCGCCGAGCACGGCGCCACGCAGTGAGCCGAGGCCGCCGATCAGGGCGGCGAGCACGCCGGAGAGCATCGGGTCCACGCCGCCGCTCGGGGTGGTCGAGCCCGAACGCATCAGCCAGAACACGCCGGCGATTCCGGCCAGCAGGCCGCTGAGGGCGAAGGCGCCGCGAATGACCGAGTCGGAGTTGACGCCCATGAGGCGGGCGGCGTCGAAGTCAGCGGCAGCACCACGCAACGCGATGCCGAACATGGTGCGCTGCAGGAGCCAGGTCGTGGCGAGCAGGGTGATGACCGTGACGACGATCACGACCGTGTCGAACACCTCGATGTTGAGAGACCCCACCGAGTACGTGTCGGTGACCCAGCCGGGGCGAGAGAACGTCTTCACCGACGCGGACACATAGAGGAGGAAGATGGCGGACACCACGAAGTGCACGCCGAACGACGTGAGCAGCAGGGTGAAGTCGGACGCACCACGGACGCGGCTGAACGCGATGCGCTCGATCAGCAGCGATGCGGCGACCGCACAGATGATGATCAGTGGGGTGATCAGATACCAGGACCAGCCCTGGTTGGACGCCGCGTAGGCCGCGTAGCCCCCCACGGTGATGAGTTCGCCGTGGGCGAAGTTGAGCAGATGCATCACGCCGAAGATCACGGCGACGCCGAGAGCGAGAAGGGCGTAGATGCTGCCCCGGCCGAGACCGTCGATGAGGTTCTGCAGGAGTTCGGTCATGACTCGCCTCCTCCGACGAAGGTGTCGAAGAGGTCGTCGCGTTCTCGGAGTTCGGCTCCCGTGCCCGTGGCCACGACCTCGCCACTGCGCAGGACGTAGGCCCGGTCGGACGCCTCCAGCATTCGGGTGGCGTTCTGCTCGACGACGAGCAGGGTGCGTCCCTGCGTTCTCAGGTTGGCGATCAGATCGAAGACGACGTCGACCAGCACGGGCGCGAGCCCGAGTGAGGGTTCGTCCATCATCAGCAGCTTCGGGCGCGACATGAGCGCCCGGGCGATGGCGAGCTGCTGCGCCTCGCCGCCGGAAAGGAAGCCGGCCGCGGTGGTCCACTTGTCGCGCAGGACCGGGAACAGCTCGGCCATTTCATCGAGATCGGAGCTCCGTTCCAAGGCAGAACGGGTGATGCCGCCGATCTTGAGATTCTCCTCCACCGTCATGTCGGTGAAGATCCGGCGGTGCTCGGGCACCAGGGCCAGCCCGGCGCGCAGGAGCTTCTCGGGCGATGAGCCGGTGACATCGGCACCGTTGAACGTGACCGTGCCCGCCGCTGGGGTGAGCAACCCGGCAATCGAATTCAACAAGGTCGTCTTGCCTGCCCCGTTGGGTCCGATGAGGCCAATGACCTCACCGGACCCGACGGTCAGACTCGCGTCTCGAAGTGCGGAGATCGCACCGTATTTGGTTGTGAGTCCCCCGACTTCGAGCACAGTGACTCAGTCCAGCAACACTCAGCCGATGGTGTCGACCAGGGTGTCGGCCCCGTCGACGATCTGGTTGATCGGGACAGCCTTCGGCGGGATGCCGTTGGTGCCGGCGTAGGTGATCGTGCCGGAGAGACCCTCGAAGCCGGAGATGGCGGCGACGGCATCGCCGATCTGAGCGGGGTCGTCGCAGCCACAGTCGAGCATGGCCTGGATGCCCAGGAACATGGAGTCGACGTAGAGCGGCATGAAGCCACGGCTCTCGAGTGCCTCACCCTTCGCGGCTTCGTAGCCGGCGAGCATCGCGTCGTTGCGGTCGCCCGCCGAGATGCTGACGTGCGGGGTGTGGACGATGCCCTCGTTGTTGTCCTCGAACTGGATGCCGGTGGCGTCGAGGGCGTCGGTGCCGCCGTAGGTCAGACCGTCGAGGCCCTGACCTTCGAGCTGGCCGCGAAGGGCGGTGACCTGGAAGCCGAGAGCCGCCGAATACACGATCTCGTTGTTCTCGGAGATGCCGGCGATCTCGTTCACCTGAGCGGAGAAGTCGGTGTCGGCGGCCCAGACGTAGGTCTGCTCGCTGACGACGGTGCCGCCGTTGGCCTCGAAGTGCGCCTTGAAGGCGTCGGGGTTGACGCCGGTGTAGGGCACACCCTCACCTTCGGTGAAGATGATGGCGCGGTCGATGCCGTTGTCGAGCGCCCATTGGGCGACCGCAGCGGCCATCAGGTTGTCGTCGAAGCTGACGAGCCAGGAGTTGATGGAGGCGTCGGCGAGCGTGGGCTCGGTCGAGGCAGCCACGAACAGCGGCACGTTGCCCTCGGTGACCTGGAGGATCGGAAGCGCGAAGTCGGCGAAGGGCGGGCCGATCAGGAAGTGAGCACCCCAGTCGAGGAGCTCCTGGGCGGCGAGGGCGGCGTCGTCGCCGACTTCGGCGACCTGGACCTCGACGGGGCGGCCGTTGATGCCACCGTTGCAGTTCGCCAGTTCGGCGATGTAGGGCACGAGGTTCGAACCGGGGATGTCGACGAAGCCGACGACGTCGGAGAAGTCCATCGCCATACCCACCTTGATGGCGTCGCCGGTCGGAGCGGCTTCACACGCGGCGAGATCGGCCGCGAGGATGGCGTCGATGTCGAGACCCTCGCCCTCGGCCATGTCATCGCCGGAGTCCGCACCGGCATCACCGGCGTCGGTGCTGCTGTCGTCGTCGCCACATGCGGCAGCGATGAGACTGAAGACCGCGAGCAACGCGATCAGGAACTTGAACTTCATTGGGGAATCCCTCCAGATATTGGTCAGCGAACGCTAGACGCAACGATCGTTCGGCTGCAAACGATCTTTTGTATAAAAAACACACTTTCAGATCAGGCGACCAATTGCAAGAGGTTGGGACGGTGGGGACAGGGGTCCGTGCGATGGAAGGCCTGGTCGCCTTGTGGACGCTCGAGATCGAAGCTGCATGGCACGGCGGGGCGTGCGAGGATGTCGGCGATGACTGAGACCGATTACCATCAGATCCGCACGGCGGCGACGGCCGTGCCGACGGGGTGCCCGGTGGATCATGCCTTCACGCCATTGATGCCGGCGTACGTCGAGGCGCCCTATCCGATCGCCAACCGCATGCGCGACGAGGCACCGGTGGCGTGGGCCCCGGAGCTGGGATTCGTGGTCGTTTCCCGCATGGACCTCGTGACCGAAGTCTTCCTCAACCCGGATGTCTACTCCTCGGAGAACGTGCAGGACCCGGTCTTTCCGATCTGTGAGGAAGCCGCCGCCATCCTCGCCGATCCGAGCTTCTGTCCCGTTGCCGTGATGTCGAACCGCCAGGAGCCCGATCACGGTCGCATTCGCCAGTTCACCAAGAACGGCTTCACCAACCGGCGCAACAAGGTGTTGGAGCCCTACATCCGACGGCGGGCGGAGGAACTCATCGACGAGATGATCGCCGAGGGATCCCCGGCGGACTTCATCGCCGCGGTGGGACAGCCGTTGCCAGGCGAGGTCGTTTTCAAGTTCATGGGGTTCCCCGAGGCGGACTACTCCCAGCTGAAGGAGTGGTGCGGGGACCGTCTGGCCTTCTCCTGGGGCCAGCCGAGTGCCGAGGAACAGGTGGCGATCGCCGAGAAGATGGTGGCCTACTGGCAATACGTCCAGGAGTTCACCGCAGCGAAGAAGGGCAACCCGGCCGACGACTTCGCGTCCGAGTTGCTCGCCGATCACGAGGCACACCCTGACGATCTCACCTATCGAGAGGTCGAATCGATCCTCTACGGTCTTTCATTCGCCGGCCACGAACCCGTCACGCTGCTTCTCGGCAACGCCTTGTCGACGCTGCTGCCGCGACGGGACGACTGGGATGCGCTGTGTGCGGATCGCGACCTCATCGCCAATGCGCTCGAGGAGGTCATTCGCCTGGATACGCCGCAGATCGGTTGGCGACGGATCGCGAACTGTGACACGACACTCGGCGGCGTCGACATCCTCAAGGGCACCCAGGTGTACCTGAACCTCGCCGCCGCCAACCATGACCCCGACGAGTTCCCCGACCCGGAGTCCTTCGACATCCACCGGCGCGACGCTCGCAACAACATCTCCTTCGGCAAGGGCAAGCACTTCTGCCTCGGTGTCCGGTTCGCGAAGTTCGAAGCGAAGATCGTGCTGGAGGTGCTGACCGAGAAGCTGCCGTCGCTGCGGCTCGCGGGTGGTCACGAGTTCGAGACGTTCCCCAACATCAGCTTCCGCGGTCCGACCCGCCTCGACATCGCCTGGGACTGACTCGGCCCATCAGAGCGTGGCCACGTGGTCGACCATGTGGCGACACAGGCCCGGCAACTCGTCCATGGAGTTGATGTGCTGGGCGGGCTTCATGCAGAAGGTCGTGTAGCCGGCCTCGATCTGCTGGGGGAAGTCGGACATCGCGTCATCGATGTCGGCGACGTCGTCGGCGCCGGTGAAACGGGCGCGGGTGCCACCGACCTTCTCCAACTCGTCGATGTGACGTCCGGCCGCGGCCATGCCGTCGGCCAGCTTCGCCAGGTCCGCGGCCGTTGGTGTGCCAAACGGATGGAACGCATCGCCGTACCTCACGATCCGTCGCAGCAGCGGATCGTGCATGGCCTGGCCACCGAACCACATTGTTGGTCGAGTTCGTGTTCGCCGTGAGCCCATGGGTTTGGGCACGGAGTAGACATCGGCGAAGTCGAAGAACTCACCGTGGAACTCAGCCGGTGTCTCGTTCCAGAGCGCCATCAGGGCACCGAGTTGCTCGTCGAGGATGCGGCCCCGCTTGGTGAAGTCGACACCGAGAGCATCGTACTCTTCGCGATGCCACGACACGGTCGGCTGGACGACGAGCCGGCCGTGACTCAGCCGGTCGAGGGTGGCCAACTCCTTCGCCATCGCCACCGGGTGGCGGAGCGGCGCGATGATCGCGCCGAGCACGATGCGCACCTGCTCGGTGGCGGCGGCGATCGCCGACGCCATCACGATCTGGCTGGGCCAGCCCATCGCCGGATCCTGATTGCCGGGCGCCGCGTACTCCCGGGGGTTGGTGGGGCGCCCGAGCGCGCCGGCGGCGGGGCCGAGAGCGAGGTGTTCGCTCAGCATCACGGCGTCGAAGCCTTCGGCATCGGCGGTTCGGGCCATCTCGACCATCGCGTCGAGGTCGTCGAGCTCGATCAGCGGCTCGTTCTCGGTGAGGATCATGAGGAGTCGGGGCGTGGTCATGCCTGATCCCTGACGTCCGAGGGCCCGAGGGCGAGTGCACCGCCGTCGACGAGGTACGACGTGGCATTCGAGAAACGTCCGGCCGGGGCGACGAGATAGTGGACGAGCCCGGCAACCTCGTCGGGTTCGCCGACTCGCCCGACGATGTTGATGGTGGCGTCGTCGGCGCGAACAGCTGCAACCACCTCGCTGGCCAGTGGCGTGTCGATCAGGCCGGGGTCGACCTGGTTCACGCGGATGCCATCGGCCATCCACTCCTTGGCCAGGGTGACGATGGCGGCGCCCATCGCCGCCTTCGTCGCGCCGTAGGTGAGCGCGCCGGCCGAGGGTCGAGCGGCATCGATCGATCCGATCATCACCACTGAGGCGCCGTCGGACTCGGCGAGGTGAGGGTGAGCGAGTTGGCAGAGCCGTAGGGGCGCCCACATGTTGAGGTCGATGAAGCGATCGAACGTCTCGCGGTCGAGATCAGCGAGCGGCACCCGATCAGCGAATCCGGCGTTGTTGACGAGGATGTCGAGCCCACCGAGCCGTTCGACCGCGGCATTGACGACGCCGTCGAGTTGGCCGGCGTCGCTCAGGTCGGACGCAAGGCCCGAGACGCCAGCGGTGTCCGGAGCCCGTCCGGACCGGGAGACGGCGATCACCGAAGCGCCCGCGCCGGCCAGTCGAGAGGCGATCGCAGCACCGATCCCGGTGGAGGCGCCGGTGACGAGCGCGCGACGCCCGGTGAGGTCGAAGGCCGCGTCGGTCATGGCGTGGACACGATCGGCGGCGGCGTCACGCCACCCAGGGCATCTTCGGCGGCTCGGGCGAAGGCGAGGGTCGTGCGATCCTGAAGGAAGTCGCCGACGATCTGCACGCCGATCGGCAACCCGTCCTTGGTGAGTCCGGTCGGCGCGACCGTCGACGGCAGGTACGCCGACCCGATCAGTCCAGTCCACCCGACGAGGTCGGCGTAGGGCCGCTCGGTCCCGGCCAGGGGCCCGGCGAAGTTGCTCTTGCCAGGATCCGGATGCTGGTGAACGACCGGCGCAACGGGCTGAACGGGACAGAGGATCACATCGAACCCAGCGAAGAAGTCGGCCCACGCGTGGCGTCCGGCGATTCGGAGGCGATCGAGCGCGTGCCACTCGAGCTGCGACAGTGTCTCCCGGGAGTCTTTCCGTTCGGCGAGCTCCTGTGGGTCGACATACGGATTGGCCGCTGCCCCGATCAGCGCCAGCCCGGCGGCCGCCATCTCGCCCGCGGGGAAGTCGGGCCGGGCGACCTCGATTCGTGCGCCCGCGGCTTCGAGTCGCGCGACCGCTGCGTCGAGCACGGCACGGACATCGGGATCGACCGCACAGAACGGATCGTCGAGCCAGATGGCGACGCGGAAGTCGCCGAGTGCCGTGGCCGGTGAGTGGGGAAGATCCAATCGCCACGCCCGGTCCAATGGCTCGGACGGGCCGGCCAGCAGATCGAATGCCATCTCGAGATCGTCGATGGATCGCGCCAGCGGCCCGAAGACGTTCACGTCGGACTGGGTTTCTCCGCCGCCGGGGTGGTCGAGATATCCCAGCGTGGAGATCACGCCGAAGCTCGGTTTGTGTCCGTAGATGCCGCAGTTCGAGGCGGGAATGCGGACAGATCCACCGATGTCGGTGCCGAGCTCGAACGGGGTCATGCCGGCGGCGACCGCGGTGGCTGCACCGCCCGACGAACCCCCGGGTGAGCGGGTGAGGTCCCATGGATTGTTGGTCGTGCCGAACATCTCGTTGTAGGTCTGGACGTCGCCGGACCATCGCGGCAGGTTCGTCTTACCGAAGACATTGGCGCCGGCGTCACGCAACCGAGCGACCGCGGGTGCATCGAGCAAGGGCACGTTGCCTTCGAGTTCCGTCGCGCCACCGGTGGATCGGATCCCCGCGGTGAGGAGCGCATCCTTGATGGTCATCGGCAACCCGGCCAAGGGTCCGACCTCCTCGCCGGCGGCCCGACGTCCGTCGACCGCGGCGGCGTCGTCGGCCGCTCGCTCGGCGTCGAGGGTGATCACGGCGTTGACGTCCGGGTTGTGGGCGTCGATGGTCTCCAGGTGCTGGTCGAGCAGCTCCCGAGCGGAGACCTCGCGACGCTCGAGGGCGCCGAGGAGATCGATGGCGGTCGAATCAGTGAGTTGGGCCACGAGCGGACCATAGTCAACGCCATCGAACGGTTGAATCATTCGGTACCGAACGATTAGGGTTCCCCGATGGCCGAGCTTCAAGGATTCATGTACCCGCGCACCGCGACGGGTAAAGCAGGTGTGCTCCCCGGGCCTCCGTGGCACTACTCCGGTGAGATGCTCACGATCGAGTACCGCACCAACCCGGACAATGTGGCGGAGCTGCTGCCCGACGGGATGGAGCTGTGCGACGACGACCCAGGCGCCGTCGCACTGATCTGGGCGGAGTGGCAAAGCTGCTCCGATTCGTTCGAGGAGCTGCTCGACCCGGCTCGCTCGCAATACAAAGAGGTCTTCCATGTCATCCGCTGCCAGTACCAGGGCGACACTTACAGCCGGGCCGCCTACATCTGGGTCGACAAGGATTTCGCCATGGCCCGAGGCGTCGTGCAGGGCTACCCCAAGAAGCTGAGCGAGATCTGGATGACCCGCCACGTCACCCACGGCAAGGCCGGTCCGCGCCTCGAGCCAGGCGGCAAGTTCGGCGCCACGGTCTCCACGTGGGGTCGACGCATCGCCGACGCCCGTTTCACCATCACGGGTACCGCGGAGACGGCCGGCTTCGTGAACGGCCACCCCATGCTGCACACCCGACAGATGCCGGCGATCGAGATGGACGGCCGCGACTCGCTCGACGAGCTCGTCACCATGCGTGGCTTCGACGTCGAGGTCGGCCCCGTCTTCTGCGGCGACGCCGAGCTCGACATCTACGAGAACCCGACCGAAGAGCTGCACCGCATGCCGGTGGAGGAGATGATCGGTGGTTTCTACCGCCAGGTGGGCAACTCCATGGCGGGCGGCACCACGGTCGCCGCCAAGCCCAACCCGATGGCGGAGGGCTGATCCGCGTGAGTACCTACGCCGACAACTACCTGGCCGACCTCGGCCCCGACGATGCCGACATCACGTCGCACGATGCCTATACCGATGGCGTGCCCCACGCGACCTTCGCCCGCCTGCGGGCCGAGGATCCGGTCCACTGGACCGAGGAAGAAGACGGCACCGGCTTCTGGTCGATCCTGAAGTATCAGGACGCCCTCGCCGTGAGCCGCGACGTCGCCACGTTCACGTCGTCCAAGGGCATTCGCCTCGAGGACATGGACGAAGAAGAGGCAGCGGCCCGCAAGACGATGATGGAGATGGACCCGCCGGAGCACACCCGGTACCGCCGTCTCGTCAACAAGGGATTCACCCGCCGAACCGTCGAGAGCTTCGAGGATCCGATTCGCGAGCTCGCAGCCGAGGTAGTGGAGAAGGCGCTCGAGAACGACGAGTTCGACTTCGTCCATGACATTGCGGAAGAGCTGCCGATGCGCATGCTCGGTCGCCTGCTCGGCACGAGCGATGAGCATGGTCGTCAGCTGGTCGACTGGGGTGATGCCCTGCTCGGCAACACGGATCCGGAGTTCACCGACTTTCCTGTCGACCTCGTCGACACCGACGAGTTCCGGATGATCCCGTTCCGGTCGCCGGCGTCGATCGAGATCTTCCAGTTCGCGCAGGAGCAGGCCAGCGATCGGCGCTCCTGCCCGAGGGACGACATCATCAGTCAGCTCCTCGAGCCCGCCGTCGATGGTGTGCCGCTGACCGACCTCGAGTTCAACAACTTCTTCACCCTGCTCGTGGCGGCCGGCAACGACACCACCCGCTACACGATGACCCACGGCGTGTGGAACATGATGAACCATCCGGGGCTGTGGGCCACGCTGCGAGCCCGACCCGATCTGATGGACAAGGCGGTGGAGGAGGTGCTGCGCACGAGCTCGGTCACCATGCACTTCCGCCGCACCGCCACCGCCGACATCGAGATGCGTGGCAAGCAGATCAAGGCCGGTGACAAGGTCGCCATGTGGTTCAACTCGGCCAACCATGACGAGGACGGGTTCGACCATCCGTTCCGGTTCGACATGGATCGTGCGCGCAACGACCACATGGCATTCGGCCGCAATGGTCCGCACCTGTGCCTCGGCGCCTGGCTTGCCCGCATGGAGGTTCGTCTCGTGTTCGAGGAGCTCATGAAGCGAATTGACCACCTCGAGCCCAACGGTGAGATCGATCACCTACGGTCCAACTTCATCGCCGGCATCAAGCGCATGCCCGTGAAGGTGGTGGCGTAGATGGGTGAGATCGTGGGCGCGGCCGTTGTGTCGCATGTGCCGCCGTTGGTGCTGCCCGAGGAGGTTCGCCGGGCGATGAACGACGGCGACGACACGTCGCTCGTGCAGGGCCTGCACGACATGCGGGCCGAGAAGCTGGCGCCGATCGAGGCCGACACTGTCGTGGTGATCGACTCGCATTGGTTCACCACCATCGAACATGTGGTGACGTCGGCGGATCGGCGCGAGGGCCTGTACACGTCAGAAGAACTGCCCCGCGGCATGTCGCAGATGCCGTACGACATGCCCGGCGATCGCGAGCTGGCCGAGGCATGGGGTGCGCTCTCCGACCATCGCGACGACACGTGGATCACGCCGATCGACGACCCGTATCTGCCGGTCAACTACCCCACGATCAACCTCCTGCCGTTCCTGCAGGGCGACGAGCGGTGGATCTCGGCCGGCATCGTGCAGACCGGCGAGACCGACGACTTCCTGCTCTTCGGCGAGTTGCTCGCGGAAGCGGTCGCCCAAGTCGACCGGCGCGTGGTGGTTCTGGCCAGCGGTGGATTGAGCCACCGGTTCTGGCCGCTGAAGCAGTTCCGAGATCATGAGGGCGCGGACCCGGACAAGCACGTGCGCACCCCCGAGGCCGCCGCGGCCGACCGCAAAGTGCTCGAGTGGTTCGCCGACGGCAACCACGCGGCCGTGGTCGACTTCGTGCCGGACTACCTGGAGTTCAAGCCGGAGGGGAAGTTCGGCCACTACCTCACGATGGTCGGTGCGCTCGGCGGGTCGGCCTGCACTGCGCAGGGCACCCAGTTCGGCGAGTACGAGGCGGTGTCGGGAACCGGCCAGGCCCACGTATGGTTCGACGTGTGACGGCTCCCTCCGAACCCGTGCATCAACCGCGAGCGCTGGTCCTCGCCCATGAGCCCGACGGTGTCGGTGGCCAGGTCGAGATGGCGTTGCACAAACGCGGGTATGCGGTCGACACCCACATCATCACCCTCGAGTACGACCAGCCCGACGTGGCCCAGCCGTGGCCCGAGAATTGGCGAGAGTACGACATCATCGTGCCGATGGGATCGGTCCGGTCGCTGACCAACAAGGACGAGATCGCCTCGTGGATCCACGACGAGCTCGACATCCTCCGCGAAGCCCACGACGCCGGCATCCCGATGCTCGGCGTGTGCTTCGGCGGCCAACTCCTCGCCGACGCGCTCGGCGGCTCGGTCGAGGTCGCTCCGGTCACCGAGATCGGCTGGTACGAGCTGTCCGAGGTCGATGGTCGCGAGAACCCTGTCGGTCCCGGCCCGTGGCTCGAATGGCACCATGACCGCTTCCATCCGCCCGCAGAGGCCGAGATCCTGGCGGTGACTGACAACGCCACCCAGCTGTTCCGCATGGGCCGCACCGTGGGCACCCAGTTCCATCCCGAAGTGGATGTGCCCCACCTCGCCGGCTTCCTCGAAGGTGCCACCGATGAGTATCTCGCCGAGTGGGGCGTCGACCGGGAAGACATGGTGGCCGGCGGTCACTTCCACGAGGAGCGCAACAAGAAGCAGTGCCATGCCCTCGTTGACTGGTTCCTCGACGAGGTCGTCGCCAGGCCATCGTGAGTGAGTCGGCCTCGTGAGGCCGGCCGTGCTGGCCGCGGAGTCGTCACGAGACAACTTCGTCGACCTCGACGTCAGCGTCGAGTGGTGGATCGGCTTGGCCATCGCGGTCGTCGCCATGCTCGGCTTCGACCTCTACCGGCATCGAGGAGACCATGAACCGACGGCTCGAAGCGCCGCGATCGAGTCGACCGGCTGGGTCGCCTGCGGTCTCGCCTTCGGCATCGTCGTCCTCATTGGTTTCGGTGGTGACGCCTTCGGCGAGTACATCTCGGGCTATCTGATCGAGAAGTCGCTCAGCGTCGACAATGTCTTCGTCTGGTCGATCCTCTTCTCCTCGATGGCGGTACCGCTGCGTTACCAACACCGGGTTCTCTTCTGGGGGATCTTCGGTGCCCTCACCCTTCGGCTTCTCTTCATCCTGATCGGCTCGGCGCTGATCGAACGTTTCTCGATCGTGCTCGTCGGATTCGGCGTCTTCCTGGTGTTCACCGGGCTTCGGGTGATCCGTCACCGCGAGGACGAGGGTGAGGATGCGTCAGCTGCCGGGCTCGGTCTGCTGCGCCGGATCATGCCAGTCAGCGACGAGTACGACGGCCACAAGTTCCTGACCATGCGCAACGGTGTGCGCACGGCGACACCTCTGCTGGCCGCCCTCGTCGTCGTGGAGGTCACCGACGTGATCTTCGCCGTCGACTCGGTGCCGGCCGTGCTCGCGGTGAGCAACGAGCCCTACCTCGTCTTCGCCTCCAACGCCTTCGCCATCCTCGGCCTGCGGGCGATGTACTTCCTGCTCGCCGATGCCCGCCGGCGTTTCCACTACCTGTCGCACGCGCTCGGCGGCATCCTCGTCTTCGTCGGCCTCAAGATGGCCGCCAGTGAGTGGTACCACCTCGACACCTATGTGTCGCTCGCCGTCATCCTCGTGATCCTCATCGCCGCCATCGTCCTCAGCGAACGCATCACCCGCCGCCAAGCCCGCCAATAACGCACGCTGGGGTCTGTCCCCAGTGTGCGTTATTGGCTGCTGTTGGTGAGGGTGAACGGCGACTCGGCGACGGCTGAGCCGGCGATCTGGAGCTGCACGCGGTGGACGCCGGGGTGGTAGCGGCGGGTCGATGCGGTGGCGATCCTGCGCTTCTTGGTCAGCGACACGGTCTCGCCCGACTCCAGTTCGACCGTCGTCCACTTGAAGACCTTCGGTGACGTGGCACCGTTCGCGTTCACGTGGTGGATCACGAAGTCGACGATCAGACGCTGCGTCTGGTCCGCCGAGGACGTGATCGTCGCCGCAAGCTCGATCGACTCGCCGAGTTCGATCTCCGCCGGAGCGACGCTGAAGCTGTCGATGTCGACTGACGCCGTCGTGGTGAACCCGAGTGCCGCCATGGCTCCCGTGTGCCCCTTCTTGACCAGGCCCCGGAGCGCGTGGCGAATCATCTGCGGATCGGTCACCGACTCGGCGGTCCACGTCGCTGCCAAACCGGCGATCCGGTCGGGGTGGTTGCGGGCGATGTCGTTGAGATGGTTGGCGACCGATCGGCGGACGACCTCGTCAGGATCGTGGCGCAGCTGGGTGATGAGGTCGATCCCGATCTCCGGGTCGTCGAGCAATGACTGCACCTTCGGCCCCCAGGGCAGGTAGGGACGGGTGCCTTCGGAAGGCAAGCGGCGCACCGTTGGCTCAGCATGGCTCGACCATCGCCTGCATGCAGCGAGCGTGTCGTCGAGGTGGTGCTCGAGGAACGGCCGAATCGCGAACTCGCACGAGAAGTGTTGGGTCAGCCGCTCCATGGCCGCCAGCGATTCGGTCGGGTGGTCGACGCCGTGTCGTTCGACGACCGAGCACAGCGGCCACGGCTCCATGCCCGACGGGCCGCGTATCTCCGGCGCCATTGCGACGACGTGGGTGATCGCGGCCGGGTAGTCGTCCGCAAATCCGGCCCGTAGCTCATCGGCGATGAGGTTGATCCGTTCCTTCAACTCCAGCTCGTTGAGCGTTTCGAGAATGCGATCGCGAAAGGCCTGGGCATCGAAGTCGGGATCGGTGGCGGGGGCCGCAGCGGCGAACTGGTCCACCACGGTCTCGTCGAAGAGGTCCTTGAGCGGCTCGGCCATGGACGCAAGCTACCGCTGGTGCTCAGGGGCGGGCGCTGATCCGTTCGGCCACAGGCATAACGAAGATCGCGACCGCCACGATCACCGTGTTGGATGCCCAGTCGAGCACGAGGTCGCTGACCAGGAGTCCCCCTCCAACCCCAGGAGTGCCACGGCGGGGATGAGTCGGGTGTGGCTTCGCGCCACGACGCGTTCGGCGAAGTCGAACGCGAGGCCGCGTCCGCGGCGCCGATGGCACGTGAACACGATGAGAGAGAACTTGGCCGCGAACACACCGTGGAACGAGAGCCAGAGCAGGGCGGCAAACGCTGCGAATGTCGGACCGGCCGAAACGTCGGTGATCTCGGACCGGAGTGGGTCGAGCACCTCACTGGCCTCGACGATCGCGAGAACGACGGCGCCGGCGAGGAACCAGCCGTAGGCGAACAGTCGGAGGACCCCACTCTCGGGCGACCGCGCCACCGCCAGTGACAGGAGGACCGACCCGACTACCACGAGGACGGCCACCGCGGCACCGCTGTGGTCGGCGAGCTGGCAGGCCGTCGTCAAACCGATCGAGGCGACCCCGATCTCGCTGACCCGGGCCAGTATCCGTTCGTCGAAGAATCCCCAGAGCGGGAGAGTCATGACAACGCCGAGGAGAACGAACGCGCCGGAGTCGGCGCGGTGGTCGAGGAACGCGCCACCGTCGGCGATGCTCGTGATCCCGTCGTAGATCAGGCCACCGAGGAGTGCGGCACCGATCAGACCCAGCAGGCCCAAGGCGTCCCGCTCCGGAATGCGCCCGGACACGACTCGCCAGAGGCCGAACAACGCGCCGGCGCTCCCGGCGGCGATGAAGAGCACGTCGTCGCTCATGTCGACCACCGGCGGGGATACAGGATTTCCGGACTGGCGGAGATCACGAGTGCGCCGATCAGCAAGAAGATGGCCATGCCGAGCAGGCCGAGGGATGCGCCTCGGCTTTCACGGCCGCCACGGCTCGATGGCGAGGTTGCCGGGTCGCGTTCGTCCGCCGTCACAGCTCTCCGTCGGCATTTTCTTCTGCCAGTTCAGACTCCCGCGTCGCCAGCGTACGGTCAGTGCGTGCATGTGCTGCTCGTCCACCCCGAGATCGCCCCCAACACGGGTGCCATCATCCGGCTGTGCGCCAACACCGGCGCCCGGCTCCATCTGGTCGAACCTCTCGGTTTCTCGCTCGACGACCGGTTGCTTCGCCGTGGCGGACTCGACTATCACGAGGCCGCGTCGATGACGGTTCACGCCTCGCTCGACGATGCCCGAACTGCGCTCACGGGTCGATGGTTCGGCTTCTCCGCCCGGTCGACCCGTTCCTACGCGGAGGTCGAGTTCGAGGATGACGACGTGCTCGTGTTCGGTGCCGAGCGAGCTGGGCTCACCGACGAGGTCAAGGCGACGATCACCCTGGAGCAGATGCTCACGATCCCGATGCGGCCGGGCAACCGGAGCATCAACCTGGCGAATGCAGTCTCGATCGTGGTCTACGAAGCGTGGCGGCAACAGGGGTTTTCCGGTGCCGGGGCCGAGCCCCTGGGCGGGCTCACCAGCGAGACGCTGCTCGCCGACGACTTCGATCTCTGACCCCGCCTCCGGCTGCGACCGCAGATCGCAGCGAAGGGTCAACTCGCGCGCGGCTGCCGACTCAGTGCGCATGACCTCACGTGTTCACCGAACCCGAACGGCCGCGATCGTCGCGATGATCGCCCTGCTCGGATCCATCACCGCTGCGGCGGCCGCCGCCCCGAATGACGATTTCGCGGACGCGGCACCGATCCACGAAGGCATCGAGGTGACCACAAGCAACTACGCCGCCACGATCGAAGCGACCGAGGACCTCTGCGAAGACGGCCCGACGTCGTACTGGGAGTTCACCGCTCCGGCGGACGGGAACTACTTCGCCTACGCCCACTGCTCCTCGATCGACACGGTGATCGGCTTGAGCTCCGCGCTGGCGAGCCTCGTCCCTTTTCACTGCGCCGATGACACCGCAGGCTCGTTCGACGGGGTCATTCCGGCGTACCCCATGACGACGGGTGAATCCGTGTGGCTGCAGATGTCGCCGTTCTCGACGAGTGATCGGGGGGCTGGTCGGTGTCGGTGTCACCCGGGCATGGCCGGCGATCGACAGCGACGATTGGGCCGACCGGGCGCCGCTGGAGTTCCGCGACGGCGCGCCGATTGCGGTCCGCGGCTTCGAGGCGAAGAACCTGACGAGTGAGGCCGGCGAGCCGAGCCAATGCGGCTCGATCCCGACGACGAACACGACTGGATGAGCTTCACTCCGGACATGTCGGGCGCCTGGATGCTGCAGGGCTTGTCCGAGCAGGGGTTCAGCTTCACCGTCTACACCGGCAGTTCGCTGGCGTCGCTCACCCCGCACACGTGCGTCGAGGGCGGCAACATGTCCGTCGCGATGGACATGGTCGCGGGCACCGAATACAGCATCCAGATCAGCGACCTGAAGTACGGCCCCGGTGACACCGAGGGTGTCATGCGCGCGGTCTATGCGGGGCAGATCCGTGGCATGTCGCAGGTCGTCGACACACTCGGTGATGGCGTGGACGACTACTCCGGGATGTCGACGTCAGCGGTCCAGTTCGCCGATGGTCGTGTCGGTATCGCCCACCTGATGGTCGACGAGGCCGCCTACACCGACCATGTGGTGCGCTATTCCGAACGTGATCTGGACGGCGTCTGGACCAGCGTCACCATCGACACCTTCGCGACGCCCAACATCGGGCAGCTGAGCCTGGTCGCACTCCCGAACGGCGAGCCGGGGTTCGCCTATGACCGCGATGTCCAACTGTGGTGGGCCGAGCGCGACACCGGCGGTACCTGGTCGACCGAGGTGCTGGATCTCGATGGCCCCGGTGGGTGGATCGACCCGGACATCGGCGTCGCCTAGAGTGCCTACTCCTCGACCGCCGCGGACTTTCAGCTTCGGCTCGCCGAACGGATCAACGGCGTCTGGACCGAATCGCTCGTCGACGGGGACGACGTCTACATCGCCTACGCCGATGGCCCCAACGCCGAGATGCGCCTCGCCGAATGGAACGGCGCGTCATGGGACGAGAGCAGGGTCCGCGGCCCCGAGACGCTGGCCGACGGCAACGCCTGGTTCGGCGCGCAGAGTGCTCCGTCGCTCGCGATCGATCCGAACGGGAACCTCGCCATCGCGGTCCAGGACACGATCGTCGAACAGACGTGGTGGGGCATCCGGACGAACGGCGTCTGGGAGGTCGAGGACATTGCATCGTCTCGCCTCATGGCAGCGCAGGGCTGGGGAAGCACCGCGAGCGTCCACTTCGATCACGCCGGCCGTGTCGTTGTCGTCTGGTACGACAACTCCTACGGCGGCCACACCGGGATCTCCGCGCTCGACGATGGTGTCTGGCGTGAGCAGATCTCAATCGCCCACGTCACCTGGCCGCTCTCGACGCTCGCCAGCGGCTACAACGAACACCTCGCCATCTGGGGTGGTGTGCTGCAGCTGGCGGACGGCCGTCTGGCCTGGACGGTCAGCGACGCCGTGAGCGGCGATCTCTTCTGGATCGAGGATCAGTACCGGGTCTGCCCGACCGCGGCGACGCCGTTCACCGACGTGTCCGGCGGCTCCTATGCCGCCGCGGACGTGGCGTGCATCTACGGCCTCGGCATCACGACGGGCACGAGCGAGACCGAGATTTCGCCCGGTGACCCGTGAGCAGATGGCGGCGTTCGTCGCCCGCACCTATCGTGCGCTCACCGGGCAGCCCTGCACCGGGTTCACCCATCCATTCACCGATGTGGCCGGGTCCTCGTTCGCAAGTGAGGATGTGGGCTGTCTCGCCGAGCTCGGGATCACGACCGGCACGACGGCAACGACGTTCTCACCGGGCCAGCCGGTCACGCGTGAAGAGACGGCGGCCTTCCTCGGCCGGCTCTGGCGTACCAAGGCCCACTTCCCGAGCTGAGTCACGCTCTGCGGTTAAGGTCAAGACAGAACGCGGATGACCGATCACGTTGGTGTGGGCCCGCGAGGGCCCGCATCAACGGGTCGGATACCCACGACAGATCGGATGACAGATGATCAAGACTCAGGCCATAGTCTCGCGAGCGGCCATCGTGGCCGCCGCGGCCTTCTTCGCCGCCGGCTGTGGCGGCGACAGCAGCGGCTCGATCGTCGAGGAATCAACCGAGCACGCCGATGCCGCCTGTGAATGCACCGGGTTCGACTGCACGACAGAACACATCCAGTGGTTCAACCGGATCTCGATCAGTGAAGAGGACGCTCTCGAGGCGCTCTCCACCGCTGACTTCGAGACCTACCTCGGGAACAGCCTCCGCGCCGCGGACTGCCAGGACGCGCTGCGCTGATCGTGGGCATCAGAGTCCGCCCGTGACCGCGTAGCCGAGGATTTGGGCGACCTGCTCGGGGGTCTCGGCCACGGCCAGCGCGGCGGCATCGACTTCCTTCAGCGCGTGACGAAACTCGTCGGGATGCATGACGATGAGCGGCTTGCCGAGTGCGGCGGCGTAACCGGCGTCGAATGCCGCGTTCCATTGGCGGTATTTCTCGCCGAAGCGCACGACAACGACATCAGCGTCCTGGATCAGCGTGCGAGTACGGATCGCGTTGACCTTCGCGCCCTTGTGGTCATGCCAGAACGGGTCTTCCTCGGCACCGAGGATCGCGACCCCGGCATCGTCGGACGTGGCGTGGTCGGTGACCGGGCCGGTGTACTCGACTCGGAGACCGGTCGCGTCCGTCATCGTCCGCACCGCATCGCGCCAATCCGTGTGGATCTCACCCGACAGATAGACGTTCCACGTCTTGGTCATACGTTTCCTCCGGTTCGGCTCACTGCCCGATGCGGGCGAGGAACTGTTCCAAACCGTAGGCGTCGAAGCGGGCGGTGAGGTTGCCCCCGTCGTCATGGCCGAGGTCGAGGGCCGGGCAGAAGAAGTCGTGCTGGTCATCGATCCAGAAATGCGGTGATCCCGTGACGCCGCGGGCCTTGCCGTCCTCATAGTCGCCACGGACCACTGGATCGGCCTCCGTCGATGGCGACTCGAGGCCGTGGTCGGCGGCGATCTCGGCCAGAACGGAGGAGTCGCCGATGTCGCGGCCCTGCTCGAACAGCGCCGAGCGGAGCGCGAGCGACACGGCCAGCCCGGTCGCAGCGTCTCGCCCGTAGCCGGCGGCAGCAAGGTTGAGGGCGGGAATCGTGCTCGTCGGCCATGCGTCGGCGCGGAGTCCGTCGAAGTCGACGACGTCGAGTTGTCGGCAGAGGGCCTTTGCCTTCACCTGCACCGCGCTGACATCCATGACGCTGCCGTTGACCCACTCCAGCGGCCACGCCCGAACGATCACCTCGAGCGCCTGCGACGTCGCGGCGGTGAGCTCGACCACCCGCTTGAGCCCAACGTGCGTGAACGGGCAGGTGATGTCCGCGAAGACCTCGACGATGGTGGCGGCGGAATCCGACTCAACCATCGGATGCCGCGTCTGGCTCTGGTTCGGTGATGACCAGAGTGGCGACCATGCCTTTGGCCTCGTGACCGATGACGTCGCAGTAGAGCTCGTAGGTGCCGACCGGTACCTCGCCGAGGTCGAGACTGACGCGGCCACCGGCGCCGACCTCCTGGCTGATCGGGCCACCTCGGATCCCGATGTTGTGGTTGAGTCGACCGACGTTCGTTGCGGACAGCTCGATGGGTCCGGCCGGCGCGGTCAGATCGCCGGCGAACCCGTAGTCGAACATCTCGATGTCGATCTTGCCATCGAGGTTCCCGGCGTCGTCCTCCCCGCCACCGCTCACCACGAGCACCGCGATCAGTGCACCAACGAGGACAACGCCGGAGAGCGCCACGACGCGGACGCGACGCAGCCGTTGTTGACGTCGTTTCGCCTGTTGGGCGCGACGCGATGCGTTGCTCATCGTCTGATCGTGCGGACCTGGGGTCTGCCGGGCCAGGGACCGAAGTCCCGTTGCCCGGCGGTGGATTCGGTGGTCTGGAGAGAACATTTCCGAGATTTCTCGCGAAAAGTCTCAGACACCGTGCAGTTCCCCGTCTCCTTCACACACCCCCCAACCAGGAGACACTGCAATGCCCACCGAGAAGACCACCGACTCGACCACCGAGCACACGCCGTTCCATCGACGAATCCGCTTCGGCTTCGTGATGGCCGCGATGATGGCCATGCTGCTCGTCCTGTCGGCCTGTGGTCCCGTCAGCAACGCCGAGCCTGTCAGCGACGACATCGAACTCACGGTCGACGCGACCCCCGACGTCTCGGGAGCCGAGGCCGAGATGCTCGTCATCGGCATCCCCGATCAGGTGGTCTACGAGGCCGCCGACACTCGGGGCGAGGCACCGTTCGCTCCGGAGGCCGAGATCGCCGAGTGTCGCCCGGAGGAGCTCATCGCATTCCTCGACTCCGAGCCGCGGATCGCGGCGGCATGGGCCGACGCTGCCGGTGTCGAGGCCGAAGAGATCGCCGCCACGATCCGCTCGTACACGTCGATGGTGCTCACCGTCGACACCCGAGTCACCAATCATGCGTATCGCGGTGGGGTCGCTCGAGGCTTCCAGGCAACACTCGAGGCCGGAACCGCGGTGCTCGTCGACGACGCCGGCGTGCCCCGGGTCCGCTGTGCCTGCGGGAATCCGCTCGCCCCGGCACAGCCGGTGACCCCCACGAAGGTTCCGGACGCCCCGACGCAGGTTCCGGTGACCACGACCACGGCACCCCCGGCGACGCAGACCCAGCTCGACTTCTGCGGCACCTGGCAGGCCCTGCGCCCCACCATGAGTGCCGGCCCGTCGGGCTCCAGCGAGGCGGCGATGACCGAGTACCTCACTATCGTTCTCGATGGCCTGGACCAGCTCCTCGAGGTGGCCAATGCGACGCCGGGATTCCAGGCTGAAGCACTCGCCGACCTCGAGATCTATCGAGCCGCCATCGCCCATGCCCTCGCCACCGGTGATCTGACCCCGACCCCGGAGGCGGCCCTCGCCGGTCAGCGATTCGAGAGCTTCCTCATCCGTTTCTGCGGCGAGGGATTCAGCGAGGTCGACGACATCGACCCGCCGACCCATGTCGAGGATCCCGCCGTCGACGACACGGTGCCTTCCGACGATGGCTCCACCGGCCACTGCGGAAGCCTGCAGTTCGCCCTGCTGATCATGGTGGCCGACGATCTCGGGCTCGACCACGCCGCCACATCCCAGTTCTACGTCGACGCCATGCAGGCCTTGGTCAACGGCTTCGACCCCGGCCCGGAGTTCGACGTGTCGGACCTGTCGCTGATGCTCGCCAATGAGGAGATCGGCTGCCAGGGCGCACGGGCGATGCAGCAGCTGCTGATCGACGCCGGATACGGCCCGCTGATCGAGGGCACCGAGCTCGGTGTATGATCCCCGGCGGGTTGAAGGCGTCGGGGACACCCCACCCCTTGGTTCGGCCCGGCGCCGGCCGACGGGTGGGGTGAGGGCGTAGCCATGACCGACACCACCCCACGAGACGCCGACGACGCCGCGCTGGTCGCCACCATTCGGGGCGGCGACCCTGCCGCGTGGGGCGTGATCTTCGACCGGTATCGCGACCGGGTCTGGCGGCTCGCCCACGGGATCGTTCGGCGGGGTGCCGACGCCGAGGACGTTGTGTCGGCCACCTTTCTCAAGGCGGTCGAGTCGATCGACCAGCTCCGCGATCCAGCGGCTCTACGGCCGTGGCTGCTCGCGATCGCCCGGCGACACTCGCTCGACATCGTCAGCCGCAGTCGGGAGCTCGCCCACGATCCGGGGGACGGCAACTGGGTCGAGTCCGCTGCTCGCGTCGACTCGAACGACCAGCTCGTCGCCGGCCTGCATCAAGAGGATCTCGCTCGTCTGGTGACGGCGGCGTTCGACGGGCTGGAGCCGCGAGATCGGGCCGTACTCGAATTGGCCGAGCGGCAGGAGCTCTGCGGTGACGAGCTCGCCGTGTCACTCGATGTCACCCGGGACAACGCCTACCAGTTGCTGCACGCGGCGCGGGGTCGGTTCGAGGCATCGGTCTCGTCGCTGATCGTTGCCCGTCAGGGTCGTGAGGACTGTGGCGATCTCGACGATCTGCTCGACGGCTGGGACGGCGAACTCACACCACTGCTGCGCAAGCGACTTGCCCGCCATCTGAAGAAGTGCGGCGTGTGCAGCGAGACCCGTCGCCTTCAGGTCACGCCCGCCGCGCTGCTGGCGCTGGTGCCGGTGGTGGCGATGTCGACCATCGCCGCCGATCAGAGCCGTGCCTCCGCGATGTCCGCGGCCACCGGTGGGTCACAGGCTTCGGCGACCTCGGCGACCTCGGCGACCTCGGCGACCTCGGCGTCCGCTTCGGTGACGGCAGGATCAGCGACTGCGGTGAAGCTCGCGGCGACAACCGCAGCGGTGATCCTCGTGGCCGGCGCGTCGCTCGTCATCTCCCGGTCCGGCGATGAGCCTGCAGCAGTGGAGCGGGAAGTAGCGCCCTCTGCTGCCGCCGCCGCAACGACCTCGACCTCGCCGGATCCGGCCCCGACCATCACGATCTCCGCCTCGTCAGCTCCGACCAGCAGCACCACCGGCACCGTCGCTTCGACGACCGTCGCTCCTGCCGCCGACGCAGAGGATTTCTGCACCGTGGTGGAGGAGTTCTCCGCCGGGCTGGCCGGCGGCCCTGCCTCGGAAGACCCCGCGGACATCGCCGCCTACCTCGCGGACGTCGACGGCTATCTCAAGAGGCTCGTCGCCGCGGCGTCCCCGGCCACGTCCGAACTCGAGGCGTACGCGGCGGCGTACTCGGAGATCGCGAAGACGGGGCCCGAGGCGGCCCAAGCATCGGCCGGCGACCCGCAGCTGATCGCGCTGAGGGACACGGTCGAAGCCCAACTGGACGCAGCCTGCCCCGCCGGCTGATCCTCGGGCCGCAGCCGCTTCCGGTCGAGTTGATGGACGCCGCCAGGATTCGCCAGGGCAAGTTCACCCACTAGGCACTCGCCTGGCGCGAGCGGTCCGGATCAGTACGCGAGGGGCACGAAGGTCTGCTCGCGCATCGGGGGGCGGATGTAGGACTGGTCCTCGCGCACGGGGATGTCGATCGGTTCCGGGACGACGTCCTCGTAGGGGATCCGCGACAGGATGTGGCCGATGCAGTTGAGCCGTGCCCGCCGCTTGTCGTCGGAGGGCACGACGAACCATGGCGCCTGCTTGATGTCGGTGAACTGGAACGTGGTGTCCTTCGCCATCGAGTACCGGGTGTAGAGACGGTGCTCTTCGAGGTCCATCTTGGAGAGCTTCCAGCGCTTCAACGGCTCTTCGTTGCGAGCCTTGAACCGACGTTCCTGTTCCCCGTAGCTGACCGAGAACCAGTACTTCAGGATGACGATGCCGGAGCGCACCAGCATCCGCTCGAACTCCGGGCAGGTACGAAGGAACTCCTGGTGCTGGTCCTCGGTGCAGAAGTCCATCACCCATTCGACATTCGAGCGGTTGTACCAGCTGCGGTCGAACAGCACGATCTCGCCGCTGCTCGTAGTACCGCTTCTTCAGTCGGCCACCGGTGGTGTAGTTTTCGGCGCCGGCGGGTGTGTCGGTGGGGAGGGCGTCGGACGATTTGATCTGGGCCATCCGACCATCGTTGCCCGCCCTTGGCCCTGGAGCCAGGGGTTGAGGTCCCGCGGGTCTGTCACACGTGTCCGCTAGACCTGTGGGCGTGACGGAACTCGCGGCGGAAGCGTTGGCTCATCTTCAGGCACTGACGGGCCGACCCGGCGCACAGTTCCGGCCGGGCCAGCTCGAGGCGATCGCCGCGCTGGTCGAGGATCGTCGGCGGGTGCTGGTCGTGGAGCGCACGGGGTGGGGCAAGTCGGCGGTCTACTTCATCGCCACGCGCATGCTTCGTGACCGCGGCCTCGGCGCCAGCCTGCTCGTGTCGCCGCTGATCGCGCTGATGGACAATCAGATGGAAGCGGCCGGTCGGATGGGGCTGCGGGCCGCGGTGGTCAACTCAGCCAATCGAGATGACTGGGACGAGATCCACGAGCGACTCCTGCTCGGTGAGATCGACCTCTTGTTGATCTCCGAGATGCGCCTGGCCAACGACGCCTTCCGCCGCGAGTGGCTGCCCCAGCTCGGGAGCCGGGTCGGGTTGTTGGTGGTCGACGAGGTGCATTGCATCAGCGACTGGGGCCACGATTTCCGGCCCCACTACCGCCGCATCGGCCGTTTCCTCCAGGGTCTTCCGCCGGGCGTGCCGGTCATCGGTTGCACGGCCACCGCCAACGACCGAGTGGTGGAGGACGTGGAGTCACAGCTCGGCGAGGGCCTCCTCACCGTCCGGGGCCCGCTGGGCCGTGAGGGCCTGCGGCTCGAGGTCCACACCGACAAGCGGCGCCACGACGCCCGCCTCGCCTGGCTCGTGCGCAACATTCCCGACCTTCCGGGCAGCGGCATCGTCTACTGCCTCACCCGGCGTGATGTGTTCGTCGTCGCCGAGTTTCTGCGCGAACACGGGATCGAGGCCGCCTCGTACATGGGTGGTGACGGCGGACCCGACGACAAGTCCGAGACCCTCCGTCGCTTCCTGGCCAACGAGGTGAAGTGCCTCGTTGCCACCTCGGCGCTCGGTATGGGCTACGACAAACCCGACGTCGGCTTCGTTGTTCACTACCAGACCCCGCAGAGCCCGATCGCCTACTACCAACAGGTGGGGCGGGCCGGTCGAGCGCTCGATGAGTCCTACGGCATCCTCTTCTCCGGCAGCGAAGACCGAGACATCCAGGACTGGTTCATCACCCGGGCGTTCCCATCGGAAGAAGAAGTGGCAGCCGTGTTCGCCGCGTTGGAGGAGGAGGCGGGTCCACTCAGGGTCGGCCAGCTCGCGGCTCGGGTCAACATCGGCACCGCCCGCCTCGACAACCTGCTCGTTCAACTCGAAGTGGAAGGTGCGGTCGCCAAGTCGGACAAGGGATGGAGCCGCACGTTGTCGCCATGGACATACCCGGTGGAGCGCACCGGCGGCGTCAACGACTGGCGGCGCGTCGAGCAGAAGGCGATGGAGGAGTATCTCGAGTACGACGGCTGTCGGATGGCGTTCATAAGGGCGCTGCTCGACGACCACAACACTGACGCTTGCGGCATCTGCGACAACTGTCGCGGCGAACGCTTCGGCGTTGACGCCGCGGTGTCGGTCATTGCCGAAGCCGATGATCGACTGCGCCACGAACACATCGAGATCGGTGCCCGAAAGCAGTGGCCGAGTGGACTCGACGAGCCCACGGGGCGGATCGCCGTCGAGGAACGGGCGGAACCGGGATGGTGTCTCACACGGCTCGACGGGCCGGGGTGGGGCCCGCTCGTGCGGCAGGGTCTCGACGGTGGTGCGTTCGCTGACGAACTCGTCGACGCCATGGCGGAGATGATCGGGCAGCGGCTCCCTGCCCAGCCCGGCAGTCCCGGCCCGTTCGGGTGGTTGACCTTCGTGCCGTCAGAGCGGCGGCCCGATCTGATCCTGGGGTTCGCTGCTCGTCTGGCCGGTCGATTGGGTGTCCCTGTCCACGACATCGTCCGCAAGGTCCGCGCCACCGAGCCGCAGCCGGCGATGAACAACTCCACCACGCAGGTCGCCAACAGCTGGGGGGCCTACGAGCTCGGCGCCGCGCCGCCTCCCGGACCGTGCCTTCTGCTCGACGACATCGTCGATTCGAAGTGGACGATGACGGTGGTGGCACAGCGGCTGGCCGCCACCGGCGGCGGACCGGTCACGCCGATCGCGCTCGGCTATGCGGGGCAGTCCGATTGAGCGAGGCCAGCGGGCCTACCGTCGCGTGCCGGTCAGCCCGTGATTTCTCGGTAGAGGCGGGCGATGAAGGCGGCCATTTGTTCGCGGGTGACGTCGTCGTCGGGCGAGTAGGTCGTGGGTGAGATGCCCTTGGTGACCTCGAGTTCGGCGATGCAGCCGATGTCGTTGGAGGCGAACGACGTGCCGACATCGCTGAACGGATGAGGCACGGTTCCCGAGCAGTTGAACAGCACCGCGGCGAGCACCGCGGCGAGCACCGTGGCGCCGGTAGGGGCAGATGCAGGGCCCGCGCCGGCGGCGTTCGTGGCCGCCACCGTGAACGAATGCGCCACGCCGTTGGTGAGGCCGGTGATCTCGCAGGTGAGCAACGAGGTGGTGCAGGTTCCGGCGGGTGAACCGGTGACGGTGTAGCTGAGGTCCGGATCGCCGCCGTCGTCGTCGGGTGCGGTCCAGGTCAACGTGGCCGTGCCGTTGCCGCGATCGACCGTGGGCGCGCCGGGTGCAGTTGGCAGCGTGACTCCCTCCGCAGCCCAGGCCGTGGTCGTGGAATCAATCCATGGTCGGTAGGGCGCCACGCTCTGTGCCGCGTCATAGATGGTCGGGTGGAGACACTGGGCGGCCGGGCCGAACGAGACCACCCCGACGACTTCGAACACACCCGAATCGGTGAACGTCTCGGCGAGAACGGGGCCGCCGCTGTCGCCCTGACAGATGCCGGTGGTGTTGCTGCCGATGCAGAAGTCGTCGGCGGGCGCCACCACGAGGCACAGGGCACTCGTGGTGGCGGGGTGCGTGGACGGGCTACTGGCCGCGAGCATGGGCGCGGCTTGCATCGCATCGACGAGAACAGTCCGATCCGGGTCGATGAATCCCCACCCGACCCCGATCATGAGCCGGTGAAGGGTCGGTTCGGTGAGGGAATCCTCCATGAGGACGGTGGTGGCCCCGGCGATCGGCTCGGTCAGGCGGAGGAGCGCGAGGTCGGTCTCGTCGGCGCCGCCGATCACCCAGTCGGGGTGGATCGCGATCTCCGCGACGGCGAGACGGTCACTCGGCGTGACGGCGGAGAGAAGCGTTTGTCCGGCCGCGACATCGATCTCCTGTGGCGTCGCCCAGTCGACGCAGTGCGCCGCGGTCAAGACGACCGAATTGGTGATGAGGGATCCAGTCCGCACTGTCACACCCGGCTGGAAGGCTGCGGGGGTGCCAGACAACAACTCCGCCGAACCCGAGTGCTACCGCTTCCGCCCTCCTGACATTGCCGCCGACCGCCCGTTCGCGGGGATGGACGAACTCGACTATGTGGGCGTTGCCCAACGAGGGGATGGGCATCGCATCCACCTGTTTCGAGATCGCGCGACGTTGGCCTGGCTCAACCTCGATGAGCGGGGCAATCCCTACCAGTTCGCGGGCCTCGATCCGGATGATCGGACCATGGCGCGGTTCGTGCGCTCGATCCGGCCGGGGAAGCCGGGGAATACTGCCGCCATGGTGTGAGTTGACCCGGACACGCTATGACCAGTCCCGTGCAGCAGACCTTCCCCCTCGGTGCCCAGTGGCCGACACTCGACCCGTTCCTCTTCGTCGCCCATCATCATGACGATTACCCCGAGGGTCGCGATGACCTCGGTCCGGCTGCGTCGCTCGGTGGGCGAGCGATCGGCCAGGACTTCTCCGGTCAGGACGGCTGGAGCATGTACCACGGGTCGATCGTTCCCGGGTTTCCCCAGCATCCCCATCGAGGCTTCGAGACGATCACCCATCTGCGCCGGGGGCTCTGCGACCACGCCGACTCGATGGGAGCCACCGCCCGATTCGGCCACGGCGACACCCAGTGGATGACCGCCGGTGGCGGCGTGCAGCACGCGGAGATGTTCCCGCTGGTGAACCGCGATGCGCCCAACCCGCTGGAGTTGTTCCAGATATGGCTCAATCTGCCCGCCGCCGACAAGATGGTCGAGCCGTACTTCACGATGCTGTGGAACGACATGACCCCGCGCCACGTGGCGAAGGACGACGAGGGGCGGCTCACGGAGATCACGATCATCGCCGGGTCGCTCGAAGGTCATGATGCGCCGACGCCACCACCGAACTCGTGGGCGGCTCGCGCCGAGGCCGATGTGGCCGTTTGGCACATTCGCATGGATGCCGGTGCCGAGTGGACGATCCCGGCGGCGGCCGGCGCGAACACGCAGCGGGTGCTGTATGCCTTCGACGGCTCGTCGGTGGCGATCCATGGTGAATCGCTCCATGCGGGGACGGGAGCGGTGGTCGATGCCGCCCATGAGATCAGGCTGATCGCCGGCCCCGATGGCATCGAGATGATGGTGCTGCAGGGTCGCCCGATCGGCGAACCCGTGGCGCAGTACGGCCCGTTCGTCATGAACACCGAGGACGAGATCAGCGAAACGATGGCCGACTACCAGCGCACCCAGTTCGGTGGCTGGCCCTGGCCGACCCCGGCTCCGGATCATGGCCGTGATTCGGGGCGGTTCGCGCTCCACGCGGATGGGACCCGCGAATCGCCAGGTTGAAACATCATGACATACATGAAATGATGTGTTGTGCCTCGAACGTTCGCGACCGAAACAGATCTGACCGACCTGTTGGTCTTTGATGTCGATCGTGCCCACGAACTGGCACGATCGATGTCGCAGGCAGCTACCGAGCTGTCGCTCGACTACTTCGCCCTTGACCGGGCCCTCGACGAGGCGGCCGCCGTACTGGGCTTCGACCCCCGCCGCCTTGGCCGTGGCGACCCCGATCTGGCGCTGCGACGAGTGGTGCGAGACATCGAGTCGCTGGCGGCCGATCTCCACCGGCGGGTGGCTGCCGTTCGACAGGTCCGCGCCGATGTCGGTGAGCTCAACCGGCTGAACGGCAGGATTCTCGCATGGGCAGGGCCACCCCAGGACGACACGTTCGTGGCGGACCGCGCTCGGAGGCATGCACTGCTTCTGTCGCTGCTCGGTGGCGATGTCCTTGCGGTGGGGCTCGTTGCGGGGGAGCTCGATCGGGGCCTGAGCTACGGCGAAGCGATCGACGCAGCCTGCGCGGAACTGGTACTCCGTGATCGGGTGGCCGGAATCGTGTCCGCGTTCGGCATCACCACACCCGAGGCGAGGGAGCACATCGCCCGGATCGACGCCGACCTGACCCGGCTTCATCTGCTCGGGTTCGATGCAGCCGAGGCCGAGGCCGTCGTGGCGCTCGGGTTCCAGTACGCCGCTGACCTCGACGCGGCGCTCGCCTACGCGGCGGACGGCAACGCCTCGCTCATCGATGCGATGGGCAGGGTCATCGCCGGTCAAGGGCTGGGAGTCAGCGCCCACGAGTTCGACGCGTTGATGGGGCTCCGGGAGTACTTCCCCGAGTTGGATCGCCTTCCCGGCAGTGGCATCTCGAACGACCGTGTCACCATCGAGGAACTCGAGCACATCGTGTCGAACGAATGTCGATACACCGATGGCCAGGTCATGGCGGCCGCAGCCCTGCTCGCCAACCCGATGCTCCTGAATCGCCTCGACACGGCGGGGGAGAACGATGAGGTCCTCGGCGCTGGACACTTCGGCAACACCGAACGCGGCGACGGCGTCATTTCATACGATGACCTCGAAGCGTTCCTGTACAAGGCGCAACTCACCCACATCCTGGCCCCGTTCGCGGATGAGATCGACATCGCCGCCGATCCGCTCGGCGAAGTCGACGGGGTGCACTCCCGCCGCGATCTGGAGGACTTCCTGGCCGGCGCGTCGGTGAACGAGCTACCGGAGTCGGCGACTGTGGCGCTGAACCTCGCACTCGAGAACGGATGGTTCGATCAGAGCTGGCTGCAGGAGCACCGAGAGGAGCTGGCCTACGCCGCGGCGATGGTTGCCGGAGGCGCGGTTGTCATCCTGAGTGCGGGCACTGCGACGCCGATGGCCCTCATCGTCACCGCCGGGGTGGCCGGAGTAGCCGGCGGGGTGGCCGCGGGGTCGACGATCCTGGCGGTCAACAGCCTGACTGATGACGAACTGACCGATGGGCTCGCCAGGGGAGTGGCCACCGGCATCTTCATCGGGGTCGGATCGGCCTCGATGGTGGGCAACGTCAGCGCCGCATCCGCCGGATCGGGCTTGCGCAGCGGAGCACGCACGATCGCGGCGGTCAAGGCTGCCGGTGATGCGGCCGGAGTGGTGAGCCAGGGAGCCGCCGACATCCTCATGCCAGAGGACATGGAGGAGCCGGTGAAGGACGTGGCGAAGTCCGTCAACGCGGTCGTCGTCGGTGGGAACGCAGCACTCGACCCGGGTGCGGAGAGTGCGGCCGGGGTGGCGATCGCCGGCGTGGGAGCGGCGGTGACCGATTAGACCCTGTCGCCTACGCTCACCGGATGGCCCGCCTCATCGACGTCCCCGAAGCCGAACGCAACGTGATTCTGGGGCTGCACCTGCCCACATTCGACACGCAGCCTGCGGTGGCCGGACCACCGCTGCGCGAACGCCGGGTGGCGATCATCTCGACGGCCGGGTTGCATCGGCGTGGTGATCGTCCGTTCACGCTCGGCGCACAGGACTACCGGGTCATCCCCGGCGACACGCCGGCCGCCGACATCGTGATGTCGCACATCTCGCCCAACTTCGACCGCACGGGCTACCAGGCCGACGTGAACATCGCCCTGCCGATCGAACGGCTGCGGGAGATGGCGGCCGACGGTGAGATCGGGTCGGTGGCCGACCTGCACTACTCCTTCATGGGTGCAACACCGCCGGAGCAGATGGAGGCCACCGCACACGAGTTGGCGCGGCATCTCGCCGGCGACGGTGTCGACGCGGTGCTGCTCATCCCCATCTGACCCGCGTGCACGCGCGCCGTGGGCGGGCTTTCGCACTATCTCGAATCCGATGGACTGGCCACGACCCAGATCAGTCTGATTCGTGAACACTCCGAAGTGATGAAGCCGCCGCGGGCGCTGTGGGTGCCGTTCATCCTCGGCCGTCCGCTCGGGCAGCCGAACGATGCGGCCTTTCAGCGCCGGGTGCTGCATGGCGCGCTCGGTCTGTTGGAACAAGCCGTCGAGGATGTGCCGATCCTGGTCGACCATCCCGAGGAAGCCGATGGGGGAGCGGAGCTCGATGGCCAGTCGTGCCCGGTCAACTACGCCCCGCTCCAACACGACGGGTCGCTCGGCAATCGGCTGGCGGACGAGATTGCTTCCCTCGCGAGCTGGTACGACCTCAGCGTCGAACGCACCGGCCGCACGGCGTTCGGCGGTGCCGGCCTCGCCATCGAAGACATCGCCGCGATGCTCGTGGCGATCATCGATGGAGTCTTGCCCGACGCGTCCGGCGGCGTGGGGGTGGGCGACGTCCTCCGCCTCGCGGGTGAGGACCTGAAGGCCTGGGTCACCGAGGCGGCGAGCGCGCAACCCGGCGACATGAGTGCGTACGCCTTGAAGGCGTGGTTCTGGGAGCAGACGGTGGCCGGCGAGGCTCTGCTGGCCGTGCACGAAGCGGGCAAGTCCAGCGATGACACCTCATGGCCGGGTTACGCCACGATCCTCATCCCGGCCGAACTCCGGTAGCTGCTGCCTGCCTTCAGCGCGCTACTTGCGCCTTCGCATGTACGCGAGGAGCTCGTCATAGGTGCCGTCCTGGTTGGCGAACGTGGCGTGGTTGCGTGGTGTCTCCATCCATCCGCCGATCGATGGGCGGGTCGACTTCGCGGCCTTGGCCAAGCGCTTCAGCGTGATCGGCACGATCTCGCCGGACGTCATCGACTCGGCCAACGCCTCCTCGACGGCCGTGTCGCACACGAGGGAGAGGTCGGCACCCGTGAGGCCTTCGGTGGTGGCCGCGATCTTGACGAGTCCGTCGTCGGTGAGGTCGTCGGCCACCGGCCTGTCCCTCAGGTGGTAGCGCAGGACTTCGAGGCGAGCGGCCTCATCTGGCGGAAGTACGAGCAGGGTGCGATCGAGGCGGCCGGGCCGGGTCAGCGCAGTGTCGATGTCCCATGGGTGGTTCGTTGCGGCGAGGATGAACACGCCTTCGTTGTCGGAGGACACGCCGTCCATCTCGGTGAGGAGCTGGTTGACCACGCCGCGCATCGCCGCGCCACCGCCCCGGAGATGGGTGCGCTTCATGCCGAGGGCGTCGAGCTCATCGAAGAAGAGCACGCACGGCCGGTTGGCCCGGGCGACGTCGAAGATGCTGCGCAGGTTGCGTTCCGACGAGCCGATCCACATGTCGAGCACGTCGGCGAGACCGACTTCGTAGAACTTGGCGCCGAGTTCGCCGGCGACGGCGCGAGCCATGAACGTCTTGCCACAGCCGGGCGGGCCCCACAGGAGCAATCCACCACGCATCGACTTGCCGAACGCCTCCTGCATCTCGGGGTTCTGCATCGGGCCGAGCAATGACAGCCGGAGCCGATCCTTGACCGATTGCATACCGCCGACGTCGTCGAGCTTCACATCAGAGATCGACAGGTGCCCGACTTCGGGCTCCTCGAGCGCGTCGGTGCCGTCCCATTCTTCGAGGAGCTCGTCGATCGTGTCGGGGATCTCCTCAGGGTCGATTTCGGGATCGAAATCAGGGCCGACGGCCAAAGGCGCGGGGACGCGCCGCGGCGAATCGTCCCGATCGTCGGATTCGGCCGCGGTCTCAGCACCCGTCGCGACGTCGAGCGCCTCCTCGAGCCGACCGGCGTCGCGAAGGAGCTGGACGAGGTGCTCGCGAAGAGCGGGGCTGCCGGGTGCGTCGGGGTCCGCTTCGAGCGCCGCCCGCAGAGCCTCGATGACCGAGTCGTCGGAATGATCAGTACTCGTGTTATGGCTCCATCGGCGCCGTCAATCCCGTCTTGGTCGGCGCGGAGATGGACAGGAGGTTAGGCGTGGTCGGGGGTCTCGACGCTGATCTGCCAGGGGGTGCCGAAGCGATCGGTACCCGAGGCGTAGAACGGGGTCCAGAACTCCTCGCCCTCAGCAGTGATGTCGCCACCGACCATGAGTTCGCCGAACACGCGCTGCGCCTCGGCGACGTCGTTGCTGACCCAGTGCACGCACATCCCCCGCATGCCGTCGAACCCGTCGTCGTAGGAATCGGATGCCATGAGCAACGCATCGCCGGTGAGCATCGTCAACTCGCCTCCGAAGATGCCCTGGTAGCGCGTGAATGCCTCGGCACAGTTTCCGCCGAAGTAGAGGTAGGGATGAAACGCCATGCGCCACTCCTTCTCACGGACGTCTCCCCGGCAAGGGCGTGGTTTCTGGCCGGTGGCTAGAGGCCCCCGGCGCTGAGGGCGTTGGCGATGCGGTTGATGGTGGCCACGAGGTCCACGTGGTCGGTCTCGAATTGGCCGATGGCATCGGAGATGTGATCGATCAGATTGGGATCGTCGTCCTCGTCCTCATCGATCTCTGATTCGATGCGGCCGATCAGCGCGCCGAGCTTGTCGCGGTCGTCACCGGCCAGGCCTTCGCTCTGGGCGATGGTGGCCCGCAGCTCGTTCAACAGCTCTGTCACGTCTTCGTCGCTCAACCTGCATCCTCCGTCGTCTTGTGTCCGGTTCCGTTGCCTCAACGGTAGACGCCAGAAAGCACGATGGGGTCTGTCCCCAGCGTGCCTACCGGGTCAGTACCGCTAGCGGGGTGTCCACGGGCCGCCGGCATCGTCGATGGCTGCGGTCACGTCGGCCAGGTCGGCGAGTGCGGCGGTCAGATCGTCTCGCAGCGGGGCGAACTCGGCAGTGGCTCGAGCGAGGCTCGCCCGTTGGGTCGCGGTCGGGGGCCGCGTGGTGAACCAGTCGAAGCCACCAACCCGATCAGCGAGCTCCCTGACCGACGGCGCCAGGGGTTCGTGCAACCTGGCGCGCACCGGGTCGCCGGTGAGGGAATGGGCGACGGCCTCGATGCGTCGATGGACGTCGTCGAGCCGGCCGAACAGCTCCGGCCCGGCGCTGGGGGCGGCTGCGAGTGAGACGCGCAGGTGACGGAACCGGTCCCGGGCGGCCTCGATCTCCTTGGCTGCACCGGCGATGCGACGGCGGAGGTCGGCGGTCTCCTGGCCGAAGTCGGCGCCACCAGACGCACCGTCGACGGCCGGCGTGTCGACCACGTCGACCGACTCGGGGCCGGCGAGGATCTCGACGGCACCATCGGCGATGTGAACCAACTCGACGGTGTAGCGGCCGGCACCGACGAGAGGCCCGACGGGATCCTCGACCCATGGCTCGACGAATGCCGGCTTGGCCAGCGACACCGGGTCGGGGGCCGGTCCGCGAAGATCCCACGTCACCCGATGCAGGCCGGCGGTGCACGGTGCGGCGAGTGAGCGCACGACCGTGCCGACTGCGTCCCGCACCACGAGCAGGACGACCGGTTCGGTCTCGAGGTGTTCGGCCCGCAGTGTGTCCCAACCGGGGAACGGCACGTCGCCGTCGAGGTCCTTCTCGCCGGCTCGGCGAGCGGCCCGTTCGGTCTGGATGTCGTCGGCCAGGTGGTAGGTGACGGTGGCACCGAACGCAGGGTTGTCGGACCGGAACGCCGACGAACCCAGCGTGGGCTGACCCTTGGCCTGCGCCCGGTGATGGGGGATGTAGCGCCACGCCCGACGGATCGGGAACATCGTGGCGGCGGCACTCAGCGCATCACCGGCCAGCCCCCGCAGCGGCGAGTAGTCGTCGAGCACGTAGAAGCCGCGACCGAAGCTGGCGGCGACCAGGTCGTCGTCGCGCCGCTGGATGGCGAGATCGCGCATGGCGATGGTCGGCACGGTGGCGCCATCGCCGTCGCCGGCCGGCCCCTTCCCGAGCAGATGCCAGTGATCACCGCGGTCGAGTGAGACGTAGAGTCCGTTCTCGGCCCCGACGAAGAGCAGGTCGGGATCGACATGGTCCTGCTCGATCTGCCAGATGATCACGCCGTCGGGCAGGTCGCCGCGGATCGAGCGCCAGGTCTCTCCTCCGTCGACCGTCTCGTAGAGATAGGGCGTGTAGTCGCCACTCTTGTGATCGTCGGCCGCGATGAAGGCGGCATCGGCGCGGTGCAGACACGCCTCGACATCGTTGACGAACGCCTCCCTCGGCAACCCGGGCAGATCGCCGCAGCGGCGCCACGTGGCACCTCCATCGGGCGACATCTGAACGAGCCCGTCGTCGGTGCCCACCCACAAGACGCCCTCGGTCACCGGTGACTCGGCGAGGTCGGTGATCGTGGCGTAGAACGACATCGCCATGTGGTCGTAGAGGTCGTCGACACTCCACACGCGATCGCCCGTCGGCATCTCCAGGCGTTCGCCGCCGGTGGTGAGATCGACACTGATCGCGGTCCACGAGTCGCCCCGGTCGTCGCTGCACCACACCCGCTGTGACGCGACATAGATGCGGCCGGCCCGGTGCGGGCTCATCACGATCGGGGTGTCCCAGTTGAACCGTTCGGTCGGCTCGCCCGCTGCGGGTTGGGGCTGGATGTCGGTGAGCTCCATGGTGCGCCGGTCGTGGCGCATCACGTTGCCGACCTGCCATTCGAAGTAGCTGATGTCGGGATCGTGCGGATCGAAGGCCACCCGGTAGCCGTCGGCGCCGAGCGGCACCCACCAGTCCTGGTTGCGGACACCGTCGACGTGGGTGGTGCGCGTCGGTCCGGCGAGGGTGCCGAGGTCCTGGGCGCCACCGAGGATGTTGGTGAACGGGACACTGTCGTCGACGGCCACTCGGTAGAACTGTGAGATCGGCAGGTTGGGGATGTGGCGGAACGTGGTGCAGTCGTCGAACGTCTCGTAGAGGCCGGCGTCGCAGCCGACGAGGAGATGATCGGGGTCGGCGGGGTCGATCCAGACGGTGTGGTTGTCGCTGTGTTTGTTCCTGCCCGTCTCGGCGGGGTTGAACGTCTTGCCGCCGTCGGTCGTGACCTGGAGGAAGACGTCGACCTGGTACACCTTCTCGGCGTCGGTCGGGGAGGCGAAGATCTCCTGGTAGTAGTGCGGACCAGTGCCGCCGGAGATGTAGCCGTTGCGGCGCTCCCATGTGCGGCCTCGGTCGGTGGAGCGGTAGAAGCCCTTGCCTCCGGTCTCGCTGCCTGACGTTGCGGGGCCGGCGGGCTCGGGTGCCTCGACGGTGGCGTAGACGAGGGTCGGGTCGGCGGGTGTGACGGCGAGGCCGATCTTGCCGAGGTTGCCCGACGGGAGGCCTTCGCTGACCTGGGTCCAGCTGGCACCGCCGTCGGTGGAGGTGTGGATGCCGGAGCCGGGACCGCCGCCCATGAAGGCGCGGACGTTGCGGCGACGCTGGTAGGTGGCGGCGTGGATCGTGTCGGGATCGTCGGGGGCGAAGACGGCGCACGTGACGCCGGTGTCCCCGTCGGTTTCGAGCGACCGGCTCCAGTTGGCGCCGCCGTCCCGGGTCGAGAACAGGCCCCGCTCGCCGCCGGATGACCACAGCGGCCCTTCGGCCGCGACGTGCACGGTGTCGCCGTCGCGGGGATCGACGAGGATGTCGGCGATGTGTTCGCTGCCGCTCAGGCCCATGTGGTCCCAGGACGCGCCACCGTCGAGGCTGCGGTAGACGCCGTCACCCCAGGCCACGTGGCGGCCGCTGACGGCCTCGCCGGTGCCGACCCAGATGGTCTCGGGACGCGATGGGTCGAGGGCGATGCAGCCGATCGAGTACGAGCGCTCATGGTCGAAGATCGGCGTCCACGTGGTGCCGGCGTTGGTCGTCTTCCACACGCCGCCTGAGCCGACGGCGACGTACCAGGTCGAGGACTTCGTCGGGTGCACGGCCAGATCCGCGATCCGGCCGCCCATGAAGGCGGGGCCGATGGCGCGCAGGCCGAGTCCGCCGAGGGCACGGGTGACAGGGGCGAGAGTGGAGGGGTCGCTGCTCATGAAGCGAACGTAGTTGCTGGGCGGACGACGGCCCAGAGCAACACCTCGTCAGCCAAGGCCGAATCCAGTTGCTCGAGGCGCTGGTGGAGTCGTTCGGCTCGTGTTCGCAGGCCCTCGCGTCCGTCACGGTGGGCTCCGACATTGTCGCCCGATGGGCCGACGAGCCAGGCGCGACGGTTGTCGAGGTTGGCGATCGTGGCCATCAGATCAGCTGCGTTGTGGCGATCCTGCGGAGTCGCGTGACCATTCCCGCAGGGCCCCGTGTCAGGCCGTCGAGCCCGGAAGGCGCACCATCTCACCGAGGCGAGCCGAGTTGAGATGGCTTCAGTCGGCAACCCGGGAGTTGATCGCGTCGACGAGTCCGTTGAGGTCGTCAACCGTGACGGTGAGGGCGGAGTGGTCGCGAAGTCCGATGACCTTCGGGATGCGTTGATCGAAGTGCACGCAGACACCCCCGTGGGTAGACGTGCCGAACGTGAGACCGTCGTCGGCGAACGACAGGCGCATACCGATCGCCTTCCACCACTGATAGTCGAGCGTCGCATGCGCCTCTGTCACGTTGGCCAGCGGTGTCACGACTCGCTTGCGGCCGTAGGTGGCGGTGAACGTGTCGTCGGTGATCGTGACGCCGTCGTTCTTCCCGACCCCGATCGGCTTCCACATCAGCTGGTAGCGAGTGTCGAGTCGGTACGGGAAGAACATCGGGCCAGCATCGCACGGCGCGGCCGAGCGCCCTCGACAGCCGAGATCGTGAGGAAGCTAGGTTCTGCGAGATGAAGGCAACTGTCTACGACCGCTATGGCTGGCCGGACGTCGTGCGGGTGGAGGAGGTGGAGATGCCTTCACCGGTCGGTGATCAGGTGCTGGTCAAGGTCGCGGCGACGTCGATCAACTTGTCGGACTGGGAGTGCCTGGTGGGCAAGCCGTTGTACGCCCGCATGGGTGGGCTGCGCTCGCCCGCCCGGAGGACGCTGGGATCGCACATCGCCGGGCGGGTCGAGGCCATCGGCGCCGATGTGACGATGTTCCAGCCCGGCGATGAGGTGTATGGCGACATTCTGGATCTGAAGGGCGGCTTCGCCGAATACGCCATCGCACCCGAGTCGCCCCTCGCCCGGCGTTGACGCCGGGGACCGAGTGCTGATCAACGGCGGCGGGGGAGGCACGGGTGCGTTCGCCATTCCACTCGCCAAGCGACTTGGCGCCCACGTGACCGGGGTCGACAACGCCGGCAAGCTCGACTTCATGCGGTCGCTCGGCGCCGACGAGGTGATCGACTATCGGGTCGACGACTTCTCCAAGGGTGCAGCGGGGTATGACCTCATTCTCGATCTCGTCGCCCATCGGTCGGTGTTCGCCTACCGGCGAGCGCTCGCCCGTGGTGGTCGGTATCGCTGTGTGGGTGGGTCGGTGCGGACGATGCTGCGAGTGGCCACCCTCGGATGGGTGATCGGTCGGCTGACCGGGCGCCGGATCGCGGTGTTGGCCGTGAGGCCGGGGCCAAGCCACTTCGCCCCGGTGGCGGAGCTGTGCAGCAGCGGTGCGCTCGACGTGTGCATCGATCGCGAGTACGGGCTCGACGAGGTGGCCGAAGCACTCGCCCACGTCGGTGAGGGGCGAGCACTCGGCAAGGTCGTGGTGACAATCGACGGCGGAGAACGCGAGGCGTAGAGCCGGGGATCATGGTGGGGCCAGCGTCCATCGACCGTCGGGGCCCCGGACAACTCTCCATCCCTTGTCGTGGATGAGGTGGTGATGGTGGCTGCAGACGAGGACGAGATTGTCGATGTCGGTCGGGCCATGGTGCCGCCGCCACACGATGTGATGTGCCTGGCAGCGGGACGGGTCGGCACCGCAGCCGATGCAGCCGCCATCGCGGGCGATGAGCGCCCGCCACTGGTCGTCGGTGGCGAGACGCACGGCATCACCGAGCCAGAGCGGCCGGCCGTCGGCGGAGAACACGAGGCCATGTAGATCGGAGATGCACATCAACCGCTCGACCTCGGACTTGGGCAACGGCCCTACCCCGGGGATCTCGCCGGTTCCGTCTTCGTGGACGATGAGCAGCGCCTGGTTGCGGACGGCAGGCGGCCCGGCCTGAGCGGGTCGTTGGCCGAGAAGCAGTGACGCCACGGCATCGGCTCGGCGTTGCTCCGGCGTGCGTCGCTCGTCGGCACCGTCGCGGCCACCATCGGCCCAGTAGAGGCGATCGGTCTCCGCATCGATGGCGGCTCGGATGTCGCCGAAGGTGGAGTCGTCGAACTCGGCGTGGAGCACGCCCATTTCAGACGAGAAGAGGTGGGCACGACGTCGGGAACGCTGCCTCTCCAGCCGGGCCGCGAGGTCGGCATCGGATGCGGCCTTGCGAACGAACTCGTTGACCTGCTTCGCCATGGCGTCGGCCGGCTTCGCCCGGGCAACCGTCAGCAGCGATGAGGAGGCGAGGTCTTCCACTGACGTGCGATCGGCGGCGCGGCGCAACGTGTCGAGGTGGGCACCGGAGATCTCGCCGGATGCAAGTGCTTCACCGACCACGGGGAGCGCTTCGATGAGTTGGCCGCGAGCCACCGCTCGATCGGCTTCACGTTGGGTGCACCTGGTTGCGCCTCGCACAACCGATGCCTCTCCAACCCGTGAGGCGAGCCGCGCCTCGGTGGCGTCCACTGCGGCGCGGTGTCTGGAGATACTCGCGAGGAGTCGGCGCGCCTCGGCGACCGTCAACTCGGCGGTATCGAGCGCACCCAACGTACGCGTCCAGTCCTCGAACACAGCTCACCCAGTTCTCAATGCGTGGGGAAGTACGAACAAAGGACCAGACGAGAAACCCGGGCCTGGCGACCGGTTGTATGGACACTCTACCAACCCATCTCGGCAAAAGCAAACATATGTTCGTGTTGACTTCGGCCATCGCCGGTCGTGAGGGCTACTGTCGGGCCCGTGAGCTCTGGAAACCGCTACGACCGGCGCAACATCGACAACATGGAGATGCTCTACGGGCGTGGCTTCCTGTCGGGTGGGGGAGCGGATGAGGTGGCGCTGATCCTCGATGGGCTCGATCTGAGCGACGCGCACGTTCTCGATGTCGGATGCGGCCTGGGTGGTGCCACGGTTGCCATGTTGGGTGACCTGGGCGCGAAGCACGTCGCGGGTTTCGACGTCGATCCGAGCGTCTTGGGCCGCGCCGATGAACTGGTGACGGCGGCGGGCGTGCAGTCGCGCTGCACCCTCGTGGAAGGGGAGCCGGGCCCGCTGCCGTTCGAGGCCGACACGTTCGACTGTGTGTATGTGAATGCCGTGAGTTGTCATCTCGATGACCTGGCCGGGTTCTTCGCGGGGATCTGCCGGGTGTTGAAACCGGGAGGTGTGCTCGCCGGCTCCGAGTGGCTGGTTGGCGACCCCGAGGGCGGTTTCGGTGGCTGGGACGATTTCCTGCGGGAGCGGGGGCTCGACTTCTGGTTCGTCGATCGCGCCACGTTCGTCCAGGCGCTCGAGGAAGCCGGTCTGGTCGATCTCTCCCTGGCCGACCGAACGGCGGCATTCACGGAGTTCTCGCGTGAATCACTGGAACGGACCGATCGTGAGCTGCGCGGGCCGCTGGTGGAGTCGCTGGGCGAGGACGGGTTCGACGCCTTTCGCCGGTGGTGTGAGGTGCGGTACGTGGCTCTGCGCGACGGTGGGCTGCTGCAGAGCCACTTCCGCGGGCACAAGCCGAGGGTGTCGTGACTCACCTGGGCTCTGGCGGGCGCGCCCCGCTGGCGTAGTCGGCCAGGCGTTCCATGACGGACTGGCTCTCGTCGTCGAAGACTCCGCCGTAGACGCCGAGGATCAGCGACGGATTCGAGTGGCCGGCCCACTTGGCCGCGGCTTGTGGCGAGGCCAGCGACCGGCTCCACATGACGACACAGGTGTGGCGGAGGTCGTGGATGCGGAGCCCGTCGAGGCCCGCCGCCTTCGTTGCCGGCTTCCAGACACGTCGACGGAAGTTGGTGTCGCTCAGCGGCGATCCGTTGGGTGACGTCCAGATGAGCTCGCCGGGCCCGACGTTTCGCGTGGCCATGTCGGCGGCGAGCTCCTCCATCACGAACCCGGGGACCGGGACGGTGCGGAGGCCGGCTCTCGACTTCGGTGGGCCGAACGCCGGCGTGCCGTCGCGGGCCACGGTGCGAGTCTCGACGACCTCGACCGTCGCCGCATCGACATCGACCCGCTTGGCCCGGAGCGCGGCGAGTTCACCACTCGCGAAACGTCGGCGCAGGATCGGGTGGCCGGCCGCGCGTGGGCGCGTCCATGGGGGGCGACCGTGGTCAGCTGAGCGTTGTGGCCATCACCGCGACGACGCCGACGAACAGCGTCATCATGGCGAAGACGATCATGCGCGTCGTCTCGATGTAGCGAACCGACAGCCGACCCTCGAGCAGCGCCAGCTCACCGGCCAGGTGGTGGCCTTGTGCGTCGACGCGGCCTTCGAGGCGTTCGCCTTGTGCGCGGATGGCGGAGTCGAGGCGTTCTTCGGTGTCGGCCAGCGCTCCATCGAGGCGCGCCACGTCGTCCTTGGTGGCGAGTTGATCCCAGGGCATGGGCGGCATGAACTCCATCATGGCATCTGCAAGGTCGGAATCAAGGAGCTCGGTCAGGCGGTGGTGGAGATGAAGACGGATGGGTTCGTCGGAAGACATGGGTTTCCCTCGGTGTGCGGAAGTACGACGCGGGGAAGTAGTTGCGAACCTACCGACGGGGTGTGACGGGTCAGCCGAAGACGTCGGCCGGTTGCGCTCCCGCCAGTTCGAACACTGCGGCGTCGCCGGGTGCGGTCCCCATGATCGCCCACGTCACGCTCAGCTCCTCGAGCAGCCGGTACGACAACTCCTCGGTCGGCCGCACCATCACGTCGAACCCCTCGAGCGAGCCCCGCTCCTCGACGACGACGTCCAACATCGCCCGGAGATCGGGTTCGTTGACCTCGATCGGGTAGAGCCCGTCGTACCGAGCGGCCCGCACCACGGGCTTGCGTGCCGACCCCCGGGCCGCGAACCACATCGGGATCCGAGGCCGCTGCACCGGTCGGGGCAACGCCGTCACCCGGTCGGCGGTGAAATGCTCGCCGTGGAAGTCGACCTCCTCACCGGACCACAGGCGCCGCAACAGCTCGGCACCCTCATCGAGACGGGCACCGCGCGCTCGGGCGTCGACCACCTCGCCGAATCCGCTGAGCTCACGAGTCGTGTCGACGCCCAGGCCGAGCCCGAGGGTGAGCCTCCCTCCGGACAGGTGATCGAGGGTGGTGCACTCACGGGCCAGCTTGATCGGCCGGCGGCGGGTGATCGGGGTGACCATGGGGCCGAGCCGAACCCGTTCGGTCGCAACGGCCATCGCCGCCATCGCAACCCACGGGTCGGCCGTCTCCTGCGGATCCTCGGGCCGGCGAAGCACATGGTCCCAGACAAAGACCGCATCCCACCCCGCTCGTTCAGCCGTGACGGCGACCTCCATCAGCGCGGAAGGGTCGGCAAGCTCGCCGTAGGGGGGAATCGTCAAAGCGTGGAGCACGAGGACAGCCTCGCCCATGGCATCGCATCAAGCGCGGCACGGAGGTCCCTCGCCTCCCACATGGATCTGCACGTTCGCGCATGAGGGGGCCGGGAATCCGTCCGACTGTTCAAGACGACGGCAATATGTGCACGATCGCTCAGATTCAAATCGACGGGGCCAGTCGCCGGCGCCCGGTCTCGCGGGATCTACGAGCGAGCGAACTCGTTCAACGGCGCGAGGTCGCCTTGGTCGGCTCGACGCAGGGCCGTGATGTAGGCGGTGCGCGTGGCCTCGGCTGTCACGATCGAGCCGCTACCCCAGGAGAACGGCATGTGGCCGAGCGCTACCGCTGCAGCATCGGCGATGGCCCTGGCATGGCGGCCGTTGCCGTTGATGAACGGATGGATTCGAACCATCTGGTGGTGGAGGTCGACACACTCGGCGTCGGTGTGGTCAGGCCCTTCAAATCGAACCGCGAAGTTGTCGACGAGCTGCTTCACGGCTTCGGTGATCTCGAACCAGTGGATCCCGATGTTGAGGTCGGTCGTGCGAAATGCTCCGGCCCACTCCCACACATCGCCGAACATTTGTCTGTGCAGCTCTTGAACAAAGACGATGTCGGTGATCTCGGCGATGGAGAAGCGGTTGGTGAAGATCCAGCCGTAGCCGCGGGAGACGTTCGTCGCCTCGACCTCGTTGAGGTCGGAGCGCGTCGCGACCCATGAGGGGATGAGCCCCCTGGCGTCGGCTTCGCTGATCGGCGTGTTGGCGTCGTCATCGCCGTCGGTCAGGGGCCCCACAGCTCTCCTGACTCGAGGAGCTCGGCGGTGTACTCAGCGACGAGGCGAGCGACCACCTCAGGCTCCGGTTCCTGGTTCTCGAGCCGCATGGTGTGGGCGGCTCGAGCTACACGGTGGGTCGAGCGAGCCGCCGCTTGTCGTTCGATCGTCTCGTCGTACGAACCTCGGGGCACGATCGCGTAGACGAGCTCGCAGTCGAGTGCTTCGGCAGCGCGACGCAGCGTGTCGAGCTTGATCGCCTGGCGCTGCTCGCCTTCTTCGATCTGGGGGATTCGCCGAACGGACACCCCCATTCGATCCGCCATCTGTTGACGGCTCATGCCGAGAGCCTCGCGGGTCGCCGCGATCCAACCCTTGTTGGGCTGGGGAATGGCAAGGCCGACGAGAGGAGCGATGGCGCGGGTCATGCCGGCGCGGGCACGTTGGCTTTGTTCGAGTTGTCGAGATGTCGAGCGGCGGGCCACAGCAGATCTCCTGGTCGAGTTATTGGTAGATAAGTCTACCGCTAGCAACTTCTAACAGTAGCTAAATGTTCCGATAGGGCACTTGGATCGGCAGTTATCCCTTCCAACACAGGCGTAGTGGCGGTTCGTTCGGAGATCCAGCACGGAGTCAACGAATCGCCTCTGCCGCAGCGACACTGACACCATGAGTGACCTCTGGGACGAGATCGACGATGGCGATGTCTCACCGATCTGCCCCGCGTGCGGCGTGAGTGCACTGCCGCCGGAGGCCCACGGTGAGCCATCAAGGTGCGAGAACCCCGACTGCGCAGCATTTGGCGAGCCGATGAGTCGATGACGAACTGGGCTCCCTTTGGCACAGACTTCCACTGAGGGGCCGTACGCGCTCAGTGCGGAGGTGAGTCGGTTCTTCAGGAGAACGAGTTGGGCTCGATGGGGAGTCCGGCGGACCCAGCGGAGTGGTGGCGCGGTCTCACCCGACCATGGCAACCATCGCGGCGACGGTGCCGACGAAAAGGGTCATCATGGCGAACACGATCATCCGAGTCGTTTCCATGTAGCGCACCGCCAGGCGACTCTCGACACGCTCCAGCTTCGCCTCGAACCGTTCACCTCGCGCGGCGTACATGGCGTCGAGTCGTTCACCCTGCGCGGCGATCGTGGCCTCGAGCCGTTCACCTTGCGCGGCGATTGCCGTGCTCTGTGTGTCCATCGCCGCCTCGAGCCGATCGAAGCGAAGGTCGATGGCAGCGAGATCGGTCTTGGTCGCGAGCTGGTCCCAAGGTGTTGGCGGCATGGACTCCATCATGGCATCAGCCAACTCGGGGTCAAGCAGCTCCACGAGGCGCTGGTGGGGCCGGATGCGGATGGATTCGTCGGCGGGCATGGGCATTCCCCTTGGGATGAGACAGGCATGAGGGGAAGCAATCCCGAAGCTACTACCGGGGTGTGACAGGCCGAGCCGAAGCCGAACTGGACAGCTCGGGAGGCATCCAGGATGGACTATCTGACAGGTCTCTTCATGAGAACTGGGTCCTCTTCATGAGAATGCGTCGCCGAAACCAACGGCGCGAACGGTATCAAACTGATACCGTTGCCTCATGGCCATGACCCTGAGACTCACCGACGAGGAGCAGGAAGCGCTACGGACTCGCGCCCAACACGAGGGCATCTCGATGCAGGAAGCGGCACGCCGGGCCGTGCGCGAGTACGTCAGCCGCTCCGAGCACCGCGATCGCGTCGACCACGCCGCGAGCAGAGTTCTCGACCGCCACGGCGACGCGATCGCGCGCCTGGGTCGTTGAGCGCTCCGATCGAGTTCCTCCACCTCGACGACCTGCTGCGCCTCGCGGAGCGGCTTCTCGGCAGCCCTGTCCCCGTTCGAGATGTCGGCCTGCTCGGATCAGCGGCGGCGCGACCGCAGACGTCTGTCTTCGGCGAGGACGCGTACCCCGATGTGTGGACCATGGCGGCAGCGCTGCTGCAGTCCATCGTCAAGAACCACCCGCTCGTCGACGGCAACAAGCGACTCGGCTGGCTCGCCACCGCTGTCTTCCTCGAACTCAACGGGGTCGAGGCAACCGCCGCCGGCAATGACCAAGTCTACGAAGTGATCGTGGCGATTGCGGCCGGCGACCACGATGTCGACGAGATCGCCCTCATGCTCCGCTCAGCGATCGAGGCCAGCTGACGAGAGCCCAAGCCCTCGTGTCGGTGTGATGGAATCGTTCTTCTCAGGAGAACGAGTCACATCAATCAGCTATCAGCTCTCCATGAAACCCGAAGGCCGCTGTCCAAATCTCGGTCCCGTGACGAGGGCGGATGAAGTGCTTGACTGCATGTCCCATGTAGCCGATAGTCTTGAGGTATTCCCCCAGTCGCTTCGGTGGCTGGGTGCAGGGTCCGCTTCGGCGGGCCCTTGCGGTTTTCACCAACTACTCGGTTTGTGGATGACACCCTTCGAGTCCCGCAGCGTCGGCGGAAGCTGTGTCTGGGTGAGCACGCTCGGCCGGAGTTGCTTGAAGAAGGTGCCCTGGAGTCGTCGCGAGCGGTACTTGGCCTTGTGCGGGTCAGGCGACGTGCGCTTGTTCTTAACTAGTGCCGCGTCAGGCAACGTTTGCCCGGCACTAGGTGTGGCGTGTAATCTGAGACGAACACAAACGCGGAGTATGAAGCATGTCATACGTCTACTCGGTTCTGGCTGGCATCGGTGACACAGCCGGATTCTCCAAGGCAGCCGACGATTGGGCCATCGAGCACGTGCTGGGCCTCGGCGCCAAGCACTTCACGGCGAGCGAGATCGTTATGGGCGGCGAGCTATCCGGCTCGGTGGTCATCGGCTTCGAGTATGAAACTGTGGACGCCGCGATGGAGGGGCAAGCCGGTATCTATGCGGACGGCAAGACCGTTCAGTTGATGCAAGAGACGCAGGTCCAGGTGATTCGACGCAACCTCTTTCGGCTACAAGCCGAAGTCGGCTCGAGAACCGGCAACTACGGGACCATTCTCTACGCCGCTGGTCCACCAGTTGACGACGCCACTGCACAACAGGACCTCGACATCAATTGGTCCCATATGGAAAAGGGTGCCAATGGGATCATGTCCCTGATGTCCATTGCCTCTGGGCCTGCGCCGTTTACTGGAACGGCGGTCACCTCCGCAGACTCCCTCGACTCACTGCTGGCTGCATCTGAGGCGATGTTTGCCGACGAAGAGGTCAGGTCCAGGATGGCATCCAGTGGTTTGAGCATCTTGGGACGTGTCATCACCCGTCGACTGTTCTAAACCCCGACACCGAAGGGATTCCCCCTCGGTTCGCGGTCCGACAACGACCCCGGTGCCCTCAGTCGTTGGGGCCGGGGTCGAATCGTTTTGGATCGCGGGCACGACCCGGCCGTCAGGCGCCGAGCCCCTCAGGACTCGACGGCGAGGATGTCCATGTCAACACCGGAGTTGCGCATCGCGTGGACCGAGGCAAGCTCTGGGTCGTTCCGCCAGGCCTCGGCGGACTCCTTGTCGGGGAATTCCAAGACGACGACCGCGGCTGGTGCATCGTCGCCATCGAGGACCGTTGGGGGACTCGGGGGGATCACGATCGTCCCGCCGTGCTTGGCAAGTGCATCTGCAGCAACCGTCCGATATTCAGCGAAAGTTGCTTCGTCCTTCACTCCACGAAGAATTCCGACTGTGATGCAAGCCATACGATGGTCCTCCACTTTCCGCTTGAGCGTTGGGTTCAGACGAACCTCGCTCAAGCCTAGTTCCCGGGGCTGTTCCACCACCAATCGGGCGATTCCCGAATCGACTCGGGCTGTCAGCTGAGGTGTAGCCCACCGTCGACGAACAGGACCGTCCCCGTCGTGTAGCTGGAGCGACTCGACGCAAGCCAGAGGGCCCCCTCGACCGCTTCGTTCATCATCCCGAAGCGCTACAGGGGTATGCGCTGGCGTGCTTCTTCGAGCAAATCGTCGGACATCTGGCCGGTCATATCGGTCGGCACCGCCGGTGACAGCGCGTTCACCCGTACGCCGAACGGCCCGAGCTCTTTGGCTGCGGCCTTCGTCACCCCGACCAGCCTTGGAAGCGCTGTGGGCAACCTGCCCGACGCTTCCGCTGGTGCCAGCCCACGAGACCATGTTGACGACCGAGCCGCTGCCCTGCTGTCTCATGGTCTTGGTGGCCTCCCTCAGCGTGATGAATGCCCCGGTGAGGTTCACATCGAGAACCCGCTTCCAGCGCTCGTCGGTCGCATCGGTGATGAAGTTGTCGAGCGCGACCGCAGCGTTGTTCACCAACACGTCGAGTCGTCCGAATCGGTCCACGGTGCGGGCAACCATTGCCGCGGCCTGCTCTGTGTCGCCAAGGTCACATGGTTCGGGATGCGCACCGAGCTCCGCCGCAACGGCCTCAACGTCGTGCAGTCGAGTGCCGTTCACCACCACCTGAGCACCTTCGGAGGCGAACCGCGCGGCGACCCCACGGCCGATACCGCGGGTGGAACCGGTAACGATGACGACCTGTCCGTTGAGTTCACCCACCCATGTGCTCCCCAGTGAAGACGCTGACGAACGAGCCCGCCATAGGTCACACACTGCGCCGCGCTGCTGTCTCACTTCGGGGCATCACGGGCACATCTGTCGCCCACACTCCGACGGAGCACAGGTCGACCATCGTGCGTCGAGAGATTCGCTTGCGCTACGCTCGCAATCACGAGACACGTGGTATCCGAGAGAACCGAGAATGAGGTACAGGCGATGGACCCGAGCACTCCCGTTGAGATGATGAAACTTCGTGCAGCAGACGCGCGCGCGATCGTCATCTCATTCACGATCACACATGTCGGCTTGGCTCTGATACTGGGCTTTGGCGGAGCCGGTCTTCAAGACTCAGGAGTCCAGTTGGCCTTGGCCACGTGGGTTGTCCTCGGATCTCTGTGGTGCGTGGCGTTTCTCGATGATGCGATGCAGGACTTGATGGCTGCAGCGAGCGATGTGCCTGGGTTCGAGAACTCAGCGATGGGCAAGCGCTTGGAGAAGACGCCAGTCGTCGTCGTCAGGGTTGCGAACGTGGTCGTTGCCGGCCTGATCGTGCTTGCGGAGCTTCTCGCAATCTATTGAGCCTAGCTCGGCAGAACGACTCGCTGACCAAGAATGTGCAGCGCGGCCGGCAGAGGCCGTCGCCTCGCTCTTTGCGATTGCTCACATGCCCATCGCCCCCATGGGCATGTCCATGATTCGCCCTGGGTTCCGCGGAGGCTCTG
>JAERSO010000034.1 GCA_016845585.1 Acidimicrobiaceae bacterium | reverse complement strand
GCTGGCGGGCGGGGGAAGCGGCCCATCGGTTGCTTGTGACCGGACATTGAGAACCAGGTCCTCCAGCTCAGGTTCCGGGGTTCGAGGGATCTCGGCCGGGGCATCCGGCTGCGACTTGACCACCTCGGGCTCCGATTCGATGGTGTCGAGGTGTGTCGACCAGAACTCCTGCCCTAGGACGACAGTGCGATCAACCGCTCGGAGAAGCGGGGCGGCGATGCCACCGATCGGAATCTCTACGAGATGGACACGGGTGCCGTTCGCCTGGGCGGATTCGATCGCATCCAGGAGGTCTTCATCCCCCGAAACCACCACTGCATCGTCGATTGTCCGGCGGAAGGCATGAGTGATGAGGTCGTGAATGATGAGACCGTCCACACCCTTCTGCCCACCCCGAGCTGTTCGACCAAGGCGGAGCTTCACGTCAGAAAGACCCGCAACGTTGTTCTGTAGGCCAACCGGAAGCCGGTTCGGGGCACCGTCGTACCAGTACGTTCGGAGGAGCTCTGAGGAGGCGGGGACTACCGTCGATGCCTTCTCGACCAAAGACTCGATCAAGGACGCCGGCTCCCACACGATGTCTCTGCGCTCGGCCGGCGATCCAAGCGTTGCGGTCGTTCCCGCCGCGAACAGCCACCCGGCATCAACTCCAGTGTGGTGTGCGCTCATAGCCTCGCTGCCATTGGTGAATCGAGGAGAAACATTCGGCCCAGGAGTCGTCAGACCCGAGCATGCGCTCAGGCCGACCGGAGGTCAGGCTTTGTGCCCCACGCGTCGGCCGGGTCGGAGACCACGTAGGTGCCTGAGACCTTGTCCCAGATGTTTTGGTTCCGCTTGTCCCAGAAGGGCATGAAGACGAGTACTCCGAGGGTGAGTGGGATTGCGAGCCCGGCGACGAGTCCGCCGATGAAGTACCGCATCCAGAACATGCGCCCCATGCCAACTGGCTCGATGGTGGCAGCGCTGATCGCTCGAAGGTTCAGGAGCCGTTTCGCCGGTGTTTGGCCGGTGCCGCCGATCATGGCTGCCCAGATCAGCCAACCGATGCCGAGTGTGACTACGACAAGAATTCCCTCGACGAGGTATGCGCCGAGACGAATCCAGGGTGATGCCGATGTCACGCTGGCGGGAAGCATCGCCGGACCACCCGTGGGTGTTGTAATCGGGCTTGGGGGCGGAGTTGTCGGAGCCGCAACCTCTGGGGCGTACCATTTTCCGTCCGATGCCAGCCACCAGCCGTCGCCTTGCGATACGTCACTCATTGTCTTCCACCTTCGGTTCACGCGAGACCAGGTCGGGTCGCTCAGAGCCTGTACGCCCACGGTGTGACAGCTCCGGCTGATGACCCTGGCACCGGTAGCGTTGGCGCCCCCCCGCCCACGTCATCACTCCTTGGTGATGGTGCGGTAGAGGCGAGCGATGAACGCAGCCATCTGCTCTCGAGTCACGTTCGCCGCCGGCGAATACGTGTTCGGGCCCGTTCCGTTCGTAACCCCCAACAAACTCAGGCAGCCCACGTCGTTGTAGGCAAACGACGACGCCGACACATCGACAAACTGGGTTGGGGCGGTGCCACAATCCTGCCCTGTGATGGTGCGGTAGAGGCGAGCGATGAACGCAGCCATCTGCTCTCGAGTCACGTTCGCCGACGGCGAATACGTGTTCGGGCCCGTTCCGTTCGTAACCCCCAACGCGCTCAAACAACCAACATCGCTGTAGGCGAACGAGGATGCGGGCACATCAACAAAGACGTGGCCGAGCCCTGAGCAGTTCACCAGCACCGCCGACAACACTGCTGTGGAAGGGGCCGAGGGTTGCCCGGCTCCGGCACTGTTGGACGCGGTGACGGTGAAGGAGTACTTGATGCCGTTGGTCAGACCGGAGATCTGACATGTCGTGGCGGTCGTTGTGCACGAACCTGCCGGCGAACCGGTCGCCGTGTAGGAGAGAGCGGGGTCGCCGCCGTCGTCGGCGGGTGGGGACCAGGTCAGGGTGACCTCACCGTTTGACCGGTTGACCTCCGGTGCGCCGGGTGCACTCGGGGTCACCACCGGCGGCAGGGTCGTTGTTGTAGTCGTCGTAGTGGTGGTCGGGGGTGGCGACGTCCAGGCATCGATGGTGTTGTCGATCCACGTCTTGTACGGCGACACCCTCTGGCCGCCGTCGAAGGCCGAAGGGTGCAGGCACTGAGCGGCCGGGCCATAAGACACCAGACCGGCGACCTCGAGTACACCGGACCCTGGTGAGGTCTCCCCGAGCAAGGGCCCGCCGCTGTCGCCGTTGCAGGCCGCAGTTGTGACCCCGCCGAAGCAGAAATCATCGCCCGGATCAGCGAGACCACACAAGAGGTTTCCAAGAGCCGGAGTGGTGCCCGTGCCAGTCAGCGTCGCCACCCCCGCCGCCTGCATGGCATCAAACAGCAGCGTCCGGAACGGGTCGGCGTAGCCCCAGCCCGTAACAATGAGCGGGCGATCGGTTTCCGGTTGACTGGGCGTCGACTCGATGGGCACCAGGGGAGCGCCGGTCACCGGGGCGCTGAGTCGAATCAACGCAATGTCGACGCTGGTGAGTGACTGGGTCGACCAGCCCGGGTGAATCGCAATATCGGCGACGGCTACACGATCGGCGGGCGTCACACTCGACAGGAACGTCGCCCCCACCGCGACATCAATGTCCGCCGGCACGACAGAGTCGACGCAATGCGCGGCGGTGAGCACCACATCAGCTGCGATGAGCGAACCGCCACAGAACTGGGCGGAGCCCGGGTTGGCTACCGCTGACCGAAGCAGGGCAACCACATACCCCGGGTTCAGGGTGGACGATCCGCCCACCACGCTCGGAGTGAACGAGCGGTCACCTGCTTCGCTGGCAGACACCTCCACCGGCGTCTGTGCGCCGGCGGGAGGAGCGGTCGCAGCCAGCCCGGAAGTGCTGAACCCCAACGCGATCACGACTATCAACCAGAGCGGTCGACTCCATCGCCTGGTCGGGTTGATCTGCCTCATGATGATTCCGCCTTGTTGTCCAGTTTCGAGATACGTCTGTCCCTGTCAACTTCGGCCGTGACCCCAGAGCCAGGTCAGCACCAAAGAGATCTCCACCGCCGATCGCCTGGCCATCATCTGTCACGCCCGAGCCGTACCAACAGGAGATGGGCGTGTGATCATTCGAGCTTTCACCGCTCGGAAACACTCCGCTTGTTGGCCACGACCATCGACCGGTGCAGGCCCGGCGCGAGTGGGGAGATTTCCATCGCCACTGGCGCGAGCACTGGCTCAGCTTGCGCCAGACGGTTACCTCATCAATTCGATGAGCGACACCAATCGGTTCGTCCAGGTCGCGTCCTCTGGCCAATAGTGGATGCACGCAGAAGTGGTGTCGAACGTCTATCGCCGGCAGCTCGTGCTGATCTGCACCTCGACCACATCTTAGCCAGGGCCGGACCGGGCCGTTGCGGTCACTGTCACACCCCCTCGTCATGATGGTTGTTGCGGACATCGGCGGATGTCACGCACTTCCCCGACCAAGGAGATGAGATGACTACCGACGACCCTATTGAGCGCATGATGACTGGCATGGCTGACGGCGACCCCGCGTTTCTGTGGGCGTTTGTCGACGAATTCGGCCCCATCGTGCGCACCGTGGTGCGCCGCATGGTCGAAAGCATGGGCCGCGTCGATATCGCTCGTGACCCGGGTGAACTCGATGCCCTGATGCTCGATGCCTGCGACGTGATCTTTGATCGTGCCTCGGGTTGGAAGACCGGCGGCGCCAAGCCCTGGAACTGGGCGTACGCCGCGATCAACGCCCGTGTTGGTCAGGCCATCGGCCACCGCACTGTCGAGCTCAAAGAACTCGGCTCTGACGAAGACCTCGACGGCGAGGCCGGTCCCTACGGCGGTGCCGTGGTGACCGACCTGGCCGGCGACGATCTGTCGGTGCTCATCGCTCGCCACGACCGTGTGAGGCTGCTCGATGAAGCGATCCGGTCGGTGGGCACGCCCGAGCAACAAGACATCTACTGGGAGTACCGGCTTCAGCAGGGGTTCGGTGACCCATCACCGGCCAACATGGTCGGGCGCCGGTTCGGGCGTAAACCAGCCACCGTTCGTCAGATCTGCAAACGCCATGGCGAGAAGGTGTGGCGACTGGTCCAAGCCGACGACCGGTTCATCGAGCTGCACGATCACGGATGGTTCCAAGCCACCGGCGAACGGAGCGTGGCATGACCTCCGTTGATCGCACGAGCCTCACCGAGCATTTCGCTCGTCGGCTCAGATCCGGGGGAGCTGCGCATCCGGTGGCGGGAGCGGTCGCGATCGCCGCCCGAGCATCACGGCGAATGTCGCTCGCCGAGTTCTCCACCGATGCCGGGCTCGCCGACGAGGAACTACGTGCCGCTGAAGCGGGACAAACCGCGTTCGCCGACCTACCCGCCGCGATCGGTGCTGCCGCCGAATCAACCGGAGTTGATCTCCTATCCCTCGCCGATCTCGAATCTCGCTGGCGATCGACCGGGCCCGCCTCCCACGGGTGCGCAACATGGTCAGACGCCGCCGCCCGCCCCAACAGCGAGTGAGCTGACGGCCAGATCCTTGCGAGAAGAGACTCGCAATGCCAGCCACTCGTTCCTCAGGAAGGAACAGTCGGTCCTCCCATTTGAACGCCACTGCCGGTCAGCGCCACTCGTACTCATCCTCGTCATCGTCGTCCTCAGCCTCGTCGTCCTCTTCGAAATCCGGCGAACCGGGTCAACTCCATTCGGGCAGGAAGTCGAAATCTGAGGGAGCGGTTCCCGGATGACTGTGGAAGCGCCAATAGCCGTCTTCCAACTCTTCGAAACGAAACTGGCGAGTCGCTTGGGTGCCGCTCCCCACCCTCAGAGGCATCGGTTCGAGAACTCCGTCCCCCATGCCCGTGTCGGCGATCATGGACTCATCGAGTTCGATTCGCAGGACCAGATGGTTTCCCATCGCGTCGTCGCCCTCGAGAGAGCGGTGCATCCCTCCGAGGAGACGGGTGACCTCAAACCCGATCTCTTCGAGTGCCCACCCCAGCAGGCCGTTCATCTCGTAGCACCAACCGCCGCGCTGCCGAACCACGATCTTCTCGAAGGCACTCTCGATATCGAGGTCCATCGCCCGCCCGAGCTGGACGTCGAGATCCTCATGCGGGATCGCGAGCAGATGTCGTCGGTGGATCTCGGTGAGGCACGCAAGAGTGGGGGCCGCCGAACCCCCATAGCCGATCCGCGCCAGATAGGCGTCGAGCTTCACAGGCCGCTCACGAATCCGACACATGTGCGGGTGAGCGCCAGGCGATCGGCCGCGGCATGCTGAGTCACCATGGGCACGGCTGCAACCGTAGCTGCTCCGGCCGCCCTACCCCATCGCGTCGTGATGCGCTCCGATGAGCACGACTACTAGCACACAGGGCTCGTCGTACGGGTTACGCCACGCGTGTCGGGTGCCGTTTTGCACCACGGTGTCGCCCGGTCCGAGCTCGCGTGTGGCCCCGTCGTCGAGTTCGAGAACGACCCGGCCCGATATGACGAACTCGTAGTCGATAGTGGCCGTGGTGTGCATGCCCGGGTTGTCCGGTTCCATATGGGCGGCCATGCCGGGGAGCTTCGCCTCCATCTCCGTCAAGGCCGCCTCGATATCGAGATCCTCCACCATGACGGTCGCGTCCGGCGAAACAGTGAATACGCCGAACCGGAACCCACCTACGCCTGGGAAGTACTGCGGCGCCGCCGGCGGCGCCCCATCGTCAGGAAACGAGGCGGTCGAGTCACCGCCCCACAGCCGATAGAACTCTGCACCCGGCACCAGAACAAGCGTGGCCGGCTCAACGACTTCGTCGCTGGCGAAGACCGCCTTTCCATCATTGTCGTGACCGGTGACTACCCGTCTGATTCCCATGCTCGACACTCGCATACCCGTCTCATGATCACAACCTGACGCCGACCATGACTCGTTCTCACGTTTAGAGCTGCCCCAGTGATCTGGGCTGCCGCAGAGAACCACCAGCGACCCGTTCTTCGTCGGAGAAACAGTCCGGCTTTGGTTGTGTCCCCATGTTCTGGTGACGCAAGGAACAGGTTGACCAACGTTGTCGCTCAGTGCGAGCGAGCTCAGGTGTCGTTCTTCCCTTCGAAGTAGAGGTCGAGGTGCGCGAGGTCCTTCGCTCGACCCGACGCCTGTTTGAGCGCCTCCCAGGTGGCCGTTGAGATAACGAGCGCCGGTTGGCCGTCAATCGAGAGCTCGACAGAGTTGTCGACGAGATCGTCGTAGCCGCCGCTGGCACCGTCGGGAGCGAAGACGAGGTCGAGCGGGCCGTGGACCGTCATGAGATGGAGTGTGTCGTACTGCGCCCAGTTCTCGATCGGGTGACGAGGGAAGAACGTGCCGCCCTCGTCGGCGGTGTACAGGCCGGCGTCCAGTTCGTCGAACGCGGCGGCGAGTCGCTCGAGGTTCTCGTGGTCTCGCGCCGGCGTCAGGTCGATGTCGATGGTTGCCGGGATCGGCAAGTCGTGGATCTGGGCGGCGATTCCACCAATGACGACATATCGAACGGCGTGTCGGTTGAGGACCGCGACGATCGCTCCCGGGTCGAGTTCAGGCATGTTCGGAGTGGCGTGCCACTCGTCGTCGTTCGTTTTCCTTGTGGGCGTCGACTTGTTCGGACGGCAACAGAGATTCCGCGAGGGCCCTGGAGGCTTCGTGTGTATCGGGTTCGGCAAGGCGCATGCGCACCTCGAACCCGGCGGCGGCGAGGATTCGGCTGAGGGTGTCCACTGACGGGGAGCGCCGGCCGGACTCGTAGGCGGAGATGGCCGCCTGGCTGGTGGCGGCGCGTCTGGCGAGTTCCTTTTGGGTGAGCGAGGCGCGGCGACGTGCCATGCGGATCAGGTGACGAGAGTACGTTTCGGACGCCATGGACCCAGTATACCGGTACCGGTGTTCCTGGCGCGACGGCTCATGCAAGAGCCGACTCGTTCTTGCGCAGAGAACATCGACTCGTGATTGTCGCCGGCCTTACGGCGATAGTCGAGAAGATCGCGAAGCCGTACACGCCGGTGAGTGCCGGCGCGATGGTGGGGTATCTCACGCTGTTCCAGCAGTTTGACCAGGTGAGGTCGGCTGACGTTCAGGAGCTCTGCCGCTTCAGCGGTGGTGAGCTCAGCATGAAGCGGCATCACGCTCACGCCATTGCCAGCCTGGAGCGCCTCGACCGCGGTCCGAAGGATGTCGTAGATCTCGTCGGGAAGCTCGACGAGATTCCCGCCACGACCCACGAGAAGCGGTGTGACATCGACTGACCCAAGCAGATCTCGAAGTTCATCGAGCTTCTCAGATCCGACAGCGTTGGGTTCCAGCACGGCGTCCATGGTCCTCCTATCGACGCCTCCTCTGTATGCCTAAACGAAATAGACGCAACTACGGTTCTCGTTTGCAGGTGTTGATGCAGAGGACTCCGACTCGTGCTCACGTCGAGAAGAAGTCCAGCATCGGCAGAGGGGGTTCGCTGCCCGTGATACTGGCTCTCTGAGATGTCACACGGTGCGGCTACTGTCGCCGCATGGAGCAGTTGCCAAAGCTCAGCGCCGCCGAGATGGCGCAGATGACGCCGGACGAGCGCGCGATGGCCATTCGGAAGTGGCAGTTCCAATCGCTGGATCAACTCGACCCGACTTTCCGGGAACGCGTTGAGGAGGCCGGCCGAAGGCTACCGGAGGAGCGGGGACTGCTCGATATCGAGCAGGCTGGACACGTGAGAGTCACCGGTACCCCGCCTCATGTCCAACGTCGGTTGACGGCTATCTACTCAGCTATGACGGGTGCCGAGCGAGTGGCACTCGCGGCCGATATGGCCAATGAGGCCAAGGCGATCGCGGTCGCCGGGATCCGTGCGCGGCACCATGAACTGAGCGATTCGCAGGTTGCGACCGAGTGGATCTGCCTCCTTCACGGTGACGAACCCGCGGATCACGTGACCTGGTGGAGTTCGAAATCGTGAGCGCGATTGTCCTCCGAGTGGCGCTGAGAACGCCCCGTACGGTTGCCTGAGCAGGCTGCCAGCTCCTTGCTTCTATCTTCCTACCCTTGGTAGCATCAAAGTATGAAGGTCAGTGTGAGTCTGCCGGATGAGGATGTCGAGTTCCTCGATGCGTATGCCGAGTCGCAGGGGTTCGCCTCGCGGTCTGCAGTCCTGCATCGAGCTGTCCGTTTGTTGCGCGCCACCGAACTCGGCGCCGCGTACGAGGACGCCTGGAGCGACTGGTCCGACGGCGACGCGGAGCTCTGGGACGTGACCGTGGCCGACGGCGTCACCTGATGCGCCGCGGCGAGATTCGACTGGTCGACCTCGAACCTGTCCGCGGATCCGAGTCGGACAAACAACGACCGGCCGTGATCGTGAGCAACGACGGGGCGAACAGTACTGCGCAGCGTCTTGGCCGAGGGGTGATCACGGTTGTCCCTGTCACGTCCAACGTCAACCGCGTCTACCCCTTTCAGGTCCTCTTGCCGTCCGAGGACAGCGGTCTCGACCGGGACTCCAAGGCCCAGGCCGAGCAGGTCAGGTCGATCGCAGTGGAACGGATCGGGCCGGCGCTTGGCAGGCTCCCGGTGGATCTGCTGAGCGATCTCGACGAAGCGCTACGACTGCACCTCGCCCTCTGAAACACACTCACCGCCGGCTTGTCACAGGCCGGCGGTAGGGTCGATCTTGCCCGGCTTGGTCGAGTCCGACCGCCGGTGGCCTCCGCTCGGCGATCTGAGCGGCCCCTCGGAGCAAGCGCTCCCACCGAACGACGAGAGATGTGTTCTAGAGGGAGCCGACATGGCTGTGTGTACATGGTGCGAAGAAGAGATGACGACGGGCAACTCGTGTTCTGTTGCCGAGCTCCACCGCGGAGGGGCCGCGGTGGCGATGACCAGGTTCGGCGACGAGCGGGCAGGCAGCCGCGCGACGCGATGTGGTGATTGCGGGGTCAGCCGGGGCGGCTTCCATCACCCCGGCTGCGATCTACAGCGTTGCCCAGTGTGTGGCGGCCAGATGCTGTCGTGTGGATGCCGCTTCGATGAGGATGGCCCCGACATCGATGAACTGCCGCTCGACAGCAATGGTGATCCTGTCGAGATCGTCGATGTCGGAGGTGCCGAAGTGATCGTGCACTACGCCGATCTGCCGGCGGAGGACGTGACGATGGTCGACGGCATCCCGTGCACGACAGCGCTCCGGACGATGATCGACATCGCCCCCGAGGTCGAGCTTCCCGAGCTCGAGCGGCTGGTGGGCGAGTGTTTGGCCCGCGGCCTGTTCACGGTTGAGCAAGCGTTCGTGCGTCTGGCGGCCGAGGACATGCGCGTCCGTCCCGGAGCGATGCGGCTTCGAACGCTCATGGCGCGAACGTCGTGGGGCGCGGTCGGCGACGACGGACCGCAGTGTGCCTGACGTGCCATGAGTGTGCCATGAGTATGCTACAGTCATGCCATGGCTCGCACGCGCATCAGCACCACGGTCGATCAAGATCTGCTCGAGAACGCGCGGAGCGTCGGTGTGGGAGCCAACGACGCAGAACTCATCGATGCCGCGCTCACGGCGTTGCTCGCCCACCACCGACGTGTTGAGACCGACGGCCAATACACGCTGGCCTACACCGAGCATCCACCAGACGAGCCCGACGAGTGGGGCGACCTCGCGTCGTTCCGAGAAGCGGCATCGACCCCATGAGCGGACCGCCCCGGCGCGGCGAAGTGTGGTGGTGCAAGCCACCGTCGATCGGTCGTCGCCCGGTGGTGGTGCTCACGCGCGACGCCGCCATCCCGCGCCTCCGTCGCGTGCTCGTCGCCCCGTGCACCACCACGATCCGGGGCCTGCCGAGCGAGGTCGTGCTCGAGCCGGGCGACGATCCGGTTCCCCTGACGAGTGCGGTCAACCTCGACTCCCTCGAATCGGTCTCGCTCGCGGTGTTGACCGACCGGATCGGCACGTTGAGCGTCGGGCGCATGGGCGAGGTGTGTGCGGCGCTCGCCGTCGCCACCGATTGCGCCTGAGCTCTGGTCGGTTGACGCTCTCAGCTGACTGTCTCACCCCATCCGTAGGGTGACGTCACTTCCTCACATCGCAGCTCGCGCTGCCATCGCGACGACGAATGAGAGGAAGTGCCATGTGCATGGTGTGCGATGGCTTCAGTTTCGAAGAGATCGATCGACAGATCGATCTCACCATCCAGGTCAACGGATTCTTCATCCAGCAGGTGGGCGACGGCTTCGACGACCCGAACCTCTGGAGCTACACGATCGGCATCAATGAGAGTTGGGACCACGCCGACTTCGTGACCGTCGACATGTCTGCGGATCTGCAGCGTGATCTGATCGCCGCGCTGGTCGACGATGTCGTCGACTTCGGCGAGGTGTTGGTGGAGACGCTCCGGCTGCTGGATGTCGAGCTGGTCCCGGTTCATCGCTCTCATCTCGCGGAGGGGATGGTGGCCATGTGGGAGGTCCGAAATGAACGACGTGCTGAGCCGGGCGACTTCCTCCAGATCGTCCTGGGGTCGACCTGGTACTGCGCCAAACACTCGACGACGGGCCGCCGGCTCGACCGCTCTCGCGGGACGGCACCACGATTCGTGCTACACGGGATCAGTGTTACACTGATGCAATGGCCAACCTGACGGTCACCATCGATGACGACCTGCTTCGTCGAGCCCGAAGCCGAGCGATCGGCAACGACACGTCGGTCAACGCCCTGATCCGGGAGTTCCTGGAGAACTACGTGGGGTCCGAACTCGACGACATTCGGTCCGAATTCTTGGATCACGCAGCCGAGCACGCAGGAGCGAGTGGTGCGGGTGGTCGGTCATGGCGCCGGGACGATCTCCATGACCGATAGGGCATTCATCGACACCAACATCGTCGTCTACGCGTACGACCGCAGCGATCCCGTCAAGCAAGAGCAGGCCCGATCGGTCATGGCCGACACCGATCGCCGGCCGGTCGTCAGCACCCAGGTGCTCAGCGAGTTCTACGTCACCATCACCCGCAAGCTCGAACGCCCCGTCCCGTCCGCCGCCGCACGCGAAGCCGTGGACCGGCTGTCGAGGTTCCCCGTCATCCCCCTCGACCGCGACCTCGCCCTCGCCGCGATCGACACCGCGCAGTCCCACCAGCTGAGCTACTGGGACTCGCTCATCGTCGAAGCGGCGCGGGTGGGCGGGTGCCGCACCCTCCTCACCGAAGACCTCAACGCAGGTTCCGAAATCCGAGGCGTCGAGATCGTGAACCCCTTCACCTGATCGAGTTGGCTTGTAGAGGAGGCCCATCCGTGTCCAGCCACAACGTCATCCCGCGCACACCTGACGAGCTGACCGCTGACCCGTGGGTGGAGGTCATCTCCAGCGCCATCGAGAACAACGTCCGAGAGCTGCGTCGCCAAAGCGGGCTTCCTCTCATGGCGGTGGTCAAGAACAACGCGAACGGCATCGGCATCCGCCAGGTCGGCCCGATTCTCGATCGGGCGCCAGAGGTCGCCGGGCTGGCGGTTGTCCGCGTGGACGAGGCCTTGGCTCTGCGCGACTGCGGGGTGACCAAGCCCATCTTGATGATGGCGCACGTGGCCGGTGACGAAGCCGAGCTTCTGGTGCGGGCAGGGGTGCGGCTGACGCCGTTCCATCAAGATTCGCTCGAGGTTCTCGAGCGCATTGCGGCCCGCACCCGAGCACCGGTCCCGGTGCACGTTTTCGTCGACACCGGGATGAACCGGATCGGCGTTCCCCATGAGCGAGCCGTTCCATGGATCTCGGAGCTCGCGGCCAGTGATGCTGTCTCGATCGAGGCTACGTACACGATGTTCTCCGGGGCCGAACGCGACGGGCAACAGTTCGACCTCGAGCATCTGGCGAGATTCGAAGCCGTCGTTGCCGACTGCAAACGGTTGGGGATCGACCTGGGTCTGCTGCACGGGGCGCCGTCCATGCAGGTGGTGACGCTTCCGGAATCCCGCTGGCTCGATCTGATCCGACCCGGCGGCGCCATCTACGGCCTCGACGCGTATCGCCATGACGCTGCCGGCGCCGCGATCATGGATCTCCAACCGGTCTTTCGGCTTCGAGCCCGAGTCGTGCGCGTCGAGCGCCTGGCAGTCGGCGAGGGTGTCAGTTTCGAACATCGCTACCGAGCCGAGACGCCCACATGGGTGGCGACGGTGCCGATCGGGCACACCGACGGCTATCCATCCAACGCAGCGGGACGGACCGTCGCACTGGTCGGCGACAACCTCTACCCGGTGATCGGCGCGGTGAGCTCGAACCACACGATCCTCGAAATCGGACCCGAGCAGACAGTTCAGGCCGGCGACACCGCGACGCTCGTCGGCCCCGATCGACCGGAGATCACTCCGATCGAGGTGGCTGGGCGGAGCGGAATCGAGCGCGACTACTGGACCATGACCAAGCTGAACGCGCTGCTCCACCGACGGGTTGTTGGCGCCTGACGAAGGCCCGGACCCTCACCCCGAGTGGGCCGACGAAGTCTCGCCTTCGCGCCAACTGGGTTCGCGGTGTAGACACGCGCATGGCTGCGAGAGAGACCCAGATCAACGCCCGGGGCATGACCTTCGATGCGCTGACGGACGGTGCCGAGGGTGATCCGCTGGTGATTCTCCTCCACGGGCTTCCCCGCAACCGGTGGGAGTGGCACCACCAGATCTCGCCGATGGCGGAACTCGGTTTCAGGGTCGTAGCGCCCGATCTGCGGGGTTTCTGCGCCGGCGCTCGGCCCAAAGGGGTCGAGGCCTACCACGTCGACGAATACGCACAGGACGTGATCGCGATCGCCGACGCGCTCGGCTACGAGGCGCAGCCCTTTCATCTCATGGGCACGAGCATCGGCGCTTCCATGGCCTGGTGGCTGGCGGACCGGTACGCCGATCGGGTCGCCACGCTCGTCTGCATCAACATCCCCCACCCCGGGGCCCTGGCGGAGGGTCGTGCCGCGGCCGCACCGGCCGGCGACGGCCAGGCCAAGAAGTTCAGCTACATCCGCGAAGCAGCGAAGGAGGGCAACGAACGACACATGTTCGAACGGATGCTTGCCGCCCAGGGCGTCTCTCCCGAGGAGAGCGAGCCCTACCGGACCGCCCTCGACGATGACGAGGCCCTCGTTGCCGTCTTCAACTACTACCGGGCGCTCCGGTTGTGGAACCGCGAGACCCTCGCGCCCGTACCCATGCCTACCCTTTTCATCTGGCCGACAGGCTCGCAGAACATCGCCGGCGCATCGATCGACGCCAATGCCAACTGGGCCACGGGGCCCTACCGCCTCGAGATCGTCGAAGACGTCCACCAACCAGCGTTGCAAGCCGCGCCCGAACGGCTGACGCCGCTGCTGCTCGAACATCTCACCGAACATGCCATGCCCTGATGAGGTTCGTGACGCCTGAGCGGTGTGCCGCCGGTTCTTCCAGGCGAGCCGAACGACCCTCGACTTCTACCGATCACGGGCAGCTTTCCGGGGCCGATTCAGGGTTTGTACTGCGTCGCGAGTTGTTGTCCGAAGCTGTGGAGTTCGGTTCTCAGATTCGCCGGCTCGAGGACTTCGACGAACGGTGCGAACCGCACGAGTTCAGCGACGAGGGTGTGCGTCTCCGGGAACGTGATCTCCACGTGGAGCCGACCATCGTCTCGAGTGCTGGCTGACTGCACTGAGAGCCTGTCCTTTCCGAACTGAGCGTGCAACCAGCTGACGGCTCGTGGTTCGGCGAGGGCGCTGACTGGACCCTCCAGACGCGGAACGTTCGCTGGCCGGTGCCGGTACCGGCGACGAGATACCAGACGTTTCCTTTCGACACGAGCCCCAGCGGGTGGACCATTCGCTCGGTGACGGTGCCGGGGTCTCGCTGCCCCACCCGGTGGGATCGAGCACGATTGCCGAGGCCGCCTGTTCGGCCTCGGCTCGGAACGTTTCGGGGAGCGCCTGGATGAGCTTGCGAAGCGCCGCTTTGGCTTCGGGGGTGACGGCCGACGAAGGGCCGGCGACGAGAAAGAGTGTTCTGGCTTCTGCGGCCGTGAGTCCGGTGAGGTTGGTACGGGCTCCACCAACGAGGGACCAACCTCCGCCGCGGCCGGGTTGGGAGTACACCGGGATGCCGGCCGTGGCGAGGGCTTCGAGTTCGGCGGTGACGCGGCCGCGCGTCTGGAGAAACAGCAGTGTGGCCACGAGGCGATCAGCGCGCATGTGGTCAGTTTCTCATCAGACATGGTCAGCAGATGGCCACGTTGATGGGGAAGATGCATTTCATGAACGAACAGCAACAGACCACGTCACCAACAAGCCCGATCACCCATGAACGCACAGACCCCCGGCCAATTCTCGACCGCGCGGTCGCCACGGGCGGGTCCGTCATTGCGGGGATCCGACCCGACCGACTCTCCGCCATCATCACCGAGCCGTTCGAGGCGACATGCCGGGCAATGGCGGCGCTGCACGGGTTCGACGACTATCCGTTCATCATCGTGCCGCACCCCGTCGCCAGCCTCACCATCGACGAGGTCCACCAACTCGCCGATTCGGTGACGGCCAGCGTCGTGGCCTTGCTGACGACCGACGCCGCGCGAGGTTCGGGGCGCGCCGAGGAGACGCTCGCCGATGTGGTCGAGGGGTTGGCCCAGGGCCTGCGATCTGACGGCGCGGACCTGACGGCTCATCAACCCGACGATCGCACCGTGGTCTTCGAGCTCCACATCCCCGATCAGGCGTGCGCCGAATGCGTGATGCCGGCGCCCACACTCTTGTCGGTGTTCACCGCGCGTGTGCACGCTTCCCTCGGTTCGCACCTGGGAGTACGTCTCGACGACCCCCGTGACGCCGCCGGCACTCTGCGGAGCTAAGCGGCGGGGCCACGCTCGGTCGGATCGCGGCGGGCTCAGTCGTCGCTCGGCGCGTCCAGGGTGGCGTAGTACTTCTTGACGTAGCCGGGCACCTTCCAGCGGCACGCAGTGCCGGCCGGGATGAAGAAGCAATCGTCGGCGACGAAGCGGTGAACCGTGCCGTCGGCTTCGGTGATCTCGATTTCACCCTCGAGGATCCGAACGAACTCGTGCCATGGGAACGGCGCCATCTCGGTCTCGAACGGCGTGCTGTCCCAGAGTCCGACGAACATGTCACCGCCGTCGTTGGCGAAGACAACGTGATCACGTTGTTCGGGGGCGTCGCCCGCGAACGTGAACGAATCGGTGCTGTCGAGCACTTCCATCTGCGCACTGGCGGCGTCGAGATCGATCGCCTTCACCGCCCCGTCGACCGGCACCCCCGAAGGCACCTCACGGTTCGGGTTGAGATACGTGATGTAGAACTTCTTGAGGTGCCCCTTCTGCACCCAGCTGACCGGGGCCGCGTTGCGGAAGTACACGCAACCGCCTTCGTGGTACGTGTCGAGCACATTGTCATCGCCGTCGACCATCGTGAAGCCGCCTTCGAGCAGCCACACGAACTCGTCGCCGGGATAGGGCCCGAAGGCTTCCTGCATCGTCGAGGTCGTCCACACGCCGACACTCATGCCGAGCTCCTCGTCGGAGTAGTACTCGTGGAGCGTCTGGGTCGGGAGCTCGGACGCGAAGTCGGCCGGATCGCATTCCATCGCCTCGAGGCCCATACCGCCGGGGCCGTCGGCCTCCAGTCGGTAGACCCGCTTCTCGGTTCCCATGTCTCGCATCTCCCTGGTGCTGCTGACTCCGGTCTAGCGCGTCCAGAAGTCGACCAACAGTTCCTCTGCTACGTGCTACACAGGCGTGATGCGTGTCTTTCTCAGTGTTGACATCGAGGGGGTGGCCGGCATCAGTCATTGGGATGAGGCCACCAGTTCCCACCCCGACTACCCCCGCTTCCAGCAACAGATGATGGCCGAGGCGGTCGCAGCCTGTGAGGGTGCGCTCGCTGCGGGGGCCATGGCCATCACCGTCAAGGACGCGCACGCGACGGCCCGAAACCTCAACGGCGGGTCGCTGCCTCGCCCCACGGAGCTGATCTCGGGATGGAGCGGCCACCCGTTCTCGATGGTGCAGGGGCTCGACGAGACCTACGACGCGGCCGCGTTCATCGGGTATCACGCCAAGGCCGGAGACGGCGGCAACCCGTTGTCCCACACCCTGACGGGCCAGGTCCACACCATGACCCTCAACGGGGAGCGTATGAGCGAGTTCCGTCTCCATGCCTTGGCGGCCGCGCTGGTGGGCGTGCCGGTCGTGTTCGCGTCCGGCGACCAGACCCTGTGCGACGACTTGGCGTCCACGCAGCCGGCCACGGCCACCTTCGCCACGAAGTGGGGTGAGGGTCCGTCCCAACACTCGGTTCACCCCGAGGTAGCCGTCGAGTCGATCCGGTCGGGCATGCAGGCCGCGCTCGAAGGCGACACGGCCGCGGCGCTCATCGACCTTCCCCACCGGTTCGAGTTCGAGCTGCACTACAAGCAGCACACGGTGGCCTACGAGAAGTCGTTCTATCCCGGTGCCACCCTCGTCGACCCGCACACGGTCAAGCTGGAGACCACCGACTACTTCGAGATCCTCCGGGCCATCCAGTTCCTGCTCTGAGGAACCGCGGGCTCAGGTGTCGGCGTCCTCCTGTTCACGGGCTCGTTCTTCGGCCCAGTACTTCTGGTAGCGGGGGTTGTCGGCGCCGTCGTCGCCGATGAAGTAGGCGGCGACGTGGAACGCGAGCCCGATGCCCCACCCGAGCGTGACCCAGAACGCGGCTTGGGGAACGATGATCCAGAGGAAGCCGTTGACGATGACGAAGGCAGCGATGTGCCACATCACGGCGGTGAAATCCTCCACCCGCTTCGCGGCACGCTCCTCCGGAGTGCTGTGCGGTTTGATTCCCATACGTCCAGTGTCCGGAACGCCGGCCTCGAGGGGTACGGGCCTACGGCCCAGCCGATTACAGGGCTTCGACGAGAGCGGTCAGTCGCCCGCCGCGGTTCCCTCGTCGAGCGCGGCCTCGAGGGCCTGGAGGCGGGCGGTGACGAGGTCGCCGAGGCTGATGAGCCCACACAGCTCGTTGCCCGAGTCGACGATCGGCATGTGGCGGAAGCGGCCCGCAGTCATGACGCCCATCGTCGCTTCCAGGTTGTCGTCGAGCTGGCACGTGGAGACCGTGGCCGTCATCAGGTCCTCGACTTTGACCCGCAGGGTTCCTTCGTGCTCTCGAGCGAGATGGCGAACGACATCGCGCTCCGAGATGATCCCGTCGATCGTCTTGCCGTCCTGGGAGACGACGATCGCGCCGATCGAATACTCCTTCAGCAGGTCGACCACGTCGGCGATCGTCTCATTGGGGTCGATCGTCACGACCGTTCGACCGCTCGAGCCCGGCACGTCTTTCACCTGCATCGTTGATTCCTCCCACACACTGGCTGCGGCCAGAGTACGGGTCTCGCTCAGACCGTGCCAGGGATGGCCGATCCACGATGCGTGCATCCCAGGCGGAGGACGAGATGCAGGTCGGCTACGAACCTGCCTTCATCGGCGACGGGATCTCCATCCCGCTGCCGACGTTCAACCAGCGCCTCGGGCAGTCGGTGCTGCGCAAGCCGGAGCTGCGCGACGACCGGTTCTCGGATCACACCCACTTCACCCTCGTGATGAACGAGCACACGAAGCAGCTGATCTACTCCGCCTACAACATCGACCAGACGAAGTTCCGCCCCGACCCGCCCGACGAGGGCAAACGCTGATGGCGCAAGGACAAGGAGATCGGCGCTGACCACCAGCTCGGCAACGAGTACTACAAGGACCGCAAGAACTCGCACGTGACCTGGTCAGGCCCCGAGGTCCCAACCGACCTGCGCTCGTGTGGGGATGCGGAGCCCGCCGATGCGTTCGTAATCGCTGAAGGACCCGCTCCACGGAGTGTGGATCTGCTCGGTCCCGATGGTGCGGTATCGAGCATCGGTGCTGGCCGCCACGACGTCGCCGGCCTCGTCGAATCCCAGGTCGACGCTCACCCGACGACCGCCGACGGTCGTGGAGACGGCGACCCGTCGATCATTGATGGAGGTCCACATCAAGCGCTGGTTGATCAGGATGGCTTGCGGGCACCAGACCAGCTCCGACAGGTAGCGCTGAGCCTGAGCCTCCATCACCTCGGTTCCTGTCGCCGACAGCACCCGCAGTCGACCCCACAGTCGGCCGATGAGCTCACCGTCGTCATCATCGAGCTCGTCGACGATCAGGAGCGACACCAGGGGCACGATCGGAAACTTGGCCCGCCACACGAAACCGACGTGGTCGACCTCGAAGTCCTCGATCGCGGTGAAACGAAGCCAGCGTCCGTCGGGCTTCTGCTGCATGCGCCCGGTCTGGCTGACACGCACGCGGCCGGCGGACGGGGAACTCTCGCCGACCGCCCGTTCCGCGTAGTTGCGCACCACCTCGGGGAGCGATCGAGCCATGGCCTGACAGTACCGAACACTCGGGGTCAGGGCAGGGTGAAGCCCTTGCGTAGCGGGACCAGCAGGAGCTCCTCGACGAAGCCGAGTCGGGCGTAGAGGGCCCGCGCCCCGGCGTGGGCCTCCCGCACGGTGAGGTGGATTCGGCCACATCCCCGCTCGCGCAGGACCGCCGCCCCGGCGGCGACCAGGCCGCCACCGATCCCGGCCCCCCGGTGGGCGTCGTCCACGCCGAGGAAGTCGACATAGCCGGAGTCGTCGGCCTGGTGCTCCACTGCCACATAGCCGACGACAGCACCGTCGATCTCCGCGACCAGCCGCACGTGACGATCATCGTCGCTCTCAACGATCTGTCGCCCGGTGTAGTGGGTGTTGGGGAACAGGCGATCATGGAGCGGTGCGACGAATTCGACATCATCCGCCCTGATCTCGCGGGTCGCGATCGGTGACGCTTCGATCGGCCCGTCGAGGGCGAGCGCCACCGATCCGGGGTCGGCGTGGAACCCGTGCTGCGCGCTCCATTCGGCGAGCTCGATGAAGGCGGCGTCGATGGCGAACTCCTGCTGGGTGACCTCCGTCGGCAGCGCGGCCTCGGCGTGGGCGAGCAGGGCTCCGGCCACCGCCGCCCACTCGGACACGTTCACGAACGGGCCCAGCCACCAGACCCGGCCGATCTCGAGATCGATCTCGCCGACCAGCCAACCGATGATCTCGCCGCCGCTGACCGCCACCGCCGAGACTGACTCCCACGTCGGAAGCTCGGTGATTTCGGCGGTGATGCTGGCGGCGTCGTCGGAGAGGTAGGGAATGTGGCGCTCGGGGCGACCCTGGAGCGAGGCCGCCAGCTGTGCCATCGACGGCAGGTCGGAAGCGGTTGCGAAGCGGACGTCCATCGCCGCGGACTCAGTCCGTCACAGCGGCGTAGACCAGGGACCGGAAGTCGCGCTCGGGAAGCTCGGGTCCGGTCATGTACTGCGTCATGAAGAGCCCGACCAGATCCTCGGCCGGGTCGACCCAGAAGTACGTCTTCGCGGCACCGGCCCAGCCGTACTCGCCGACACTGCCGGGGCCGCGTGTGGCCGCCACGTCGAGCATCACGCGTGAACCGAGGCCGAACCCCCAGCCCGGATTCTCCATGCCGAGCACGTCCCATGGCAACAGCTCGGCGGGCAGGTGATTGCCGTGCATCAACTCGAGTGTCTTGCGCCCGATGATCCGCTCGCCGTCGAGGTTTCCGCGGTTGCACAACATCTGCGCGAACCGGTGATAGTCGCCGATCGTGGAGAACATGCCGACGCCGCCGCGCTGGAACGTGTCGGGCTGATCCGTCGGGTACGTGTCGGTGACGTCGAGGCGTTCATTGAACCCGGCGAGTGCAGCTTCGACGAGGTTGCCGGCGTGGTAGTTCTGGCCGATCAGGTCGGGCAGGCCGTACATCGCGGCGAGCCGATCGATCGAGGACTCGGCGACAACGAATCCCGTGTCAGTCATCCCCAACGGTGCGAACATCCGCTCCTGCAGGAACTCGCCGACCGTCTGCCCCGAGAGGACCTCGATGAGTCGCGCCGCCACATCGATGCCGACGCTGTAGCGCCACTTCTCGCCTGGCTGCGATGCCAGCGGCAGGCCGGCGATGACGTCGATGCACTCCTCGAGTGTGCGAGACATGTCGTTCATGACCCGTGCCTCGCGGTAGAGCGCGGCCACCGGATTGTCGACGACGAAGTCGTAGGTCAATCCGCTCGTGTGGGCGAGAACGTCGCGGACTTCCATTGGTCGAGCCTGATCGACGAGGGTGCCGTCGGGTTCCATCACCTTGCTGTCCCCGAACGCGGGCAGGTACTTCGCAACCGGATGCTCGAGCTGGAATGCGCCCTCTTCGTGGAGAAGCATCAGAGCCGTCGACACGATCGGCTTGGTCATCGAATAGATCCGGAAGATCGTGTCGGCGGTCATCGGCACGCCGGCTTCACGATCGCGATGTCCGACGTCGGCCGCGTGCACGATCTCACCGCGGCGAGCCACCAGGGTGCTGGCTCCCGCGATGTGGCCGGCATCGACGAACCGCTGCATCATGGGCTCGATCCGTGCCAGCCGCGCCGAGCTCATCCCCACCGCTTCGGCCGTCGCTGTCGTGCTCGTCTGGTGCTCCTTCGTTCTTCGGGGGCGACAGTAGCGGCGTGGTGAGGGAGCGGGCCAAGCGATGCCGCGCCTATAGCGCCCGTCGCGCCACCGAATGTGACCTTCTGCCCGATCCGGCGATGTGAATGAGGTCCACACTGGGTTGTGGAGGAGGCATGAGTAGCACCAGGAGGTGAGGATCATGACTCGCTCGCTGGCTCGTTGCGGAGCCTCGCCGGAGTCACTGCGGTCGCCTTGGCCACAGTGATGGCGACTGCCGCCCCCACGGCCGGTGCTGAGTTCACTGATGGCCGAGACGTCGAGTACGGCCCGATGTGCCATCCGACGACCACGACAACCACGACGACCACCACCGAGGCTCCCGCCACCACGACGACCACGACGACGTCGGTGCCGGCTGAGGTGCTGCCCGAAGTCGAGGAGTCCGAAGAAGCCGAGGTGAGCAACGTCGAGCCGGCGTTCACCGGCTGACGGCGTCAGCGTCGACTCAATCGAGCCAAGGCTCGTCGAGCTCCCACGGCTGCACGTTGTCGACGGGTGCTTCCGCAGGGCGCGGCTCGGCCATCCAGCGGGCGGCGCCGATCCCGGCGACCAGGCCGAAGAGATGTCCCTCCCAGGAGATGAACTCCTGAGGGACGACACCCGCGATCAGGCCGCTGTAGAAGCCGATGGCGAGAAACGCCGGCGCCAACGCTCGAGGCCGACGTTCGAACACGGCAGCGCCGAGGATGGCACCGAAGTATCCGAACACCACCCCGCTCGCGCCGATGTGGTTGGACCCGCCGGCAAGAAGCCAGGTGAGACCGCCGCCGACGATGACGGTGATCGCAGTGACCCGACTCCAGTACCTCCGACCGCGGATGGCCACCAGGCCACCGAGGGCGAGCAACGGCACCGAGTTCGACGCCACATGGCCGAAGTCGGAGTGGAGAAGCGGTGCCCACAGGATCCCGTCGAGACCGTCGGCGTCGCGTGGATGGATTCCGTTGCGCTGGAGCCGGTCGCCGAGCGCGACCGTGTCGAGGATCTCGACGGTCCAGATCAACACGACCCCGACGACCAGGAGGCCGACGGGCGTCCACAGCAGACGCCGGTACCACGGCTCCGGTTGCTCCTCGGTGGTCATAGACACGCGACCTTATGGTCCGCTCCGGCCCTGCACCGGTCAGCTGCCTCTCAGTTCGCGCCCGCGGTCGCCGGCCCCCTAGCCTGCCGGCGATGAAACGGACGCCAAGCATCTGGTTGTTCAGCGTGCTGTCGGCATCGCTGGCTGCCGGGTACGGCGTGTTGTTCACACTCGTCGGCGACTTTCGCGATGAGTACGGGATCAGCGAGTCGGCGATCGGGTTGGTGATCGGCGTCGGATTCCTGGCCGGGTTCGTGTCGCAGGTCCTGCTCGCGCCGCTCGCCGATCGAGGCCATGCCCGACGCGTCATCATCATCGGGGGACTGTCGTCGATCGCCGGACTCCTGCTCATGGGTTTCGGGCAGTCGTTCGCGCCGATCATGCTCGGCCGTCTCATCTCCGGCCTGGGCGCCGGCGCGGCCAGTCCGTCGATTCGTCGCATCGTCGTGCTCGCCGACCCGGCCAACATCGGCCGCAACCTCGGTCGCATTCTCGCGGCCGGCGTCTTCGGCTACGGAATCGGTCCCGCGATCTCAGCGCTCACCGCTGAAACGTTCGGGCTCGCCGCCCCGTTCGTCATCGTGGCGGGCGCGGTCGCGGTGAGCCTCGCCATGGCGTGGCGCGTGGAGGTCGAGGAGACGGTTGCCGAGGAGCCGCGTCGCCTCGCGCTCGACCTCCTCCGCTCACGCCTCGTCGCCGGCGCGGTCGTGCTCGGCGCGGGCGGATACGGAATGGTCGGTGCGTTCGACGCGCTCTGGGACATCGTCCACGAGGATCTCGGCACCGCCACCTGGATGGCCAATCTCGGGATCACCGTCTTCGCCATCCCGATGGTGCTGCTCAGCTCGACCGGCGGCCGCCTCGCCGAACGATACGGACCGTTCCGCACCGGTGCCGTCGGCCTGATCCTCGCGGGTTGCCTCATGTTCACCTACGGCCAACTGCCCAACGGGCTGTCGATCATCGGGCTCAGTCTGGTCCACTCCGTGGTCGACGGGCTCACCTTCGTGGCAGCAGGGGTTGCCATCGCCACCGTGGTTCCGAGCGAACGACAGGCCGGAGCGCAGGGTCTGCTCGGTGCGGCGCAAGCTCTCGGGGCAGGGTTCATGGCCATCGCCGTCGGCACCGTGCACGACAGCCACGGGCGCGGCGTCGCGTACGCCACCGCCGCGGCGATCATCATCGGCTTCGCTCTGGTTGGTCTGCTGCTCGGTCTGCCGTACATCCGGGGACGGCGAACCCAAGCCGTTGGCATCAGTTCGTGATGGTGCGGTAGAGGCGGGCGAGGAATGCGGCCGCTTGTTCGCGGGTGACACCCCTCCTGTTCCGCCGCGGTTCGTCGCCGTGATGCTGAAGGTGTGGGCGACCCCGCTTGTCAGCCCATTGATCCGATACGACGTTGATGTCGTCACACATGAACCCGTTGGTGAGCCCGTCACTGTGTAGGTGAGCCTGGGGTCGCCCCCATCGGACGGTGGCATGTCCCACCACACCATCGCCAAACCGTCACCGGGTGCGGCGGCCGGACTCGACGGTTCGCTCGGTGGGTCTGCCGGCACCGCCCATTCATCCAGAACAGAATCGATCCACGAGACGTACGGCGCAACTGCCTGGGCCGCGTCGAAGACGTTCGGGCTGAGACAGCGCACCTCGGGGCCGAACGAAGCCACGCCAACCACCTCGACTCGTGTCGACCCTGGCGAAGACTCGCCCAGCAGCGGTCCACCACTGTCGCCCCGGCAGATACCGGTCGTGGGGCTGCCAATGCAGAAGTCATCGGCCGGGTCGACAATCCGACACATCGCCGTGGCGGTATCGACGGCAGTCGCCGGCCCGGTCAGCGGCGGCACGTCCGCCGACTGAAGCATGTCGGGCAGCATGGTTCGGTCTGCATCCGTATAGCCCCACCCCATCGTTACGAGCGGGCGACCCGCTCCCGGCTCACCGACATCCCGCTCGAGGGCAACCGTCACCGCGTCGGGCACAGGCTTGGTGAGAAGGAGCAGCGCCAGGTCCGTCTCGACGACGCCACCGACCCACGCCGGGTGAATGGCGATCGACACCACGTCCTCCCGGTCGCCGACGCCGATGCCAGCGAGTGACGTTGGACCGATGACGGCGCTGATCGAACCCGGTGTTCGGTCGTCCACACAGTACGCCGCCGTGAGGACGACGTCCTCGTTGATCAGCGATCCGCCACAGAACTGAGCGGTGCGCGGATCGGCCGTGTTCTGATCGAGCAAGGCAACGACGAAGCCCGGATTTGTCAGGATCTCGCCACCGATGACTTGCGGTTCAAGCGTCTGTTCGGCCGATGCGACGCTTGCCGCGCCGAGCGCCAGCGACGTCGTCAATACAGCCGCGCTCAGTCTCTCCAGTAACCGCATCCCACGCCACCCCAGCTCCCTGAGCGGTTGATATCACACGTCAGTGGTCACTCAACCGTGGATCCGGCAGGTCTTGGCAAGTTCATGACTTTCGTGTAGTTTCCTTCTCTGTGATGCGTCAGACGGCCGGCGGAGCACTCTGTGTGTTCGTTTTAGCAACTTCATGTGGTGGGGGCGGCGAGCTTGTCGCGCCTGAACCCGTGGTCTCATCGACGACCGTGACGACCACGGCGACGAGCACAACCACGACCGAAGCCCCAACAACGACCTCGACGACCACGACCATCGCCGAGCCAACCGACGAAGACCAGATTCTTGCGCTCGTCGAGCGATATTGGGACGT
>JAERSO010000033.1 GCA_016845585.1 Acidimicrobiaceae bacterium | reverse complement strand
GGGAAGGATGGCCGTGGCGGAGTCATTGGCGGGTTCGAGAGCGTCGGCGAGATCCTCGGCCGAGAGTCCATCGCTGCGGATCTCGACCTCGATCTCCCGGTCGAAACGGTCGATCAGCCGGAACCCGTGCACACCGAGAGTCAGACCGTGTCGAGCGCCGACACACCGGCCTGCAGTTCGCGGCCGATGAATGTGGAGTGCTCCCCGAGGGCGTTGACCAGGTTGGTGAGATTGGGACGGAACTCGGTGTTCCACATCTGCTGGAAACGATCCGCTCTGGCCCCCTGCCACGTCGTGGCGTCGATCCCGCCCTGAATCGCACGGATCACGTCCTGCACCGCCTGTTGCTGCCGACTGAAGTTGGCCGCCAGTTGCTCCATCTGGCTCTTGCTCATCACCAGCATGTCGCCAGCCATGTTCACCACTTCCTTTCAATGACTTTCATGTTGTTTGATGTGGTGACTATGTCAGACGTAGATCGAAAATGCAACAAATACATCAACATTCATGAACGGCATTCCGTCGTCCTCAGCCTGGCTTCAGGATCCGACCCGTACCGTTCGACCCCGATGACCATCACGACCGTCACCCGCCGCATGCTCGGCTCCCCTTCCGACTGGCAGCTTCGCCATCCCCGACTTCACATCCCGACCCCGTCGCTCGGGTGGATCGGTCCCCTGACCGTCGTGGCAAGCGTCGCGCTCTCCTGGTTCGCCTTCGAGGGCTCGATCGGCGAGGAGGGCGAGGGCAACGTCGCCTTCGGGCTCTTCGTCGGCGCCGCGTCGATCCTGCTGATGGCATGGAGCTTCGTCCTTGCGCTGCGGCTTCGGATCCTGGAGCCGATCTTCGGTGGCCTCGACTCCATGTACCGAGTGCATCGGTGGGCAGGCACCTTCGCGGTGATCGCGATGTTCCTGCACACGAGTATGGAGCCCGAACTCGAAGACGGGTTCCGCGGTGCCGGCAAGGACACTGCGGAACTCGCAGAGGAACTCGCCGGCGTCGCCGAGATCATGCTCTACGTCCTCGTCGCCATCTCTCTCCTCCGCTGGTTCCCCTACCGATGGTGGCGGCTCACCCACAAGCTGCTCGGTGTCCCGTTCCTGTTTGCATCGCTGCACTTCTACACGGCCGAGAAGCCCTACCCGAACGGCTCCGGTTGGGGCTGGTACTTCGGCATCTTCATGGCCGCGGGTCTGATCGCCTACGTGCTCCGAGTCGTCGTCCGTGATGTTCTGTTTCCCGGACTTCGCCACACCGTCACCACCGCAACCGTCTCCGGCAGCACCCTCGAGCTGACGCTGCAGCCCACCGGCCGCAAGCTCGAGCATCACGCCGGCCAGTTCGCAGTGGTCAAGATGCAACGACGCGGCCTGAGCGAGCCACACATCTTCACCATCGCCTCCGGCCCCGATGACGCGGAGCTGCGCTTCCTCATCCGCGACCTCGGCGACTGGACGGCCAGGATGCAGACCGCCGACCTGATCGGCGCAACCGTGATCGTCGAAGGTCCGTACGGGCGCTTCGAACCCACCCGGACCGGCGTTGCCCGCACGGTCTGGATCGCCGGTGGGGTCGGGATCACCCCGTTCCTGTCCGCTACCAGCGGACTTGCCCCGACGCCGCCCGACGAGCGACCGGTGCTGTTCTACGCCGTTCGGTCGGCTGACGACGCAATGGCGCTCGACGTGCTCAGAACGGCTGAGGCCGAGGGTCGGATCGACCTCATCCTGTGCAGCTCATCGCTCGGCCCCCGCTTCTCGCGCGAACTGCTCGCCGAACACGCTGGCTCCGATCTCAAGGGCGCTCACGTCGCGGCGTGTGGCCCCGCCAGTCTCATCGGCGCGGCAACCGATGCGGCTCGCTCGCTCGGCGCAACCGATGTGGAGTCCGAGGACTTCGACATCCGTCAGGGCTTCGGCCCGGATCTGTCTCGCGACGTCGAGGAGATCGTCAACCAGGTGGTCGAGGCGCAAAGGGATCGACGCCGCTGAGGTAGGCCTCGCAGTATCGAACCGCCGCGAGCAGATCGTGCTCCAGGCGTTTTCCGGTGGGGTCGAGCTCGGGCCGATCCGCGAGCCAGCCGAGCAACGCCAGCATCCGAAGCAGCAGGAAGTCCGAGAGAAGATCCGCATGGTCGGCACTCAGCTCGTGTTGTTCCCGGTAGCCCTCGACGATCGCTGACCTCACCGCCGGAAACCACCTCGCGTTGGCCTGGTCGTAGATGGCCACGGAAAGATCGTAAAGGTGCCAGCCGAACCCGGCGTCGTCGAAGTCGATCAGCACGAGCCGACCCTCGTGGGCAAAGAGGTTGTCGGCGTAGGGGTCGGCGTGGATCAGGCCGAACCGGTCCTCGGCGGTGCCGAGCTCGGCGAGCATCTGATGGAGCGAGCTGCGGGCGCGGCCCAGGATCTCGCGCTGGCCAGCATCGGCCCCCGGCACTTCCCAGAAGCGTCCCCACTCCGGATCCGGGCCAACCATTCCGTCGACATCCCACGACCGGCGGCGAAACGAGCTCGGCCGGCCCCACGTCTCGGACTGCCGGTGCAAGCCGCCGAGGACCACACCCACCTCTCGGTACCAATCGGCGACTGCGTCCGCCGATTCCGCGTCCTCGAGTTCGCGCGAGAGGGGACGGCCATCGACCCAATCCACGACGCCGACGAAGCGGCGATCGCCATCCGCGACCTCGACCTCGACATGACTGCGGCCGTCCGCTGCTTCGATCGGACGCGATGCAGCCAACGAACCGGACTCGTTGATGGCGCAGACCCACGCGTGCTCCGACTCGAGCTCGACAAGGGTGTTGTAGCCGTGCCGGTGGAGCCGGGCCACGACTGGGCTGTCGTCCACCAGCGCCACACGAAAGACGAGGTTCTCGCTCACCGAGAGCAACTCGATGGACGAGACGTCGAACGGCCAGGCGCCCAGCGCCCGAGCCACCGCGGCCTCCTCACGTTCCCAACGATCGTCCGGCATCAGCCCGCAGCCTGGAGAACCGGCCCAAGTATCTCGAGGAGATGAGCCGCGTTCGACCTCGTGAAGACCAGCGGCGGCCGCATCTTCAGGACATTGTCGTGGGGACCGTCCAAGCCGATCAGGAGTCCGCCCCGCCGCGCGGCGTTGACGATTCCCCGTGCCCCGGCACCATCGGGGTTGCCACCCTCATCGAGCCAGTCCGCGCCGACGAAGAGCCCAGCGTTGCGTACGTCACCCAGCCGGTCGGTGACATCGAGGCTGCGGAGCCCGGCCGCAAGGTACGCCCCGACGTCGGCGGTCCGCTCGAGCAGTTGTTCGTCCTCGATCACGTCGATGACGGCGGTGCCCGCGGCCGCCTGCACGGGGGTCGCCGCGAACGTGTTGAAGTAGCGGGTGGCCGAGCGGAACCGATCGACGACCGCGGGGCTCGCGATCACGCCCGAGAACGGGATCCCTGCACCCATCGGCTTGCCCATCACCGCGATGTCGGGCTCGAAGCCGGAGTGCTGATAGCCCCACCAGCAACCGGTTCGGGCGAAGCCGGCCTGGACCTCGTCGGCGATCATCAAGCCCCCGGCCGCCCGAACGAGAGTGGCGACTTCGGCCATCTCTCCCTCCGCAAGCGGAGGTAAGCCCTCGTTGGCGAGGATCGAGCACATCAAAACGGCCGCCACGCCGGTGCCCTGGTCCTCCAGCGACCGGATCGCCTCGGTCACGCCGTCCACGAAGCGACCGGACCCGTCCGGCAGGGCCACGCCCCGCACCTCCGGATCAACCGGCTTCCCTGCCGCGAGGCGGCCACCGATGCCATTGAGACGACCGACATCGGAGTTGTTGCCGTGATAGGCGGCGTCGCTGGTGATGAAGCCGCGATTGCCGGTGCTGAGGCGGGCCATCGTCATCGCCACCTCGTCGGCCTCCGTGCCCGAGCATGCGAAGACGAGCGATGTCAGCGGATTGGCATGGAGTGCGGCGAGCCGCTCGGCGTACTCGACCACCACGCCGTGGACATAGCGACTGTGGACCTGCAGCGTGCCCATTTGTGCGGCCACCGCATCGACCAGCCGCGGATGGGCATGGCCGACGCACGGCACATTGTTGTACGCGTCGAGATAGCGCCCACCGTTCGCGTCGAACAGCCAGACACCCTCGCCGCGCACGACCTCGACCGGGTCGTCGTAGAAGAGTGGGGCGCGGTGGCCGAATACCCGTCGATGCCGATTCAGGATGGAGCCACCGTCGGGGTCAGTCACGGGGGCGATGGTAGATCAGGCGGGTTGACCCGACATCACGATTCAACTCTGTTGGGTCGATCCAACCGACAGGACTAGCGTCGAGCGATGGCTGACGCCCTCCACGCCGCGGAACACGGCATCTTCTCCGAGCAGTGGCGAGGGACGACGATCGCGGTCATGGCCGCGGTCGGCATCGTGGCCTACAACAACCTCGCAGTCAGCGCGGCCCTCCCGGAGGTGGGGAACGACCTCGGCGATGTCGCGCTGCTCCCCTGGACGATCTCCGTCGAGTTGCTGACATCGGGCGTCGCGATGCTCGCGGCGGGGCCGTTGATCGACAGTCTCGGTGCCCGCCGGATCTTCCGGGTGGGAGCAATGGGCTTCATCGTCACATCGCTGTTCTGTGCGGCGGCACCATCGATGCTCGCCTTGGTCGGCGCGCGTGCATTGCAGGGCGTGTTCGCCGGTCTGGTCATGACCGTTGTGTTGGCCGCCATCGGCATTCTGTATCCACCCCAGACTCGGGCTCACGTCTTCGCGGCCAACTCGACCGTGTGGGGGGTCACCAGCGTGGCCGGTCCGACCGCGGCCGCTGGACTGGTGGCGACGGTCGGATGGCAGGGAGTGTTCCTGATCAACGTTCCGGTCGCGCTGATCGCCGCATACCTCGCGTGGGACAAGATGCCGGCGGGCGGAGAACACGCCGCCGCGACGAGGATCGACGGACGAGGCATCGCCCTGGTCACCGTCATCACCGCATCCGCCCTCGCGACGGCCCAGGGTTCGCTCGTCCTGGTGGGCGTCGGCCTGTCCATCACGGTCGTGGCAATCGTGCTCTACCTCCCCCACGAGCGCAGCGCTCCGCATCCAGTCGTTCGAATCGCCCACATCGTTTCGTCGAAGTTCCGTGCCGTGCACCTCACCTCGGCGATCGTGGTCGGCACGGCGCTCGGAATCCATGCGTTCCTGCCCGTCTACCTGCGTGGTGCCCGAGGCCTGTCCACGCCGGCAGCCGCCTTCTCGATCGTGTGGATGTCATCGGCATGGTCCGTGTCCGCATTCGTCGCCGGCCAACTCCAACGCCGATTCGGTGCCGAACCGATCATCCTCGGAGCCGTGCTCCACGCAACCTGCGGCCTGACCGCGGTAGCGGTCAGCGTGGCCACTGAGGCGCCGGTGTGGATGCTCTTCGCGAGCCTGTTCTGGACCGGTTCAGGGATCGGGTCCGTCTCCGTGACCGGCGTGGTCACCCTTCAATCCCGGGTCGAGCTCCACGAGATGGGAAGGATCAATGCGGTCCACCAGTTCCTCCGTACCGTCGGCATCACCTACGGCGTGGGGTTGGCGGGCGTGATCATCTTCACGACGGTCGACCGCCGAACCGGCGATGTCGAAGCGGTGCGCGAGCTGCTCGGTGGCGAGGAGGCGGCCGTCAACCAGCCGGTCGCCGACGCACTCGCCGCCGGCTACACCTACACGGTCTTCGCCGGGCTCGTCGCAATGGGGTTGGCGATCACATCAGCACTTGCCCTCGTGCGCGGACGGGTCAAGCCAGTACCATCCGCAGCGTGAAGGCGCTTCGGTTCTCTCGGAATGAAGGCAAGTACGCAGCGGCGATGATCGCATCGCGGCTCCGACCCGGTGCCGGTGGCACCGTCGGGCCGCTCAGTCTCATCGATGACGACGCACCCGAGCTGCCCGCCGACGACTGGGTCCGCGTCTGGCCCCGTCTCGCCGGGATCTGTGGATCCGACCTGTCGACCATCGACGGTCATGCCTCGCGCTACTTCGAAGACTTCGTCTCCTTCCCGTTCGTGCCGGGCCACGAGGTGGTGGCCGACACCGCCGATGGCCGCCGCGTGGTGCTCGAGCCCGTTCTCGGTCACGCCTGCCGCGGCTTCGAGCCGCCGTTCGAGGGCGCATCCCAGGCCGACGGCAACGACTACCGCCACCTCACGTGTGGCCATCTGGAGCCCGGCCTTCAAACCGGCTTCTGCGAGAGCACCGGCGGCGGCTGGTCGACCGAATTCGTCGCCCACCCCAGCCAGCTCCACGACGTGCCGGACTGGATGAGCGATGAGCTCGCCGTCACCATCGAGCCGGTTGCCGGTGGTGTGCACGCCGCGCTGCGAGCCAATGTGCAGGACGGTGAGACCGTTGCCGTGATCGGTGCCGGTGCGATGGGGCTCGTCACCGTCGCCGCCCTCCGGCACTTCACGAACCCCGACTCGATCATGATCGGGGCCAAGTACCCCGTGCAGAAGGATCTCGCCGCTGAGTTCGGCGCCGACGTCGTGTGCGCGCCAGGCGAACTCGCACGGGCGGTGCGCCGCACGACCGGATCGTTCATGGTCGGACCCCGTCTCTCCGGAGGCGCCGACGTCGTGATCGACGCGGTCGGCAGCCAGGAATCGATCGAGGCGGCGATCGGGATGTGTCGGCCCCGCGGCCGGGTCGTCCTGCTCGGCATGCCGGGCGTGGTCGAGCTCGATCTCACAGCCTTGTGGCATCGAGAGACGGAGCTGATCGGCACGTACACCTACGGCACCGAAACGCTTCCCAACGGCCGCACGGCTTCGGCATTCGCACTCGCCATGGAACTGGCCGGCAAGGTGCCGTTCGACCGTCTCGTTTCGGCCACCTATCCGTTGATCCGCTACCGGGAGGCCCTCGTCCACGCGGCCGAGGCCGGTTCGCGTGGCGCGGTGAAGGTGGCGTTCGACATGCGCGGCGAGAAGCGTCGCGGGCTGCCCGTCTCGGAATCCTGAATCTCTCGTTGGATTCGGCGACCGACCGGCCAGAATGATGGCCATGGCCGAGACCAACACTGCGCCCGCCCTCGACGACGAGACCAACGCCGCCCTCACGCTCTACAACGAGTACGTGAAGGCCGACCGCGAGCGCACCCAGCGCGAGAAGCGGGTCAAGAAGGCGGAGCGGGCCAAGGAAGAGGCCGCAGCGGTCGTCAAGAAGCTGAGCGAATCCGGCTCCGCCGAGGAGAAGGCCGCGGCCGACGCTGCGTACCGCGAGGCCAACGATGCCTGGCGCAAGCTGCGCGACGGCGAAGAGCCCGAGCCCAAGGCCGAAGAAGAGGCGCCTGCCACCGAAGAGGCGCCCGCGGCCGACGAGGACGGTGGCGAGGATGCTCCCGCGGCCGAGGCTGTCTCCGAAGAAGAGTGAACCTGGATGTAACGCTGGGGTCTGTCCCCAGCGTTACATGGTCGAAAACGACCTGAGCGTGCGACCCCCGGATGGGAGCCGCACGCTCGGTCAAAGCTGGGGCTGATTCAGCTTTGGGCGGTCACTCGCCTTGGTAAGAGTTCCAGGCCATGTCGCCGTTCTCGTCAATCCAGATGTCGATGAACCAGATGACGCCTTCGCCTTCGAAGTCGACCTTGGCCGTGACGCCGGGGGCGCCCTGGTTGTAGTCCCAGGCTCCGAACCCGGCACCCGGGGCGAGTTCCTTGACCCAGATCTGGCCGTCGTAGAGCTTGAACTTGGCCGCACCGACGCCACCGATCTCGACCCACTGGTAGACCGGCTCGGGGGCGATGGGCTCGTCCCAGTGGTGGATCTCGACCTCGTTGTTGTCGTTGATCAGGGCCTTGCCGTACCAGATGTGTTCGCCGTTGCTGAAGCCGACGTACACCTTCCAGCCCTCGGCCTTGATGACGTCGTAGGTGTAGCCCTCGTTGACCGTCACGTTGCCGGCCCACAGAGTGCCGCCCTCACGTTCGACCACGAAGC
>JAERSO010000032.1 GCA_016845585.1 Acidimicrobiaceae bacterium | reverse complement strand
GACGCACCGGTGCCCGAGCGGACCAAGGGAACGGCCTGCAAAGCCGTAAAGCCGCGGGTTCAAATCCCGCCCGGTGCTCGACGAATCGGGCGGCCCGCATCCGCGGGCCGGGGCGGCCGATGAGCATCGGGGGAACCCATGGATGACCACGGTCCGGCCGACGAGGCCGGAGGCACCGAGGCCGACGCCCGCGGAGACGGGGGAGTCGCCGATCCGACCATGCCCCACACGCCGCCGTTCGGCATCAAGGCCGTCCATCCCGGTGACGAGCCGCCGGTGGCCCCGCCGGGCGACGACCAGGAGTCCCGGCGTCGGGAACGTCCGGCAGGCAACGGCCTGGCGGCCATGGCGGCCACCGTCGGCGTGGTGCTGGCCATCATGGGGACCTTCCTGCCGTGGATCGTCTCGGACCGCTCCGACGGAGAGGTCGACCACCTCATCGGTTGGGACCTGGCCGGAGACGCCGTCCTGGTGCTCCTGACCGGCCTGGTGGCCGCCGGAATCGCCGGTGCACTCTGGATCGGCCAGCGCGGCCTCGTCCACAAGGTCGTCCTGCTGGCCACCGGTGGGATGCTGCTGGCCGTGGCCGGCGTCGAGATCTCGGACGTGCGGGCCGTCGACGCCGTCACATCGCTGGACCGGTCGGTGGGCAGCGGCCTGCCGGTGGTCGCCCTCGGCGGCGTGCTCCTGGTCGGAGCGGCACTGCTCGACCGGGGGCCCTGGTCGCTGGGTTCCCGTTGAACGCCCCGATTCCGGCGGGTGCGCCCCCGGAAGGCGACCGGTACCCTGTGGCCTTCCGGGGCCGTTAGCTCAGTTGGCTAGAGCACCTGCATGACGCGCAGGGGGTCGGGGGTTCGAATCCCTCACGGCCCACCAGATCTTGGAGCGGGTGACCAGCGGAAACGCTGGTCATCTCTGGGTTTTGGGCGTAGTCCTGTTCGTCCCTTGCCCTAGGGCTCCTGGCGTTGCCTACCCCAGCGGATGCGGATGACAAACTGAGAGCATGAGGACGTGCACGGTTTCGCTGGCGCTTCTCTTCGCGGCGTCGGCCTGTGGCGGCGATTCAGGCACGGTCACGCCATCCTCAACCACTCCTGCGGCACCCACCACCACCGTCGTGCCGGCGACGACTGAGGCTCCGGCGACGACTGGGGCTCCGGCGACGACTGGGGCTCCGGCGACGACTGAGGCTCCGGCGACGACTGAGGCTCCGGCGACGACTGAGGCTCCGGCGACGACTGAGGCTCCGACGACGACTGAGGCTCCGACGACGACCGCGGCTCCGACGACGACCGCGGCTCCGACGACGACCGCGGCTCCGACGACGACCGCGGCTCCGACGACGACCGCGGCTCCGACGACGACCGCGGCACCGACGACGACTGAGGCTCCGACGACGACCGCGGCTCCGACGACGACCGCAACTACCTCTCTCATCTGGTGGAATGCGAATGGCGAGAAGGAGTGGGTACCGAGTTCTGATCCACCTCCGTGTGAAACGTTTGAGGAGGTCTTCTCGAGCTTTCCGATCGACACGAATCTGCTTACTCAATTCGCTCGACCAGGTCGCACGGGTTATGCCAATGCTGATGGGACAGAGCCGATCTACATTGCTCACGGGGCGCTACGGGCCGATTACTCCCAGTACGACCAGGTCGACGTGAGATTCCCCGCCAAGGGCTTCAGCTTGTATGCCGCAAACCGTCGGGTTGAAGAAGCCATCAGCAACGAAGAGCAAGTGAAGTTGTTGTTCCATCACCCCTGTGGAATCCAGGTTTGGATAGACCACCTTGCGAAGCCAACCGACAAGTGGGCGTCCATCATCGAGGACGTTCCCATCACTACGTCCTCACGTATCACCTTCATGCCTACTGGAGTACACCAGGTTGAGGCGGGCGAGGTATTGGCAAGCGGGATTGGTCACGACAACAACACGTATCTGGACTTTGGGGTCTACGACCTAAGAAAAAAGAACGCTCTAGCGGAAATGATCACCAACGAGTGGCCCGAGTATCGCAGCACGGCTGATTACGCGATCTGTTGGTCAACGTTCTTCGGACCTGAGATCCAGCAGCTACTCGAGGCGTTACCTGCTGGCGCGATTGATACAAGCGACTACTGCCAAGGCTAGATAACCAAGCCCAGCCTGCACGCATCCACACCTGGAGGCTCCGAAGTCGCCCCTTCCCCCCTACGGGGAGGCGTGACAGACTCGAACCGCGATGAGAGAGCACCCCGAAGCCCCGATCTTCGGTCCTGAGGACCCGCGGCTAGATCCTCCGAACCCGCCGGAGATTCAACCGGCGCGCTCGATCGTCAAGGCGATCTCCTGGCGGGTGGTGGGAACGCTCGACACCCTGATCCTGTCCTTCGTCATCCTCAGCTTCCTCGGTCCATTCTTCGGCCTCGAGGAGGCAAGCGGCGCCGACAAACTGAGAACCGCTGCCTGGATTGCCCTGACCGAAGTGGCAACCAAGATGACGCTCTACTACCTGCACGAGCGACTCTGGTCGCGATTGCAATGGAACCGGACCCTGGACGAGGAAGGTCGCTATCGAGACGGTCGGCGGCGCTCGGCCACCAAGACGGCGACATGGCGGGTGTTGGCGAGCGCGGACACCATGGTTCTCGGCCTCGTCTTCACCGGCAATCTGGGGACAGCGATTTCGATCGGTGGGTTCGAGGTCATCACGAAGTTGGTGCTCTATTTCTTCCACGAGCGCTACTGGGCGCGGGTTCGCTGGGGGATCGTCCCGGGGAGTGCGTGAGATCCGAGTCAGACGGCCGAAACAGGGCACCGTCTCGCTGTCCTGCGGCACGTTCCGGGCCTCGTCGGGTGGGGCACCGGACGGGCTCTGGCGTACCACCTCCACCGACGGCCTGACCTTCACCGACGAGGCCTACACCGGCCTCTACTTCGGGAATGATCCGGAGGTGCTGCTCCTGCCGAATGGGGCGCGGATCATCGACTACGGGGACTTCGATCCGGCGATCGGCGGGCAGGTCGTTTCGGCCGACTGCACCGAGTGGTGACCGGACGCCGAACCGCGGGCATCGTCGCCGCGGCCGTCGGGTTGGCGGTGGGGGAGTTCGCCTCCGCGGTCTTCGGGGTCCCGTCTCCCGTCGTGTCCGTCGGGGACCTGGTGGTCGACGTGACGCCGGGGCCGGTGGTCCGGCGGACCATCGCATGGTTCGGCACGGCCCAGAAGCCGCTGCTCCTGACCGGCATCGTGGTGGTCGCCCTCCTGCTCGGTGGCTCGCTCGGACGGAGGAACTCGGGAGCAGCGCGAGCGGCCTTCCCGGTCGCTGGACTCCTCGGTGGGCTGGCCGTCGGTCGGGCAGGTTCGCCGCTGGGTGGTCCGCTGGTCGGGGTCCTGGCCGGAGCCGTCGGGATCGTCGTCCTCCATCTGGGTCGGCGCCTGCTGCCGACACCTCCCGGACCCGAGCCGGAGGTGGATGTCGTCGACGCCCCGACCGTCGTGGAGGACCCCCGGGTCCGGGCGGCCACCCGTCGGGGCTTCCTCGGGTATGCCGCCGGGATGACCGTGGCCGCCGGTTCGCTGGCCGTCGGGAGCCGGGGGTTGGTCGACCGCCGGGGCGATCGGCTCCGCGACGACGTCGTCCTCCCGCCCGGTCGACGGACCATCCCGGACGGAGACCGGTCGGTTCCGGCCCCGACGACCACCGAGGGACCCTTCGGCCCACCCGACGGCCTGACCCCGTGGATCACCCCCAACGACCGCTTCTACCGGATCGACACCGCGCTGGTGGTGCCACGAGTCGATCCCGCCGAGTGGACGCTGACCGTCGACGGCCTGGTCGGAGACCCGGTGACGGTGACCCTCGACGACCTGCTGGCCATGGACCTCGTCGACGCCGCGGTCACCCTCAACTGCGTCTCCAACGAGGTCGGCGGCCACCTGGTCGGCAACGCGGTGTGGACCGGCGTCCCGCTGCTCGACCTGCTGGGCCAGGCCGGCATC
>JAERSO010000031.1 GCA_016845585.1 Acidimicrobiaceae bacterium | reverse complement strand
CGGGCATGCCAGGGGGAGGCGGGAACGTGCTCGTCGCCATGGGCTCAGGCATGGCGGTGGTCGTGGTGGTGCCGACTCCCCGGACAGCAACCGGATGACCGACGAGCGACTTGTCGATCACGAAGGTCTTGGCCACCATGTCGCCCAGGCGGCGATGCCCGGGCGTGGCGAGGCCGAGGACGAAGCCGACGAAGATGAAGCCGTCCACGACCCACATGAGTCCGCGCCCGATGTTTGGCCCCATTCCGGCGAGCTCGAACGTGTCTTGCTTCACCACCCGCAGCCCCATGACGAGCTTGCCGAGACTCCAGCCTGTGAAGCCGGGAAGCAGCAGGGTGTTGACGAGAACGATCGCCAGCCATGCGAGGATGATCAGGCCGACGTCGTCTACCTCGCCGACCCAGACACTGGTGCCACTCTGGATACAGACGTCGTCGGAGAAGAACTCGATCGCGGCGCATGCCTCTTCAGCATCGATCGACGACGAGAACTGGGTCGTCGTGAAGGTCGCGGCCACGATGGCGAAGAGGATTGCGGTGCCGATCAGGGCATCGATCACATAGGCGAGGGTCCGGCGTCCCATCACTGCAGTGGGGTCGCCGGCGAATGGAGAAACTTGGGGCTGCACGGTCTCCATATTGGCGCATCGGCGAGCACAGGGCCGGTAGCCTTCGGCGCTATGTCAAGCGACACCCCCGATCCCGCTCTGTTCGACAAGATCGTCAACCTCTCCAAGCGTCGAGGTTTCGTCTTCCAGTCCGCGGAGATCTACGGCGGATTCCGGTCCACCTACGACTATGGGCCGCTGGGTGTTCTGCTGCTCCGCAACGTGAAGGACGCCTGGTGGCGGTCGATGGTCCAGCTGCGCCACGACGTCGTCGGGCTCGACGCGTCGATCCTCTCGCCGCCGCAGGTCTGGCAGGCATCAGGCCACCTCGCCAACTTCTCCGACCCGTTGGTCGACTGCACCAACTGCAACGCTCGTCACCGTCTCGACAAGCTCGACGACCCAGACACGTGCCCGACCTGCGACAGCAAGGGCACGTTCACCGAGGCGCGCGACTTCAACCTGATGTTCAAGACGCAGGCCGGCCCGGTCGCCGACACCGCCGCCGACGTCTACCTGCGCCCGGAAACCGCACAGGGGATGTTCATCAATTTCGCCAATGTGCTCAACACGAGCCGCAAGCGCCCGCCGTTCGGCATCGCCCAGATCGGCAAGTCGTTCCGCAACGAGATCACGCCCGGCAACTTCGTGTTCCGCACGCGTGAGTTCGAGCAGATGGAGATGGAGTTCTTCGTTCCGCCGGCCGACTCGACCGAGTGGTACGAGTACTGGTGCCAGGAGCGGATGAACTGGTATCTCGATCTCGGGATGGACCCGAACAAGATTCGTCTGCGGGCCCACGACGACGACGAGCTCTCGCACTACAGCTCCGGCACGTCCGACGTCGAGTACCTGTTCCCGTGGGGCTGGGACGAGCTCGAGGGCATCGCCAACCGTGGCGACTACGACCTCACGCAGCACGCCAATGCGTCCGGCGAGAAGCTCGACTTCTTCGATCAGGCCGGCAACGAGCGCTACACCCCCCACGTGATCGAGCCGGCCGCCGGTGCCACGCGCACCGCCATGGCGTTCCTGATGGCCGCGTACGACGAGGAGACGGTGAACGACGACACGCGCACGGTGCTTCGCCTCGATTCCCGCCTCGCCCCGTACAAGGTGGCGGTCCTGCCGTTGTCGAAGAAGGACACGCTCACACCGACCGCCCACGAGATCTTCGACATCGTCAAGGGCCGTTGGATGGCGGACTACGACGAGACCCAGTCGATCGGCAAGCGCTACGCCCGCCAGGACGAGGTCGGCACGCCGTACTGCGTCACCGTCGACTTCGACACCCTCGACGACCGCGCCGTCACCGTCCGCGAACGCGACACCCGCGAGCAGGACCGCGTCAGCATCGATCAACTCGAGGCCTACCTCGCCGACCGCCTCAGCTGACCGACCTCGTCCCTAAAGCACACTGGGGTCTGACCCCAGTGTGCTTTGGACGGCCGCTGCTAGGTTCCGGGCGATGGGTATTCACGACGAGGACATCGCCAAGGTTCGCTCCGCGGCCGACCTCGTTCAGCTGATCGGCGAACACACCGACATCAAGCGATCCGGCCGCAGCTGGATGGCTCGTTGCCCCCTGCACGGCGAGCGCACGCCCTCGCTGTCCGTGAGCCCGGAGAAGGGCGTCTACTACTGCTTCGGCTGCCAGCGCAGCGGCGACGCCATCTCGTTCGTGCAGGAGATCGACAATCTCGACTTCGTCGGTGCCGTCGAATCGTTGGCCGGTCGCTATGGCATTCAGCTCCGCTACACCTCCCAGAACGAGGGGGCGACGCGGGCCCGCAAGCGCACCCTCCTCGATGCGGTCGAGAAGGCCGTTGCCTTCTATCACGATCGCTTGCTCACCAGCCCTGACGCCGGCGAAGCTCGCGGCTATCTCCGATCCCGGGGCTACGACGGCGACCTCGTTCGCACGTATCGGATCGGATGGGCGCCCGACGACTGGGATCAGCTCGCCCGTCGCCTCAAGCTGAAGGACGACGACCTTCGCGACTCCGGCCTCGGCTTCGTCAACAAGGCGGGTCGCCAGCAGGACGCCTTCCGAGGTCGGGTGATGTTCCCGATCACGGACGAGCGCGGGGACGCGGTCGGGTTCGGTGGTCGCATTCTCCCTGGTCACGAGGGTCCCAAGTACAAGAACACCACCACCGAGGCGTCGGTGTACGACAAGAGCAAGATCCTCTATGGCCTCCACACGCATCGAGACGGCATCGTGAAAGCCGGCGAGGCGATCATCTGCGAGGGCTACACCGACGTGATCGGCTACGCCACCGGCGGGATCCCCCGAGCGGTGGCCACATGCGGCACCGCCCTCACCGAGGACCACGTCAAGCTGCTCAAGCGGTTCTCCGCGGATCGTGTGATCCTGTCGTTCGATGCTGATGCCGCGGGCATCGCCGCCGCCGAGCGGGTCTACGCATGGGAGCGGGAGTACGAGCTCGACATCCGCGTGGCCGCTTTGCCCGACGGTGTCGACCCCGACGACCTCGCCCGGGAGGATCCCGAGGCGCTGCAGCGTGCGGTCGACGAAGCGATGCCGTTTCTCAAGTTCCGTCTGGAGCGGGCGCTCGCCGCCGGTGACCTCTCGACAGTGGAGGGGAGGGCTCGCACCGCGGAACATGCTCTCGACGTGGTGTCCGAGCATCCCGACCCTCTCGTTCGAGACCAGTACCTCATCGAGATCGCTGACCGCACCCGAATCGACGTGGCCCGCCTGCGCGAGCTCCTCGCCGGCGAACGCTCCAGCGTCATGCCGAGGCGGGCCCCGATGGATCCCGACGCGCCGCTGCCGCCACCGACGCGGCTCACCCCGGAGGATGAGGCCATTCGTGTGGCGATCCACCGCCCCACCGAGGTGGATGGTCTGCTCGGTGTCGGACTCTTCATCGATCCGGTTCGACGCGAGGCGTTCGAAGCGCTGGCGGAGGACGGCCTCGTCGCTGCCGCTGATCGTGCCGGTCCCGAAGCCGGCACGCTGTTGCGTCGGCTGGCGGTCGAAGCCGGCGACGCCGACACCGACGACGTCCTGGCCGGTCTGGCTCGACTCGCCGGTGATCGGGTGATGCGCGACCTCCAACGATCGGCTCGAATGGCCGACGGCGTCGACCAACGCCGCGGCTATGCCGAGGCAATTCAGTGGGTCAAGAAGCAGCTGGAGTTGGTCGCCGAGCGCAGTACGCGCGAGACGGCCGTGGCACAGTTGCTACCGTGGCTCATCGAGCACGCTGAGGGGAGGGGACTATGAGCGAAGCCGTGACAGCCGCTGCCTTGCCGGAATCGGCCGCTGCAGAGTTCGTCGGCCTCCTCGGTTCGGCCGCCGCTTCGGGGCACCTCTCACTCGATGCCGTCGTCCATGCGCTGAAAGACGTCGAGTTCGATCTCGAGATCATCGAAGGCATCCGCCAGTCATGTGCGGCCGCCGGTGTGGTTCTCGACGAGGAGCACGAGTCACCCGTTCCGCCCGAGATCTCCGTCCCGCAGCGACCCGACGGCTCGGTGATCGCGGCTGAGGAAGAAGACCCCGACGCTCCCAAGATCGACGAGGCACGTGTCGCTCGCGCCGCGGCCTTTGCCGCCACGATCGGTGACGACGTCGAAGAACCCTCGACTCGACGCAATCGGAATCGCACCCGCACGAGCGAGGGCGGTGGCTCCGATGATCCGGTGCGCCTGTACCTCAAGGAGATCGGCCAGGTTCCGCTGCTCGACGCCCGCCAGGAAGTGCGTGTCGCTGCTCGGATCAAGCGGGGGATGGACGCCGAGGAGACACTCGAACAGCTTGCCGCGTCCGGCGAGCTCGGCAAGCTCGAGCCTGGTGACGTTGCTCGCTACAACCGACTCGTGCGCGACGGTGGCCGGGCCAGCGACGAACTCACTCGCTCGAACCTTCGCCTCGTGGTCTCCATCGCCAAGCGCTATGTCGGCCGCGGCATGGTCCTCCTCGATCTCGTGCAGGAAGGCAACCTCGGCCTCATGCGTGCCGTCGAGAAGTTCGACCACACCAAGGGCTTCAAGTTCTCCACCTATGCCACCTGGTGGATCCGTCAGGCCATCACCCGTGCCATCGCCGACCAGGCCCGCACCATCCGCATTCCGGTCCACATGGTCGAAGCCATGAACCGGGTCAAGCGCGTCCAACGCCAGATGCATCAGGAACTCAAGCGGGAGCCGACCGTCGAGGAGCTCGCCGAGGAGGTCGACGAACCCGTCGAAAAAGTGCGAGAGATCCTTCGTATCGCGCTCGACCCGCTGTCGCTCGACTCGCCCGTCGGCGAGGAGGACGAGACCAACCTCGGCGACTTCATCGAGGACCAGAATGCTGTAGCCCCCGTCGACGTGGCGGCCCGCAACCTGCTGGCCGCAGCAGTCGCCGAAGTCCTGTACGAGCTGTCGGACCGGGAGCAGGAGGTCGTCCGTCTACGCTTCGGTCTCGATGACGGGCGCCCCCGCACCCTCGAAGAGGTCGGCAAGCAGTTCGGCGTCACTCGCGAACGGATTCGCCAAATCGAAGCCAAGACCCTCGCCAAGCTGCGCCACCCCCACCGCAGCGACCGCCTCCGCGACTACCTCGAGACCAGCTGAGCCCCGAATCGGGGTGAAATCAGCGAAGTCTCATGGTCTGAACGAGCAGCCGATACTGGTAACGTCTAAATCCGACATTCCGGGGTAGCTCAGCTGGCAGAGCGTTTGACTGTTAATCAAAATGTCGTGGGTTCGAGCCCCACCCCCGGAGCCAGCGATCACGACCCGCACCACCGGTGCGGGTCGTTTCGCGTTCAGAACGTCGCCCGTGGTCGGGTAGGGTCCCGCCGGGCCTGTAGCTCAATGGTCAGAGCAGGCGACTCATAATCGCTCGGTCGTGGGTTCGATTCCCACCAGGCCCACGTCGTTCACTACGGTCGCTGGCGCTCCCTCCGTTCACTTACCGAGTTCTCGCCTTCGCGGGCGACAACTCGCGGTCGTACTACCAAAGGACTGAACCTCGATGGAACTTGTGTTTGTGCGGCATGGTCGGCCTCAGCATGTGGAAGACGCGGACGGGGCGGCTGACCCGCACCTCGCCGACGTCGGGCACCAGCAGGCGCGACAGGTCGGGGAGTGGCTCATGGGTGCGGGCATCGATGCCCTCTACAGCAGCCCGATGAATCGGGCCATGCAAACGGCGGCGCCGTTCGCCGAGATGTCCGGGATGACACCGGTCATCCGGGATCATCTGCGCGAATTCGATCACGAAGGCTCGTCGTACGTGCCGACCGAGGTGCTGAAGGCCACTGACCCCGAGGCGTACCGCGAGCGGATCGCGGCCGGCTTCCTCGACGCAGACTTCGATCACGTCCAGTTTTTCCACGATGTCGTCGCCGAAGTCGACCGGATCGTGGCCGATCATCGGGGCGAGCGTGTTGCCGTTGTCTGCCACGGTGGCGTGATCAACGCCTACCTGGGCCGGTGTCTCGAGTTCACGTCCGATGACTACATGCGTTTCGACGTCGACTACTCGTCGATCAGTCGGGTGATGGTGTCGTCGAAGTTCCAGCGCAGCATCGCCTCGATCAACGAACGCCCCCACTTCGAAGGGCACCCGCACCTCGCCGTGCGTGGCGTCTGATCAAAAGTACCGCCCGATGCCGATCGATCTCGACGCTGTCCGGTCCGAAACTCCAGGGTGCGCGCTGGTCAACCATCTGAACAATGCCGGGTCGAGTCTGCCGCCCGCCGTCGTGGTGGACACCGTTGTCGACTACCTCCGGGAGGAGGCGTTGCACGGCGGATACGAGACTGCCGAGGCCCGGGAGGCCGACCTCGACGCCGTCTACACGACCGCCGCGGCCCTGCTCGGCGGCAGGCCGGAGAACTGGGCGTTCGTCGAGTCGGCGACGCGGGCCTGGAATGCCGGCTTCTCGGCGTTGCGGTTCGAGCCCGGCGACCGGATCCTCACCACGAAGGCCGAGTACTCGAGCAGCATGGGCGGATTGCTCAGAGCGAACGAGATTCAGGGCGCGGAGCTCGTCGTCGTGCCTGATGACGAGAGCGGACAGGTCGACGTTGCGGCGCTCGAGTCGCTGCTCGACGATCGGACCCGGCTCGTGTCGCTCACGCACGCGCCCACCCAGGGCGGGCTCGTGAACCCTGTCGCCGAGGTCGGCCGGATCCTGCGGGACACCACGATCCTCTACCAGGTCGATGCGTGCCAGTCGGTCGGACAGCTTCCCGTCAACGTCGACGACATCGGGTGCGACATCCTGTCGTTCACCGGCCGGAAGTATGTGCGCGGGCCGAGGGGCACTGGCATGGTCTGGGCCAGTGAGGTCGCTCTGGAACGAATGGCGAACCCGGCAGGAGTCGACGGCTGGGGCGCCGACTGGGACGTACCGATGCAGATGACGCCACTTCCCGGCGGACGACGGTTCGAGCCGTTCGAGGTGTTCTACGCCGGCAAGGCCGGATTGGCGGTGGCCCTCGACTATGCGAACTCGATCGGTATCGAGGCGATCGCGGCCCGAAACCGGATACTGGCGACGCAGCTGAGGGAAGGGCTCGCCGCGATGCCGGCCGTGACCGTCACCGACAAGGGCCGGCAACTCTCCGCGCTCGTGACGTTCAGTGTCGACGGCCATGACTCGCTTGCCATCAAGGACGTTCTCCGCGAAGGAAGCATCAACGTCTCGACATCGGGGCCGATGTCGGCTCGGCTCGACTTCCCGGAGCGCGGGATCGACAACGTGGTGCGGGTGTCGGTGCACTACTACAACACCGAGGACGAGATCGACGCGCTCCTCGCCGTGGTGGGTGACCTTCGACCGTAGGCCGCCACCGCCACCGGCGAGACGATGAGGAGAGAGGAAGGAGTCCCTCATGGATACGCAGGTGAACGTCGGTGGCTATGGCGGTCCGGCATTGCTCGATGGCGGCCATGTGATGGTCGAACTCGTCGCCCATCGTGAGCTCGACATCGGTGACATCCCGGGTGCGGTGACCTGGCACGGCGTGGCCTTCATCACCGAGGCCGAGGACACTCATCAGGTGCTGGGTTCGCATGTTCCGCTCGAGGTGGACGGCGTGCTGACCGAGGTCGCCGCCTCCGGCGACTATGTGGTGGCCGAAGGCATCCACGAAGTCTGCCTGACGGGCACCGGCCACCCGCCGTTCGAGACTGCCCCGCCCGAATAAGGTGGCGGCCGACCGGCGATCCGGAGGCTGGGTTGAACGAAGGCGATCTCGTCGAGGATTTCGAGCTGCTCGATCAGAACGGTTCGTCCGTCGCGCTCTCTGACCTGGTCGAGTCCGGTCCCGTTGTGTTGTTCTTCTACCCGAAGGCCATGACACCTGGTTGAACGAAGGAGAGCTGCCATTTCCGTGATCTGGCCGCCGAGTTCTCCGAGCTCGGTGCCCAGCGAGTGGGGATCAGTGCTGATCAGGTTGATCGGCAACGACAGTTCGATGAAGCGAACGGGTTGGGCTTTCCGCTGTTGAGCGACGCAGACCGTGAGGTCCACCGTCAGTTCGGAACCCGGCGCATGGGTCCGCTGCCGGCTCGGCGCGCCACCTTCGTGATCGACGGTGATCGTCGACTCGTGCGTTCGATTCGCAGCGAGACGAACATGCTGACGCATGCCGACGACGCGCTCGATGCGCTGCGGGCGCTGGCCGATTGACCGTTTCGTGTCGACCGTGTTCCTGCGGCGTCGACCGACCTGACGGAGCTAACTGAGCCCTTCATCGAGCCACGCTGGGGCTCGGTCGAGCAGGAATTCGGCGACACTCTGGCACTTGTCGAGCACATCGCACAGCACTTCCTGGCCCAGATAGATCCGGGCCAGGCTCACCTCGACACGAGAGACGATGGCAATCGCCCGCTCGGGGGCATCGGTGACCGCGGCGAAGCTGTCGACGGCCGACACCTCGAGTGGTAGTTCCAGGCCGCCGATGGCGGCGAGGTCGGTGGCCAGCACGAGCAGATCGGGGCCGGCCGGGAGCGGCGGCAGCGCAAAGCTGAAGGTGACCGGAATGACGATGGCCCCGTCCGGTTCACCGCCTTCGCCGACGCGCAGGACCTCATCCTCGAAGGAGATCGTGGTCCGCGGATCGACCTCCAACGCGACGTGCATGTCGAGCGGTCCGTCGCAGGCGCGATCCGGGTGGAGGTCGACCTCCCACGTCTGCCGGTTGGTATAGGTCTCGATGAAGTGGCGCTCGTCGTGGACGTGGAACCCGTGTTCAGCCACGTGGTCCTTGAGATCGGCGACGAACCCCTGAAGATCGATCACTGCCATCGCCGACCAGCCTGCCATGTTTTGGTCGCTATGCGTCGCGTACTCGGGGGTCAGCGAATTCGCGCCGGACTTGTGGTTCACTGCCGCGGTGGACGATGCCGCCCTCCTCTCCGTGCTGCACGAGACGGTCGACGCCGTCGTCGCCGCGTTTCGGGCCCACGATGACTGGGGTCTCTCTGGCGGCCGCGACGGTCAGTACGCAAGCGATCTCGTGGCCGATGCGGCAGCACTAGCGGTGCTCGAAGGCCACGGAATCCAGGTTCTCAGCGAGGAATCCGGCTTGGTCGGGAAGGGAGACGGTGCGCTCGTCGCCGTTCTCGATCCGCTTGACGGCTCGACCAACGCCTCTCGCCCGCTGCCGTGGTTCGCCACGAGCCTGTGTGTGGTGGACCGCGAAGGCGCTCGCGCCGCGGTCGTGCATGATCACCCCGCGGGTGTTCGTCATGATGCGGTACGGGGTGGAGGAGCCCGCCTTGACGGCGTGCTCCTGTCGACGCGTGAGCCGGTCGACCTGAGCGACGCCATCGTCGGCGTGAACGGGCTACCTCCGGTCAACCCTGGCTGGGCGCAGTACCGAGCGCTGGGTGCGGCTGCACTCGATCTGTGTGCCGTTGCGGACGGGCGACTCGATGCCTACGTCGACTACGACCATGAAGCACACGGCGGTTGGGACTACCTCGGCGGAATGCTCGTGTGTCAGGAGGTCGGGGTGACGGTTGGTGACGCGTTCGGCCGCGACCTCGTCACCACGGCTCATGGTGACCGTCGGACGCCCATAGCGGCGCCAGGGTCGCTGTTCGACGATCTCGTTGCGGCGAGACGGGCTGCATCGTGACGGGCGAACGGCTCACCGGGACGAGTCGTCGGTTCTACCGATTCGCGCTCGTGGTGTTCGGTCACCTGCCGATGGCGCTTCGGCGATTCGTCATCCGGGTGGTCACACCGTCATGGAGTGCCGGTGCCGCCGCGATCGTGGAGCGAGACGACGGGCGATGGCTCATGGTACGTCCCGTCTACCGCAAGGGTTGGGCGCTTCCGGGAGGCTTCCTCGATCGCTCCGAATTGCCGGCGGTCGCTGTGGTGCGCGAGATGCGGGAGGAACTCGGTCTCGAGATCGTGCTCGATCCGGAGCCGTGGGTGATCCACGACTCGATGTATCGGCGACTCGACGTCATCTTCCGCGCTCGTCTCCTCGATGGCGTCGACCCGGATTCGGTTGCGATCAGGACGCCGGAGCTCGACCAGGTCGGGTGGTTCGACCCCGACGATCCCCCATTGCTCGAGCACGAGGCGCACGACATCCTGAAACTCCGTGAGGCCATGCGCTCCAGCACCAGCCCGATCCTGATGCGGTGAGCGTGGGGCGCCGCGCCCAACTCGGATCGCGAAGCAGCCATCTTCGGCGACCATGACATCTCAGACAGGAATTGGCCGTATGCGGGCGGTCGGGTTCGGCGCGTCAGCGGCTTCGGCCGGTGGTGTCGACGGCTATTCGCCGGGGCCGTGCATCACCAATGCGGTCGGGGCGGAACCCTTTGTCGACGTGCCTCCCCGGCAGTTCTACAGCAGCGCGGTCGGCTGGGCCCTTCTCAACGAGATCACCACGGGTACCGACGACACGCATTTCTCGCCGGCCGATCTCGTCAGTCGAGCCCAGTTCGCCACCTTTCTCTGGCGAATGATGTACGAGCCGGCCGCAACGGACTCGGCACCGTTCACCGATCTCCGTGAGGGGGCCTTCTACCGGGCCGCACTCGATTGGCTCTTCAGCGAGGACCTCACGACCGGCAAGACCGACTCGCTCTACGGCCCCGAGGATCCGCTGACCCGTGGTGAGTTCGCCACCTTCTTGTTCCGCCTGGTCGGTGAACCGGAGGGGCCGCCGCCGAGTGGGTTCGTCGAGGTCGCCGAGGGGCGGTTCTTCACCGATGCGATCGACTGGTTGCTCTGGCGCGGACTCACGACGGGAACCTCGCCGACGACCTTCCATCCGGATCGTGCGATCTCGCGTGCGGAGGTCGTGACGTTCCTGTTCAGGCTCAACTACCTCGCCGATGGTCTCATCGATCCGGCCACGCTCGATCTCGGCTTCTCGACCGTGCTCAGTGGCCTCTCGTTCCCGGTGGCCGCCGCACCGCACCCGATTGGGGAGCGGGCACCACGTCGATCTGGTCGATCCCGGCACCGTACGACGCGACGGGATGCCACGAGTGTGGCTTTCTCGGCGTGGCGATAGCGCCCGATGGTGGTCACATCTACATGTCCTTCACCACGGACTCTGCGACTCCTGGAGTCGCTCAACGATCGGTGGTGCTCGAGTACGCGCTCGCCGGCGGCGTGCCGTCAGGTGCGCCGGAGGAACTCCTGGTCGTCGACCAACCTTACGCGAACCACAACGGCGGTCACCTGGCGTTCGACACCGACACCGGTGATCTCTGGATAGCCGACGTCGGTCAGAACACCCGCGAAGAGATCACCCGATTTCGGTCTGTCGACGGTGGCGGTCTCGGCGCGAACCTCGGGTGGGACCGCTGGGAGGGAACCCATCTCCACGAGGCCGGTGATCCGGTCGCGCCGAGCCACACCGGCCCGACGTATGAGTACACGACCAACGGTCTCGAGGGTGGATCGATCACCCGCGGCTGCGTCTACCGGGGCACTGACATCGTGGGCCTGAACGGTACGTATCTCTGGGCGGACTGGAAGGAGCCGGAGCTCCGGGGGTTCAACGATGAGCTGAGTGGCGGCGCAATCTGGTTTGGTACGGATGTCCCCGGCGGGTCCGTCGTGTCGTTCCTGCAGGACCTCGACGGCGAGGTCTACGCGATCTCTCACAACGGGTCGATCTCGAAGGTCGTCGACGCCGGCTGACCCGATATCTCGAGGTTGTCGGGCCGGCTCCGCACTAGCGTCTCCGGGAATGGGGCATTCTTCTCCTTGGCGCGCACTCTTGGGCCTCCTGGCGCCCCACCGCGCCCGCGTTTCAGCCATGTCCGCGGTGCTGGCTGTCGCCGGCGGCCTGCCCCTGCTCGGGCCGATCCTCATCGGCCGGTTCATCGACGACGCGTCGACCGGGGCGACAGCCCGCCATCTGTTCGTGTTGGCCGGGGTCTATGTCGCGGTCGGGCTGACTCGGCAGTTCATGGCAGTTGTGGTGGCCTGGACAGCGGCCGACCTCGCGTGGACCGTCACCAACGAACTCCGCTCAGATCTCACCCGGCACGTGCTGGCCCTGGATCTCGGTTTTCATCGGCGCACGAGCCCCGGCGAGCTCGTCAGCCGGGTCGACGGCGATGTCACCGCTCTGAGCGAGTTCATCGCCCAGTTCGCGGTGAAGGCCGTCGCTGCCGCCGTGACGCTCGTCGGGATCGTGGCTGTCATGCTCGCTCAGGACTGGCGGGTCGGGCTCGGGTTCGGTGTCTATCTCGCGCTCGCCGTCGGCACCATGTACGCCCTGCGAAACCAGGCCGTCGACGAGGCGGCCACGGAACAGGCGGCGATGGGGCGACTCCTCGGTGAAGTCGAGGAACGCCTGACCGGCGCCGACGACCTCCGCGGCAACGGGGGCGGGAGCCATGCCGTCGCCCGATTCCAAGTGGCCGGTGCTCGGCTCCTGCGAGCGATGCTGCAGCGCGAGAAGCAGGGCGTGATTCTCTGGGTGGCCTCGAATGCGATGTTCGTCTTCGGTGGCATCGCGATCCTCGCCCTCGACGCAGCCTTGCTCTCGCAAGGGTCGATCACGCTCGGTACCGCCTACGTCGTTTTCCAGTTCACCCAAATCCTGCGTGAACCCTTGGGGCAGCTGGCCGACGAGACCGAGCGGGTGCAGCGAGCGGCCGGCGGCATGGCTCGCACGATCCAGCTGATGGACGAACGGTCGGCGATCCATGACGACGGTCGCGACTCGCTCCCGTCCGGGCCGTTGGCGCTCGCGCTCGACGATCTTTCGTTCACCTATGACGACGAGGACGACGCCAGTCCGGTGTTGTCCGATGTCGCGCTCTCGATTCCGGCGGGCACGACGCTTGGTGTTCTCGGGCGCACCGGTAGCGGCAAGACCACACTGGCCCGGCTGCTGCTCCGTCTCGTCGATCCGACGGTCGGGGTCGTCAGGCTCGGGGGCGTCGACATCTCGACCGTGCCGCTGAGCGATCTGCGAGCCCGCACGGGCGTCGTGTCCCAGGATGTCCATCTGTTCAACGCGTCGATTCGCGACAACCTGGTGCTGTTCGACGATTCGATATCCGACGAACGGGTTCGTGCTGCGCTCGCGGAGTTGGGGCTGCTCGACTGGGTCGAAGCAATGCCTGAGGGCCTCGAAACCGTGCTCGGTCCGGCAGGAAGCGGGCTGTCGGCGGGGGAGGGGCAGTTGATCGCGCTCACCCGCCTGTTCCTGCGGGAGCCGGACTTCGTCCTGCTGGATGAGGCCTCGTCTCGCGTCGACCCGCTCACGGAGGAACGAGTCACCCGCGCCGTCGACCGGCTGATCGAGGGACGGACCGCGATCGTGATCGCCCATCGGCTCTCCACCGTCGAGCGACTCGACCAGATCCTCATCCTCGACGCCGGTCGAATCGCGGAGTTCGGCAGTCAGTCCGAGCTGCGATCCCGGTCCGAGAGCCGGTACGCGCGGCTGCTGGCCACTGGGGCGTCGAGCGAAGTCGACGCGGCGCTTCTCGATCCGGGGGCACCATGACGACCGGCGAAATCCGTCCCGATCTGTTCGCCTGGCGCACCGCCACCTTCCGCGCCCGCACGTGGGCCTTCGCCTGGCTCTTCTGGACGAGCTACTACCTGAGCCCATTGCTCACGGGTTGGATCCTGAAGCTCGTTTTCGACCGCTTGGCCGAAACCGAGTCGGTCTCGGCGTTGTTGGTCGCGCTCGGCCTCGCCGAGTCGGCGTCCTGGGTGGTGTTCGCGATCTCCATCTGGTTCGTCATCCGCTGGTGGGTCTCGGTCAGCACGATGGTTCGCACGAACATGCTCCACGCCCAGACCGTGAGCGGTGGGCCGAAGGCGGCCAAGCTGCCGCTGAGCCCGTCGGAGGCGATCACCCGGTTCCACGACGACACGCGCGACACCGTCATCTGGGCCGACTCGTGGCTCGATGGCGGCGGCATCATGCTCTACGGCATCGGTGCCCTCATCATCATGGCGACCATCAATGTCGGGGCGGCGCTCGTCGCCATCGTCCCGCTCGTGATCGTCACGGTCGTGACCCGCCACCTCACGCCACGGCTGTATGCGGCTCGGGCCGCCGATCGCCGCGCCGCGGCCACCGTCAACTCGTACCTCGGTGAGATGTTCGCCGGAATGTTGGCGTTCCGGCTCGCCGGTCGGGAGGAAGCGGCCATTCATCGACTCGAGATGCACACGTCGCATCGGCGCCACACTGCGGTGCGCGACACTGTGCTTCAGCAGGCGATCGATGGCATGGCATCGTCGACGGCCGACGTCACCATCGGGCTCACGCTGCTCGTGCTCGTGCCTGCGATGCGCGACGGATCGCTGTCCGTCGGCGACATCGCCCTGTTCGTCGCGTACGCCGTGCAACTCGGTCGAGTGCCGCGCTTCGCCGCTCGGCTGGTGACCGCCCGTGAGCAGGCGATCGTGGCCTACGAGCGCATGGGCGAGATGATGCCGCCCGGTCGAGTCGCCGATCTCGTCGAGCGGTGCGAGGTCACCATCGAGCGCCGCGACCGTATGCGCACTCGGGATGCCGATCCCGACCGGGTTGGTCTGAATCGGCTCGAGCTGAGAGGCGTGACGTCGGTCTACGGCGACACCGATGACGGCGTGCGAGGCATCGATCTCCAGGTGCCGGCGGGTGCGTTCATCGTCGTGACCGGCGAGGTCGGATCGGGCAAGTCGACGCTGTTGCGGGCCATCGCTGGGCTCGAGGACCTCGACGACGGCGCGATCGAATGGAACGGTCAGCCGGTTGAGGACGTTGCCGCGTGGATGGTGCCACCACAGGCGGCGTACCTGCCCCAGATTCCGCGGCTCTTCAGCGAGTCCATCGCTGCCAACGTCCGGCTCGGTCGCGACCATCTGCCGCTCGACGACGTCTTCCAGCTCACCACGCTGACGGCTGACCTCGCCGAAATGCCCGATGGGGCCGAAACGCGGGTCGGCGCCCGGGGCCTGCGGTTGTCCGGTGGCCAGGCTCAGCGGGTCGCCACTGCCCGCAGCCTGCTGACCCAACCCGAGCTGCTCCTGATCGACGACGTGTCGAGCGCACTCGACGTCGCCACCGAGCTCGAGCTCTGGACCAGCCTGAGGGCCCAGGGTACGAGCACGATCATCGCCGTGTCGCACCGCCAGCTCGCCTTCGACCTCGCCGACACGGTCATCACGCTTCGCGACGGCCGAATCGTGTGACCCTGCACCCGGATCCGCCGGTAGTGTTGCGGCTTCCGGGCGTTTAGCTCAGCTGGCTAGAGCACCTCCCTTACAAGGAGGGGGTCGGGGGTTCGAGTCCCTCAACGCCCACTGCGGGGGATTCGTAGAATTCGGCGGTTTCTCTAGTAGAAATCGGCCCGTCTACTGCTGGTCTCACGTGAACGCTTTGCCAACGGAAAGATCCGCCCACGGCGGGTGGTTGCGTTCGGTTGAGTTCGTCTTGCCATGCCGGCAGCCAAACCGAGCTATTCGTAGAAGGGCGCGGCAGACCCATGCGGCCGAAGCCGAGTTCGAGGTGTTTGCTGAGGACTGGCGCGAGAAGTACCCCGCCATGATCGGCTCGTGGGAGAACGCGTGGGCCGAGTTCGTGCCGTTCCTCGAGTTCCCCGCCGATCTACGCAAGGTCGTCTACAC
>JAERSO010000030.1 GCA_016845585.1 Acidimicrobiaceae bacterium | reverse complement strand
GGTGTCGTCGCCGGGTCTCGATCATGTGATCGACAACCTCCTCGAAGACCCGTTTCTCGTCGGCAGGATTGTGGGCCCACCACTCGCGGTATTCGTCGTCACGGGTGCTGATGCCCCAGAGGTACTCGATCCCGCCGTCCTCGCTGAACGGGTTCCCCTCGAGATCGAAGAAGAGGTCATGGTCGGACGGCTCCGGGAGCCGGTGGAATCCGCTCTCGGGTCGTTCCGTCGGATCGAGAAGCTCGAATCGATGGGATCCGTCACGGGCCGCGAACTGCAGGCAGGCCTGGGCCCGGATCTGTTCGAACCCTCCGGCAGTGACACCCGGTGGACGATCCTGCTCAGTTGTTCCAGCGAGAGCTTCGAGCGTCGTGATTCCGGCGCTTTCGAGGTGGTTAACCTGGTCAACCCGGATGCCGGCAACGAAGGACAGGTGGTCGTCGTCGCGGCGTCGCGTGTCGCACTCGGCGCTCCACCGGCAGATTGCGCAGTGAGCGCACGGTGACGGGTAGATCGCGAGAAGGTCGAGTCCGAGGTCCTCGAGAAGACGAGCACGGCTTCGGCGGTGAAAGGCAGCAAGGTTCGCGGTCGGGAACGTAAATCGTTCGTTGGATCCGAGCCACAGGTGAACGTTCTCGGGAGCCGATCCTTGGACTCGAGCAACCTGAGCTGCATATTCGCCGAGCTGAAGCATCGCGCGCACCTTGGCCGAACGGGCGAGCTTGGCGTCGACTGGTTCGTAACCCCAGTCGCCGAGATCGGTCTCTGCGGGGACACGAACGAGGAAATCGGCGTGGCCGCTCCAGGCGCCGTCGATGAACGTCGCCTGAAATACTGCATCGACGCCGCTTCTCATCGCGTCGATGGTCTCCGTTGCAGCGCGTTCGACCTCGGCCCATGACCGCCCGGTCACGATCTCCGCCACGTTCATGCCGCGTTCGTGCAGCAGGTCGAGACAGCGCGCCTCGTGTTCGTCGCCGAACCGTGCGATCAGGTCGTGCCCGCCGCGACCTCCGACCCACGACCGATCGGCGCGGCCCTCTGCGCTCTCGCGGGCAAGGCCGGTGAGGTGCCGGCAGGCGAGGTGGTTCACCAGATCTGTCGCCGAGTGTCGTAGCTCGCCGTTCACATTTCGCATTCGCGGGTGCTCACTTTCCGATCGCGACCCTTGTCGGCTTCGTCCGTGACAGCGAACCAGAAGGCCCGGACAACTTCATGTGTCGTAGAGGTCGAGGATCTCTCGGGCGACTCGCTCACCGAGATCCGTCAACTCGGGAGGTTCGACGACTTGTCCGCGATCCGCCAGGCGGAGCAGGACCGTCTTCAGCTCGGTCTCGCCCCAAACCTCGACGGTCACCCTCACCCGCCCGTTCGATAGGGGGTCGGACCGCTCGATCCGGAAATCGTCGAGCACGCTCAGGCATTCCTGATCGATCTCCAATACGACTCGGAGTGGTTCATGGGTGACGACGAGCCCGGCGGGCAGCTCGTCTATGTCGTCCCGCTCGAAGGTCTCGCCAGTCGGGTCGGCGGAAAGCACCCTGTCGATCGGAATCGACTCGAGATCCTCGCGGTTCGATGGGTCGGACTCGCCTGGGTGCTCCTGACCCCGGAACCGAGGGGATTCGAGCCCATGAGGGGCCCGGTAGAGGGCAAGCCATTGATCTCCGGACCGGTAGACCGCATGGACCTCGATCGGGCCCTCGAGCGGTCCAAGTGTCTCGAACTCACCCTCGATTCGGCAGTGTGCGAGTTCACGACGATCGCTGAATCGCTCCAACTTCGCCGCCATCGGAGGCTGGTTATCTTCATGCACCTCGACGTCCGCGCGTAGACGCCCCGCGAGCTTGCGGGCTGCGGTTGCAAGCGAGTCAGAGCCGCCACCCATCGCGATAACGGTCGCGGCGAGCAGGTAGATGGTGACCGATTCCGCCGGCGACGGCCGGGCGAGTTCGCGCCACCAGTTGGTCTCGACGACTAGTTGCGTCTCTGGGGAAGGCGGCGCTTCCTCGTCCGGATATGGCTCGAACGAAACGGCATGGGCGAGCTCGAATCCCAACGGCTCACCTCGCTCGACGGGTTCCACGACGAAAACTGGAGCGAGAACGGTGCAGAGGTCGTCGTGGGTGCATCCGAGTTCGGCAGCGATCTCCGCGAGCGCAGCCCCCTCTCGATCCTCGGCGATGGCGAGGGCTCGGGAGAGGTAGTCGAAGCGGACGCTCGCGGCAAGCCGGGTCATGCCGCGAGCGTCCGCTGCAGGTGGGACCTTACGATGTCGACGATCACCTGTGGTTCGAGCACGACGGCCCTGGCTCGGAGACCGAGGAGACGGTCGACGAACCAGTCAACGTCGTCGGTCGACGTGCTCAGGGTGCTCCAGCCGTCGCCCCTGTCGACCGCGTCGCCGCCCAGCAGCTGTAGTGCTCGATCGACCATCGGTGTCTGCACGCTCACGGTGAGCGGGATCGATGTTGCGGAAGCGGTGGAGCGGCGACGGCCCCGAGATGCAACCGTCGCGCCGAGGTCGATGCCGGCCGGTGCAGCCTCGAATGGTTCATCAGCGCTCGACAGATCCTCGATTCGATCGAGCAGGAATACCTCCGGTCCGTCATGTCCGGGTTGTCCGGCCACGAGCCACCACCGTCCTGACTCGCTCACCACTCCCCACGGCGACACCAACACGTTTGCGCCAACGTGAGCGAAGGAGACCGCCGACCGGTCGCGCACGGCATCGATCAGTTGCTCCATGACCGGCAGCACCGAGACCAGGATCCGAGCTGATCGTCGGTCCACGCCAGCCGAGGGAACAACGGCCCGCAACGGACCGTCGCCATCGACGGCCACTGTCATTGCTGCCACGGCGAGCGCCTCTCGTTCCTCGGCGGTGAAGGGTGACGCCGTGGCCTTCCAGTGCTTCTTGCTCTCGTCGTAGTCGAGCGAGACGCCATGCGGCTCAAGGGTCTCTTTCAACCGGCGGAAGCTCTTGTCGGATGCCGCGAGATCACCGATGCCCTCGACGTCCTTGAGCTCATCACGTGTGAAAGCGAAAGAACCGCCCCTGGGCAGTTTCGCCCAGATCCATGCCGCCAGGTTGAGCGCCCGCTCGTACTTCAGCGCGTCCTGACCGGTTCGCCTCGCCTGTGTCACCGGGCGAATCGTACTCGCAACGAGGCAACGCCTTCCTGCTCTCGGGACAAGTTGGCCGGGGTCTCTGGTCTTCTCCTCTCACCGACGAACGGAGACCAAGATGACCAACAACGACACGGCACGCTGGCACCGGCAGATCTGCTGGATCGACAAACAACTCGCCCTGAGTGGCGATCTTCCCTCAGACGGGGCTGCCGCTGCCCGGAAACTCGATGAGTGGCAGCAGTGCGGCATCACCCATGTGATGGACACCCGTGGCGAGTGGAACGACGAGGGCTTCGTCGCCCAGGCCGCCCCCGAGATCGGCTACTCGTGGCTCGGAACCCATGACGACGGGGGAGAACAGGGCGACGAGTGGTTCGATGCCGGCGTCACGGCAGCTCGATACGTGGAGATGACGCCGGGCAGCCGCCTTCTGGTCCATTGCCACATGGGCGTCAACCGTGGCCCTTCGATGGGTCTACGGATCCTGCTCGACCGCGGCTGGGACATCACCGATGCGATCGACCGCATCCGTTCCGCCCGCCCGATCGCGGCGGTCGCATATGCCGAGGACGCCCTCGACCATCACCACCGCCGCAGCGACACCGCCGACGACGAGCGCCGAGACGACCGCCGTCGTCTGGCCGAGTGGCGGCGCACCCACCCGCTTGACGTCATCCACGTCATCCGTTCGATCCGGCTCGCCAGCTGACTCGACACCTTCCCGAAACGAAAGAGGAGAAGTCCCTTGAAAACCAACATCACCCTCGACCGCAACGTAATCGCCGTGGCCGTGGACGAGACAGTCCACGTCATGGTGGAGCTGACCGCTCCGGCGGCGCCAGCCGTTCGATCCCCGATCGACGTGGTCGCCGTCGTTGATCGATCCAGCTCGATGAGAGGCGAACCGATTCGATCGGTACGCGATGCCCTCGGGCGGCTCTCGAGGCTGCTCACCCCCGAAGACCGGCTCGGTGTCGTGACCTTCGCCGACGAGGCGCAAGAAGTGCTGGCCCTGGAGCATCACGACGCTGCGGACGCGAGGCGATCGATCGAGGCGATCCGTGCCCGAGGGTCGACCAACCTCTCCGCGGGCATGTTCATGGGCCTCGAGATGCTGTCGACGGCTCGCCCCTCGGCGACCAAGGCCCTCGTGGTGTTGAGCGACGGGAAGGTCAACCGTGGAGTGACGGTCCCAGCCACCCTTGCCGATGTTTGCGCCAGAGCAATCGGCGACGCCGGTATTCGCACCACGACCATCGGGTTCGGGCAGCACTTCGACGAGACGCTCATAGG
>JAERSO010000029.1 GCA_016845585.1 Acidimicrobiaceae bacterium | reverse complement strand
GTCAGGCTTCCAGATCCGACCGGACGGCAGGTCGAAGATCCGTTGCCGCGTTGTCCACTCGTGGTGGATTCGACGGAGGAGTTGCTCCAGCGACATCGGAGTGAGTGGCGCGGTTTCCGGCATGGCGTCCCTTCAGGTCGTCGCCGACGAACCTTACAAATTGTTAAGTTCGGTTGTCAACTAGTCAATTACATCCGGGTTGATGGGTAGTGGCGACAACAAACCGTTAAGCCGATGGCTCCAGCGCCGTGCCCTCGATTGGGGCCAGCGCGACGCCTGCCGCTCTCCCAAGGATCAGCCTTGGACTCGTTTGGTATGGCGCGCCTGGCCGATACGGAGGCTCAGACGGCGCCGGCGCGGCATGATCGCATCAAGAGCTCTCGGCGGCCTGGACCACGGGCGAGGCCGCCGAGCCGGTCGAGCGCAACTCCACGACAAGGTCTCCCGGCTCGACGGTCGCGGCGTCGCTCACGCAAACACGGACGACCGTGCCGGAGATGGGAGCGGTGATGTGTGACTCCATCTTCATTGCCTCGATTACCGCAACCGACTCGCCGGCCTGGACGTTGTCCCCCGCTACCACGCTGACGTTCACGATGCCCCGGAATGGAGCCGGGATGTGTTCGGGCCTGGTCGGATCCGCCTTCTCCACCTCTACGACGTCTCTCGCGACAGACCGATCGATGACATCAATAGGTCGGAGTTGCCCATTCAGCCGGAACACGACAGATCGAACACCGTCCTCGCTCGGCTCACCGATGGCTTCGAGCCCAACGTGGATACGCACGCCGGTGCCAAGCCTGATCGATGTGTCTTCCTCGGACTCGTCGAGTCCATACCAGAACAGCGATGTTGGCAATACAGCCAGATCACCGAAGCGTGCGACCATGTCTGCTCGCGACCGCGCCGGAGCGGCAAACAGGAGATGATTCAGTGTCTCACGTGCGGTCGAGCCCTCAAGCCCAGCGACGGCGTCGTCGCTCAGGCTTGCCACCACTGTCGATTGGGGGCGACCGTCGAGCGCAGCGGTACGGAACGGCTCAGGGAAGCCACCCTCGGGAACTCCGAGCTCACCGCGAAGGAAGCCCACAACGCTGTCGGGCAAGTCAACACCGCGAGGGTCAGTTTCGAGCGCTTCAGGAGTTGCTCGTGAGGCGACGAGATGGAGGGCCAGGTCGCCGACGACCTTCGAGCTGGGCGTGACCTTGACCGGCCGTCCCAGGATTCGGTCGCACGCTGCGTACAACCGCTCGACATCTTCGAATCGATCACCGAGTCCGAGAGCAATGGCCTGCTGGCGCAGGTTGCTGAGCTGCCCGCCAGGTATCTCGTGGCGGTACACCGTCCCAGTGGGCGCACGGAGCCCTGCCTCGAACGGCTCGTAGAGGTTGCGCACCGCCTCCCAGTAGGGCTCCAAATCCGCAACTGCGTCGAGGCTTAGACCCGTTCTTCGCGGTCCGCGGTCAGTGGCCGCGATCAACGCGCTGATGGACGGCTGGCTCGTCATCCCTGACAGAGGTGGCGCTGCGGCGTCGACCGCGTCCACGCCGGCCTCAATCGCTGCCATATAGGTCGCTATCTGCCCACCCGACGTGTCGTGGGTGTGCAGATGAACGGGCGGATCGAACCGCTCCCGGAGAGCGCTGACGAGGGTCCGAGCCGCGGGGACCCGGAGCAGGCCGGCCATGTCCTTAATGCACAGAACGTGGGCCCCCGCCTCGACCAGCCGCTCCGCGGTGCGAAGGTAGTAGTCCAGGTCGTACAGGGTCTCAGCAGGATCCGAGAGATCACCTGAGTAGCACAAGGTCCCCTCGGCGACAGCGCCCGTTTCGAGCACCGCGTCGATCGCCGGGCGCATCTGCTCGACGTCGTTCAAGGCGTCGAAGATGCGGAAGACATCGATACCGGCTTCGTGGGCCTCTTCCACGAACCGCCGGCACACGACGTCGGGGTAGGGCGAGTAGCCAACGGTGTTCCGGCCCCGCAGAAGCATCTGCAACAGAACGTTCGGCACCGCGTCGCGGATCTGAACGAGTCGATCCCACGGATCCTCGTGAAGAAAGCGCAGTGCGACGTCGTACGTTGCCCCACCCCAGCACTCAATACTGAGCAGCTCGGGGAGACCGTGGGCGATGTGACGGGCGCCGGTCACGAGATCAGGCGTTCGTACGCGTGTGGCAAGGATCGACTGATGCGCGTCGCGCAACGTGGTGTCCGTCACCGCGACCTCGTCGCTTGCTCGCAGGTTCGCCGCAAAGTCCGCCGCGCCGAGTCGGTCGAGCAGTTGCTTCGACCCAGCGGGCGGTTCGTGGTCGGGTTGAGGCCGGAGCTTGGTAGCCGGATCGATCTGCGTCGGCGCCGGTCCGAATGGCCTGTTGACGGTGACATCGGCCAGGTACCTCAGCAGCCGCGTGGCCCGGTCACTTCCGACCGACGCGGCCGTTAGCTGAGGGCGCTCGTCGATGAAGTTGGTGGTGACCGACCCGTTGCGGAAGTCTTCGTCAGCGAGCACAGCCCGAAGGAACGCGATGTTTGTCTCCACGCCACGGACTCGGAACTCCGCTAGCGCTCGCTCAGCCCGGCGCGTCGCCGTGGCAAAGTCGCCTCCTCGGCAGGTCAGCTTGACGATGAGGGAGTCGAAGTAGGGCGAGATCTCCGCGCCAACGTAGCCCGTACCGCCATCGAGCCGAACGCCGGCCCCACCGGGCTGCCGATAGGCGACGATGCGACCGGTGTCGGGGCGGAAGTCGTTGGCCGGATTCTCCGCGGTGATGCGGCACTGGAGTGCGAACCCTCGAGGACTGATCGCAGCCTGGCTGATCCCGAGCTGGTTGAAGTTCGAGCCGCCGGCGATCCGGATCTGCGACTCGACGAGGTCGATGTCGGTAATCTCCTCGGTAACGGTGTGTTCGACCTGGATCCGTGGATTCATCTCGACAAAGACATGCCGACCGGACGCGTCAACGAGGAACTCGACAGTTCCCGCGTTGCGGTAGTCGATGGACCGTGCGTAGGAAGTGGCGTCGGCACAGATCCGGTCGCGCACTTCGGGGTCGAGGTTCGGAGCGGGGGCGATCTCCACGACCTTCTGGAAGCGGCGCTGCATTGAGCAGTCCCGCTCATAGAGGTGGACCACGTCGCCCGCCGCGTCTGCGAGGATCTGGACCTCGATGTGCCGGACGTCGGTGACCGCTTCCTCAAGGAATACGGTGGGGTCACCGAATGCCGACTCGGCCTCGCGGATTGCCGAAGCGAGTGCGTCGGGCAGGTCCTTGGGGTGGTTAACCCGGCGTAGTCCACGGCCACCACCCCCGGCGGCCGCCTTGACGAAGACCGGGTAGCCAATCTCGTCGGCGTGGTGTAGCGCGGCGTCTGGGTCGGTGACCGGTGGCGACTGACGAAGCACAGGCAGTCCTGCCGCCTCCGCCGACGCGCGGGCGCGGAGCTTGTTGCCTGTGAGCGTCAGTACATCAACGGACGGTCCGACGAATGTCAGGCCCGCCGCGGCGCAAGCCTCGGCTAGGTCGGGGCTCTCCGACAAGAATCCGTAGCCGGGATACACCGCGTCGGCGTCCGCGCTCTTGGCGGCTGTGATGATCGCTTCAATGTCGAGATACGCGCGGACCGGATGACCGCGCGCACCGATCTCGTAGGCCTCGTCGGCCTTGAGTCGGTGCAGACTGTTGCGATCCTCGTAGGTGTGAACAGCGACTGTCCGTATCCCGAGCTGGGTAGCGGCCTGGAAGGCTCGAACCGCGATCTCGCCGCGGTTGGCGACGAGCAGTTTCGCGAAGGGCGGTGTCGTCAACGTTCGCTCCCCGGCTATACGTACGCGAGCCAGCGGTGCTGCGGTCCGCGGTGGCTGGGGCGATGTACAGCAATGGTGCCGCGCGTAGCGGAAGACTCCGCGGGCGCTGCCCAAGATCCGCCCCGGGTCCGCGAATCGCAGTCCGCTCGTCGCGAACCGGCTCTAGTTGTCGTCACGGCGTCCACGGCGACGCGGCCTCGGTATCGATGTCGAATTCGGTGACTGCCTTCGCGACGCGGGATCGGTCGATCACGCCGAGCGTGGCGAGCTCAGCGAGAACGGCGACCACGGTGTGTCCGACGTCGACCTCGAAGTGGCGGCGGAGTGCCTCCCGGGTATCGGAGAGCCCATAGCCGTCGGTCCCGAGTGAGACCCAGGGCCGGTCGACCCACCTTGAGATCTGGTCGGGCACCGATCTCATGAAGTCCGTCACCGCTACGACTGGTTCATGAACGGACCCCCGCAGCAGTCCCGTCACCCGCGGCACCCGGGGCTCGAGCTCTGGGTGTAGCCGATTCCACCGCTCGGCCTCGAGTGCTTCCTCCCGGAGCCGCTTGTAGGACGTCGCTGACCAGAGATCGACCGCGACGTTCCAATCTGACTCGAGTAGCCGCTTCGCTTCGATCGCGGCTTGGTTTGCGGAACCGCTGAAGAGGATCGTGGCCGCCGTCGCGCAATCGTGTGAGCGTGGTGCGTATTGATAGAGCCCCTCGACGATGCCTTGTTGGGTTGCCGCAGGCATCGGAGGCATCTTGTGCGGTTCGTTGTACAGGGCCACGTAGTAAAAGACGTCCTCGGCGTCCGGGCCCCACATCCGCCGGATCCCGTCATCGACAATGACGGCGACCTCATACGCGAACGCCGGATCGTAGGCCATGACATTCGGAATCGTTGAGGCCAACACGAGCGAGTGCCCATCATCGTGCTGCAGCCCTTCCCCGTGCAACGTCGTTCGACCCGCGGTCGCGCCACATAGGAAGCCCCGGCCCCGCATGTCTCCGAACGCCCACACCATGTCGCCGACGCGTTGGAAGCCGAACATCGAATAGAACGTGAAGAACGGCAGGAGCGGCTCGCCGTGGGTCGCGTAGCTGGTCCCCGCTGCGGTGAAGCTGGCCATCGAGCCCGCTTCGGTGATTCCCTCCTCGAGAACCTGGCCGCCGACGCCCTCCTTGTAGGACAACATGAGGTCGGCGTCGACGGGTCGGTACTGCTGGCCATGGGGGGCGTAGATCTCGAACTCGCTAAACAGGGCATCCATGCCGAAGGTCCGGGCCTCGTCGGGCACGATCGGAACAACGCGCTCCCCGAGCGCCTCGTCACGCATGAGCCCGCGCAACATCCGCGCGAATGCCATGGTGGTTGAGACCTCAAGGTCTCCACTTCCACCCGCGAATTCTGCGACATGATCCCCGGCGGGCTGGAGCGGCTTCGGCGATGCGCGACGTCGAGGTAGCGGTCCGCCGAGCGCCCGGCGGCGCTCCTGAAGATAGTGCTCCTCTGGCCCGCCGACAGGTAGACGTCGGTACGGGGGCATACCGTCCGCGACGTCGTCGTCGCTGATCACGTCGTCGAGATGCAGCCTGTCGCGCAATGCCAGGAGCTGAGACTGCGTCATCTTCTTGATCTGATGTGTTGCGTTTCGGCCCTCAATGTCTGGGCCGAGTGTCCATCCCTTCACCGTCTTGGCGAGGATCACTGTGGGCTGACCTTTGCACTCAGCGGCGGCACGGTACGCGTTGTAGACCTTCGCGTAGTCGTGCCCGCCACGCCCTAGTTGGCTGAGTTCGGTATCGCTCCAGTGCGCGACCAGCGACGCAACGGCGGGGTCACGGCCGAAGAAGTCCTCACGAAACCCCGACGCCGGCTGCGTTGACAGCCGCTGAAACTCGCCGTCGACGGTCTCGTTCAGCAGGCCAAGGAGAGCGCCGTGGGTGTCGGAGGCGAGCAGGGGATCCCACTGCCTGTTCCATACGACTTTGATGACGTTCCACCCCGCACCGCGATAGAGCTGCTCGAGTTCCTGCACGATCTTGCCGTTGCCCCTGACGGGCCCATCGAGTCGCTGGAGGTTGCAGTTGACGACGAAGGTGAGATTGTCAAGGCGCTCGCGACCGGCCAGGGCAAGCCCGGCGAGGGATTCCGGCTCGTCCATTTCGCCGTCCCCAACGAAGCACCAGACCCGTGACCGGCTCGTGTCACCGATGCCCCGATTCTGGAGGTACCGGTTGAAGCGCGCTTGGTAGATCGCGTTGAGGGGCCCCAGCCCCATCGACACCGTCGGGAATTGCCAGAACTCGGGCATCGTCCGCGGGTGCGGGTAGCTCGACAGGCCGCCGCCCGCGACCTCGCGCCGAAACCGGTCGAGCTGCTGTTCGGTCACCCGGCCCTCCAAGAAGGCCCGGGCATAAACACCTGGTGCTGCGTGCCCTTGAAAGAACACCTGGTCGCCGGCTCCCGGCCCATCCGAGCCTTGAAAGAAGTGGTTGAAGCCAACCTCATACAGCGTGGCGGACGAGGCGTAGGTCGCGAGATGACCCCCGATGCCGTCGGCGGTCTTGTTCGCACGCACCACCATCGCTGCTGCGTTCCACCGCACGAACCGCCGAATTCGTCGCTCCATCGCTTCATCACCCGGAAAAGTCGCTTCCTGTGACGATGGGATCGTGTTGACGTAAGGCGTTGATACCGCTCGCGCAACGTGGACTCCGATGTCGCGTGCGCGTTCGAGCAGGCGCTGCAGCAACAGGCCGGTCAACGCATCGCCGAGCACAGAGTGCGCGTTGTCGAGGCTCTCCAGCCATTCCTCTGTGAGGTCCGGGTCGACGTGCGCGAGCTGACGCACAAACCGGTCAGTTGTCCTCATCGCATGGCCGTGAGGACCCGCCCGATGCTGTCGTGCGGCCGCCCGACGACGTCTTCGTATGCGGCCGGGTCGGTCGCGCCCTCCGTGACGATCACGAGCGCGGTCTTGTCCGACATGTCCGGGATCTTCGCGGACGCAGCTTCGTTGCCGAGGAGTGCACGAAGGCCTGCCAGCGACGCGGCACCTGTCTCACCCGCGACCACCGCGGAGTTCGCGAGATCTCGCATCGCGGCCCTGGCGGCGTCGTCATCGACCGCGACTAACCAGTCCACACCGCTGCGCAGCCGAGGCCATGCGATCAGAGAGGGCATCCCGCAGTTGAGGCCGACCATGATCGACCGGTGGGGTCCTGGGACGTGGGCAAGGTCGCCTGCGAGCGCCGATGCTTGTACACAGTTCGCGTCGAGCGGCTCCACGCCAGCCACGATCGGGCTTCGTCCGCCAGAGCGGTAGTGGGTGATCGCTGCCGCCATGAACGCCCCGACACCCATCGGCACGACGACCAAGTCCGGATGATCGAGTCCGCTCGAATCGATCGCTTCGTCGATCTCGGTGAAGATCGTCGTGTACCCCTCAATCACCTGGGCGGGGATTGTCTCGTACCCCGGCCAGGATGTGTCCGAGATGACAAGGCATGTCTCAGACGCTTCGAGCGCCGAGCTGGCGACCGCGTCGTCATAGTCTCCGTCAACGATCGTGACGACAGCGCCTTCGTTCTCCATCGCCTGGATTCGCGCAGATGCCATGCCCGCCGGGACAAAGATGTGAGCGTCAAAGCCGAGCAGCCGGGCCATGAACGACACGGCGCGTCCGTGGTTGCCGTCGGTGGCGGTGGCGAGCTTGAACGGCTTCAGGTAGGAGAGATTCGCGGCCAGCTCGTTGATGTTCCCCCACGGCTCGGGCTCGGTACCGATGTGAGCACAAATGGCCTGGTAGGTGGCCCACGATGCGCCGAGGATCTTGAACGACGGCAACCCCATGCGTCTGGTTTCGGCCTTCACCAACAGCCGGCCAACACCGAGGTCCTCGGCGACCTCCGGCGCATCGAGCAGAAGCGTCGGCGAGTATGCCGGCATCCGCCGGTGGAAGCTCGCAATCGCTGCAGGCGGTGCGGGCCATACCTCGTCGTCGCGCAGCGGGTTCGGCGTGACCTTGGTCGTCATCGGGCCTCCTCGACCTCGACACTCTATCAGCCAAACTTAACAAATTGTCAAGTTCCCTGACTTGCCGTCACGAGCGCTGGGGTGTGCTGAACGAGCATCAACCGGCCTACTTATACGGAAGTCGAGCATCGTGTAGCATGCCGGCATGACACTCGTTCACCTCGAGGCACTTGTTGAACCGTTCAGAGAGAATCAGCCCGGACCTCATGTCCGTGCCGTCGTCGATTCACTCAAGCTCGCCGGGCTCTCACCCGACATGGGACCCTTCGCCACCACAGCCGACGGCGATCTCGACACTGTCGCAGAGGCCGTTCGCGATGCGATCATGGCCGCCATCCATCAAGGAGCAACGGCACTCCAGTTCCGCCTCGAGGTCCCCCGTGAGTGACCCCGGCGAACAGTTTCTGCGAGCACTTCGCCCAGTCATCGAGGAGCTCGGCGCGACCCTGATCCCCGAGCGCTCTGCGCGGCCTGGTGACTTCCCCGTCGACTGGCAAGGATCAACCGTTGCCTATGTCCGAAACGCGGAACTCCACGGCGCGCTCGGACGCCTCCTCGCAGCCGTCGAGCGCGAGATCGGCGACCCGCTCGCCGACATGTCCCGTGACGAGAAGCAAACCGCGGTCCGACGCCTCGACGAACAGGGAGCATTCCTCCTGCGCGGCGCAGTCGACGATGTGGCACATCGCATGGGCGTCAGCAAGGTAACGCTCTACACCTACCTGAACGCCATCAGGCCAGGCACCGACTGACCTCTTCCCCTGCTGGGGCGCCATGATCCGTCGCGAGCCGGCCCCGGAATCGTCGCCTGAGACAGACGCGCACAGCACCCGCCGACCCAACGACGTACTCCGCCGAGTCACCCAACCCGAACCAAGCCGACATCCGCTTCGGCGGCGGCCGCTTTGACGGCACCGACCTCGACACCTACCCGTTCCTCTACGCCGGGGCCAATGACGATGCCGCGCTCGCCGAGACGCTCATGCGCGACCTCGACCCCGATGACGCCGGGAGCCGCTTCCTGCACAAACCAGCGTGGCGCGGGCGCCAGCTCAGCCGCCTCGAGACCGCCGCGGACCTCGAGCTCATCTCAGTGCGGTCCGGAGCCGACCTCGGCGCGATCGGCCAGGACACATGGCTCACCTGGTGTGCCGCGGACGACTACCCACAAACCCGTGCCTGGGCGCAATGCCTCCGCGACGAGGCGCCGACGGCGGTCGGAATCGCGTGGCTCTCCAAACGCGAACCGGCCGGCGAGTCCTGCGTGGTCTTCGCCGACCGGCTTCCCCCCGACCCGTTCTTGATAGCACCAGGGCCACTCGATCCCCAAGGACTGCGACTTTGACTCCGACGATGGGTTCGACTGGCTCCTTACCGCGCTCCGACGATACAGGATCGTGATCCGCCGCTAGCGCTCCCGGCTGCCGGTCGTCATGCCCCCTCCGGAGCCGATGATCCTTTGCTCAACAACTCCGCGCCTCTATCGCCGAGGCGATCCACCGCGGAAGCGTCGCGAACACCCACAACACCGCACCAAGGAGTAAGCCCGCTAGCGCGCGACCAGAACTACTCGCGTCGTCGCCGGGTCCCCACCAGATCACCGCGGCAGACACAATCAGCAACCAGGCCATAGTCCGAACCGCGATCGAACCCAACCGGACCGGACCCGACTCCATAACGGCCAAGAGCCAGAATCTCATGGCAACCTCCTATCGCTCGCCAAACACCAGGGCTCACTGAGCGTCGCGTACCGGTGTGACACTCCCGCCTAAGCCGTTGCCACGGTGGCTCGCCTCGGCGTTTCGGCGACATCGGTGCGCTCTCAACCGCGGGTCCTCGCCGAGACGGCGAGGTTCGAGACCGATAACCGCCCGGCTCGCCGCGGGTCAGGGTCGCCGTGAATCGATGAGCTGGGGCTGGTGAGCGGGTAATCCACTGATACGGATCGTCGTCTTGTTCGGGATGGCTGAGGCCCGCTTCGCCGACCAAGGTTGTCCGACCCTCAACCCGGATCTGATAGCTCCAGCGGCCCCGATCGAACAGTCGACGACGAACGACCGCTTCTTGGCCGGAGGGCACGGTCACCACTGTGTCTCGTACATCAAAGGCCGGACCCGGCACAGGGCCAGCGCCCTCCCACCATGAGTCGAACCACGCATAGGCCTGAATCAATGGCGCATCGTCTGGGGCGTCCCATGATGCTTCGGCTGGTTGACCCGGGGGCGCTCCATCGGTGACAGCCATGACTGCGTGCCCGTCCTCCAAGGCGAAGGTGTAGATGCCTGTCGGCAGTTGGACTTCCGGCTCAGCTTGGAAGCGGGAGTCCTTAGCCAGATGAAACGAGTCAGGCAGATCGTTCCCGACGAGCAGAAACTGTGCACCGGCGCGCGCATCGAGGACCCCGTCAATATCTGCCCCAACTGGGTGATACCTCAGCTCCGCATCGTGATCCACCGACCCACCTACATCCCACGCGCTCAGATCAAGTACACCACAACTGTGACAACGAGGCACATCGATCGCGCCACCTAGAGCGGTTGATTCAGACACGCGTTGCGGTCATAACTTCAACCGGCTTCTGGATCGGCGGGCGATGGATCCCCTAATCTCTCCATATGGCGGAATCGACGGAGCTTCTTCACCTGCTCAAGGCTGGGCGAATTCTGCAGTACCGCCAACAGAACATCGCTCTCATGTCGGCGGCTGAAGGGGTCGAGTTCGAGATCTTCTATGCCGAGCGATGGCTCGCTCCAGACCTTGAAGTCTCTGTCGGCGACGGCTGTGTCGTGGTCCTCGCTGATACCCCATACGACCGGTCAGCACCCATCCGGTACGCAACAGTCACCGCCTCCGACCAATCACGGGCCGGACTCCAGCTCACCGTGAAGGTCGGCCCCCACGTCGTTGTCGAGGACGAAAGTCTGCTCGAACCGCCACGACGCACGCATCCAGCCGGCACGCCATTTTTCGCATGGCGAGCAGTCGTGACAGGCATGCGTCCGCCACAGTCAGATCATGAGGCACGTCTCGCCTGGCGTTCGGCTGTCGGCCGCCTTGCCGGCAATGACTTCTACTCAGGATCAAGCTTCGCCAGGATCGTCCGCGTAAGCGACCACCACGGACACGAGGTCCGCGAGCGGCGGCTGGAGCTCGGGCAGACGGCCACGGCCGTACTTGAGGTCCATTCACCCGGCCAGGAGGGGGTCTATTCACTCATTGTTGACGCTGATCCCTCCGGAAGCGTTGCCGGTGGTATCGATAGCGAACGGCCCGACGCCGAGCATCACCTTCATGTCCCAATCCGGCCCCTGACTGTCGGTAGCCAGAACATCGAACTGTCATTCCTCCCTGATCCGCTCCTCTCCAGCCGGCTGTCATTCGCACTCACAACGGTCCGGCCCACCGTTTCTGACCCGACGCCTTCACCGTCAGGTAGCTCGGCCAAGACCAGTGCCGCTGAGCCCGTCCTCGTTCAAGGCCTTGCCGAGCATCTTCGCCGCCAGCTGAACGAACTCGACCCGGACGATTGGCTCACGCTCTTGCTGGAGCACATTCTTCCGCTCGCACCAGACGACCCCGTCGTTCGATCGATCACAGCTGAAGCAGCCCACGATCTTCAGGAATGGCGAACGGTGGTCGAGCTCCTGGATGACCCGGCCCGTTTCCGTTCTGGCGATGCATTTCACCGGCTCATCGCCGGGCTTCACGACGGCAGCCAAACTGATGTTGCAAGCTTGCTCGGCCAAATCGATCTTGGGGTCGAGAAGAACGTGGTGGAGTTGGAAGGTGAACTTCAGAAGCTCCCCGACGGTGCGGTCCGCCAGATCGTCGAAGTTCTCTTGAACGCATTTGCCGGCAAGGAGATCCTTGACCGGCTCCTTCCGCGAGCGTTCGAGCGAGTTCGTGATGACCTTGCGCTACGGATCGCTGAAGAGTGCGTCGCAGCCGATCCTGACGCATGGGTCGACCGAGTCATTCGCCGCTGGCCCGACCCGCACCTCATGCCCCATGACGCACTTGCAATGCTTCTTGGGTGGGAGATCATCAACAATGGCATCGCTCCCTATCTGAAGGAGGCGATTGAGGATGCCATAGACGCGGACGATCTTGAGACCGTGCTTGAGCTCGCCTCACGGGGGCAGACGCTGCTCGCCCGGGCGGAACAAACCCGAGTGCAGATCGCCGCTGCTCGGCTCGTGCCCGACGCTGAGATCGCCCAGCAGCTCCTTCTTGCCGCCGCCGATGATGTTGTTGGTCTCGGCGACCCCGACCTCGCAACTGAGCTCGCCTTCACGATGCGAGAGCTCTGGGAAGATGGGGAAAATGCCGGAATCGACGAGTCGGTTGAGCGACTCGAGACCGTGCTTCATTCACTTCCGAGGTTCCGCGACTATCTCGAATGGCGCGACGGCGATGCTGCCGACCGCGTCAAGCCGCACGTGCGAGGAAAGGTGCTCCATATCGTCGGGGCGAAACGCAAACCCTGGGCGGACGACCTGTGCGAACGGCTCGCGCTCAAGGACCTCCGCTGGCACGAAAGTGAGAAACGCCAGCGAATGGAACTCGACTGGGCTGACGCCGTCGACAACGACCGAGACATCGTCGTGCTCATCTGGACACATTGTGGCCACGCCACGACCAAGAGCCTTCAGAGCAAGGGAGTCGAGTACCGCAACGCAGAGTGGAGCCGGACCAGCGTGCTCGACAGCCTGCGCGAGGGATGAGCGCGGACGATCGGTGTCACACCTCGACCAGACAACCGACGACAAGCAAAGTTCCAAGGATTGAGATGACCCTCACCGGATCAAGAAGGACAAACAGAGTGCTCGACACCTGGAGGCAAAGAAATCTCGCGGCGCTCCATTGCCGCTCCACCGCACCAAAACCCAGCTAGATGTAGATCCCATTGCGGGACTGTCGGATCTCCGGTGTAACTGGTCTGGCCTGAGAGGCTGATGCTCGATGGTCGGGCTCAGCTGGAAGGACAGATCAACAATGACAGATCAGAATGGCGCTGTGGCGTCGAAGAAGATGAAGCCCGGGCTGAAGTTGTCGGGCCAGGTCGATCCTGCGATCGCGGAGCAGCTCGCTGAACAAGCCCGATCCGAAGGGGTTGACCTTGTTGGCCCTGGGGGCTTGTTGGGTGAGCTCACCAAGCAGGTCCTCGAGGCCGGTCTCGAGATCGAGATGGACGACCATCTCGGGTATGAGAAACACGCGGGCGAGGGCCGCGATGGCGGCAACTCGCGCAACGGTACGAGGTCGAAAACGGTGATTACCGAGGTCGGTCCGGTTGAGATCGACGCTCCACGCGATCGTGACGGGTCGTTCGAACCGAAGACCATCAAGAAGCGGCAACGCCGTTTGCACGGGGTCGATTCGATGGTGATCTCGTTGTGTGCGAAGGGGTTGACGACCGGCGAGGTGCAGGCACATCTGGCGGAGACCTATGGCACCGACGTCAGTCGGGAGACGATCTCCAAGATCACCGACGCAGTGTTGGAGGAGATGTCGGAGTGGTTGAACCGGCCGCTTGATCGCGTCTATCCGGTGGTGTTCATCGACGCGATCGTGGTCAAGGTTCGCGACGGGCAGGTGACGAATCGGCCGTTCTACGCCGCTATTGGGGTCACCATCGACGGCAAACGAGACACCTTGGGGATCTGGGCCGGCAGCGGCGGCGAAGGCGCCAAGTTCTGGCTACAGGTGCTGACCGACATCAAGAACCGCGGCACCGAAGACGTCTGCATGGTCGTGTGCGACGGGTTGAAAGGCCTGCCCGACGCGATCGAGACGACGTGGCCACGAGCGGTGACCCAAACGTGTGTGATCCATTTGATCCGCAACACGTTCCGACTCGCCAGCCGCCGCGACTGGGACACGATGGCCAAAGACCTCCGCCCCGTCTACACCGCTGTCAACGAGGCCCAGGCCAAAGAACGTCTCGCCGAGTTCCACGCCAAGTGGGGCGATGCCTACCCGGCAATCAAAGGGTTGTGGGAGAACGCGTGGACCGAGTTCGTGCCGTTCCTCGACTACAGCCCCGAGATCCGCCGCGTGATTTACTCGACGAATTCCATCGAGTCTCTTCACGCGAGGTTCCGGCGAGCGACCCGAGCGAGGGGTCACTTCCCCAACGAGCAAGCCGCGATGAAATGCCTCTACCTCGTCGTCAGATCACTGGACCCGACAGGGTCGGGCCAGGAACGCTGGATGAACCGCTGGAAGCCCGCCCTCAACGCCTTCGCCATCACCTTCGAAGGGAGACTCTTCTAGAATCGACACACAGCGACACCAACGATGAACCGGCCAGACCAGTTACACCGTTCGTCTTACAGTCCCTTCGATGATCACCTACGCTCTCTCCAACAAGTTGGTGTTGCGACCACCGATTGAGTCCGGCCAATTCACGAGCATCCGCTACGGCGAACGACTCGCAGAACTCGGCGCCGTTCCATCGATCGGATCGATCGGTGATTCGTTCGACAATGCCCTCGCCGAATCAACCAACGGCCTCTACAAGGCCGAGCTGATCCGCGGGCCCACCCAGGGCCCTTGGCGCACCATCGAAGACGTCGAACTCGCCACCCTCGGCTGGGTCCACTGGTTCAACACCGACCGGATCCACAGCTACCTCGACGACACCTCACCAGACCACTTCGAGGCCGCCTACGCTGCCCAGCACACCGACCAGCCAATGGTTGAAAACCAATAATCAGAGTGGTCTGCCCCGGGGATTTCGCGGGTGGGGTAGTTGAATCTTGGGCACGTCGACCATGAGGAGGTCATCGTGCCGAGAAGTTATCCGGCTGAGTTTCGTCGCAAGGTTCTTGACCTGGTTGAGACCGGGAAACCGGTCGCAGAGATCGCTGAGCAGCTCGGTGTCACCGGGCAGACGATCTACAACTGGCGCAACCAGGATCTGATCGATCGGGGTCTGCGGCCCGGTGTGAGCACCGCGGAGTCCGCCGAGCTGGCCGCTGCCCGACGGCGGATCCGTGAGCTCGAGACCGAGCTCGCCGTAACTCGGCGCGCGAACGAGTTGTTGAAGGAGCAGGCTGACCCAAAAGGCGGTTCGGGGTCGTCTTCGCCATCGTGAGCGAAGGCCACCCCGTCGAGGTCTGCTGTCGAATCTTGGACGTCTCGGTGTCGGGCTACTACGCCTGGAAACGCCGCAAGCCATCTGAACGTGCGGTGCGCCACGCGATGCTGCTCGACGTCATCCGCGAGATACATGACGCGTCACGCCAGACCTACGGCGCCCGTCGGGTCCACGCCGAGCTGGTGTTGGGTCGAGGCCTCACCGTGGCGCGTTGCACCGTGGAGCTGGTCATGAGCCGCAATGGCCTTGCTGGGCTGCCCGGCCGGCCCCGCTACCGCAAGATCCCGAACCGGGCGACCGCCAGCGATCTCGTCGACCGCCAATTCGAACGCACCGAGCCAGACCAGCTCTGGGTCACCGACATCACCGAGCACCGCACCCGCGAAGGAAAGATCTACTGCGCGGTCGTGCTCGACGCGTTCAGTCGTCGAGTTGTCGGCTGGTCGATCGACTCGCGCCCCCAAGCCTCACTGGTCGTCAACGCGTTGGGCATGGCGATCGAGAACCGCGAACCAGAGGCGACCCTGATCCACTCCGACCACGGCACGCAATTCACCTCATGGGCCTTCACCCAACGCGCCATCGACTCCGGACTGGTCCCATCGATGGGCTCGATCGGCGACTGCTATGACAACGCGATGATCGAGTCGTTCTGGGCTCGGATGCAGGTCGAGCTGCTGAACCGGCAGCGCTGGCGAACCCGTCTCGAACTCGCCAACGCGATCTTCGAGTACCTTGAGATCTTCCACAACCGGCAACGACGGCACTCATCGCTCGACATGCTCACACCCGTCGAGTTCGAACTCCGTCACGCCACAACCATCGCCCGAGATCAAGCATCCTGACCGCGCGAAACCCAGGACAGGCCAGAGCCTCCGCGGAACCCAGGGCGAATCATGGACATGCCCATGGGGGCGATGGGCATGTGAGCAATCGCAAAGAGCGAGGCGACGGCCTCTGCCGGCCGCGCTGCACATTCTTGGTCAGCGAGTCGTTCTGCCGAGCTAG
>JAERSO010000028.1 GCA_016845585.1 Acidimicrobiaceae bacterium | reverse complement strand
TTCCTTCTGCTCTCGATCGCTCGCCTGCTGATCGAATCCGAGGAGTGGAACGCCGAGTTCGTCGAACGGTGGGTCAACTGGGAGACCTACCTGAAGGATCGGGCCCCCGGGAAGCCGGTTGAGTTCTCGCAGCTCCGGGCGGCGCTGCTCGAGGAGTACGCCGAGTACACCCCCGAGGCCGCCGAGCAAAAGACGGGTATCGACGCCGACACGATCCGCGAGATCGCAGCGGTGATCGGCGCCAACCCGACGAAGTTCGCCAGCCATAACTGGCGGGCCGCCGGCGCTGGCAACATGGGCGGTTGGCAGGTCGCCCGCTGTCTCTTCTTCCTGAACGTGCTCACCGGTTCGGTCGCCACCAAGGGCGGTACCGCCGGCAACGGCATGAACAAGTTCAAGCCGCACGACCCGGTCGGCGCGCCGAACACCCACGAGTGGAACCACCTCGAGTGGCCCAAGGAGTTCCCGCTCGCTTACCACGAGATGTCGATCCTGCTGCCGCACTTCCTCAACGAGGGTCGCGGCACGCTCGACGTCTACTTCAGCCGGGTCTACAACCCGATCTGGACTAATCCCGACGGCTTCACCTGGATGGAGGCGTTGAAGGACGAAACGAAGGTGAAGTGTCACGTGGCGCTCACCCCGACCTGGTCCGAGACGTCGTGGTTCGCCGACTACGTCCTGCCGATGGGTGTGGGTGCCGAACGGCACGACATCACCTCATACGAGACCCATGCCGGTCGCTGGGTGAGCTTCCGCCAGCCCACCTTCCGCCGTTTCGCCGAGATCCAGGCCGGCGGTGACCTGCCCGAAGGCACTCGTACGTTCGAGTACAACCCGGGTGAGGTCTGGGAGGAGAACGAGTTCTGGATCGATCTCTCCTGGAAGATCGACCCTGACGGTTCGCTCGGCATCCGCGAGTGGTTCCAGTCGCCCGACGATGCCGAGAAGCCCCTCAGCGTCGACGAGTACTACGGCAAGATGTTCGAGAACGAGGTCCCCGGCCTCGCCGAAGCGGCCGCCGAGGTGGGGGAGACCCCGCTCGAATACATGCGCAACCGCTCGTCGTTCGCCGTGCCGACGGATCCCTACGAGCCCTACGAGCGCTCGGTTTCGGCCGATGCCCTTGCCGGTTGCGAGGTCGACGCCGATGGCGTGTACCGCAAAGCCGGCACCCCAGGTTCGTGGGACGGCGACCTGTCGACCCTCGCCGACCTGAAGCTCGCCCCGCTCGGCGACGGGTCGCCTGCGGTCGAGATCGACGGTGAGGCGAAGGAGGGCTTCCCGACGCCGTCGAAGAAGCTCGAACTGTTCTCCACCACCCTCAAGGAATGGGGCTGGCCCGAATACGCCACGCCGAAATGGATTCCGAGCCATGTGCACTGGGAAGACCTCGACATGGCGGGTACGGAACGCATCCTGCTCCCGACCTTCCGCATTCCGACCCTGATCCATACGCGTTCGGCCAACTCCAAGTGGCTCAACGAGATCAGCCACCGGCACCCGTTGTGGATTCACCCGGAAGATGCCGAGAAGCTCGAGATCGAGGAGAGTGGCCTCGTGCGGATCACGACCCGCATCGGCCACTTCGTGATCCAGGCCTGGCGCACCGAGGGCATCCGACCGGGTGTCGTCGCTGCCTCGCATCACATGGGCCGCTGGCGGCTCGAGGACGACAAGGCCCGTTCATGGGGCGCCGGCAAGGCGTCGATCACCGCCCAGCAGAACGACGGGGGTGGCACCACGTGGAAGCTCAAGCGCGAGCAGGGTATCGAGGCCTACGACGCCGACGATGACGACACCTCCCGCCTCTGGCGGAAGGACACCGGCGTGCATCAGAACGCGACGTTCTGTGTGCAGCCCGACCCGATCTCGGGCATGCAGTGCTGGCATCAGCGGGTGCACGTCACGCCAGCTGAGCCCGGCGACGAGTACGGCGACGTCGTGGTCGACACGGCGAAGTCTCGAGAGGCCTACCTCGACTGGATGAGCAAGACCCGCCCGGCCGGCACCAACGATTCCGGTCTGCGTCGCCCGCTCTGGTACGCCCGTCCGCTCAAGCCGAACCCCAGCGCCTACCTGCTCGACGACTGATCCCACCGGTCGACGGGGGCGGGGGCAAGGCACCGTCCTTGACAAATGTACGGACATTAGTTCTACTCATGTCGACGTTGTCGACCGCCAACAGCTGCCCTCGCATCATCGGGAAGCTCACGGTGAAAGGACGAACCGGATGCTCTTCGAACAGCACTATCTCGATTGCCTCTCGCAGGCCTCCTATGTCATCGCCGACGAGGGTACGAAGCGTGCCGTCGTCGTCGACCCCCGTCGCGACGTGTCGCCCTATCTCGAGACGGCCGAGGAGCACGGGCTCACGATCGAGTTGGTGCTCGAGACGCACTTCCACGCCGACTTTCTCTCGGGCCACCTCGAGCTGGCTGCCGCCACCGGGGCGGAGATCGGGTATGGCGATGTCGCCGTCACCGAGTTCGAATCCCGGGGCTTTGCCGACGGCGAGCGATACAGCCTCGGTGACGTCACCCTCGAGATCCGTCACACCCCGGGCCACACGCCCGAATCGATCTCGATCGTGGT
>JAERSO010000027.1 GCA_016845585.1 Acidimicrobiaceae bacterium | reverse complement strand
GGTCGGGGTCCTTGCGGGCGATCTCGACATCGAGGCGCGCGATCTCGAGCAGGTCACCGGCTGCGGTCCGGCAGTCGTCGACGACGAAGCCCGCCACGAGTTGGTCGCACCAGTCCTCGACGATGGTGAAGAAGAGGTGCTCCTTCGAGTCGAAGTAGTTGTAAATGGTGCCCTTCGCGTGGCCCGCCGCAAGGGCGATCTCGTCGAACCGGGCACCCGCGAGCCCTCGGGCGGCGAACTCAGACTTGCCGGCTTCGATCATTCGTCGCCGGGTTGCAGCTCGTTCGCTTGCCGTGATCCGGGGCATGGCGTTATTATGGGGAATTCCCCAGATAAGTCAAGGAGCGAATCCCATGGGCGACGCCGAGGGCCTCGAGACGATGCAGGAAGACGCCGGCTTCCTCGAGCACTGCTACCGATCCGTGCTCGTAGAGCTCGGCTTCAGCACCGAGCACGCACGCATCGTCGCCGCGTGCGTGAGCGACGGCGACCGCAACGGCAAGCTCACCCAGGGCATGGGCGTCTTCGAGATCCCCGTCCTGCTGGCCCGCACCGGCACGATGGACGTCACCGCCGAACCGGTGATCGTCGACGAGGGACCGAGTTGGCTCGTGATCGACGCTCAGCGATCGTCGGGCCAGTGGGCGATCACGATGGCGATGGAGGCCGCCATCACGAAAGCCCGGGACCACGCCATCGCCATCGGGTTCGTCCGCGACTTCAACGATGCGGGCGCCTTCGGCACCTACGTCCGCATGGCCGCCCGTGAGGGGATGATGGCGATCGCCACCAACAACTCGCTCCCGCTCGTATCACCATGGGGCGGCATGGAGAACGTCTTGTCCGGCGCGCCGTTCGCGGCAGCTACTCCGGGCGGCGAGCATCCTCCGATCGTGAGCGATATTCAGGCCGTGGAAGTCCACGATGGCGACCTCAGCGAGGCCTACTTCCAGGGCCAGCGCCTGAAGGGCGAGTTCCTCGTCGATCCCGACACCGGCGAACTCACCGACGACCCGGCCCCCTACTTCGAACGGATGGAGGACTACGGCCGCATCTCCGATTGCCGGGCCCCGACCGTCTTCGGCTCGCCGCGCCTGTACGCCTTCAACCTCTTCACCGAGATGTTGGCCGGGGTGATCAACCCCGGCGCACGGATGTCGCCCGAGATCGCGGGCCCACCCTCGTACTGGCTCGAACCGCGCGACGAGGCGCTCACCGGCGGAGCGTGCGTGATCGTGATCGATCCGTCGCACTGGATGCCCGCCGACGAGCCGGGGGCGCGCTCGGATCGGCTCGTCGCGGCAGTCAAGGGGGCGAAACGTCGACCGGGCGTGGACGAGATCCACCTGCCAGGTGAGCGCGGCTGGCGCACGATGGAGACCGGGGCACCGGTCGAAATCCTCCCAGCCCACTGGGAGTCGTTCGTGCAGATCGTCGAGAGCGTCGGCCTCACCATCGACGGGCTCCGAGACAGTCACGAAAGAGCCTGAGCTTCCGCGCTTTGGCACGGGTCAGGCGTCTCGCGAGGGCGCCCTCACTCCCCGGGACGGAGGTAGATCTTGCCGCACTCCTTCGACAGGCCGATCTCGAACGCTTCCTGCGCCTCCGACATCGGGAACGAGTGCGTGGTGAGCACGTCGATCTGCCGCTGCACCTCTGCGTCTTGAAGCATGCGGAGCAAGCCGTCGCGGTCACGGAAGCGAACATCGTGCCCTCCGGTCCACGACACGTGGCGGTCCATGATGTCGTTGAGGATCGACACCTCGTATGCGCCGCTTCCCAAGAATCCCATCGAGTAGACGCGGCCGTAGCGGCGGACCCCGGCGAACACCTTGTCGAGGTAGTACGGCGCCCCGGAACACTCGAAGGCGGCGTCAGCTCCGCGTCGAGGACCGGTGATGGCATGGATCTGAGCGAGCCAATCGGGCGCGTCGGGATCGATGATGTGCTCGACGCCCAGCTCGCGACACAGGTTCATGCGGTACTCGTTGCGTCCGAGCACGACCACGGTCGCCCCCCGATAGAGAGCGTTGACGATCGCCCCCATGCCGATGAAGCCGATCCCGGCCACGATCACCACATCGTTCGCCGTGACCGCGAGCTCCTCGGCCGAGGTGTACGTACACCCGAGCGTGCAGTTGCCGGCGGCGGCGTGTTCGAACGAGAGCCCGTCGGGGAGCTTCATGATCATGTGCTCGGGAGCGAGGCGGTAGCGCGCCATGGCGAAGCCGCCCGACTCCGAGGCGTTGACTTTCTCGATGCCGAGCAGCCCGGCGGTGACGTCCTGGGGTGCCATCCCGTCATCGAACCCCTCATACGGAATCCCCAGACAGTGGGTGGGCGACAGGCCGGTGGTGCACACGAAGCACTCCTGGCAGCTGTTGCCCTGGAACACGATGACCCGATCGCCGACCTCGAATCGGGAACCGGGGCGGGTCTCGACGATCGTGCCGACGCCTTCATGGCCGAGGTGTTCGGGGCTGTCGTGCCACTCGAACTGATGCTCACGGAAGATGCGCGCCTCGTTGCAAACCGGGGCGATCGCCGTCTCGACCACGACGAAGCCCTCCACAACGTTCGGGTAGGGCTTCTCGATGGTTCGGGCCACGTTGGGCTCGGGGATGGTCAGGACGGTGTTGGTGCGTTCGGACATGTCGACTCCCCCTTGGCGCCTGTTCGGGTTAATATGACCACAGACCCATATTAACGCAAGGGGTCACC
>JAERSO010000026.1 GCA_016845585.1 Acidimicrobiaceae bacterium | reverse complement strand
CCGAGGAGCGCATCTGGCGCCACCCCTCCGAGGTCGCCTGGGAAGCGCGCCAGGCCGTCGAGCCGGTGCTCACCACGCCGGCGACCGGCAACGCCCGCCACTTCGGGCCGCTCTGGGCCCTGGGTGGGGCACTGATCGTCGAGTCGGTCACGCCCCGAGTCACGAGCGAAACCGACTGGCCGACCGAAGTCAGTCGCGATGCCCGCCCGTCGACCGTCTTGGTCCGGTCCGGCAACGGCATTCGTACGTTGGCCGGTGCCGTCGCCGTTCGTGATGACGGCTATCTGATCTCCAGCGGCCAGGCCCTGGACGGCGAGACCACCTTCCTGGTCCACAGCGCCAGTGGCGAGATCGGGGAGGCCACGCTCATCGGCACCGATCCGGTCACCGACATCTCCGTACTGAAGACCACGACCTCGATCGCCCCGGCGATCATGGCAAGCGGCCCGCCCGACGATGGCAGTTCCGTCGCGGTGATCGATCCGACCGGTGGCGCTCAGCACCACACCATCGAACAGCGAGCCGCCGCGTCGACAAAGGCCGACGGCGAGCATCTCATCGGCATTCACACGTTGACCGAAGCGCTCGGCGAGCTCCCGCCCGGGTCGATCGCTGTCGATGGCACCGGGGCCGTCGTCGGGATCACCGCCGCGACCGAGGTCGACTCCCCTGCTGCGCTCATCCCGATCGACGTCGCGAACGCGGTCGCGGCCGAGATCATCGCCGATGGCACCACCACGCACGTCCGCATCGGTGTCACCGCGCGCGGACCGGAAGGCGACGAGCTCGGGTCCGTCGTCACTGCCGTCGTCACCGATGGCCCGGCTGACCTCGGTGGGGTCTCACCCGCTGACCTGATCGTGGCGATCGACGACGAGGTCATCGCCTCGATGGCCGAGATGGTGGCGGTGCTTCGCGGCTACGAACCCGGCGACGCGGTCGACATCACGGTCGATCGCAACGGCGAGCACGTCAGTTGCATGGTCGTGCTCGGCTCCGACGTCTACGACGGCTGAGGGCCGCGCCGCAGTCGGCGGACCAGAAGACCGAGCCCGATCAGCGTTGCGACGATGGCGACGCCGGCGACCGCGAGCGCGAGTTCCTGCTGCTTGCGCGCCGGCAGCCGATCCAGGGGCCCCGGGTGGTGTGACACCACCCATGCCTCCTCATTGGTCCAGCGCGGCACCCATCCGAGTTCACGGATCCGATCGTTCGCCACGACCCATGAGTGCGACGTGTACGGCACGATCCCGGGCGGGATCGGCGAGAAGCCCGCCCGCCATCGCACTGCGGCGATCCAACGCGCGGCCACTGCCGGTACCCGCACGCGCGGTTTCGGACCCTCGAGATCGTGCAGCGCGTCGGGCGGGATCCATCCGTCCGGCGCGACGTTCACGACTCCATCGAACTTCGATTCGACGACCGAGACCACCGCAGCGGCCAGGTCGTCGACATGGAGGTACTGGACCGGCGGGTCTCCTTCGGCCGCGATACCGATCCTGGCGGTGTGGAGCACCCGGGCCAACTGCCCGAGGTGATCTTCGGCCACCACTGCGGTGGGGCGAAGCACCGCGGCCGCGGCGTCGCGCCCCGTCGCCCATTCCAGCGTGGCGTTCTCGACCTCGCCCCGCAGCACGGCCCAACTGAAGTCGGGGTTGGGGCGGCTGGCGGCGTCCTCGGTGATCGGAACGGGATTGCCGACCCACGCGCCGTAGACCATGGCCGTCGACAGCGAGACGACCTGCCCCACGTTCGTCTCCGTTGCGGCATCGAGAACCCGACGGAGGATGGCCATCTCCAGCGCCTCGGCCGCATCATCGATCTCGCCGGGTGTGACGGTTGTGGCCAGGTGCACGACGGCATCGATCCCGGTGAAGACCGAAACCAGATCAGCTGATGTCAGATCGAGGCGCTTGGTCTCGACCGATGGGGGTGCGTCGAGTTCGACCCGATCGATCGCCAGTACATCGCACTCCGCCAGCTCGGCGAGAAGGGCGACCACTCGGGTGCCGATCGAGCCGGCCGCACCGGTCACGGCCACACGACGCGTCATGAAGAGGATCCCATCGTGAGGCCGACGGCGCGAAGCGCGCCGGGAATTGTGGAGGTCACCCATCTACGATGCCTCGTATGACCGACGGACCGCTACCCGACGATCCATTTGGGGGTGTGCCGTTCCTCGGCGAGCTCATGCGAATGATGCAAGGAGCCGGTTCGGGAGGTCCGGACGCGGCACGCCAACTCGCCCGCACAGTGGCCAACGACGGTCAGACCGAGCCGAACATCGACCCGACCGACCGAATCGCCGTCGAGCAACTGATCCGCGTCGCGGAACTCCAGGTCGCCCAGGCCACCGGACTTCCCGTGGCCCGGGGCGGTGCGCTCACGGTCGAGGTCGGCAATCGCTCGCAGTGGGCGGACCGCACCGTCACCGACTACAAGTCGCTGTTCGCCGCACTCTCCGAATCGATGGCCGCGGGGATGAACACCCCTGATGATCTTCCCAGCGACGATCCCATGGCCTCGATGTTCGACGGCCTCAGCAAGATGCTCGGCCCGATGATGCTGAGCATGACCACCGGCTCGATGGTCGGCAACATCGCGCAACGCGCACTGGGCGGGTACGAACTTCCGATCCCCCGCCCCGCCGATCAGCCCCTCCTGGTCCTGTTGCGCAATGTCGACGAGTTCGGCGACGACTGGTCGCTCGACCGTGACGACCTCCGCCTCTGGATCTGCCTTCACGAGGTCGCGCACCACGCGGTGCTCGGCGTCCCCCACGTCCGCACTCGACTGGACGACTTGTTGATCCGCCACGCCAGAGCATTCGAGAGCAATCCCGATGCCATGCAACAGCAGCTCGGTGCGCTCGATCTCTCCGCCGGGCCCGAAGCGCTGGCCGATCTCCAGGGACTGATGTCGGACCCGGATGCGATCCTGGGTGCCGTTCGCTCGCCGGCCCAGATCGCCCTCCAGCCCGAACTCACCGCCCTGATCGCCGCCATAACCGGCTATGTCGACCACATCATGGATCGCATCGGCGCCACACTGATCGGCTCGTACGACATGCTCACCGAGGCGCTGCGCCGACGCCGAGTCGAGGCCAACACCAACGACCGTTTCGTCGAACGCATCCTCGGCCTCGAACTCGATGCCGCTCAGTACGACCGTGGTGCGACGTTCGCGGCCGGCATCGTGGAACGCGCCGGTGAGGACGGGTTGAGCCGCTTGTGGACGGACCCTGCGCACCTCCCCACGCCGACCGAAGTCGATGCCCCCGGCTTGTGGTTGGCCCGGATCGACCTGCCGGACTGACGCTCAGACCGAGCCCGGGTCTGGTTCCTCTCGGGGCTGGGGCGGATCGTCCGGTGGCGGCTCGACGTGAACGCCTTCGACCGAGGACACGATCGGTGTCGCCGCATCCCACCCGCCGGCCCACTCCGTCGTGCCCGCGGGGGCCTGGGGCTGGGACGGACGGAGATCCTCGTCGGTGAACTCCTGGAACTCGACGTGGTCGTCGGTGGACTCCGAGACCACAGTCGAGGCCGAGGCGACAGGCCCATCCGTCGATACGCCCTGCTTCGGTCGCAACGACAGCCACGAGCGGCCCGGTCGACCGAGGATGTACGAAACGATCGCGAATCCGGAGGCCACCGCGACAGCGAGACCGCCGACGACGATGTTCAACGGGAACACCGCGGGGATGAAAGCGCCGAGCACCCAGGCGAACTGAAAGCGCGCCTCGAAGCGGGCGAACGACCGGCCATAGTTCGCATCCGGCGCCGCACGTTGCACGAGCGAGTCGAAGGCGAGCTTGCCCGTGGCCGCGCCAGATGCAATGGCGAACGAGAGCACGGTTGCGCCCGACAGATTCCCCGTGAACATCGCGAAGACAGCGGCCGCGAACACCAACGCGAGAGCGGTGACCAGCATTCGTTCCTCGGGGATCCGCTGACGGACCGTCGGCGCGATCTTGGCACCCACCAACGCGCCGATACCAGCAGCGATGAGGACCACGCCGAAGTGCCACGCGGGCGCGGCGGGATCGCCGGCGATGTCGATGTCGCGAGCGGTTGCGGTGGCGCCCCCGGCCGCCGCACCGAGCGTGCTCACATCCAGGCCGTCCTTGCCGCCGCGGAACTCGAAAGCCAGCAGGAACGTGACGAACCCAACAAGGCCGCGCAGGATCGCGGTGGCCGAGGCCGCCAACAACACGGCGGTGTCACGAAGCTCCTCCTTCTCCAACGCCGCGGTCGGTTCGGCGGCGACCACGATCGGCGCCGTCTGGAACGCCATCACCGTGGTGATGACGAATCCGAACATCGCGATCGCGGCCGAGTAGCTCGGACCGCCCACGAGCGAGAAGACACCGGCGATCGTGGCGCCGGCGATACCGGAGACCGCGCTGATCAGCGCAAGCCGACTGTTCGCCGACACGAGGTCCTGCTCGGTCCTGACCAACACGGGAACGACGGCGCTCTTGGCGACCGAGTAGCCCTTCTGCAACACCAGAAGGGCGAATGCCTCGGGGAAGAGCCATAGTGTGCCGACGTCGCCGATCATCAGGAATGCGAGCACACCACGACCCAGTGCCGTGGCGATGATCATCACCCGTCGACCGCCGCTGGCGCGATCGATGACCGGGCCGATCAGGGGCGCCACGATCGCAAAGGGCGCCATCGTCAACAGGAGGTAGAGGGCGACTCGCCCGCGGGAATCATCCGGGCTGATCGAGAAGAAAACGCTGCCCGCCAGCGTCACGGCGATGGCCGCATCGGATGCCGCGCCGAATGCGTGGACACGCGCCAGCCGCATGAACGGCGAGACGACGAACGCGGCGGAGCCCCGATGCTCCGGTTTCGGAGGTCGAAGTGGGCGCCAGCCGTCGCTCGTCACGGCCGCATCGTAGAACGGATTCGATCGACGTCTACTCCGCGCAACAAGGCGCGGTCGTGCTTGTATGTCAGCACCGTGTCGGCTGACTGCAGATCGAACCAGCCGATCGCATCGACCTCGTCATTGGGCACGTAGGCACCACCGTCGACGCTCATGATCCAGTACACGACACCCTTGCGTCGATTGCGATCATCACGGTAGAAGACGGGGTCGAGTCGGTTGTGCGTGGTGCAGTGCAGCCCGGTCTCCTCGTGGACCTCGCGCAGCGCACACGACCGGAGCGTCTCGCCTTCATCGAGCTTCCCTTTCGGGAAGGTCCAGTCGACATGGTTCGGGCGATGGGCCAGGAGAACCTCGAGGTCGTCATTCACCACGCGGGTGATGATCCCGCCCGCAGCCCACACCTCGACATCGGGATGACCGAGGGGCAGTTGGTCACTGGCCCTAGGCACGGGACCGCGCCGTCGCGAGATGCTGGAAACGCTCGTGCGAGTCGACGCCGGCCGGGCCGCAACGCCTGGTCCACACACCGTCGCCATCGAGGGTCCACGCCAACCGGTCGTCGGTGAGGGCCACGTCGAGGACCTCCTGGAGTCGCCCAGCGAGGGCTGGGTCAGCGATACGAACGAGTGCCTCGACCCGCCGATTCAGGTTCCGGCTCATCAGATCCGCCGAGCCGATGTAGGCGACGGGTTGCCCGGGGCCCTCCCCGTTGCCGAACTGGAAGATCCGGCTGTGCTCGAGATACCGGCCGATGATGGACCGGACGCGGATTCGATCACTCAGACCCGAAACGCCCGGGCGCAGGCAGCAGATACCTCGGACGATGAGATCGATGTCGACACCGGCCTGCGATGCCTCATAGAGCTTCGAGATCATCGGTGCGTCGACCAGGCTGTTCATCTTCATCACGATTCGACCGCGGCCGGATGCAATCTCGCCGTCGATGAGCGCCGTCAACCCGGGCCGGAGGCCCTCCGGCGCGACGAGGAGTCGTTCGTACTCGATGTCGCGGCCGTAGCCGGTCAGGTAGTTGAACAGATCGGCGAGGTCGTCCCCGACCACGGGGTCTGCGGTGAGGAGCCCGAGATCTTCGTAGATCCGGGCGGTGCGATGGTTGTAGTTGCCGGTGCCGATGTGGCAGTACCGCCGAACACCATCGGCCTCCTCCCGCACGACCATGGCGGTCTTCGTGTGGATCTTGAGTCCGACGAGACCGTATGCGACGTGCACACCGGCCTGCTCGAGGCGGCGGGCCCAGCCGATGTTGGCCGCCTCGTCGAATCGAGCCTTCAGCTCGACGAGCACGGCCACCTGTTTGCCCCGTTCGGCCGCCCGGATGAGTTCATCGATGATCGGGCTGTCACCCGATGTGCGGTACAGGGTGAGCTTGATGGCGAGGACGTGGGGGTCGACGGCGGCCTGGTGGATGAACTCGATCACCGAGGTGCTGAACGATGAATACGGATGATGGATGAGCACGTCGCCGCGTCGAAGCACCGAGAAGAATTCGGTCGGCTCGTCTTCGTCTAGGACGAGGGAGGGCTCGGTCACACCCTGCCACGCGGGCCAGCGCAGGTCGGGTCGTTCGCTGTCGACGAGCTCCAACAGAGAACGGGCGTCGAGTGGCGCCAGGCTCGCGTAGACGTCGGTGGGATCGAGATCCAGCTCACGGAGCAACAGATCGAGGACTTCGTCCGACATCGAGGCGGAGATCTCGAGGCGGACCGCCCGACCGAACCGGCGACGGCGGAGTTCGTACTCGACGGCCACGAGAAGGTCGTCGGCATCCTCTTCCTCGAGGGTCAGGTCGGCGTTGCGGGTGACCCGGAACGCGTGATGCTCGAGGATCTCCATCCCGGGGAACAGCAGTGGGAGATGGGCGGCGATCACCTGTTCGAGCGGCACGTGCACGTCGTCGACCGGCATCCAGCGTGCCAGCGTGTTGGGGACCTTCACCCGAGCGAAGAGACGGCGATCGTCCCTCGGGTCGCGCATGAGCACCGCGAGATTCAAGGACAGGTCCGAGATGTACGGAAACGGGTGTCCGGGGTCGACGGCGAGCGGGGTGAGGACGGGGAAGATCCGCTGGCGAAACTGCACGGCCGCGTGTTCACGCTGGTCATCGTCGAGTTCGGCGTAGTCGACCAACGCGATTCCCTCGTGCCGGAGGGCGGGTCGTACCTCGTCGAGGAACGTGGCCTGGTGTTGTGCGGTGAGTCCGCCGACCACCCGGCGAATCTCCTCGATCTGGGTGCCGGGTAGCCGGCCGTCGGCCGTCGGCTTGGTGATGCCGGCCGCCAGTTGGTCGTGAAGGCCCGACACACGAACCTGGAAGAACTCGTCGAGGTTGCTCGAGAAGATGGCGAGAAATGCCGCTCGTTCGAGCAGCGGAACCGATCGGTCAGCGGCAAGGTGAAGAACGCGTGCGTTGAACGCCAGCCAGCTGAGCTCGCGATTGAAGACGGTGGTGTCGTTGTGGTCCCAGCCGCCGACTCGCACCGTTGCCGGTGAAGTCTCCCGTGCCGCCGGATCGACGGCGACCATCAGTGGTGTTCCGCGACGAGCAGCGCCGCGCCGACAGCGCCGCCGGTGTCGCCCATCCGTGCGGTTCGGACCGGTGTGATGACACCGGCAAACGATCGCTCCATGAGTTCTTCTTCGACACGCGATCGGAAAGCTTCACCCAGACGTTCGGCCATACCGCCGCCGAGCACCACCAGTTCGAGATCGATGAGAACGATCGCCGATGCGATGGCGGCCGCCAGGGCTGATGCCGCCTGGTCGATCAGCCCGATCGTGAGCTGGTCGCCGGCCTCGGTCGCCTCGGCCCAGATTCGTGACTTCAGGCGGCCGCCGTCAGCGAGGTCGAAGAGGATGGTCGGTTTCCCCTCGTCCGCCAGCCGGCGCGCTCGGCGTTCCAGCGACCGACGACCCGCATAGTCCTCGAGCTCCCCCCGGCCGAGTCCGCCGGAGCCGAGATCCTCGAATGCCACGAATGTGTGGCCGATCTCCCCGGCCAATCCGTGAGGTCCTTGACGGAGCCTGCCGTCGAGCACCAGACCGGCGCCGACACCGGTACCGACGAACACGCCGAGAAGGTTGTCGACACCGACGCCGGCGCCGAATCGGTGTTCGGCCAAGGTGCCGACATTGACATCATTGTCGACCGCGACCGGTCGCCGACCGAGTCGTTCGCTGAGGAGATCGCCGACGGGGACATCATGGTCCCAGCCCGGGAGATTCGGGGCGGCAGGCAGCACGCCGGTGCCGGGGATCACCGGCCCGGGGACACCGATGCCGATCGCGGTGGCACGACCGTCGGGGTCGACCTTCGTGACGGCGCGGACGATCGTGTCGATGACATCAGCCGGCCCGCCGGTCGGCGGTGTCGGCTTCTTCGCCTTGCTGACGACGGTGCCGTCCTCTACGAGGACCGCCATCGTCTTGGTGCCGCCCAGGTCGACGCCGATGGTCGCCATTGCTGGGTTCAGCCTTCGGAGCCGTCGTCCTCGGGGTATCCGAGATCCCACTCGACGACGATGTTCTCGCGCTCGCCGTCGCGATTCACGCGTTCGCGGTTGCGGCGGAACTGCGGATCGTGGGGCGGAAGCAGCAAGAGACGAGCGTTCACACGGTCTCGGAAGCCGTCCATGACCTCTCGTTCGCCGAATACCGGGCGAATTTCCCAATGCGGGGCCGTGGGGCCGAGATAGACGATGGTCGCCTGCCCGATCGGGGGTTCCTCGACTTCGGCTTCTGGGGTATCCGTCATGGATTCGCAGTGTAACTGTGGAAAATCACCTCAGGTCACCCCTGTCAGTGAGCCGAATGACGTTTTACGGGAACTTTCAGCCCGATCTGGGCGTAATACCGGTACGCACAAAGCGGGCGGTTGGGCGGCGGCCCGACCAAGGAGATCCGAATGGACACCAAATGGATGGCAAAAGGCAACTGCGCCACCCAACACCCTGACACCTTCTTCCCCTCTGACGGGGTCGGTGTCGAAGTCGCGAAGAAGATCTGCGACGGATGCCCGGTGCAGGAGCGCTGCCTGGAATACGCGTTGCGCAACCGCATCGATCACGGCGTGTGGGGCGGCTGCTCCGAGCGCCAGCGGCGGCGCATTCTGCGAGCACGCCGGCTGGCAACTGCGGCGTAGCCGCAGCGACAACCGCGCGGCGTAGCCGCAGCGAATCAGGCTCCGAGGCGGAAGGGGCGGGTGATCGCGTCGGCGAGGTCGTCCAGGCGATCACCGAGGCTGGGCGTCCGGCCGGGCAGATCGCTCATCATGGTCATCATGTGATCGTCGTCGGCGTCGCCGACGACGGTCCAGGTGAACCCATCGCCGTCGATGACGGCCACATGGGTCTGGCCCATGTCGGTGGCCCACATCTCGTGGCCACCCATGTCGACGATCTCGCCGGATCCCATCTCTTCGCCGATCTCGTCGAGGTCGGCATCACCGTTCTGTCGAAACACGGAGAGCAGCGAGCCGTCCGGGGCCTCGAACACGGCGTGAACGAGCGTGCCGTCCTGGTCGGCGTAGGTGAGGTCGAGCGAGTCGGGCATCGCCGGACCTTCGTCCATCATCTCGTGCATCGCGTCATCGTCCATGGCCATCTCGGTGCCGGATTCGAGCACCGAGGCTGCGGCTTCGTGGCGGGCGACGAGATCGCCGATGGCCGGGATCGATCGATTACCGCCCACGCCGCCGACGACGCTCGCGATGATCACGAGCGAAGCGGCCACTGCAGCGAATGTCGGCACTCGACGTCGCGTCGCGAAGACCAGAACATTGGCATCCGCGGCTGCCTGCTCGTCATCGGGGGATTCGACTGCGGTGATCATCCGCTCCACCGACGCGGACGATGGCGCGATCATCGAGTCCGCGACGAGGTCCTTCACCGCGGTGAGCTCGTTGAGGAGGGATCGCAGTGCCGGATCGGCAGCGAGCGCCGCATCGACCTCGGTCCGCTCGTCTGCGGAGAGCTCATCGTCGAGATAGGCGCTCAGGCGGTCGTCATCGATGTTCACGACAACACCTCCCGGAGTCGAAGCCTTCCGCGATGGACGCGGGACCGGACCGTGCCGACGGGCACGCCACTCTGCTCCGCGATCTCGGCGTAGCTGAGGCCGGCGACGTCACAGAGCACCACCGCCGTGCGGAACTCCTCCGGCAGGGCGGCGATCGCCGTCTGGAGATGATCGGGCAGCGATTCCATGGCCAGGGCTTCGTCCGCGGCAGGCGCGCCCACGAGCACACGATCCGGGTCGTCCGGGAGGTGTGTTTGCGTCCGACGCTTGCGGCGGCGGGTTTCGTCGAGGAAGACGTTGGTCACGATTCGGGCAAGCCATCCGTGGAGAGATCCGGGGGTGTAGTTCTCCAGCCCACGTTTCACGCGGAGGAGCGCTTCTTGGACAACGTCCTCAGCGTCGGATTGGTTCCCCGCCAGCCGATACGCGACGGAATACATGAATCCGAGGTGATCACGGGCGATCTCGTCCCAGGTGGGAACGCCGCCATCCTGGGTGCCGCCGACCGTCGTGGTCATGGCTTCACCGCACAGCAGGGGCCATCAGACGCGGCCCGCCGCTCAACGAATCAGGCGTCGTCGGCCTTGTCGTCGCTCGACGCGCCCTCATCGAGGCCGGTCTTGAATTCCTTCTGAGCCTGCCCAAGCGATCGCGCCAACTTGGGCAGCTTCGCGCCGCCGAAGATCAGCAGAACGATGATGAGGATGATGACGAGTTCACCTGTGCCAAGACTGCCCATGGACGCGATGGTAACGCGCGATTGATGAAGATCGTATGAGACGAAGGAATCAGGCGGAGAATGTGTCGGCCTGCGCGGCGGCCGCGGCTCGGGCGAGGGCACGCTGACGACGGATCCGGCGACGCTCGCGCTCGCTCATTCCGCCCCAGATGCCGAACTTCTCGCCGTTCTGCAGGGCGTATTCGAGACAGTCTTCACGCACGACACAGCCGCGGCAGACCTCTTTGGCCTCGCGTGTCGACGCCCCCCGCTCGGGGAAGAAGAGGTCGGGGTCGACACCAAGGCAGTTGGCGTAGTCCTGCCAAGACTTCTCTTCGCTGTCGGTTTCGTGATGAATGGCCATGTGAGTCCTCCACGTAGCAACGCAAGGGATCCGTACCCGGATCCCCTCCGCCCGTTGCCACTCGTGTAATTACAGCACTGTAATCACCACATTGTAAAGGGCGGGACCCCCGTTTCTTCAACGAGGACAGGCTATTGCGCGGGGTTGTCGGCTCGCAGGAGCCGACCGACCTCATCGGCCGGACACGGCCGAGCCAGATGGAAGCCCTGTCCGCGGCGACAACCGAGCCGCACCAACTCCGTGACCTGGGTCTCGTCCTCGATCCCTTCGGCCACGACCTCCAGCCGGAGCGTCTGGGCGAGACCGACGATCGAGTGGACGATGGCCGTGTCATCGGGATCGACACCAACACCGTCGACGAACTCCCGATCGATCTTCAAGATGTCGACTGGGAACCGTTTCAGGTAGGCGAGTGACGAGAACCCGGTGCCGAAGTCGTCGATGGCGATCTGCACGCCGAGATCCCTGAACTGCTGGAGAATCCGGGCCGACTCCTGGACATCGTCCATGACCGTCGTCTCGGTGAGCTCGAGACAGAGGCGACTTGCCGGCAGGTCCACGGCAGCGAGGGCTTCCTGCACCTCACCGACGACCGCCTCTCGGAGCTGGCGGGCCGACAGGTTGACCCGCATGATGATGTCGTGGCCTTCTGCGGTCCACCTCGCCGCCTGTGCAGTTGCCTGGCCGAGCACCCATCGACCGAGGTCGACGACGAGGCCGGTCTCCTCAGCAAGGCTGATGAAGCTGCCGGCAGCCAGGAGTCCTCGTTCGGGGTGGCGCCAGCGAACCAGTGCCTCGGCCCCGACGATGCCACCGCTGTCGAGCAGGAATTCGGGCTGATAGTGCACCTCGAGCTGGCCGTTGTCGATGGCACGGCGGAGATCGGTCTCCGTACGAATCCGTTCGACCACGGCCTCACGCATCGAATGATCGAACCGGACCCATTGGTCGCGCCCACGACCCTTTGCCTGGTACATGGCGGCATCGGCGTAGCGGAGGAGGTCCTCGACCGCATCGCCTTCCTCGGGGACGGCGATGCCGACGCTGGCTGACGGGAAGACCTCTTCACCACCGACTCGAACCGGCTCGCGAAGAAGGCTGAGCAGGCGTTCGGCGACAACGGACGCGGCGCGCTCGTCGGCCGGGTACCGCAGCAAGATCGCGAACTCGTCACCACCGAGCCGACAGACGGCATCGCCGGGCCGCAGCGAGAGCCGGATGCGGTCCGAACAGGTGATGAGCAGCTGATCGCCCACACTGTGACCCAGTGAGTCGTTGACGACCTTGAACCGGTCGAGGTCGAGCACGAGGACTGCGCACTCGTTCGACTGCGAGAGTTCCTGCGCGACCTGGCTGACGAACACCCGGCGGTTGGGAAGGCCGGTGAGCTCATCATGGGTGGCCTGGTACTCGAGGAGTTGCCGGTTGCGCCGCCGTTCGGTGATGTCCTCGGAGTAGGTGAGCAGCATCGGTTCGGAGCGACCGGGGATCTGTACAGGTGTCGATCGCACTTCCGCCCACAGGATCGAACCGTCGGGGCGACGGAACGCCGACTCCCGTTCGAGGCGGCCGAAGGGCAGCTCCCGGTTGAGCTCGGAGATCACGCTGTCGACCTGGTCGGGGCTGACGACCAGATCGAGCTTCGAACCCATCATCTCTTCTGCCGAGCGACCCGTGAGCTCCTCATAGGCCGCGTTGCAGGCGATGAAGGTGGTGTCGGCTTCGCGCAGGCTGATGGCGATCGGGGCCGCGGTGAACGCGGCGGTCAGTGATCGCTCGGCACTGACCCGAGCCTGGTGCTGGCCGATGATCGTCAACGCCGACGTGAGGATCGAGAATTCGTGCTCACCGATCGGTTCGGTACCGAGTCGGCTCACCAGCAGATAGTTGCATTCCGAGTCGGACTGGTCATTGCGGATCCATCCGATGCGGCGCTGCGTCTCCGAACCCAGGCCCTGGAAGGCGGCGCGCATCCAGGCCGGCGCCTCGTCGAGTCGCCAGCTTCCGGACCGCTCGTCGGACTGGAGGAGTGGGGCCTTGCTGTCCAATGTGGAGAAGTGCCGCTCGGAGTCGGGAATGGACCACGCGCCCAGGTTCGCCTCGACCATTTGGTCGACCATCACTTCATCGCCATCGACCGATGCGTTCCAGGCCGAGACATGATCGAGACCGAGCTGGCGGGCGAGCCATTCGAGTGCTCGCCGGTCACCGCCCATGTCCTCGGCCGGGGTGGAGGTCAGCTTGGTGGCGAAATGACGCAGAAGATCTTCCATGGCGAGCTGACGACCGATGGCCCGATCGGCATCGAGCCGATTCCAGAGCTGACGAACCAGCATCGCGAGCGAGGCGAGGACCTCTTCCTGGATCTCGGAGTCGACCACCAGGTGCATCTCGCGGGAGGTCTCACTCGAGATACACGCCACCACCTCACCATCGACTCGGATCGGCGCGGCACACAGGGTGGTGGGAGTGTGCATGTGGCCCCGATGCATCGCCGGCGATTCGAACATCATCGAGGTTTGGATGTCACCGATCACTTCCGGGGTCGGATGTTCGGCGGGAACGTGGCGATCGAGGGCGCTCCCTTCGGAGATGCCCTCGCAGACCCAGTGGATCCGACGGGTGGCGGAACCATCGTCGCCGAGGTCCCAGAGTCCGACCGAGCGACAGCCGAACAGTTCGCCGAACCTGCCGAGGGCTGCGTAGATCCCTTCGCTCGCATCGTCGATGGAGCGGTGAACGAAGTCGCCGGCCACATCACCGAGCACTCGATCGCCCTCGGCGCGTCGCCGTGCGCTCATCTCGAGCATGAGTCGCGATCGGAGCTGCGCAAGCATGCCCGTGAGCGCCGACAACATCCGCGCCGACTCACCGTCCAGTGGTTCGGCGTCTCGCCCGATGGCCGACAGGGCGATGATGTCACGGCCCTTCACGACCGGTTGGACATGCAGATTCACGCCGACGTGGCCCGTGCCGAACAGCTCCCCGATGAGCCAATCCGGTCCATCGGTTGGATCGAGCAACCGGGCGACGACCGGATCGTCGCGGTCCAGCGGTGCGAACACCGACTGGATGGGTTCGCCATCCCGGGTGGCCTCACAGGGACACTTGATCATCAGCGTTTCGTGATCCAGCTCGAACAGTGCGAGCGAGTCACAGTCGAGGAACCGACGCACCCGTTCGAGCGAGGCAACGACGACCTCGTGCACGTCGTCGAGCGATGAGTCGACATACGCTGCGGTCGCCTCGGTGAGAATCGCTTGCGCCTGTCGCTGGTACTCGAGCTCCCGGCTCATGATCATCCGACTACGTAGCTGAGCGATCGTCCCGGCGAGTCCCTGGATGTAGGAGATCTCCTCGGGAGTCCAGAAGCGGTTCGTCGGATCGACGAACGTCAACACCCCGAGGGGATCGGGTCCTCCCCGGTACGGCATGATCAAGACCTTGGTGTCAGGCGGATCATGGAGCTCGTGATTGTGCGCGATCTCGTGAAGACGAACGACGGTCCACCCCTTACCGGCGAACATCGCCGGGTCGAAGGGAATGCTCAATTCACCATGATCAGCGTGGCCGTCGGGGCGAGACACGGATCGCAGGACGGCCCGGTCCTTCTCCACTCGCCAGGCCTGGGCCTCTGACAGGCCGAAGAACTCGGTGAACCGGGCGAGGATCGTGTCGGCGACCTGATCGATGTTGTCCAGGTGGGCGCTCACCGCCAGACCCGCGACCTCGTTCGACAGGGCTTCGAGTTCGAAACGGCGCTCGGCGGCGAAGCGCCCAAGGGTCTGTGTCACGACGCTGGCGAGCGCTTCGGCGTCCTTGATCTCCGCCTCGGTCCATCGAAGCCTCTGGTCGTTGACGAACGAGATGAGACCAGAGTCGTCGGTGCCGACTCCGATCGCGACGATCAGCGCCTTCCCGGGCCCGATGTAGACCTCGTCGGCGCTGTGGATCCGGTTGCGATCGATGAACCCGTGACCACGCTCGTGGAATCGGTTGACCCAGGCCGCGGTCGCCTCCACGGTCGCCCGGCCGAACTCAGGGGTCTTGTCGGCGTGCATTCCGAACACCCGCTCGAAGGTCACACCCTTGCGCTTCCAGACCGATGCTCCCGTGAGGCCGAGCAGATCGATCACCGCCGTGGTCACCTCGCCGAGGAACGCCTGCTCATGCTCGGCTCGCATCCGCGCCGCGATGGTGGCGATGCGCCGAACGGCCGCATCGAACTCCTGACGGCCACGAGCCTCGGTCTCGAAACGAGCCCGTGCCACCACCTTCTGCACGCTCCGAGTGACCGAGTGAGCCGCGTGAAGGTCGAGGTCGTCCCAGTCGCGATGCTCCGGGTCGGTGTAGACCACGGCACCTTCTGATCCACCGGGGCCGAAGATCGGCACCACCAGTGCCTCGCTGTGGCTCGGCTGCAGGAAGTCGCGCTCCGGGGCGAAGAAGCTCAGCGGCACCTTCATGTGGTCGTTCTCGAGGAGCGCTCGACTGGCGTCGAGATCGACCTCCACCGACATCGGTTTGTCGATCTGGTCACGACCGTTGTCGGGCGCACTCGCCTTGAGCGTGAAGGTCGAGCCGTCGGCCTCCCAGTACGAGACCGCCCCGATGGCGAAGAACGACCGAGTGAGATCGAAGATCTCCGACAGCGTTTCGCTGTCGTCGTCGCGTACCGACGCGCGGCTCGAGATCGAGTTCAGGAACTCCTGAACCTCGAGGCGGCGATCAAGAGCTCTGGTCGAGTTGACCCGCCGGCGGGCTGAGGAGACGGCGGCCACCATCAGCGTGCAGAGGCTTGCTGCGTCGGCGGTGAGGCCCTCCGGCTCGGCGGCGAGCAATGCCATGTAGTGCGCGTGCGAACCCTTCGGGTTCGGAATGATGCTCGCGGGCCGGCCACTCGGCGCTCTCAGGGTTGTCATCGCGTCGACTTGGGGCAGGTCGTCGAACATTTCGATGCACGTCGCCAGTTCATCGAGGTCGGTCTGCTCCGCGTCGTACCAGAGCACCCCGTGGTCGACGCTTCTGCGGCCTTCGCCCATGGCGATGATGCCGACGAACTCGCAGAACTGACCCAGGATCTGGGTCAGCACCGCTTCGAACTCCGCAGTGTCGAGGACTTCGAGGCGCTCCATCGACTCCTCGATCAACGCCACAGCATGGCGGCGCCAGGCAGGGGAGCTTCCCTCCGGCACGGGCCGATGCGATCCAGGGCTTGTCACCTCCTGCTCATCGGCCGAACCAAACCGATCCTGAGGGGGTTAAGCCTTCATCCGCCGCCTATCTCCGGCCCCGCAGGAGGCTCTGCTTCTGATCGACGAAATCCATCAGGAGATAGTCGCCGAGGTCCTCGTTGGTGGTGAAGAAGGCACGACCCCCGTTCATCCGGGAGATCTGCTCCACGAAGCTCTGGAGGTAGTGCGTGACGTCCAGCACGAAGGTGTTGATCCGGATGTCTTCACGCGTGGCCTTGGCGACCTCGGCCAGCGTCAGGTCGACCGTTTCCTGCGACGGCGGGTAGTTGAAGAACGGCTGGCCGCTCTTGGTGATGTGGGCGGTGGGCTCGCCATCGGTGATCATGATGATCTGCTTGGTGCCGGACTGTTTCGCCAGCATCTGACGCGCGATCTGGAACGCGTGCTGCATGTTGGTGCCGTAGACATAGTCCCAAGACAGCTCCGGCAGTGTCGCCGCGTTGAACTCGCGAGCCACCTCGCTGAAGGAGACCATCCCCAGGAAATCACGGGGATACTGGCTGGAGATCAGCGAGTGGAGCGCCATCGTGACCTTCTTGGCCGGCAGGAAGTTGTCGCGCATCGCCATCGACATCGACACGTCGAGCATCAACACGGTGGCTGAGGTCGTCAGCTGTTCGGTGCGTTCGATCTCGAAGTCGTCGGCGTGGAGCTGGACCGGGATGCCGCCCCCCGTGCGAGCCACGGCGTTGCGGAGTGTCTTCTCGATGTGCAGGTTGAACCGGTCGCCGAACTCGTAGGGCTTGGTGTCGAAGTCGCGCTCATGGCCCTGGCCGGAGCGTTCGAGTTGGTGTTTGCCGAGGGTGTCAGGCGACAACCGCTTGAAGATCTCCTCGAGGGCCCCGTTGCCGATGCGGCGGATTGCACGGGGCGTGAGCTCATAGCGACCCTCTTTGTTCTCGATCAGGCCTGATTCCTCGAGCATCCGGGCGATCTCCGCCATGCGTTCGAGGCTCTCCGCCGACTCCTCCCCGAGCAGGTCACGGGCCCGGTCGATGTCGACTTCGGCCAACGCCCCGGGATTGTTGGCCCCGCGCAACAAGTTGTCGAGCTGGTCGATGTCGCCGAGCTCGCCCATCATGTCCATGGCCTGGGGCATGTCGAGGGGGTCCATGCCCTCGAAGTCGTAGGACTGACCCCAGCCCATCTGTGGGAACTGCTCACGCAAGTTGTCCGACAGCTGGCTCATCTGGAACTGGAGGTCCATGTCCTCCATGAGTTGGTTGCTGAGCTCCTGCAACTGCTGACGCTGCTCCGGCGTCATCGAGTTCATCATCTGCTGCATCTGCGCCATGCGTTGCGCCATGATCTCGAGCAGCTCGTCGAGCGTCTGCGGATTCTCCGGGAAGAAGTCGCCGTAGCGCTCCATGAACCCGTCGAAATCGGGTTCCTCACCGGCGGCGCGCTGCTCGAGCATGTGGTTCAGCTCGGCGAGCATGTCCTTGACCCGCTGCATCTCCTCGGGGGACATGTCGTTGATGCCTTCGGCCATCTGGTCGAGCTGCTGCTGCATGAGCTGCTCGCGCAGCTTGTCCATCAGGTCGTCGAACCGCTGCTGAGCCTCGTCGGACTCGAAGTCGTAGTTCTGCAGACCCTTCACCTGACCCGCGAGGTCCGGCGGGAGCATGTCGAGCTCCATGTTCTTCATGGTTGAGGTGTCGCTGGCGAGCTCCTGGCGACGCTCATCGCCGGTCTGTTGTGCCTGCTCGACCATGTCCTGCAGCGACTTACGTTCGTCTTCCACGAGTTCACGCAACTCATTGGCGATGTCATCGAAAACGCCGCCGAGGTCGTGATTCTCGAGGATGTCCTTCCGTCGCTCACGAAGACGATCCATCATGTCGCGGATGCCCTCCATGTGGCGGCCGTCGCGATCGGTCATCCCGTTCTGCATCATCTGGCGGAGCGCGCTGTTGACGTCGCCGTGGTAGAGCAACTCGTCGGCCATCTCAGAAAAGAGGTGATCGGCGTCGACGTCGAAGCCGGTTTGGGTGCCGTCCCAGCGCGAGTAGCTGAAGTGAGGCACCTCGCGGCGATTGCGGTGACGACGGCGAAAGGCCATGCCTGCAACCTAGCTCGCACCTCTCCAACGCGTTCAGACGCGACTGCGCGGAACTTGTTAACGTTCACTAACCATGGCTGCCGATCCGCTCCGCTCCGACGCCCCGATCACCCGTCCACCGAATCGGCGCGAACTGATCCTCGATGCGGCCATCGACCTGTTCCGCGAGCGCGGCTATCCGGCCACGAGCGTCGACGACATCGGCAAGGCGGTCGACGTCAGCGGACCCGCGATCTACCGCCACTTCGCGTCCAAGGAAGAGATCCTCCTCGAGGCAATCAAGCTCGCCGCCGACGAAGTCCATGCCGCCAACGACGAGGCACGGGAAAGCACCGACGACCCACGCTCACTGCTCGAGGCCTACATCGGTGCCTACGTCGCCTGCGCGCTGGAGCGCTCGGCGCTCATCGCCGTCTGGACCAGCGAAGCACGCCACCTCTCCTCGGAGCGGCGCAGCCCGATGAGTCGCCGTCTGCGAGCATGGTCGACGGAGTGGGTCGATGCCTTGACCGCAACTCGAACGGCGCTCGAACCCGACCAGGCTCGCATCCTCGTCACCGGCGCGATCGGTTTGATCACGAGCCTGGCCACCAACGACGATGGCTCCCTCACCCGTGACGAACTCTCCGCCACCATCGCCGCCATGGCCCTCGCCACCCTCGACACCCCTCTGTAGGAGGTACTCCAATGCCGTTGAATCCCGATGCCGTCGGCACGACCGGACCAGAGAGCGAGATCAGCTGGACCTCCAAGGACAGCCTCCTCTACGCGCTCGGCGTCGGCGCCGGGGCCACTGACCCGACCGGGTTCGAACTGGAGTTCACGACGGAGAACACCAAGGACATCGCGCAGAAGGCGTTCCCGACCCAGGTGGTGGTGCTGGGCGGTGGTGGTGGACTCGACTTCGGCGACTTCAACCCGGCGTTCCTCCTTCACGGCGAGCAGTCGATCACGCTTCACCAGATGCTGCCGGCCGCCGGCACAGCGATCGGAAGCGGCAAGGTCGCAGCGATGTACGACAAGGGCAAGGCTGCGCTGGTCATGCTCGAGACGAACGTCAGCGATTCCGACGGCAATCCGCTGTGGACCACCACCGCCGGCCTCTTCATCGGCGGCGAGGGCGGCTGGGGCGGCGACCGCGGCCCGGCGTCGGACTGGGCGCTCCCCGATCGACCCGCCGACCAGATCACCGGCTACGACACTCGCACCGACCAGGCGCTCCTCTACCGGCTCAACGGTGACCGGAATCCACTGCATTCCGATCCGTCCTTCGCTGCCATCGCCGGCTTCGACACGCCGATCCTGCACGGGCTGTGCACCTACGGCGTGACCGGCCGTGCGCTCCTCCACACCGTGTGCGACTCGAACCCGGCAGCGTTCGGCTCGATGGGCGGCCGCTTCAAGTCACCGGTCCTCCCCGGGGAACGGCTCGACGTCCACATGTGGCAGGTCGGCGACCAGACACTCTTCCAGACCCGCGTGGGCGACCGTGTGGTGTTCGATGCCGGTGTCTTCAGCCGACAGTGAGTTCCTGCGGGGAGTCACCTCATCGTCGGTTTCCGCGGAGGGCGTGTCACCTGCAGCCGATTGGTCGACGTGGGAGCGTGATCGCCGTGCGCCCCTGTCGGGCGACGGTTTCGGACTCCACGCCGACTATCGAGACGACCTTCAGCAGCTGGCCGACATGGGGTGCACCGACTGGCGGATCACGATCGAGTGGGCACGGGTCGAACCGGAGCCCGGGCGCATCGACAACGATGCCCTCGATCGGTACCGCGACATCCTCTCGTTCGCCCGCGATGTGGGGCTGCGGAACTGGCTGACGCTGCAGTCGACGACGCTGCCCGGTTGGTATCTCGACGACGAAGGCGGACACCGCGACGCTTCGGCGCGTGGCCGGTTCTGGGCACGACACGTGGATCAGATCGCCGGCGAACTGGATGAGTTCGCGGATGGATTCGTGCCCATCGATGATCCCATCGGATGGGCTCTGCGAGGCTACGGCATCGGGTCACGCCCACCTGGTCGCCGGGACCCCGACGCACTGCGCGAGGCGGTGATCGGGGCTGTCCTGGCGACGCACGAAGCTGTGCGACTGCTGCGATCCGGACGGCAGGCGGTGATGACCGCGTGGCGGGCCGACCCACTCCATGCGATCGCGCTCGACGATGGGCGCGTGGCGATCGAGGCCAGGCAGGCGGCGCGTCGCTGGGACGACCTCCTGTGGGGCACCTGGCTCCGCGCCCACGCCAACGGGATGCTCGAAGTCGATGGTCATGCAGCGATCGAGGTCCCGGAGTTCGTGAGCGGCGTCGACTACGTGGGGATCGTCCACGACCATCCGGTGGGCGTGGACGTGGAGGGCAACCTCGGCGCGTGGCCGATCGGTGGCCGACGCGACGCCAGCGGCTTCGTTCCAGAACCCGACGAGCTCGGCGAAGCCATCCACCGGACCCACGACGCCCTCCCCGACCATCGTCTGGTCGTCGCAGGCCACGGCATCCCGACCGACGATGACGCCTGGCAGGACCACCAACTCGCCCGCTGCCTCGACCATGTTCGAGCCGCCCGCGATGAAGTCGGCCTGGCCGGCTACTTCCACGATGCCGGCATCGACGGTTACGAATGGATGAAGGGCTTCACCGCCCCCCGCGGCCTCCTCCGCCGCGACCGCACCCACCGCACCGCCGCCGCCACCTTCGCCACCCTCTAGTTGGGACGCTGGGGTCAGACCCCCGTCCCGTTGGGGACAGGTCAGGCTACGGCGTCCAGCCGTAGACGAAGACGCCGGCCAACAGCGGCTCCTCGTCTCGATAGTCGAAGACGAAGGTGTGCCGGCTCCAGTCCAGGATGTTCTCGGCATCAGGCGATGGCTTGTAGAAGGTCACCGTCACGAGATTCTCGTAGAAGCTCGGTGGAAGCCCGGTGGAGACACCCCAACCGCGCGAGCTGTAGCCCTCGCCGGGACCAGACGTGACGATGACTTCATCGCCGCTCCCCAACTCGATCCCCACGAATGCCCGCGGGGAGATCCGGCACTCGGGACACTCGTCCGGATCGGAATCGAATCCGAGATCCCAGTCACGCGGTGTCTCCAGAGCCTGGGGATCGACGGGCTGGAACGGCAGTGGGGCATCGGCGAAGATGCCGATCCCACCGATGGAGAACGACTCGGCGAACTCGAAGAGTGGTCGGCTGGAACCGTCCACGAAGAAGTCGAACGCGTAGACCGCAGCGTCGTGCAACCGATCCTCCTGCTCCGCAGCCAGGTCGAATCGCGCAACCGCCAGGTAGCGCCGATTCACCCATCCCGTGTTGCCATCCGGGGTGACGATCTCCCACCACGTCTGTGTCCCGGCGGTTTCAACCGCGCCGGTGTGGGCGAGCCCGACCGCATCGTGCTCGAGCCGCTCGATGATCGAGGCCGCCGGATCTGCGGCCTCGCGGACATTCAATACGTCGGTTCGCTCGACGCCCCAGACCGAAATCGCTGTCCCCGTCTGGGGCACGCCGGCAAAGGACTCGTCATCGTCGAGCACACCACCCTCTGCCGCAGCGCCACCGAGGAACTCTTCAGAGTTGAGACTCGGATCGGATAGGTCCGGTTCGTCAGCTGCCGCCTCGTCACGACATCAGAACCGCTCTCGTCATCCCCAATCCAGAGGACGGAGAGGCCGATGAACACGAGCACCATCGCAGCGACGAGGGCGGAGCTGACCCAACGCATCGACGAGCGACGCACCGCGATCGGCTGTGCCGGAGCGTCGAAACGGATGCGGTCGGCACGTTCGGCGAGCGCGGCGCGCAGCAGCTCGGCGGTTTCATCGTCGGCGGCGATCATGACCGACCTCCCAGTTCGGCACGGACAGCGGCCAGGCCGCGGCTTGCGTGGGTCTTGACCGACCCTGTTGAGATTCCGAGCGCCTCGGCGATCTCGGACTCGCTCAGCTCTGCCTGATAGCGGAGCAGGAGCACTTCGGACTGACGACGGGGCAGGTCCCGAATGGCGTCGAGCACCTCGGCGTGCTCCACGTGCCCCGTCGCGACGTCAGCGACGTCCGGGTCGGGCACGACCTCCAAACGCGTCGACCGTCCTACTCGGCGTTTGCGAAGTCGCGAGCGGGCGCCGTTGAGTACCGCTGCGCGCAGATAGGCGAGCTCGTTCCCCGCCCGTGGCCGGCCGCGCCCCGCGAGAGACGGACGAACACCTCCTGAACGATCTCCTCGCACTCGCCGTCATCATCGAGGAGGCCCGAGACGAGACGGACGAGCTCGCGATAGTGGCGCTGATAGAGCACCTCGATCGCTTCCACATCGTTCTGCACGGACTCAAGAGTGGCCGAAACTGTCTCCACACCCCGTCAGACGCACGAGAAGGTCATCGCGTTGACACGGCTGTGACCTGTCCCCAACGGGACAGGGGTCTGACCCCAGTGTCCCAACTAGGTGCGGCCGCGGAATTGGGCGCGGCCGGCGCTGGCGTCCTTGTTGAGGCGCTTGGCGAGGTGGAGGCCTTCGAGCACCAGCTCGCAGGCCGACGCGATCATGGCCGGCGACTCGGCGTCATCCTCGCCCTCGAGCAGAGCCTGGACCGGAGCCTCGAGGGCGGGGATCTGCTTGAGCAGCTCGACGTAGGCCTCGTCGGTGACATCCTCACCGATGTCGACGACGAGGTCTTCTTCGAAGGCGTCGACGACGGCTCGATGGGTGTCCGGCGGCACGAGGTCCTTGAACACGACGAGCACGGCCTGGCGGACGAGGTTGGCGAGAATCTCACCGTCACGTCCCTCGTCGAGGGTCTCGATCTCGACCTTGCCCGAGGTCGACGCTGGCAGCGCTTCGAGGTCGACGATCCGCGGGACGACACGCGACGAACCCGACCGCAATGACCGCCGCACCGCGTTGGCCACGAGGATCTCCTCGTTGGCGATCGACAGGCGGACGGACACGCCGGACCGCTGCGAGATGTGCTGGCTCGACCGGGCAGCGTGGGTGACCGATGCGACGATCTCGGTCATGAACGCCGGCACGGTCAAGTCGAGATCGGCGCTGACCGAGAGGTCGGCTTCCTGCTCGATGATCGCCATCTCGGTGTCGACATCGAGCGGATAGTGGGTGCGGATCTGTGAGCCGAATCGATCCTTGAGCGGCGTGATCAATCGGCCACGGTTGGTGTAGTCCTCGGGGTTGGCGGACGCCACGAGAATGACGTCGAGCGGGAGCCGCACCTTGTGGCCGCGGATCTGCACATCGCGCTCCTCCAACACGTTGAGGAGGCCGACCTGAATGCGCTCGGCCAGATCGGGGAGCTCGTTCATGGCGAAGATGCCGCGGTTCGTTCGCGGGACGAGGCCGTAGTGGAGCGTGAGCTCGTCGCTCAGGTACCGACCCTCGGCAACACGAATCGGGTCGACCTCACCGATGAGGTCGGCGATCGACGTGTCGGGGGTGGCCAGCTTCTCGCTGTAGCGGTCGTCGCGGTGAACCCACGAGATCGGCGTGTCGTCACCCATCTCCTCGATGAGGTCGATGGCGTGCCGGGAGATGGGGTTGTAGGGATCGTCGTTGATCTCGGATCCGGCGATGATCGGCATCCACTCGTCGAGCAGCGCGGTGAGACCACGGATCATCCGGGTCTTGGCCTGGCCGCGCTCACCGAGGAACACGATGTCGTGGCCGGCCAGCAGGGCGTTCTCCAGCTGCGGGTTGACCGTGTTCTCGTAGCCGAGCACGGATGGGAACATCGGCTCGTCGTTGCGGATCTTCTGGACCGCATTGCTGCGGAGTTCCTCGCGGATCGGAATCGACTTCCAACCGCTGTCACGGAGGGCACCAAGCGTCTCGGGTCTCGACATGGCGGCGACCCTACACGCGGGTTCGACCGCATCCCAGACGGCCCCGGGAGCTAGCGTCTGCGGATGGATCTGTCGGGGACGTGGCGCGCAACACCCGCGTCGGAGGAGCTGCGGCGAACCTTCCACGAGCCCGATCTCGATGACCGTGCCTGGCCCGAGATCGCGATCCCCGGCCACTGGGCGCACCTCCCGGGAATGGCCTCCGAGCGGGCCGTGCTGCATCGCACCCGCTTCACCGCCGCGCCGTTGGACGACGAACGCCGGCGCTGGCTTCGATTCGATGGGATCTCACAGCAAGGCGATGTCTGGCTCAACGGTGGCTACGTCGGCGACACCGACGGCTATTTCGTTCCTCACGCGTTCGAGGTGACCGACCTCATGGCCGACCGCGACGAGCATCTGCTCGCCGTCGACGTCAGTTGCCCGCGATTCGGCAATCCCGACGAGCGAACGAATCTGATGGGGGCGATCCTCGACCCCGAGCTCAGCGGCGCGGCAGGCATGAATCCCGGAGGGATCTGGCAGGGGGTCTCGCTGCACGAGTCGGGTTCGTCGGCGATCATCTACTTCCGTGCGATCTGCGTGGACACCAACACCGCTCGTGCCCGGCTTGTCCTTCGCTGCGTGATCGATCACCCGGACGGCGGCACGGTCACGCTGCGCACGGCCATCGGCGACCACGCCCACGAACTCCGCCATCCGGCCGCCGCCGGCGAGAACCGTGTCGAGTGGACGATCGACGTGCCGGAACCAGAACTGTGGTGGCCCCACGCGCTGGGCGGCCAGCCGCTCCATGATCTGCGTTGCGAACTCGAGATCGATGACGTGGTCCACGACCATCGTGAGTGTCGCATCGGGCTCCGCTCGATTCGCATGAACAAGTGGACGATCCATGTCAACGGCACCCGCCTGTTCACGAAGGGAATCAATCACCTCCCGACCCGTCCGCGTCTCGGTGACGCGTCGCCGGTCGAGGTGGTCGCCGACGTCCGCGCGGCTCGCGACGCTGGTCTCGACCTGATCCGACTCGTCGCCCACATCGCGCGACCCGAGGTCTACGACGCCGCCGACGAGCTCGGCATCCTCATCTGGCAGGACCTCCCGCTTCGCGGGGTCATGGCTCGCGGTGTGCGCGGCCAAGCCGTCCGCCAGGCACGCGAGGCCGTCGATCTCCTCGGTCACCATCCGTCGGTCGCGGTGTGGTGCGCGCACGACGAACCGCGGCGACAGCCGACCGTTCATCTCTCCACGCCCCCGGTGGTCGGTCAACAGCGGCCATCGTGGAACCGGGCCGTGCTCGACACCTCGGTTCGCCGTGTGCTTCAGCGCACCGACGGTTCGCGACCCATCATCAACCACACCAATGTGGCACCGCATCTGCCCCAGCTCGACGGCACCACCAGCCACCTCTGGTTCGGATGGCACGACCGCACAGCTGCCGATCTCGGCCCTGCACTGGCGCGGGTACCTCGGATGGGTCGCTTCGTGACCGCGTTCGGGGCCGCGTCGGTCAACCCGTCACTCCCCGAGCTCGGCAGCCCCCGGTGGCCGGCCCTCAACTGGGACGCGGTGGCAGCCGCGATCGGTGGCCCCGCTGAGTCGCTGCACCATCTCGTACCCCCGGCCGAGGTGGATGACGGCGCCACGTGGGCCCGGATGACCCAACAGGCGCAGGCGGAGGTCATCAGGATCGCCATCGAGACGCTCCGTCGGCTCAAGTACGCACCGACGGGCGGATTCTGCCTGCACTATCTGGCCGACCCATCGATGGCCGGAGGCTTCGGGGTCCTCGACAACGAGCGCCGGGCGAAGCCGGCATGGACCGCGCTCATCGACGCCTGCCGCCCGGTGATCGTCGTGGCCGACCCGCTCCCTCCGGTTCTCCGCGCGAACACCGTCCACACCGTCGCGATCCATGTGGTCTCGGATCTTCGCGAACCGCTCAGCGGGGCCGAGATCCGCGCCACCGTCACCTTCCCGGATGGGGAGACGAAGCGGTCCCGCTGGGGCGGCGATGTCGCCGGCGACGCGTGCGAGTTCATCGCGAACCTCGAATTCGCCTTGCCGAGCACGCATGGGGAGCTCCGCCTCGACCTCGAACTCGTCAGCGACGACGTCGTTGCGGCGAACACCTACCGGACTTCCGTCGGCTGAAGTGGGCCGTACAACCGGCGGACAAGTACCGTTGAAGCCGTCAACACGAGCTGAGAGCAAGCAGCTCGCCAAGCAAGGATTGTTTCGCGATGGCGCAAACCATGCCGAGTGGCACCGACCACTCGATCCCGCCGATTCGGCGACGCCCACGACAGCTGCCCTGGCCGCTGAACATCTACCAGACGGCCGTCGGCAAGAAGTACGTCATGGCCCTGACGGGCATCGGACTCCTCGGCTTCGTCGTGGTCCACATGATCGGCAACTTGCACCTCTACGAAGGTCCTGCGCAGATCCACCACTACGCCGAAGCGTTGCGCGATCTCGGCGGCCACCTCGTTCCCCGCACGTTCCTGTTGTGGGTGATGCGGCTCGGCCTGATCGGCATGTTCGCTGCGCACATCCACTCCGCGGTGAGCCTGAGTCGGCTCAGCGCCAAGGCCGACTCGAAGTACGTCGGCAAGCGTGACTACATCGCCGTCAACTTCGCCAGCCACACCATGCGCTGGACGGGTCCGATCATCCTTCTCTACGTGCTGTACCACCTGGCCGATCTGACCTGGGGCTGGTTCAGCGACGACTGGGTCCGTGGCGACGTCTACAACAACGTCTACACGTCGATGAGCGCCCTCCCGGTGGCGATCCTCTACATCGTCGCCAACGTGGCGCTCGCCATTCACATCTTCCACGGCGCCTGGTCCATGTTCCAGACCCTCGGAATCAACAACCCCGCCTACAACGGCCTCCGTCGCGGCTTCGCCACTGGCATCGCCGGCCTCATTCTCGCCGGGAACCTGAGCTTCCCGATCGCCGTGCAGACCGGCCTGATCGACATCGATGGCCACACGCCCGGTGAATTCGCGACCGATACAGAGGAGGGCCACTGATGGTCACGCTCGATGCCAAGATCCCTGACGGTCCGATCGCGGAGAAGTGGGACAACCACAAGTTCTCGGTCAAGCTCGTCAACCCCGCCAACAAGCGCAAGTTCGACGTCATCGTCGTCGGCACCGGCCTCGCCGGCGCGTCGGCCGCCGCCTCCCTCGCCGAGCTCGGCTACAACGTCAAGGTCTTCACGTACCACGACTCGCCCCGCCGGGCACACTCGATCGCCGCCCAGGGCGGCATCAATGCGGCGAAGAATTACCGCAACGACGGCGACTCCGTTCACCGTCTCTTCTACGACACCGTGAAGGGCGGCGACTATCGCTCGCGTGAAGCCAACGTGCATCGCCTGGCGCAGGTGTCGGTCGACATCATCGACCAGTGTGCCGCCCAGGGTGTGCCGTTCGCTCGCGAATACGGCGGCCTGCTCGCCAACCGTTCGTTCGGTGGCGCCCAGGTCAGCCGCACGTTCTACGCCCGGGGCCAGACGGGCCAGCAGCTGCTGATCGGCGCCTACCAGGCCCTCGCCGCTCAGATCGCGGCCGGCAAGGTCACGCTGTACAACCGCTCCGATGTGCTCGACGTCGTGACCAAGGACGGCGAGGCCGTCGGCATCGTCACCCGCGACATGCTCACCGGCGAGGTCAGTGCCCACAGCGGCCACGCCGTCGTGCTCGCCACCGGCGGCTACGGCAACGTCTACTACCTGTCCACCAACGCCATGATGTGCAATGTGTCGGCCAGCTGGCGGGCGCATCGCAAGGGCGCCCTGTTCGCCAACCCGTGCTACACGCAGATCCATCCGACCTGCATCCCGGCGGCCGACGAGTTCCAGTCGAAGCTGACGCTGATGTCGGAGTCATTGCGCAACGACGGGCGCATCTGGGTCCCCCGTGACATGGACGAATCCCGTGGCGCCGATCAGATTCCCGAGGACGAGCGCTACTACTACCTCGAAGAGAAGTACCCGTCGTTCGGCAACCTCGTCCCCCGCGATGTCGCCAGCCGCAACGCCAAGACCGTGGTCGATGAGGGCCGCGGTGTCGGCGATCTGAAGAACGGCGTCTACCTCGACTTCGCGGCCGCCATCGCCCGTGATGGCGTGGAAGCGGTGAGGGAGCGCTACGGCAACCTCTTCGACATGTACGAGCGCATCACCGGCGAGGATCCCTACAGCGTGCCGATGCGCATCTATCCCGCCACCCACTACACGATGGGTGGCCTCTGGGTCGACTACAACCTGATGACCACGGTGCCGGGCCTCTACGCCCTCGGCGAAGCCAACTTCTCCGATCACGGTGCCAACCGTCTCGGTGCATCGGCACTGATGCAGGGTCTGGCCGACGGCTACTTCGTCCTGCCGTACACGATCGGCGACTACCTCGCTCCGAAGCTCGGCAACACCCCGGTGCCGACCGACGATCCCGTGTTCACCGAGGCGGTGCAGTCGAACAACGACCGCACCCGTCAGTGGACCTCCAAGACCGGCGGCACACACGGTGTCGAGCACTACCACCGCGAACTCGGCAAGATCGTCTGGGAGTACTGCGGCATGGCTCGCAACGAGGCCGACCTCCAGAAGGCGCTCTCGGAGATCCCGGCCCTGCGCGAGGAGTTCCGCAAGAACGTCAAGGTCCTGGGCAGCCCCGACGGCATCAACACGATGCTCGAGAAGGTCAACCGGGTCGACGACTTCATGGAGTTCGCCGAACTCAAGGTTCGCGATGCGCTCCACCGCAAGGAGAGTTGCGGCGGTCACTTCCGTGAGGAATCACAAACGCCGGAGGGCGAGGCGTTGCGCGACGACGAGAACTTCGCCTACGTCGGGGCATGGGAATGGAACGGCGAGGATGCCGAACCCACCATGCACAAGGAAGAACTGACCTTCGAGAACGTGGCGCTCACTCAGCGCTCCTACAAGTGAGCGAGGAGAACGAATCATGAGCAAGATGCTGAACCTCAAGCTGAAGATCTGGCGCCAAGACGGCCCGAAGGACAAGGGCGCGTTCCTCGAGATCGACGCTCCTGGTATCCCCGAGGACGCCTCGTTCCTCGAGATGCTCGATGTCGTCAACGAACGCCTGATCGAGGACGACGTCGAGCCCGTCACCTTCGCCCACGACTGCCGTGAGGGAATCTGCGGCACCTGTGGCGTGATGATCAATGGTCAGGCCCACGGCCCTGAGCGGGCCACGGCCACCTGCCAGCTGCACATGCGCAAGTTCAACGACGGCGACGAGATCGTCATCGAGCCGTGGAAGGCGCAGTCCTTCCCCGTGCTCAAGGACCTGATGGTCGACCGTCGCTCCTTCGATCGCATTGTCGAAGCGGGCGGCTACATCTCGGCGCCGACCGGCACGGTGCCCGAGGCCAACGAGATCCTGATCCCGAAGGAAGTCGCCGACACCGCGATGGATGCCGCTGCGTGCATCGGCTGTGGCGCCTGCGTGGCCGCGTGCCCCAACTCGGCGGCCCAGCTGTTCACCTCGGCCAAGCTCGCCCACCTCAACGTGTTGCCCCAGGGCCAGCCCGAGCGGTGGAAGCGCACCGAGAACATGGTGGAGACCATGGAGGACTTCTTCGGCGCCTGCACCAATCACGGCGAATGCCATGAAGCGTGCCCCAAGGAGATCCCTCTGGACTTCATCGCCATGATGAACCGCGACTACGCCAAGTCCAAGACGAAGAACCGGTCGCTCACCTCCCAATAGCTGCGCAGTCCTCGTTCACGCTCAGAGGTTTTGCTTGACCTCTCGCGGCTTTTACGCGACCGTGACTTACGTCACATATTCCGTTCAACCGGAATCCGACCGGTGGGATCTCACCCGCTCGAAGCACTCGCCTCGACATCTCACCGGCCTTTGCGACCGAAGGGAGGATGGCAACGGACGACCGCAGATCAACCGGCCAACGGGTCTGCTTTCAACGCCATACGCACCGCTCTTCAGTGATCGAGACCGGTCCCACGAACTTCTCGCACCCGCTCTGCCCGCGTGGCAGCCGGAGAAGCGTTCAGAGGACGAGCCTCACCCAGCACCAGCGGGCGACAACGTCCTTCGCGAACGAGACATCCCCGCCCCGGGATGTCTCGTTACGCGTTCTCCGCCGGCCAGGCGGATGCCGAGGCCAGGTGATGTTCCAGCACCGGCCAGAGTTCCTGGACGAGTGCGTCCGGCACTTCGTGACCGAGACCATCGACCTCGATGTACACCGCACCCTGGATGCCCTCGGCCAAGGCCTGGCCGTGCTCGATCGGCAGAACCACATCGGCGGTGCCGTGCACCACCATCGTCGGAGCGGCGATCTCGCCCAGGCGATCGAATCGCGAGTCCGATGAGAACGCGGCCACACCGTGGCCGGTCTCCGCGGCCCAACCCGTGTCGATCTCCGCCCGAGCGAGCGTCGTCTCCGTCTCCACATCCAAGGGGTACGCCGGACCGTTCATCAACTCGGCCAGCTGCACGATCCATGCCACCTGGGCCTCCGTGTCTCGAGGCGGCCCCTCGAACAACCGGAACGTCATGTTCCCGACGAAGTCCTCGTCGGGCCCCGGGAGACGATCGTCGCCAACACCGGGGGTCGTGCCGAACAGACTCAGCGACCGAACCCGTGAGGCGTGGTCGAGCGCCATCACCTGCGCGACCATGCCGCCCATCGACCGCCCGACCAGATGGGCGCCGTCGACCCCGAGCGAATCGAGGAGCCCGACCACGTCCGCGGCCAGATCGCTCAGCAGGTACGCATCCGACGATCGGAAGCGGGTCGATCGCCCACAGTCGCGGTGATCGAATCGCACGACGCGGTACCCGGCGCCGATCAGTCGATCGACGATCGCTCTCGTCCACCGGAAGCCGGGCGTGTCGGCGCCGGCCAGGAGCACGACGGCGTCGCCACTCTCGGGTCCGTCGACATCGACCCACAGATCGATCTCACCGACCCGAACGTGCTCGCCTCGGGCTGCGTCGTGTGCCGCATTCGTCATGGGCAGCGACGGTATCCCTCGGGCACCGTATTCGCCACGGACGGGGCACCGATCAGCTGCGAACGAGCTCGGCGAGCGGGCTCCGAAGCAGCTCGAGCCGTTCGCGGAACTCCGGTGCACCATCGAGAACGGATCGACAGGTGTCGTCGACAATGCCCGATGCGTTTCGTGCGAGCTCCTCCCCGGCGGTCGTCAACGAGGCGAGCGCTCGGCGCGCATCTCTTTGGTCGCGCGCCGTCTCGACGTATCCGAGCTTCTCGAGTGGCCGCAGCGCCCGGGTGACGCCGGAAGCGGTGAGCCCGACGAGGCCCGCAAGATCCACTCGGCTGATCCTCCGGCCGGGTGCATCAGCGATTGCACGAAGGAGTCGGTACTCGCCATAGGTCAGGCCCGCAATGCTCAGTCCGCCATCGAGCCGGCGCTGCAACCATGCCGCGGCATCGGTAATCGTGGCGAAGAGCTCCTGCTCGGTGCCCAACGGAGGCAGTGATGGATTCATCACCACAAGATAGCTGCGATATCCGTGATTACTCACGCATCTCTCATGAAATCCCAGGGCCACATGCACGTCGCCCAACGGAAGTACTCTCAGCGACCGTGATCCCAAAGGTCTTTGCCCAAGTCATCCGCGGATTCCTGATGGGAGCCGCCGACGTCGTCCCCGGTGTCTCCGGGGGCACCATCGCCCTCATCCTCGGGATCTACGAGAAGCTGATCGACTCGGCCCGCGACGGTGCTCGAGCACTTGGCGTTCTCGCCAAAGGCGACGTCCGAGGCTTCTGGCGCCGGTTGATGGCCCTCGACTTCGTGTTTCTCATCCCACTGGTGGTCGGCATCCTCCTCGCCGTCGCCTCACTCGCATCGGTGATCGAGACCCAGCTTCACGACAATCCCGAGGAGATGGCGGGCCTCTTCTTCGGCCTCGTGGCCGCGTCGGTGCTGATCGGCTGGGACCTCATCAATCGACGAACGAGCGAGCACCTGGCGATCATGCTGATCGTGGGTGTCGCGATCTTCTTCCTGCTCGGCTACCAGTCCGGCCCGATCGCCGACCCGAGCCCCGGCATCTTCGTCGGGGCCGGAGCCCTCGCCATTTGCGCCATGATCCTGCCCGGCATCTCCGGTTCCTTCATCCTCTTGATGATCGGTATGTACGCCGCCGTGATCGGCGCGGTGGACGACCGAGAGTTCGCCGACATCGCTCTGGTCGGACTCGGGGCCATCATCGGACTCGCCATCTTCTCCACCTTCCTCGGCTGGTTGCTCGATCGCCACGGGGATCGCGTCATGGCCGCCCTCGTCGGCCTCATGCTCGGCTCCCTTCGAGTCCTGTGGCCGTGGCCGAACGGGGTCGGCGTGATCAGCGAGGACGAAACCGAGGTGATCGACGGCACCGGCCTGGACTGGCCGGCCGGCGACGAATGGTTCGGCCCCGTGAGTCTCGCCGTCGTGGGCTTCGTCGTGGTCATGGCCGTCGCGCGAGTCGGCGAGCGTTTCAGCCACTGACGCCGAGTGCGCTGCCGGTCAGGCCGGCAGCTCAACCCATCCCGGTCGGTTGCCGAGCACCCAGCCGCGGACCTCGGGCGACGGCAAGCCTGGCCACCGCACTGCCAACCGGCCGGCGATGTCGATGTCCGTTGCCAGAGCGGTGAGGACCGGAAGTCGACCGTCCCAGCATCGACGGCGGACGCCAGTGGCGTCGATCTCGTATGCATCCTCTCCGACGAGTACCTCCCCGGCGACGCGGACCTCGTGCGAGAGCCCGTTGCCATCGGTCTCTACCGCACTCGTTGTCTCGACATCGAGGTCCAGCCCGACCGGCCTCCGGTGGCCGACACTCTCCGGAGTCAGGTGCTCCTCGGAGTCGACGGCCACGCCGAAGGCCTCCAGCCCGATGGTCCAGCGGGCCGCTTCCTCCTCGCACACGATGTCGGTCCAGATCCCCGGTGCCCGGAACTCGAACGCGTGGGTGACGAGGGGTAGGTCATAGTCGAGCACCACGACCGGATCGTCACCCCGACGGCACACCGCAGCCAGGAACCAGGTACTGGCATCGTCGGGACGCACCACGACGCGCAACAGGCCGGCGATGGCGAGGCGGCGGTCGACCCACTCGATGTCGGTGAGGTCGATGACATCGCGGTGCGGTCCGGCGATGTCATCGACCAGGACGGGATCGATCACTCCCCGCCCCTCGGCAAGGACACCACGATGGTCGACGAGATTCGATCGTGAAGACCCCGGCCGCTGCGCGGCGCCGCGAAGCTGACCAGCAGCACGATCCATCCGAGGAAGGCGTAGACGCCGAGGAACAAGGGGGCATAGACGAGGACCGAGCGGACGAACGACAACACGACCGAGACCGACCCGCCACCGTGGCGACGGACACGGAGCCCCGACAACGCCTTGCCGAGCGTGACGCCCCGCGCGGCGACCGGTGCAACCTCGTAGAGGCCGATCAGAACCAGCAACAAGACGAGCGAACGACCCGAGTCGACGACTGGTCGGCCCGGTTCCAAACCCCATGGATCACCGCCCAGGAGGCGCTGATCGATCTCGATCAACACGAACGCGGCGAGCCAACCGAAGGTCACCGCGTCGGTGACTCGGGCGGCGAGCCGCCACCCGATGGTGGCAACGGTTTCGCGACTCTGGTCCAAGAGAGCTGAGGCTAGGGCGCGACGCCGTAGCCTTCCCACGTGGCCGAGTTCCTCTCTGACGACTGGTTCGATTCGATCGCCGCGCGAGCGGCAGCCACCGTCGCCGACCCAGAGATTCGATTGACGCTGCAGCAGACAGTCGACAACGACCCCCCGATCACCTGGCACACGGTCATCGCCAACGGTGTGGTCAGCATCCAGCGGGGTGCCGCCGAGGCGGCAGACGTTCGTCTCGTCAGCGATGCCGTCACCGCGGAGAGAATCCACGCGGGTTCGCTCTCGGCTCAGCGCGCATTCCTCGACGGGCACCTGCGCATCGGCGGTGATCTCGCCGCCCTGATGGCCGCACGCGAGGCACTGGCCACCATCTCGCTTCTCTAACGCACGCTGGGGTCAGACCCCAGTGTGCGTCAGGTGACTGACCCGGCTACTTGAGGAACTTGCTCGTGGTGTTGTCGGCGAGGATCTTGCCACCGGTCTGACAGGTGGCGCAGTAGGCGACGGTGTAGCGCCGGTACTCAACCGAGCGCACCTCGTCGTTGCACACCACACACGGGAATCCGACTCGATGATGGACGTGATTCGGCCGATCGGCCGACCTTCCGATGTCGTCCAGCGTGCGTTCATACGCCACGTGTTCATCGATGACTTCGCCCATCGCCGCATGGAGCGCCGCGATGTCGTCGTCGCTCAACTTCGTGGTCATGGCGAACGGCGAAAGCTGCGCCCGATGCAGGATCTCATTCGAAAGGAGACGACCTACCCCGGCGATCCGGCGCTGATCACGCAGAAAGCCGTGGACCCGGGTGTTCTCGCTCGCCAAGGCACCGATCAAGACATCGAGCGAGATCGTGTCGGCGTCAGGACCGAGATGATCGATCGGCTCCCCCGCCGGCTCACCCTCGATGAGCCAGACCCCCGCCTTGTGCTCGGTGCCGGCCTCGGTGAGCTGAAGCGCTCCCCCATCCGCGAACTCCCATCTCGCCATTCCTCCCCGCGGCTTCTTCGCCCGCTTGGCATCGGGCCGAAGTCGACCACCCTGCATCAGATGGAGGACATACGTGTGGGAGTGGTCGTCCACCGTGGCGCCGAAACGCATCAACAGGTACTTGCCGCGATAGCCCGTCGACGAGAGAACCAAGCCGTACGTGTCGTTGGGGCGTGGCGCGTACGTCTTGAGCGCGGCGAGATGCAGCACTCGAAGCGCGGTGAGCTCGGCGCCGAGATAGTTCTCGGCGACGCGCTCGGCGTGCGCTTTGATTTCCGGGAGCTCGGGCACGCCGCGAGGCTATGCCAGAACCCCGGCTCAGATCAGGCCGAGCTCGCGGACCGTGTCGCGTTCCTCGGCGAGCTCGGCGACGGTGGCGTCGATGCGACCCTGGGAGAACTCGTCGATGTCGAGCCCCTGAACAATCGAGTATTCGCCGCCCGAGCAGGTGACGGGGAACGATGACATCAGACCCTCGGGCACGCCGTAGCTCCCGTCGGACGGGATCGCCATGGAAACCCAGTCGCCCTCAGGAGTGCCGAGAACCCAGTCGTGGACGTGGTCAACGGCGGCCGACGCGGCCGAGGCCGCCGACGAGAGCCCACGGGCCTCGATGATGGCAGCACCACGCTGTTGGACGGTGGGGATGAAGCTGTTCTCGAGCCAATCCTGGTCGCCGACCGCCTCGGCGGCATTGCTGCCATTGACGTTGCAGTGGAAGAGGTCGGGGTACTGCGTTGCGGAGTGGTTTCCCCAGATCGTCATGTTGGTGATGTCGTTCACCGTGGCGCCCACCTTCTGGGCGAGCTGCGCCTTGGCGCGGTTGTGATCCAGACGGGTCATGGCGGTGAACCGTGCGTCGGGAACATCCGGTGCGTTGTTCATGGCGATCAACGAATTGGTGTTGGCCGGGTTGCCGACCACGAGGACCTTGATGTCGTCGGCGGCGTTGTCATTGATGGCCTTGCCCTGCACGGTGAAGATCGCGCCGTTGGCCTCGAGGAGGTCCTTGCGCTCCATGCCCTTGGAGCGAGGACGGGAGCCGACGAGCATGGCGATGTTGGCGCCCGCGAAGGCCTTGTTCGGATCGTCGCTCTGCGTGATCCCGGCGAGCAGCGGGAAGGCACCGTCGTCGAGCTCCATCGCCACGCCCTCGAGTGCACCCATCGCGGGCGGGATCTCGAGCAGCTGCAGGATGACCGGCTGGTCGGGACCGAGCAGCGAGCCACTGGCGATGCGGAAGAGGAGGCTGTAGCCGATCTGACCGGCGGCTCCGGTGACAGCGACACGAACTGGGGTAGTCATGGGGTTCTCCGATATCGGACAAACGAACGGGGCAACGCTACCAGCGAGGCTCCGCCACGGAGACGTTCGGCGCCGGGTGAAACCCGGGCGGAAGTGTCCATCCGGCGACACGTGGGGAGGTTCTCCCTGTGTCAGACACCTGACGGCCGATGGGACCTTCATTGCTCAGCCGGCGGGCGTTCCTCACCCGTCTCGACCGAATGGCTCGCGAAGGCTTCGACCACGAGATCGTCGTGCTGTTCTGCGATCTCGACGGCTTCAAGCCCGTCAATGACCGGTTCGGACACGCGTCCGGCGATGAGGTCCTCATCGAAGTCGCCCGCCGGGTCGAACGCGCGGTGCGGCCTGACGATCTCGTCGGACGTCTCGGCGGTGACGAATTCGTCGTGGCACTCCCCCGCGCCGGCATGATACTCGCCGAGGACATCGCGACCAGAATCCGTACCGCGCTCACCGAACCGATCATCGTCGACGACGAGATCATCGAAATCGATGTCAGCATCGGTACGTCGGTCACCACCGACCAATCGACTGCGGTGCAGTTCCTGGCCGCAGCTGACGACGCGATGTACGCGGTGAAGCGCAGCCGTCGTCGCGACGAAACCGTCCCGCGCTGACTCAACAGCACGAGACCTCAGCCGATTGTGAGTCGTGGCGACCACGATGACCATCGACGCGGCCTGGCAGCGCCGGCTCATGCTGTATCCCCGTCTGATCCTCGTCACGATCGCGGCCGCGTTCGTGATCGTGATCGCGGCGGGAAGCGGTTCTGACACGGCCAGTGGCCGAGTCGGGGGCGATTTCCCCGCGTTCTACTCGGCCGGCACGATCGTCGCCAACGGCGACATCGACGGTCTCTACGACCCGGCCGTTCAGGCCGCCGCCCAGGAAGAACTGCTGGGCGGTGAGGACGGGTTCATCATGTATCCGTATGCCCCCTACGTCGCGGGTGCGTACTCGGCACTCGCCGGCCTCCCCTACCGGACCGCCTATGTCGTCCACACCGCTCTCATGGTGGCAGCACTCGTCGGGGCGTTGACGCTCATCAGACCGATGGTCGACATCCTCGACCGCTGGTTCTCGCTGATCCTCGGCGCCACCGCCACGGCGTACCCGATCTTCGTCGGCACGAGTGGCGGCCAGAACACCGCACTCACCCTCCTCCTGCTCGCTGCCACGTGGCGCGCGCTCGCCGACGACCGCGAGGAATGGGCAGGAGTCGCCGTGGCCCTCCTCCTGTTCCGACCACAGTACGCGCTGCCGATGCTGGGCCTTCTCTTCCTCGGTCGTCACTGGCGTGCCGTCGGCACTGCCGGCATCGGCGCGGGCGCCGTGTTCGCGATCAACGCCGCGATGGTCGGACCCGGCTGGATGATGACCTGGATCAACGGTGTCCGTCCCCTGTTGGAGGCCGACGCCGAGATCAACGCCGTCAACGAGATCGCGCCGATGGCCTTTCTCCACGCGGTCCTCGGTGTCGACTCGTCGGTCGCGATGATCGTCGGTGGCACCATCTCGATTGCGGTGGCCGTCGCGCTGTCATGGCTGTGGTGGAGGCAGCATCTCGATCTCACCAGCCGGTTCGCCGTGACGGCCGCCGGCCTCACGCTCCTCGGCTTCCACACCATCTACTACGACTCGAGCCTGTGCATCTTCGCCGTGCTGGTCATGCTCGATCGTGCCCTCATCGATGTGCGCATCGGCATCTGCATCTGGGCAGCCGGTCTGATCCAGCTGGGCAAGGAGTCGCTCGGTGCGAGTCCGCTCGCCCCGGTCGTGCTTGCGTTGTTCGCGTTGATCGTCGGGAAACTGTGGCTCGCTCAGACCCCGGCGGTGCCGGAACGGGTGTTGCCGATCCACGACTCGTAGAGATCCTGGTAGATACCCGGAACGTCGACGAGCTCGGCGTGAGGGCCCTGCTGTACCAACTCGCCGGCATCGAAGACCAGGACGAGATCGGCTCGCTCCGCCGTCGACAATCGATGGGCGATGGAGATCGTGGTGCGACCAGCGGAGAGCTGGCCCAGCGCCGCGGAGATCGCTTCCTCCGTCTCGGGATCCACCGACGACGTGGCCTCGTCGAGCAGGAGGAGGCCCGGGTCCGCCACTTGGGCACGAGCGAGAGCGACGAGCTGACGCTCGCCCACGGACAGTCGGCCGCCACGTTCACCGACGACGGTGTCGAGGCCGTCCGGCAGCGAGGCGACCCACTCACGTAGGCCGAGCTCGTCGATCGCCTGCTCGGCATCAGCGGAGGTGGCGTCGTCGCGACCGAAGCAGATGTTCTCGCGGATCGTCGTGTCGAACAGGAACCCGTCCTGGGGGACCATGCGGATCGATCGATGCCGCGACTCGGGCGACACCTCACGAATGTCGATCCCGCCGATCCGCACGACGCCTTCTCCCGGGTCGGCCAGGCGGGTGAACAGGCGGGCAGTCGTGGTCTTCCCCGAGCCCGTCTCACCCACCACGGCGACAGCGGTCTCCGCCGGGATGGCGAGGCTGATGTCACGCAACACGAGTGGGCCGGTGCGGTAGGCGAATGACACGCCCTCGAGCTCGATGCCGAGCGGCCCCCTCGGCAACTCCACGCCGTCTTCGGGTTCGACGACGTCGATCGGCACCTCCAGCACGCGGAGGATCTTCCACCAACCCGCCAGTGCGGTCTGGGTCTGGTCGAGCACCTCGCCGAGCTGGGTGATCGGCTGCAGCAGGAGGTTGACGAGGAAGATGAAGGCCACGAGCTCGCCGACCTCGATGCCGAGATCCGCGCGCCACCAGACGCCGAGCCCCATCGAGACAGCCAGTGAGACCGAGGAGACGAAGTCCACAACCGGCAGCAGGCAGGCGAACCACACCTGACTCCTGAGCTGCTGGTCGTACTGGCGGTCGATCGAGTCGTCGAGTCGGTCGCGGACCACCTCGTCGTAGCCATAGGCGCGGATGACGGGCGCGCCGGTGACCGCCTCGGAGACGTGGCCCAGGGTCTCGGCCACCCTCGTGCGTACGAGGCCGTAGGCCACGAACTGACGGGACTGAACCCATCGCAGGAACGAGATGAGCGGCAGATGCACGGCCAGGGCGATGAGTGTCAGCTGCCAGCTGTAGGCGAGCATCACCGCGATCGTGCCGACGATGATCGCCGTGTCGATGATCCAGCTGATCATCCCCCATTGGGTGAAGCGCACCAGTGTCTCGATGTCGGAGGTGACCCGCGCCACGAGCACGCCCTTTCGTGACTCGGAGTGATCGGCGAGGCTGAGCTTGTGAATGTGCTCGAACACGCGAACACGTAGTTCGAGCAACACCGTCTCGGTCATCGTGACGAGTCGGATCAACGCCGACCGGCTGGCGATGGCGATGACGACGACCATGACGATGGCGCCGACCGCCGCCTTGCCCACGAATCCGGCCTGGTAGCCATCGGAGCCCAGGATTCCCTTGTCGAGAATCTGTTGGACGAGGATCGGGATGACGAGCCGTCCGGCCGCAGCGAGCACGGCCAGTGCCACCGTGAAGAAGAGCCCGGCCTTCAGCTCCGGCGACGCGGCCACGCCGCGGCGCAGCACCTGCCAGGCCCCGATCTCCGGTCCGCTGTCGTCGTCGATCAGCGATGCTGCGCTTCTGTCGCCATCGCCGAGGAGGGTCGGCTCGGATCCGTTGACGGTGCTCACGCGTCCGCCTGTTCGTACGCCGTGACCAGAGCGTTGTAGTCGGGTCGTTTCAGGAGATCCTCGTGGCGTCCAACGGCGAGGACCTCTCCATCGTCGAGATAGACGACCCGATCGGCGAGCAGGATCGTGGAGATCCGGTGTGCCACCACGATCAGCGTGACGTCGAGATCGTGGCGGAGCCCGTTCAGGATGTCGGCTTCGACCGTGGCATCGACCGCAGACGTGGCATCGTCGAGCAGGAGCAGGCGCGGCTCGCGAGCGATCGCCCGGGCAAGAGCCACTCGCTGGCGCTGGCCGCCCGACAGCGTGGTGCCCCGCTCGCCGACGACCGAGTCGAATCCGTCCGCCAACTCACCGACGAAGGTGGCCGCCTGTGCAGTCTTCAGCGCGGCCCGGGCTCGGTCGTCGGCCACCACCCCGAGCGCGACGTTCTCGCGGACCGAGTCGGCGAACAGGAAGCTCTCCTGGAATGCGAGGGCCACCGCTGCGGACCACTCTTCGGCCGAGACATCGTCCACCGACACACCACCGAGCCGAACGTCGCCGGCGGAGCGATCGAGCAGGCCGGCGATGGCCTCGACCATGGTCGACTTGCCCGATCCCGTGGGGCCGACGAGGGCGATCGTCTCGCCGGCGGCGATCTCGAGGTCGACCGCCGAGAGGACCTCGTGTCCATCGTGGATGACCGCCAAACCGGCAATCGACAGCCCGAGCGAGCCCTCGGGCAGGTGGGCCGAGCCCGAACGATCCTCGGCGTCGGTGGCCATCGCTCGATCCACTCGCTCCAACGACACGACTGATCGGGGCATCTCCTCCAAGAAGAAGCCGAATACACGAAGCGGCGTCGAGAGCAGCCCGAACAATGTGGCGGCGAGAACGAGGTCGCCTGGTGTGGCGTCACCGTTCGAGACGAGGTCCGCGCCGACGAGCAACAACACGATGATGCCGACGTTGGGCAGGGCGTCGATCGCCGGCTCGAACATCGCTCGCAACCGGCCGACGTGCACCCGCTCATCGCGGAGTCGGGCGGATGCCTCGCGCATCCGCTGGACCTCGGCCGCCTCACGGCCGAGTGTCTTCACGACCAGTGCACCCTCAAAGCTCTCATGTGCCACCGAGGAGACCTCACCGACACGTTGCTGAGCCTGAGCCGAAGGTTCCTCGACACGCGACGTGTAGAGCTGGCTCATCGCCACCAGCGACGGGAACAGCACTGCGCCGATCAGCGCCAGGATCGGATGGATCACCAGGAGCGAGATCAGAGCGACGATGACGAGCAGGATCACGCTCGTGGCGAACGCCATCGGCTTGAGCACCATGGTGGCGTTGGTCAGATCGAGGTCGGCGTGCGCGAGCAACTCACCGGCCGGCCGCGTGCGGTGGTACCGAAGGGGCGCATCCAGGTAGTGGTGGACAAGACCGCGGCGCCAGTCGCGTTGGGTGCGCAACTCGGCGGTGGCGAGGTACCAGCGCCGTACCATGACACCGATACCGCGGCCGAGCGAGATCAGCACGATCGCCAGCATTCCCGCCCAGATGTCACCACGATCAATGGTGCCGTCGTCGAACGCCGCCACCACCACGTCGTCGGTAACGCGCCCGAGGACCCACGCGCCCCCGATCGAGGCGAAGACGAAGATCATCGCACCGAACATGGCGATGGCGTGCTGGCGGGGATGGGCCCGCAGCGAGCGCATGATCAGACGGCCACCACGCCGCCACACATGATCAACCTGCTCACTCGGTCCGGGCATCGAGTCAAGCTACCCGGCCCCGTCACCCTTCCCCGACCGGTTCTCGGCGCCGACGGAGCGCGACCAGGCCGGTCAGCCGACCGGCCGGCGCTCAATACACCACTGTTGGCGCCGATTGAGCAGTAGCCGAGCGAAAGGGACACAATGAAGGGTCTGATCTTCAGTGCTGTCGAGCACGCGGTCGAGCGGGTCTTCGGGCCCGGCGAATGGGACGACGTGCTCGACAATGCCCAACTCGACGGTGCCTACACCTCGCTCGGGAACTATGACGACGCCGAGCTGGTGGCCATCGTCAACGCGCTCCCCGAAGACACCGGCCCCGGCATCGACGATCGCCTGCGCTGGGTCGGCGTCAACGCCATGCCGTTCCTCGTGGATGCCTTCCCCAAGTTCTTCGAAGACATCGACCTCCGTGGCCTTCTTTCGTCGCTCAACCACATGATCCACCCCGAGGTGAGGAAGCTCTATCCCGGAGCGACCCCACCCGACTTCGACATCGACGACAGCGAAGAAGGCATCATCAGCCTGCGCTACCAGTCGGAACGCAAGCTGTGCTGGCTCGCCGAAGGGTTCGTGCTCGGTGCGGCCGCGAGGTTCGACGAGTCGATCACGGTCAAGCAGCCCCAGTGCATGCACGTCGGGGCCGACCATTGCGATCTCCGAATCGAGATCCATCCATCGTGACCATCACCGAGTCGGCTGGTGCCACGGATTCCGCAGACGAGATCTGTCGCCTCACCAGACGGCTCGAGCGCGAGCGAGCAGCCCGACGCGAGGCCGAAGTCATCGCCGAAGAGGCGACGAAGGTCGCGATCCAGGATGCGCTGACAGGGCTCGCCAACCGCACGCTCGTCACGTCGACACTCGAGAACGAGTTGGGTCGGGCCGCCCGGTACGAACGCGATGTCGCCCTCCTGTTCCTCGACCTCGACGGCTTCAAGCTGATCAACGACACCTACGGCCACCAGATGGGCGACGCCGTGCTCGTGCAGGTCGCGGAGGAGCTCCGCCTCGTCACCCGCACCGGCGACATGGTCGGACGGCTCGGCGGCGACGAGTTCGTGATCCTCGCACCCAACATCTCCGTTTCGGATGCCACACAGTTGGCCGACCGGGTCGCAGAGGCGATCGTTCGAATGCGGGTCCCGGGTCTACCCGCGGGTACCGGCGTCAGCGCCAGCGTGGGCGTGACTGTGCTCGACGGTCGCACGGTCGACGCCGACCAGTACCTTCGTCAGGCCGACTCGGCCATGTACGAGGCCAAGGCATCGGGAGCGGACTGGCGGCTCTATGACGCAGAACTCGACGCCGTCGCCAAATCCCGGCGAACCATCCGCCGTCTGCTGCCCGGCGCGATCGAAAACGACGAGTTCATCGTTCACTACCAACCGGTGGTCGCCCTGACCGGGGGGTGCCCTCCAGCCCGCCGGTCGTCGGGATCGAAGCCCTCGTCCGCTGGCCTGCCCCGGACGGTTCCCTCCGGAGTCCCGCCGAGTTCATCCCGATCGCCGAAGAGTCCGGACACATCGTCGGGATCGGACGGCGGGTCATCACCCGCGCCGTCGATGAGATCGCCGCATGGAGCGCGGCGCATCCCGATCGTGACCAGATCGCTCTGGCCATCAACGCCTCACCTCGCGAACTCGCTCGGGCTGACTACGCCGGTCGGGTCCACGCACTGCTCGACCGGGCACAGCTCGGTGAGCGCGACCTCATCATCGAGGTCACCGAGACCGCCATGCACGAGGGCGGGGTCGCGGCAGAACGCAACCTACGAGCACTGCAGCGCACCGGCATCCACCTCGCCCTCGACGATTTCGGCACCGGCTACAGCGCCATCGGTCGCCTCCGTCAACATGCGTTCGACCAACTCAAGATCGACAAGACGTTCATCGCCGGAGTCGCCGAGCGCGCCGACGATCGCGCCGTCGTCGAAGCCGTCATCGCCATGGCCAAAGCCTTCGACATGACGGTTGTGGCCGAAGGCATCGAGACACCTGCGCAGCTCGATGTCGTCCGCGAACTCGGGTGCGACCTCGGCCAGGGCTTCCTGTTCGGCCGCCCCAGCCCTCTCAGCACCCTCGACCCGGTCTAACGCACGCTGGGGTCTGTCCCCAGTGTGCGTTAGAGGCGATCGACGACGGCGGAGGCGAACTCCGAGCACTTGACCTCGGTGGCACCATCCATCAAGCGAGCGAAGTCGTAGGTGACGACCTTGTCGGCGATCGACGCTTCGACGGCGTTGATGATGTCGTCGGCGGCGTCCTGCCAGCCGAGATGCTCGAACATCATGACGCCCGAGAGCAGCACGGAGGACGGGTTGACCTTGTCCTGGCCGGCGTATTTCGGCGCCGTGCCGTGGGTGGCCTCGAACACCCCGTGGCCGGTGACGTAGTTGATGTTGGCGCCCGGAGCGATGCCGATGCCGCCGACCTGCGCAGCCAGAGCGTCGGAGAGGTAGTCACCGTTGAGGTTCATCGTGGCGATCACGTCGAACTCCTTCGGACGCGTCAGCACCTGCTGAAGGGCGATGTCGGCGATGGCGTCCTGCACCAGAATCTTGTCGCCAGGATCGCCGCCGCAGTCCTCCCAGCCGACGGCCACATCGCTGAACTCCTCCCGCACGAGCTCGTAGCCCCACTTCTGGAAGGCGCCCTCGGTGAACTTCATGATGTTGCCCTTGTGGACCCAGTGCACACGCTTGCGGCCACGCTTGACCGCATACTCGAGCGACGCCCGCTGGAGGCGCTGCGATCCGTCCTTCGAGATCGGCTTGACGCCGATGCCGGAGCCTTCCTTGATCTCCCAACCGAAGTGATCGTGGAGCAGCTCGATCATCTTGAGCGCCTCAGGGGTGCCGGCTTCGACCTCCATACCGGCGTAGATGTCCTCGGTGTTCTCACGGAAGATCACCATGTCGACGTTCTGCGGTTCCTTGACCGGGGAGGGCACGCCGTTGAACCAGCGCACCGGACGCAGGCAGACGTAGAGATCCATGATCTGGCGGATGGCGACGTTGAGGCTGCGGAAGCCGCCACCGATGGGCGTGGTGAGCGGGCCCTTGATGCCGATCAGATACTGCTCGAACTTGTCGATCGTGTCCTGGGGCAGCCAGTCACCGGTCTCGTTGAAGGCCTTCTCGCCGGCGAGGACCTCCATCCACTCGATGGTCTTGTCGTACTTGGCCGCGGCTGCATCGAGGACCAGCTTGGCGGCCGGCCAGATGTCAACCCCCGTGCCGTCACCTTCGATGAACGGGATGATGGGGTTGTCGGGAACGGCAAGCGTGCCGTCGTCCTGCATCGTGATCTTTTCAGCCATGCGGGCGATCGTATCGTCCCCGCATCGGCCTCACTGGACCCGGCGCCGCAACGTGTCAGGAGCCGGCCAGTTCCTGCGCTACATCGAACGCCGCCTGGAGCGCCGCCGTGACGCCGGCGCTGAACTCGGCCAGGGCCGGCCTGCTCATCCGCCCCTCGGGTGGAGCGATCGGTTCGCCCACCACAATGGCGCATCGCACACGTTTGATGCCCTTGGTGCCGCTTCCCATCGCCGACTCCGTTCCGGCGATGCCGATCGGGATGATCGGTGCCTTGGTCTTGTTGGCGAGATACGCCGTACCGTCGAACACACCCTCGACGCTCGGGCCGCTCTGGCGAGTGCCCTCGGGGAAGACGATCATCATCTCGCCCGTGCCGATGACCTCACGGGCCGTACGCATCGCCTCTCGATCGGCTTCGCCTCGCCGCACCGGGATGGCCCCGAGAGCCGAGTTGATCCACGCGGCCGTCGTGGGCGTGAACAGCGACTCCTTGCCGAGCGCCCGAAGCCGCCGCTTCGCCACGCCGGCGACCAGCGGCGCATCGAGGTTCGACCGATGGACCGGCGCCAGGATGACCGGACCCGGGGTCGCCAGGTGTTCGGCTCCCGATGTCCGCAGCCGCAACCAACGGGACAGGACCTGTCGAATGAGGAAACGGACGACGAAGTAGAAGGCGGCCGCCCGGCGCTTGCCGTGCACACGCACCGCCCACTCCTGTGACTTGGGTTCGCTCATGATCGCTCTTCTGACTCGCGACTAGTGGAGAAAGTGACGCTCACCGGTGAACACCATCGCAAGGCCTCGCTCATCGGCCGCCGCGATCGTCTCGTTGTCACCGACCGACCCTCCGGGCTGCACGATGATCGCTGCGCCGGCGTCGGCCGCGGCATGGATGCCGTCCGGGAACGGGTAGAAGGCATCGCTGGCGCAGGCCCCTCCGGTGGCCCGTCCCGCGGCCTTCGCCGCGGCGATCTCCCCTGACTCGACCCGGTTCTGCTGACCGGCCCCGATCCCCCAGGCCACCCCGTCCTTGGCGAGCACGATGGCGTTGGAGTTCACGTGACCGCAGACCCGCCAGGCGAACGCAGCGTCGGCCAACTCCGCCGCGGTCGGCTTCCGCTCCGTGACGACCTCCCACTCGGCGACGGTCGAGCGGAAGTGGTGGGCCTGCTGGATCAGGAAACCGCCCTGGATCTGGCGCAGTTCGATCGACTCGCTCGCCAACGCGCCCGGTGCGGTGGCGGTGAGCAGCCTCGTGTTCTTCCGCTTGGCGATCAACCGTTCCGCCACGCCGTCGGCATAGCCGGGCGCGATCACGACATCGGCCTGCGCCGCTGCCTCCATTGCCTCGACGGTGGCGAGGTCGATGATCTGGTTGGTCGCCACGATCCCGCCGAAGGCACTCCGGGAGTCGCATTCGAAGGCCTGCTGGTACGCCGCCGCCAGGGTGTCGGCCACTGCGACCCCACACGGGTTGGCGTGTTTGATGATGGCGACCGCGGGCTCGGTGCCGAGATCGTGGGCCAGGCGCCACGCAGCGTCGGCGTCGAAGAGGTTGAGGTAGCTGAGCGCCACCCCGCTGTGCTGCTCGACCGTGTCCCACATGCTGGATTCGCCAACACGGCGATACCGGGCCCCGGCCTGATGCGGGTTCTCGCCGTACCGCAACACATCGGCACGTTCGAGGGCGAGGTGCACGGTGGGAGGGAGAGCCGTCGGCGTGTCGTCGGTGGCATCGAGCCACTCGACGATCGCCGCGTCATAGGCCGCCGTGTGGGCGAACGCCGCTCGGGCGAGCCGCCGTCGCGTCGCATCGCTCAACCAGCCGTTCAGGCGCAGTTCCTCGAGGATCCCCTCGTAGTCGGCAGGGTCCACGGCGATACCGACGTGCGCATGGTTCTTGGCCGCGCCGCGGACCATGGTCGGCCCGCCGATGTCGATCATTTCGATGCCGGGCTCGCTGCGGAACGGGTAGAGGTTGCCGACGACGAGGTCGATGGGGTCGATGTCGTTGGCCTCGAGATCGGCGTGGTGCTCAGGGTCGTCGCGGTTCGCCAGGATGCCGCCGTGGATCCGGGGATGCAGCGTCACCACCCGGTGGCTGAGCATGATCGGCGACCCCGTGTAGTCGGCGACGTCGACCACGGGAATCCCGGCGCCACTGATCGCCTGGGCGGTGCCTCCCGACGAGATGAGCTCCCAGCCGAGGTCATGGAGCCCCTGTGCGAATTCCACCACCCCGGTCTTGTCGTAGACGGACAGGAGGGCACGGCGGGTGGTACTTGCAGCTGACACGATCCGAACCTAGCAGTGTGTCCATGCGAGCGAGGAGGTGGGTCGTCTACGGTGGCGCCGACGCAAATGTCGCGGAGGACAACATGGACAACAATGTGAAACCGAGCACGATCATGCTCATCGCCGGAGGGGCGGTGCTCTTCATCTCGACCTTCTTGGATTGGGCCAGCTTCGGTTCTGGCTCTTTCTCGGTCGGTATCAACGCGTGGGATGTCGACGGCTTCGGCTTCCTCGGCATCTTCTGCGCCGCGATCGGTGTGATCATCGGTGGCGGCGTGGCTGCCAGCAACTTCGGCAACGTCTCGCTGCCGGACCGCATGCTCGGCTTCAACCACGACCAGGTGCACTTCATCCTCAGCAGCTTCGCTCTGCTGACCACCGTCGGGTTCCTGTTCCGCGGTGACGTCGGCATCGGCCTCATCCTCGGCCTCATCGCCTCGGGTGTCATGGTGGCCGGCGCTTTCATGGACATGCAGGGTGCCGGCGGCAACGCCGACGCACCCCCCACGCAGTTCTGAGCTGCTGAGCTACTCGTCGACGGGCGGCGGGAGCAGCGGGTCATCGCACTCGGTGCTCGAGCCGCCCGTTGGCGCGTCTCGCACCAACTCGATCGGGTCGACATACCCGCTGCCGGACGCAGCCGTGCCGAGGAACTGCTCGACCGCGGTCGCAACCGCCATCGCCATCGCCGCCTGACCGTCGGACGTCGACAACAACTCGATCAAGGCCGGCACACCGAGCCCGGGGATGTCGACGACGACCGCCGGGGTGTCACCGGTCTCGCGAAGCACCACGAAGAAGTCCGACCCGCGCTGATTGAGCAGCGGACGGACCCCGGGTTCATCGAGGCCCGGCCACGAGTCCGAGAGTCCGTCCATCGCGTGGGTGAGATTGGCGTACATCAAGCCCCCGAGTCGGCGACTCTCCTCGCTGTCGACCTGATGGACGACGCCGACCTCCGCTGCCCCGATCCGCGAGGTGTCGCCGAGAACCATTCGGAGCGTCACGAACACGTGGGCGCCGCTGGGCTCGGCGAGCGCAGCACGGGTCGTGGCGTCGATCGAGACATTCGTCCACCGACTGAGGACGGTGCTGACCCCCGACGGGGCGAGACGGCGTTCGATCGCCCGGGCGATCGGGACGGCAGCCGGATCGGGGTCGAGCACGACGTGAGCTCCGGTCCGCTCCACCCCCTCGGCCACATCGACCTCGTTGCCGCACGGACTCAGGATCAGCCAGCCGTCGACCGTCCGCTGCAGGATCGGCACGGCATAGCCGTCGAGTTCGAGAACGCCGAGGCCGGCACGAGGGGACGGCAGCCGGTCGGCGAGAGGGAGGGTCGTCGGCACGGTGGCTTGCGCCTCCCCGGTCGCCGTCGCGGCCGTGTCGACATCGTTCAATCCGCCAGCCTGGTCGGCCGTGTCGTCGTCGAGCATGACGCCGCCGGTGCCACATGCCGAACCCGCCAACGCAACCAGCAGAACCCCCACCGACAGGCGGGACCGCCAGGTCTTCGCGCTCACTGGAGCTTCGGATCGACGCAGTTGTCGGTCCGGCCCGCACCCGACGGGCCGTAGCCCCGAAAGATCGGGTCGGTGGTGAACCCGCTGCCCGGGTCACTGGTGGTGAGCAGGCGCCTGACGGCCCGCAGGGTGGCGTCGGCGAGCTGCTGTTGGACCGCCGGGTCGGAGTAGAGTTCCTCCTCTGCCTGGTTGCTGATGTAGCCGTATTCGGCCAGTACCGACGTGACCGGACCCGGCCGACGCAGCACCCCGTAGTAGTCGCCACCCTCACGATTGGGACGACTCATGGCACCGGCGTCACTGAGGCTGACCCAGGTGATGTCGAAGTCCTCCAGGTAGCCGAACACCTCCTCGTACAGCAGCCCGGCCAGCCGCTTCGACTCCGCCGACTCGATCTGGTGGAACATCTCGGTGCCGGGTTCGTCGCTCCAAGCGTCCGTGCCCGCATTGAAGTGAACGGAGATGAACGCGATCGGGTCGAGTGCCTGCGCGATCTCGCCACGGGTGACGATGGGGACCCGCACATCGGTCTGGCGGGTCATGATCACCGAGTAGCCGGCACCGACGAGCGTGTCGCGGAGCTTCAGCGCCACCTCGAGATTGAGGTCGGCCTCCCGCAAACCTCCGGGACCCACGGCGCCGGTCTCGTTGCCGCCGTGGCCTGGATCGATCACGAAGTCGGCGTACTCGACCACCCGACCTCCGGTGAGGTCGGCGGTTCGACCACACGGGGTCCAGACGGTCCAGCCATCAGCCGAGGTGTCGACGATCGGCGCGATCCAGCCCGTCGGAGTGATGAGGACGCCATCGGTCTGACCGTTGAGAGGCACCCCTTCTTCGTCGCGGAGCAGGTCACCATCGACCGTGGCCGGTGCGGTGGTCGTGGTGGTCGTCGTCGAGGTGGTGGACGAGGTGGTCGTCGAGGTCGTGGACGACGGGGTCACCGTGGTGGATGTCGTCGTCGAGCTGGTGGTGCTCGACGCAGGAGCGTCGTCGTCATCGCTCAACGCGACCGACGACGTGCCGCACGCCGCGGCCGACATCACAAAGAGGAAGGCGATCCCGACCCAACGGACCCCGCGGCGAACACGCATCCCGTCAGGTTCGCACCCATCCGCCCCCCACGGGTGGCACCCCCACCCCGAAACTGCTGCCGCTGGCCTACCTCACGGGTAGGCCAGCGGCAGCCAGAACCGTGGGGTGGGGCTAGAGGGTGGCGACGATCTCGGCCATGAGTTCGCCGGCTTCGGTCGGATTGTGACCGACACGCACACCGGCGTCCTCCAGGGCCTCCATCTTCGCCGCCGCGGTTCCCTTGCCGCCGGACACGATGGCGCCCGCGTGGCCCATCTTCTTCCCGGGAGGGGCGGTGACGCCGGCGATGTAGCTCGACACCGGCTTGCTCATGTGGTTCTTGATGTACTCGGCAGCCTCTTCCTCGGCCGAGCCACCGATCTCACCGATCATCATGACGGCCTTGGTCTCGGGATCGGCTTCGAACGCCTCCAGACAGTCGATGAAGGAGGTGCCCGGGACGGGGTCGCCACCGATACCGACGCACGTGGTGACGCCGATGTCCTTCTGCTTCAGCTCGTACAACGCCTGGTAGGTGAGCGTGCCGGACCGGCTCACGATGCCGACGGGTCCGCCGGCCTTGGCGATGTGGCCGGCGGTGATGCCGATGTTGCACTTGCCGGGGCTGATGATGCCGGGACAGTTGGGCCCGAGCAGCCGCACGTTGGGGAAGTTGCGCTTCAGATCGTTGTAGAAGTACGCCTCGTCGTGGGCCGGGACGCCCTCGGTGATGGCGACGATGAACTCGACGCCACCCTCGGCGGCCTCCATGACCGCACCTCGCACCCCGGCAGCGGGAATGAAGATGCAGCTCGCCGTGGCGCCCGTGGCCGCGACGGCCTCGCCGACGTTCGCGTAGATCGGCACGCCGTCCACGTCCGAACCCGCCTTCTTCGGATGGGTACCGGCGACGACCTGGGTGCCGTACTCCGCATTGAGGCAGCCGTAGTAGCTGCCCTGGGAGCCGGTGAGGCCCTGGTAGATGACCTTGGTGTTCTCGTCCACGAAGATCGACATGTCAGGCTCCCTCCGCCAGTTCGACGGCTTTTCGAGCGGCGTCCAACATCGTTTCTTCCATCATCAGCTTGTCGTTGAGGTTGGGAACCAGAATGGCGCGCCCCTCGTCGGCGTTGGTGCCGTCGAGGCGGATCACGATCGGGGAGTCGATCTCGACTCTCCGCATGGCCTCGAGAATGCCGTTGGCGACTTCCTCACCTCGAGTGATGCCACCGAAGATGTTGATGAAGATCGACTTCACTGCCGGGTCGTTGTTGATGACCTCGAGTGCCCCGGCCATCACATCGGCGTTGGCGCCTCCACCGATGTCGAGGAAGTTGGCGGGCGAGCCGCCCACCTGGTTGACGACATCGACCGTGCTCATGGCGAGGCCTGCACCATTGGCGATCACGCCGACCGAACCTTCGAGGCCGACGTACTGCAAGCCCTTCGAGTGGGCGGCTTGCTCACGCTCGTCGCGAGGCTGCGTGGCGTCGTACTGGGCGTAGTCGGGATGCCGGAACTCACTGTTGCCGTCGAGGGTGACCTTGGCGTCGAGGACGTGCACGACGCCTTCGGGGGTGAGGATCAGCGGATTGATCTCGACCAGGTCGGCGTCGCCCTCGGTGTAGGCGGTGTAGAGCTTCTGGAGGATGTCGACACATCCCTCGGTGGCGGCATCGGGCAGGTTGGCGGCCGCCACCCACTCGCGACACGCGGCTTCGCTGAGACCGTCGACGGGATCGACCCAGATCTTGGCGATGGCGTCGGGGTTCTCTTCGGCGACGGTCTCGATCTCGACACCACCCTCCTTGGAGAGCATGCCGAGATGCTTCTTGGCGGAGCGGTCGAGCGTGAAGCTCGCGTAGTACTCCTCCGCGATGTCGGACGCCTTCTCGATCCAGATGCGCTTGACGATGTGGCCCTTGATGTCGAGGCCGAAGATGTTGGAGGCGTGCTCGCGGACGGCATCGATGTCGGGAGCGAACTTGACGCCACCGGCCTTTCCACGTCCGCCCGCGTGCACCTGGGCCTTCACCATGACCGGTGTTCCCAGCCGTTCCGCGGCCGCAACCGCTTCGTCGACCGTGAAGGTCGCCTCGCCCGGGCTCACCGGCATGCCGTATTGGGCAAAGAACTCCTTGCCCTGATGTTCGAAGAGATCCACCGGTTTCTGCCTCCCGGTCCGTTGACGTTGGAATACTAGGCACCACCCAATTCCCCCACCGCCATCCGGCACCAGGAAGTTGAGATGCCCGTCGCTCGCGGCCCCCAGATGAACGCCAGAAGTGCACTCCTCGTCGGTTTCACCGGCGTGATGATCGCCCTCGCCCTCGGGGTCGGGGTGATCTGGCTCGCCGGTTCCGGCGGCGATGTCGAGGTACAGCTGGGAGACACCGACTTCGACGCGGGCCAGATTTGGCGAATATCCGAAGAGATCGACGATCGCGGTCCGATCCTCTACTCCGATGTCGCGGGTCGCAGCCGCGACATCATCCTCCAGCACCTGGGCCCCGATCCCGAGACCGGCTGGCTGGCCTTCGCCGCCCGCCCGCTGGGCGAGCCTCGCGACTGCTTCTTCCAGTGGGACCCGACCACGGAGCAGTTCGACCTGATCGGCGCCACCGATGAGGCTGACTGCACCGACGTGACGATGGACGCCGAGGGCAACCTGTCATCCGGGGAGTCGATCCTGTCGTACCCGATCACCATCGACGACAAGAACAATGTCCGCGTCGACATCAACTACGACCCCGAGGATCCTCAGGAGGAGGCCGACGATGAGTGAGACCGACCGGATCTATCTCCGCGACACCGAGCAACGCGACTTCACCGCCACCGTCATCGAGACCAACGAGGACGGTGCCATCGGTCTCGACGCCACATGCTTCTATCCGACCGGTGGTGGTCAACCCCATGACACCGGCACGATCATGTGGGATGGCGAAAGCGCGGCGGTAACCGCCGTTTCCGGCAGGGGCCCGGTCGTGTTCCACACGATCGACGGGGAGGCGCCACCTGTTGGTACCGAGGTCACGGGTACCGTCGACTGGGAGCGCCGACATCAGTTGATGCGCACCCACACCGTGCTGCACATCCTGTGTGGCGTCATCTGGAACGAGTGGGGCACGCCGGTGACCGGTGGCAACATGGAGCCGCTCTCGGCCCGCATGGACTTCGAGTTCGACCCTCTACCCGAAGGGTTCGCCGATCGGGTCACCGATCTGGTGAACGCGGAAATCGCCGCCGATCGACCCATCGAGGTGTCGTTTCTGCCTCGGGAGGTCGCGCTTGTCGACGATGATCTCATTCGCACCAAGGTCAACCTGATCCCCGAGTCGGTCACCGAGATACGGGTCGTGGACATCGTCGGGCTCGACAAGCAGGCCGACGGTGGCACCCATGTCGGCCGCACCGGCGAGGTCGGTCGGTTCGAGGTCGTCAAGACCGAATCGAAGGGCAAGGGCAACAAGCGCCTTCGTATTCGTCTCAGCTGACCGACGCCTCCCGACGGTCGCTGCCACCGGGGTGGCCCGGACGCTTTTCGACCTCCGCACCATGTGCCCTAGTCTCACCGAATGAAGCTCGACGAGATCGACCTGTCCGACATCGAGGGATTCTGGACCCTCCCGATGAGCGTCCGTGACGACGCGTTCGAGACGCTTCGGCGAGAGGATCCCATCCGCTTCTTCGCCGAGGCCGAGACCGAGTTCCTTCCTTCCGGCCCCGGCTACTACGCGATCACCCGACACGCCGACATCATCGAGGCGAGTCGGCGTCCGGAGCTGTTCAAATCCGGCAACGGTGTGAACATTCCCGACCTTCCGACCGAGTTCAACGAGTTCTTCGGCTCGATGATCGCCCTCGATGATCCACGTCATGCCCGGCTCCGAGGCCTCGTGTCGGCGGGCTTCACGCCCCGGATGCTTCAGCGCAACATGGAGGACGTCGAAGTAGCGGCGAAAGCCATCGTCGAACGTCTCCGAGATCAGGGTCCCGGCTGCGACTTCGTGACTGCCTGCGCGGCGTGGCTGCCCGTCAAGATCATCTGCGACATGATGGGCATCCCCGAGAGCCAGCACGAGTTCGTGTTCGACATGACGAACATCATTCTGAGCCAGGGCGACCCCGAGTTCATCCCCGAGGACGCGAACCCTCTCGAGGCGTTCCTGGAAGCCGGAGCCGCCCTCGCGGCTCTGATGGACGAGGTCGCCGACCGCGCCGACGGCGGCGACGCCGACGATCTGACACACGCCCTCGTCAACGCCGAAATCGATGGCGACAAGCTCACTCGATCGGAGCTGCAAAGCTTCTTCGTCCTGCTGTGCGCGGCCGGCAACGAGACCACTCGCAACTCGATCTCCTGGGGTCTCACCTACCTGACCGAGAACCCCGGCCAGAAGGCGAAACTGCAGGGTGACCTCGATGGTCACATGCCGGGTGCCGTGGAGGAAATCATCCGGCTCGCGAGTCCGGTCATCCATTTCCGCCGCACGGTCACCCAGGGTGGAGTCCGACTCGGCGACAAGGAGTTCACCGAGGGCGACAAGGTCGTCTTGTTCTACGGGTCGGGCAATCGCGACCACGACGTCTTCGTCGATCCCTATGCCTTCGACATCACCCGCGACAACAAGGATCACATCGGTTTCGGTGGCCCGGGACCGCACTTCTGTCTCGGAGCTCATCTCGCCCGTCGCCAGATCAATGTGCTCTACAAGGAGCTGCTGACCCAGCTGCCCGACATCCATGCATCAGGTGAGCCGGATCGGTTGCGGTCGAACTTCATCAATGGGGTGAAGCACCTGCCCTGCAGCTGGTGAGCGGGACGCCGGCGCCGGGGTTCACCGCCACCCCGGCGGAGACTCCTGCATGTCGATATCGATCTCCTCGTTCACCGCGACCGAACGGAAGGAGGCCAGTGCGGGCGCGGCCGAGACCACGGGCGGACACGCCGTGACCTCAAAGCGCCCGATGTAGACGCCCTCGTGCTGGTTGTAGAGCCCGTCACGGGTGTCGAAGTCGAACTGGAAGCGCACGACCTGGTCGTTGAAACTCGTCGGGATGTGGTGGACCTCGGTCTCGAATCCCACCGTGTTGCCGATCGACGCCGCCGAATAGAGCGTCTGCGACGAGGTCCCCGGCTATTGTCGATCGTCCAGCCGTCGAGTCCGGTCGCGAACTCACAGACGCTGACACCACCCGTGCACGAGCCGGTGGCCGCGGCGATCCGATCCGAGGTCAGAATGCTCGGCGCGACCCACACCGCTGCGCCCGCCGTGGCGGTGCGGCGCACGAATGCGCGACGACCCATGGACCCGTCGCTCCGGAGATCTGGGATCGAGCCCATCAGCGGTGCGCGCGAGTCTTCACCATCACTCGCTGTCGTCGGCCGAAACCGCCCGAAATCAACCGAACAGGGGGCGGCGATCAGATCTTCTCGAGCGGAGCCCAGCTGAGCAGGAGGCGCTTTTCACCCACGCTCGGGAAGTGCACCGATGCTTCGGCCTTGTCACCGGCGCCGTCGATGTCGACGATGATGCCCTCGCCCCACTGACTGTGGCGGACGTCGTCGCCGACCCGCAGGCCCATGGCCTCGGCTCCCGACGGGCTCGGCCGGTTCGCCGCGGCGAGCGCCTGCTCGACCATGTGATCCCGGTTCTCGCTGGCGCGGCCTCCGCCACCGAACGTGCGCCCTCCACCGTCGCGGCTCCCTCGATCCCGGCGGCTCCGCAGCATCCGGGAGCCGCCGGTCTCATCGATCAGCTCGCTCGGGATCTCGTCGAGGAATCGGCTCGGCGGGTTGTACTGAGTGGTGCCGTGCATCATCCGGCTCCACGCGCTCGTCAGATGCAGCTTCTGCATGGCCCGCGTGATGCCCACGTAGGCGAGCCGGCGCTCCTCTTCGAGCTCCGTCGGCTCACCGAGGGCGCGGATGTGGGGGAAGACGCCGTCCTCCATGCCCACGAGGAAGACCACTGGGAACTCCAGGCCCTTGGCCGAGTGCAGCGTCATCAACGTGACCGTCGACTCCTCCTCGTCGATGTCGTCGGTGTCGGACACCAGCGAGATCTGCTCGAGGAACTCATCGACCGTCTCGTACTCCCGCGCCATGCCGACGAGTTCGCTCAGGTTCTCCAGCCTCCCCTCGGCCTCCACCGAGCGTTCCGTCTGCAGCTCCTCGAGGTAGCCGGAGCGGTCGAGCGCCTCCTCGATGATGGTGGCCGGGCCGGCGTCCAGCTTGCGGATCTCGGTGGTGAGCACGAGGAACTTCTCGATGCCGGTGGCGGCCCGCCCACTCACGCCGGCTTCGTCGAACCGGATCAACGCCTGGTCGAAGGTCTCGCCGTTGGCAGACGCCCACGCATCGAGCTTGCCGACCGATGAATCGCCGACACCACGCTTCGGGGTGTTCAGCACCCGCTTGACGCTGACCTCGTCGGTCGGATTGATGATCGCCCGGAGGTAGGCCACCGCGTCCTTGACCTCGCGGCGGTCGTAGAACCGAGTGCCACCGACGACCTTGTACGGGATGCCGACCCGTACGAGGAACTCCTCGATGACCCGCGACATCGAGTTCGTGCGATAGAAGACCGCCATCTCGCCCCACCGCATGTGGTCGTGATCGTGGAGCTTCGCCAACTCGTTCGCGACGAACTGGGCCTCGTCGGACTCGTCATCGGCGTGATAGCGGACGATCTTCTCGCCCGGCCCCTGATCGGTCCACAGGTCTTTCGGCTTGCGGCCGACGTTCTTGGCGATCACGGAGTTCGCGGCGTCGAGGATCGACTGGCTGGATCGATAGTTCTGCTCCAGCACGATCACCGAGGCATCCGGGAACGCCTCCTCGAACTCGAGGATGTTGCGGATGTCAGCGCCGCGGAAGGAGTACACGCTCTGATCCGAGTCGCCGACCACCGTGACCTGGCGGTGCTCCTCACCGAGCATGAGGACGAGATCGTTCTGGACCGGGTTGGTGTCCTGGTACTCGTCGACGAGGACGTGGCCGAACCGGCGCCGCCAATGGTCGAGCACATCGGGCTGGGTGCGGAACAGCTCCGACGTACGCATCAGGAGATCGTCGAAGTCCATGGCCCCCGCGCTGAGCAGGCGGCGCTGGTATTCGGCGTAGACCTCGGCGATTTTGCGTTGGAAGATCTGCTCGGCCTCGGCAGCGAACTGCTCGGGGCCGACGTTCTCGTTCTTGGCCGCAGAGATCGCGGCGTGGATGGACCGAGGAGGGAAGCGCTTCGGATCGAAGTTGAGGTCGCGGATGACGTATCCGGCGAGGCGGACGGCGTCGGCCTGGTCGTAGATCGAGAACCGGCCGGGGAACCCGAGCCGTTCGACGTCGCGGCGAAGAATCCGCACGCACGCCGAGTGGAAGGTGGAGACCCACATCTTCTCCGCAACGAGACCGACCAAGCCACCGACTCGATGCTTCATCTCCCCCGCCGCCTTGTTGGTGAAGGTGATGGCGAGGATCTCGAACGGCGAGAGACCCTGGTCGATCAGATGGGCGATGCGGTGGGTGAGAACTCTCGTCTTGCCCGACCCGGCGCCGGCCACGACCAGCAGCGGCCCGCCCTCGTGGATGACAGCGTCGTACTGGGCGGGATTCAGGCCATCGAGGAGCGGCGATTCGGGCACCGGGTCACCCTAGCGAGCCGCTGTGACACCCGAGATGCAACACTCGTCTGACGAATGTTGCAGTTAGTGGGCGGTGAGTTTGTAGCCGAGGCCGCGGATGGTGACGATGCGTTCTGGGGTCTCGGGGGTGTCCTCCACCTTGGAGCGAAGACGCTTGATGTGGACATCGAGCGTCTTGGTGTCGCCCACATAGTCGTAGCCCCACACCCGGTCGATCAGGGTCTGGCGGGTGACGACCAGGCCGGCGTTCTCCATCAGGAGGGCGAGGACCTCGAACTCCTTGAGTGGGAGCTGCACGAGTTCACCGGCCAGCCGAACCTCGTGCCGTTCACGTTCGAGAACCAGACCACCCACCTCGAGCATGCCTGGCGGGAGCTCCGGCGATGCACTCGCCGCGCTGCGCCGGAGGACCGTACGCATGCGGGCGATGAGCTCGCGCACGCGGTACGGCTTGGTCACGTAGTCGTCGGCGCCGACCTCCAGCGCCACGACTGCATCGATCTCCTCATTGCGCGCCGACACCATGATCACCGGCGTCTCGTCAACGGCACGTATCTCACGACAGACGTCGATACCGGACAGTCGTGGCAGCATCACGTCGAGCAGGATCAGGTCCGGGTGATAGGCCCGCCACACCTCCAGTGCCTCCTCACCGTCCGCGGCGAGGTGCACGACGAAACCTTCTTGTTTGAGCGCCTGACGCAAGCCCTCTCGAAACGCCGGCTCGTCATCGACGACCAGGACGCTCACGCCCTGGGTCACTGGCCCGCCAACGGTGCCAGCGGAAGATGCATGGAGAAGTTCGATCCCGCGCCAGGCTTCGACTCGACCAGCACCCGACCACCATGGTTCTGGGTCACGTGGCGGACGATGGCGAGCCCCAGTCCGGTGCCACCGGATTCGCGGCTCCGGGCGCGATCGACTCGGTAGAACCGTTCGAACACCCGCTCCAGCTCCGCTCGGGGAATGCCGACGCCATCGTCTCGGACGGAGACCGCCACGCCATCCTCGATCTGTTCGACCGTCACCGTGATCCGCTGATCGGCGTCGGAATACCGAACGGCGTTGTCGAGCAGGTTCTGCAAGGCGCGAACGAGCTGACGTCGATCGCCGCTGACCTCGAGCCCGCTCGGAAGACCGACGGCAGCGATCTCGACCCGGTGGGCATCGGCGAACGAGCGAACCTTTTCGACCGCGAGCTGTACCACCTCGTCGATGTCGAGGCGATCCGCCGACGTGTCGGTCTCCTCTAGGCGAGTCAACTCGAGGAGGTCGTCGATGATGTCTCCGACGCGGGTCGCTTCCCGACTCAGCATCCTGGTGAGTCGCTCACGGTCGTTGGGGTCGGTCTCGCCTTCCAACGTCTCCGCGAGGAGGGAGATCGCGCCCACCGGGGTCTTCAGCTCGTGCGACACATTGGCGACGAAGTCGCGACGGATCGCATCGATGCGCCGCGACTCGGCGATCGAGTCGATCACGGCGAGACCGCGTGTGGGGCGAGGCTCGGGGTCGAGTGCCCGTTCCCGGGCCCGCTCCGCCGCCTGGGCCTCGGGCAGCCATCCGTCGACGATGTAGCGGACTCGCTCGCCGACGTTCTCGGCGTGATCGCCGATCCGTTCGTAGAAGCGGCCGACCAGGGCCAACTGCAGCGACTGCTGCGGGTCGAGGTCGCCGCGTCGCGCATCGGAGATCACGTGCTGGATGTAGCGATAGTGAAGATCGTCGAGCACGTCGTCGAGTTCGTCGATCGATTCGGCGAGCTCGGAGTCGCGGGTGCGGAATGCTTCGGCGGCACGCCGCATCAGCAGCTGAGCCTGAGAGGACATGCGAACAACTAGGTCGCGGACATGGTCGTCGGGGTGGGCGCCCTGCAGACGGCCGACTGCCTTGGCAATGTTGCTGACGAGATCGCCGCTCCGCTCGACGTCCATGTTGACGTGCATGGCGGCGACGACGAATCGAAGGTCCGAGGCCACGGGCTGCTCGCGGATGAGCGTGTCGATGCATCCCTCCTCGACTCGCAGCGACAAGATGTCGACGTCGTCATCGGCGACGACGAGTTGGTCGGCCACCGCCACGTCGCCCTCGAGCATCGCCGAGGTGACCTCGGCAACCCGATCCGATACGAGCTCCATCATCGCGCGGAGGCTCTCTTCGATGTCCGCGAGACGCTCGTCGAGGTTCGATCGGATCTCGTTCACGGGCACCTCCTCCACGGTCATCAGCCGAACCGTCCGGTGACGTAGGCCTCGGTTCGCTCATCGGCCGGGTTCGAGAAGATCGTCCCCGTGTCGTCGAACTCCACCAGTTTGCCTCGCCGCTGGCCCGTCGTGTCGTCCAGCTCCGCGGTGAAGAAGGCGGTGCGATCGCTGACCCGCGCCGCCTGTTGCATGTTGTGGGTCACGATCACGATCGTGTACTCGTTCTGGATCTCCTTCATGAGCTCCTCGATCCGGCCGGTGGCGATCGGGTCGAGAGCCGAGCAGGGCTCGTCCATGAGGAGCACGTCAGGGTTCACGGCGATGGCGCGGGCGATGCACAGGCGCTGCTGCTGCCCGCCCGACATCCCGAGGGCGGAGCTGCTGAGGCGGTCCTTCACCTCGTCCCAGAGACCGGCGCTGCGCAGCGAGTTCTCGACCAACTCGTCGAGGTTGCCCTTCTGGCCGGCGACCTTGGGACCGTAGGCCACATTGTCGTAGATCGACTTCGGGAACGGATTCGGCTTCTGGAAGACCATGCCGATCCGGCGGCGGACCGCGACGGGGTCGACCTGGGCGTCGTAGAGATCGACGTCGTGGTACAGGACGGTTCCCTCGACGCGGGCGATGTCGATCAGGTCGTTCATCCGGTTGAAGCACCGCAGCACCGTCGACTTGCCACAACCCGACGGGCCGATGAACGCAGTGATCTGACGTTCACGCACGTCGAGGTCTACATCGGCCACCGCACGCAGGTCGCCGTAGTAGACGTTGAGGTCACGCACGGTGAAGACGTCGGGCGTGGCGGTCGGAGGTTCTCCATCGGCCACCACCGTCGGCGGGGCCGTGAGCGTGGGGCGAACATCGGAATCAGTCATGAGCATCAGCGTCCCAGTTTCTTGGAAATGCGGGCCCGGACGACGATCGCCGCCAGGTTCACCACGAAGACGAGTACGAGCAGGACGAGGCTCGCCGTGGCGGCGTGCCCGCGCCATGACTCCGCCGGCTCCTTGGCGAAGTTGGCGATGTTCATCGGCAACGCGGTGAACGCGCCCTGCATCTGTTCGAGGAAGTCGTTGTTGCCGGTGGTGTAGAAGGCGACCGCGCCGATGACGAGGAGCGGCGCCGCCTCACCGAGCGCTCGACCGACCGCGAGCACCGTGCCGGTGAGGATGCCGGGCAGGGCGGCCGGGACCACCTGGGTGCGCACGACTTCCCACTTCGTCGCTCCCAGGCCGTAGGCGCCCTCTCGCAAGGAGCCGGGGACGGCACGTACCGCTTCACCGGCCGTGATCACCACGACCGGCAGCACGAGGATGGCGATGGTGATACCGCCCGAGATGACGGTCGACCCTCCGGTGATCCCGCGCAGGAGCTGCACGAACACGGCGAGGCCGAGCAGGCCGTAGACGATTGAGGGCACGCCGGCGAGGTTGCGGACCGTGACCTGGATGAGACGCGACGCCCAGGTGTCCTCGGCGTACTCCTCGAGGTAGATCGCGGCCGCGATCCCGATCGGGAACGTCATGATCACGATCACGGCGATGAGGATGCTCCCCCGGATGCCCTGCACGACACCCGCCTTGCCCGGGTCGGAGGAGGATGGCGACGTGAGGAAGTCCCAGAATCGGGTGGTCGCGATGTCGGACGACTTGTCGACGACGTCCCAGAAGACCGAGCCGACCATGGCGAACGCCAGCACCACGGAGACGAGGAGGAGCCCGTAGAAGAGTTGGCCGCGCAGGTCGGCACCGCGTCGTGTACGCAGCGCGTCGAGGTCCACGACGGTCGTCCGCGTCGATCGGGGCGGCATGGCCATCAGTACACCTGCCGGAATCGACGGACGATGAAGTCCGAGGCCATGTTGAGCAAGAGGGTGAGCACGAAGAGCACGGCACCCAGGAAGTAGAGGCTCTGGAAGGCGATGCCCACACCGGCGACCTCGTCGGTGCCGGCCCCGAGTGAGGCCATGGCACCGGTGATCGTCTGGCCGGGATCGAGCGGGTTGGTGTTGAAGATGCCGGTGAGGCCCGCCGCGATGAACACCACCATCGTCTCGCCGACGGCACGGGAGATCGCGACGATGAGGGCGGCGGAGATGCCGGACAGCGCCGCCGGGAACACCACGCGCAGAGCCGTGGTGACCTTCCGCCCACCGAGCCCGTAGCTCGCCTCTCGCAGCTCCATCGGGACGGCCCGCATGGCGTCTTCGGAAATCGAGGCGACGATCGGCACCGTGAGGATGCCGACACCGATGCCCGCGGCCAGGATCGACTGGAAGGCGATCCCGGGGAACACACCTTCGAGGACGCTCGGCGTGATGAAGCTGATGGCGAAGAAGCCGAGCACGACGGACGGAATCGACGCCAGCGTCTCGATCAAGGGCTTCACGAAGCGCCGGACCCGTCCGGGTGCGTATTCCGAGAGATAGAACGCCACCCCGAGTCCGACCGGGCCGGCCACGAACATGGCGATGCCGGTGACCCACAGGGTCCCGACGAAGAGCGTGCTCAGGTCGAACTCGCCACGGCGGGGGAACCAGCCACGGCCCTGCAACAGCCCCCATTCGAAATCGTCGGCGGCGACGAACTCCATGGCCTCGCGGAAGATGTTCCACACGATGAGTGCGCTGATGAGGACCGAGACGAGACCGGCGGCGAACATCGCTCGACCCGCGATGCGGTCCTGGCGGTTGCGGGCCGGGTCGAGGCGGAGGTCGGAGGCATCACGCAGTTCGGGGAGCTCGACCATCCCGACTGTGCCGAAGCCATCGACGACCAGGGTGTTCACCACGAAGTCCCACGGCGCCCGATGGCCCGGCGTACGCCAGATCAGCAGACCGCAGAACGCCCAGACGACGGCTGCGTAGCCCACGTTGAAGTCGATCACCATCACGGGGATGCCGTACAGGACGCCGAATCGCGCGAGCTGGCGGACCATCACCGTCAACGGCGCCGCCGGCGAGCCATCGGCCATCGCCACGTACTGACCACTCACCGACCCGACGAGAGTTTGGGCCTGCGGGAACATCCATGCGTTCGCCACGGCCAAGACGACGAAGGCGATCCAGAAGTTGGACGGCCCGAAGTCGGTGGTCGGCCCGGCGACGAAGTACTCGACCAGTGCGACGAGCAGCGCCACCGCGACGTAGAGCAGCGGCTCCAACACGGCGGCACCCGCTCGGTTGCCGAACGTCGGCACCGTCACGGCCCGGCGGGCCTGGGTGGTCACTCCCACTGGCCGGTCCCGGTGAGGCGGGCGTTCCAGATCGTTCGAGCCCGGGTCTGATCGACGTCGGGCAGATCCACGTACCCCTGTGCGCCGACCTCGAGCAGCCCCTCGTCGCTCAGCATGTAGTCGACGAATGCGGCGACGGCGGGCTCGGTTTCGGCCGCCTCGGCGTTGATGTAGGTGTAGAGGAAGCGGGCGATCGGGAAGGACGCGTCGGCGATCGTCTCAGTCGTGGGCGACACACACTCGCCGCCGTCCTCCTTGGAGATCGGGATCATCCGGGCCTGTCCGGCCTCCGAGGCTTCCTTGGCAAAGGCGAACCCGACCCAGCCGAGCGGGTGATCGCTCGCACCGATGCCCTCGATGATCACATTGTCGTTGGGGCTGGCCGTGTAGTCGGGACGGATCGTCTTCACGAACTCCCGGGCGTCGATGTCGAGTCCGGTCTTGCCCTTGGCCACCGCCTCGATCACGATCTCGCCGAAGGAGTCGAACGTGCCGGACTCCTCACCCGGCCCGAAGACCTCCAGTTCGAGATCGTCGAACTGGGTGCCGCCCCAGAGGCCGGTCAGCGAGTTCGCAGCTGACCACGAGTCGAAACCGACCGCCTCCTCGGAGATGAGGGCATACAGATCGTTGAAGGACAGGCACTCGATGACGTCGTTGTCCGGCGCCGTGATCACCGTGATGCCGTCGATCCCACGACGGATCTCGATGAACTCGATCCCGTTCTCCTCGCAGATCGAGATCTCCTCGTCCTTGTAGAGACGCGAGGCATTGGCGATCGGCACTTCGCCGTTGCAGAACTTCTGCGCGCCGTCCCCGGAACCGGGGCCCTCAACGGCGATGGCGAGTCCGGGATTCGCCTCGGCGAACGCCTCGGCCTGCGCCTGCACGATGGGGAACACCGTCGACGAACCCGAGATCAGGTACGAACCCTCGAGTTCACCGACTGCGGCGCCCGCGCCGGTGTCGGTCGTGGACGAGTTGCCTTGCGCGGCGACGATCGTGGGCTCATCGTCCAGCCGGTCGACCACCGCGGCCACGACTGCGAAGACGGCGAGCAGTGTCAGAAGGGCGATGACGCTGCGGAAGCGGTCCGAGCGGGAGGGAGGCAGCAGATCGGTCACTGGTCAAGAGCGTAAGGACCGCATCTGGCCGGCGATCGGCCCCCGGATGAACGGTCGGTTGATCCAGGTGAACGAAAGGTGAACAGCTGGGCACTGCCCGATGTATCCCTGCTACCTTGCGCCCCGGTATGGATCAGACGCTCTCCCCGCTGGCTCCTCGAGAAATCCCCTGGCCCGCTCGGGCCACCCTCGTCGTCACCCTGATCTACGTCTTCCTGGTCGGTGTGAGCCTGCTCGAGTCGGGCATCAAGGTCATGGGCGCCGACACCCAGGAACAGTTGTTCGAAGGGGTCAGCAATCCGCTGGCCGGGCTCTTCGTCGGCATCCTCGGCACCGTGCTCGTGCAGTCCTCTTCGGCCAGCACCTCGGTCATCGTCGGCCTGGTGGCCTCCGGCGCGCTCGGCGTCGACGCCGCGGTTCCGATGATCATGGGCGCCAACATCGGCACCACGGTGACCAACACCCTCGTGTCGCTCGGATCGATCCGTCAGAGCGAGGACTTCAAGCGGGCGTTCGCGGCCGCCACGGTGCACGACTTCTTCAACGTCATGGCCGTCGCCCTGCTGCTTCCCCTCGAACTGGCCACCGGCGTGCTGAGTAGCTCCGCGGAACGGATCAGCGAGGAGCTCGTCGGCTCCGCCGGTTCCGACTGGAAGAGCCCGATCAAGCAGTGGGTCAAAGAACCGGTCGGGTGGGTGAAGGACATCTACAGCGATCTCGGCGCCGAGGTGAACCTGCTCGGCACGCTCATGGTCGTCACCGGGCTCGTGGTCGTGTTGTTGGCGCTGACCATGATCACCAAGAACATGCGCAAGCTCGTCGCCGACCGGGTGGAACGCTCGCTCAACGCGGTGCTGGGCACGGGTGCGGGTTCGGTGGCAATGCTGCTCGGCATGATCATCACCGTGTCGGTTCAGTCGTCGAGCATCACGACATCGATCATGGTGCCGCTCGCGGCGGCGGGAGTGGTGTCGATCCACAACATCTACCCGGTGACGCTCGGTGCCAATGTCGGCACCACGATCACGGCCCTGCTCGCAGCGCTTGCGGCCAGCAAACCCGAGGCGCTCACCGTCGGGCTGGTGCACACGCTGTTCAATGTGAGCGCCATCGTGATCCTCTACCCGATCACGAAAGTCCGTGAGATCCCGATCCGCCTGGCGCAGGGTCTCGCACACATCGCGGTGACCCGTCAGGCGATGGCAATCGCCTACGTGGTAGTCGTATTCCTTATCGTCCCGCTCGTCGGCGTGGCGCTCTTCCGCTGAAAGGCGATCACTCATGGTCATGTCCTTCTTCCGCAAAGGCGACGGTGGACTCGATTCCATCGCCAACCAGACCGTGGCGATGTTGGCCGAGGCACGTCACAGCTTCGATCTCTCCTCGATGGCGGTACTGAGCGGGGCATCGCTCGACGCCGTGGCCGACGACATCCGGTCCACCGACTCACGGATCAACCAGGCGGAACAGGATCTGCGGGGCGAACTCGTGGTCCACGTGTCGGTGCACGGCTCGGACGACATCGGCGAGGTACTCGGCTACACGCTGTTGATCAAGAAGATCGAGCGGATCGGTGATCAGGCCAAGAACATCCTCGACCTGGCCGAGGAGGGTGTCGACCTGTCCGAGGCAGCCGATGTCGAGGAACTCGGCGCCATCCGTCAGACGATCTCGGAGATGATGAGCGAGGCCGGCGAGCTGTTGAGCGAGCACGATAAAGCCGCAGCCGACTCGTATCGGGAGCGCACTGACGAGCTTCGCTACGGGCTCGAAGCCAAGATCCGCGATTGCATGCACTCCGACCGGCCCGGGAGCGAGGTCGTCCCACGGGCGATTCTGTATCGCTACTGGAAGCGGATCGTGGCCAACCTGGGTGGGGTGGTCACGACGGCCACGGAACCACTACAGAACCAGGACTACCACGACGACGGCACGACGGACATCGACGACGATTAGTCGTCGACGTCGATACTGACGACGATTAGTCGTCGACAAGAAGCGAGGCGCCCGGAGTTCGGACGCCTCGCATCTCGGAGGGGGATTCGGTTCGGCCTTGGCCGGAGAGCAAGTCACGCCGGGGACTGTCCCCAGCGTGACTTGTCAGCTCCAGCTGCGGCCGGTGGTGCGCTCCGTCCAGATGGCCTGGGCGAGTGCCTGATCGGCCTCGGCGAGGTCGACGTAGCCGACCGCGGCGACCGACTCGAGGCCGGCGTTGCTCATCATGTAGTCCACGAACGCCGCGACGGCGGGGTCGTCGGCCGCAGCATCGGCGTTGACATAGGTGTAGAGGAAGCGGGCGATGGGGAACGACGCGTCAGCGATGGTGGCGGGAGTCGGGGTGACACACTCACCACCTTCCTCCTTGCTGACCTGGAGGAGCTTGGCGTTCCCGGCGTCGGCGGCCTCTTGGGCGAACGCGTAGCCGACCCAGCCGAGGGTGGCGGGGCCGGAGCCGATGCCTTCGATGATGACGTTGTCGTTGGGGCTGGCGGTGTAGTCGGGACGGATGGTCTTGACGTATTCGCGGGACTCGGTGTCGAGCCCCGTCTTGCCCTTGGCGACGGACTCGATGACGATCTCCCCGAAGGAGTCGAACGTGCCGGATTCCTCGCCCGGGCCGAAGATGGCGAGTTCCATGTCGGTGGGGAACGACGACCCGCTGCCCATGTCCGCGAGGAGGTCGTTGGCTGCATCCCAGGTGCCGAAGCCGGTGGCCTCTTCGGAGATCAGGGCGTAGAGCTCGTCGAAGGTCACGCACTCGACGCTGTTGTCCGGCGAGGTGATGACGGAGATTCCATCGATGCCACGCCGAATCTCGATGAGCTCGATGCCGGCTTCTTCGCAGGCGGCGATCTCTTCGTCCTTGTACAACCGGGAAGCATTCGCGACCGGTACCTCACCGGCACAGAACTTCAGCGCGCCATCACCGGAGCCGGGGCCCTCGACGGCAATCGCCACGCCGGGATTGGCAGCCGCGAATTCCTCGGCCTGCTTCTGGACGATCGGGAAGACCGTCGACGACCCGGAGACGAGGAAGTCACCCTCGAGATCAGAGGTTGCGTCGCTCGCGGTGTCCGGTCCGGCGTCGGTGGTCTCGTCGTCACCTCCGCACGCGGCGGCGAACAACGACAGGATGATGGTGAGGGCGACGAACCAGCGCGCCATCCGGGTGCTTTGAATCTGCATGGGTGACAACGTAAGAAGCCCGTCTGACTTCGAAGCTCCGCCGGGATGAACGCCTCGGGCGGGACGGGTGAACTCTCGGTGAACCGGGAGACCGGGTCTACCGGCGACCGGTGAGTGCCAGCAGACGGACGACCGTGCCGGCGTCCTCGGCCGGTTCGATCGGTTCGTCGGGCAGTACCCCGCCGGCAAGGACCGCCTCGGCGTGCTCGGCCCAGAAGTCGAGACACGCCTCGGCGAGGTCCTCGGGGATATCGACCGGTCGGCCGACGGCTCTGCCGATGTCCCAGGCTCGAACGAGGTTCTCGGTGACGCGTTGACCGAGCAGATCGGCCACGGCGAAGCGCCCGCCGGGATGGTTGACGACACGCTGGGTGGCGCTCGTCCCCTGCAGCGCGCCGATGGCCGCCACTGCAGTTCCGCGCCAGGTGGCGACCGGGTTCCCGCCGAGTACGGCGGCATCGAACTCCGAGGCCTGGGCGATCTCACCCTGGTGCAGCGCCTGCGTGATCTGCGAGTCGCCGACAACCACCCACGCGACCGTGGAGATCACGGTCCATTCGTCATCGACGGTGCGCTCCCACTCCTCATCGGACAGTGCGGCGATCGTCTCGCCGAAGAGCGCAGCTGCGCGCTGGTACGCCGAGGCGTCGAGAGCAGTGGCCACGACTACTCCCACTCGATGGTGCCGGGGGGCTTCGACGTGATGTCGTAGGCAACCCGATTCACACCAGCGACTTCGTTGATGATCCGCGAACTCATGGTCTCGAGGACTTCGTAGGGGATTCGAGCCCAGTCGGCGGTCATCGCGTCCTCGCTCGTGACGGCGCGGATGATGATCGGCCAGCCGTAGGTTCGCTCATCGCCCATGACTCCGACGCTGCGGATGTCGGGCAACACGGCGAACGACTGCCAGATCTGGCGCTCGAGTCCGGCGACGCGGAGCTCCTCGCGAACGATCGCGTCCGCGTGCTGGAGCGTGGCGACCTTGTCGGGAGTGACCTCGCCGATGATGCGCACACCGAGACCCGGACCGGGGAACGGCTGGCGCTGCACGATCTCGTCGGGGAGACCGAGCTGGCTGCCGACCATGCGAACCTCGTCCTTGAAGAGGCTGCGCAACGGCTCGATGATCTCGAAATCGATGTCTTCGGGAAGACCACCGACATTGTGGTGGCTCTTGATCGTGGCGGCGTGTTCGCTGCCCGACTCGATGACGTCGGGGTACAGCGTGCCCTGAACGAGGAAGTCTGCGTTCTTCACCTGCGCCTTGGCATCCTCGAAGACCCGAATGAAGAGCTCTCCGATGGCCTTGCGTTTGGCTTCGGGTTCGGTGATGCCCTCGAGGGCGGTGAAGAAGCGGTCGCCGGCCTGCACGTGAATGAGCTCGAGCCCCATGTGGCGGTCGAAGGTCTCGACGACCTGGTCGCCCTCGTTGAGCCGCATGAGCCCGGTGTCGACGAAGACACACGTGAGTCGATCACCGATCGCTCGGTGCATCATCGCGGCGGCGACGGCCGAGTCGACACCGCCGGAGAGGGCACACATCGCCCGCCGGTCACCGACCTGGGCCCGGATCTTCTCGACCTCGGTGTCGATGATCGATGCCATCGTCCAGTCCGCATCGGCCTTGCAGCCGACGTGGAGGAATTGTTCGATGACGTGTTGACCGTGCGGGGTGTGCATCACCTCGGGGTGGAACTGCACGCCGTACAGGCGCTGCTCCGGACCCTCGAATGCGGCCACGGGTGCATCGGGCGTGGAGGCCGTACATGTCGTGCCGGCCGGTGGCGTGACGATCGCGTCGAAGTGACTCATCCACACCGGCTGATCCGCGGGCGTGCCGTGCAGCAAGGCACCGCCGCCGTCGGCGAGTGTCATCGCCGTGCGGCCGTACTCGCCACTCTCGTGGCGGCCGACCTCGCCGCCGCGCTGGCGGGCGATCAGCTGGGCGCCGTAGCAGATGCCGAGAATCGGAACGCCGAGGTCATAGACCCCCGGATCGATCATCGGTGCACCTTCGACATTCACCGACGCGGGTCCACCGCTGAAGATGATGCCGATCGGCGCCTTCTCGCGGATCTCGGCTGGGGTGATGCTCGGCCCGACGATCTCGCTGTAGACGTGCGCCTCTCGGACACGACGAGCGATCAGCTGGGCGTATTGGGCGCCGAAGTCGACGACGAGGACGGTTTCGCGGGCGGGTTCGCTCATCGGACGACGACCTCCGCCTTCTGGAACGCCTTCACGTCGGTGTATCCGCACGCCGCCATGCTGCGCCGCAACGTTTGATCGACGCTCTGGCCCGACGTCGACGCAGTGACCGCTTCGGCATCGACCAGCACGGCATCGGCGCCCACGGCCAGGGCCTTCGCCACGCCGACACCGTCGGTGAACGCGCCGGCGGCGATCAGGTGGCAGTAGACGCTGGTCTCGTCGAGATGACGGACACGGGCAGCACGGGCGTCCGCGAGTGCGGTGGCCAGGGGGATGTCGATACCCAACTCCGGACGGGAGACACCGACGATGACGCCGGCCGCACCGGTTCGCATCAGATGGAGCGCGGCGTTGTAGCTCGCACAGCCACCGACGATCACCGGGACGTCGAGACCGCGGATGAACGTCTTCAGGTTGAGCGGCTCGGACGTGGCCGAAACGTGTTCCGCTGAGACGATGCCGGCGCGAATCACGAGCAGATCCGCCTCGGCGGCAAGTGCGTGGTCGGCGAGCTCGGTGGCCCGTTTCGGGCTCATGCTCACCGCGACTCGCCCGTCCTCACCCTTGGCAGCGGCGATGGCATCTTTTGCTGCGGCGCGATCGGGGCTTGCCTGCCACAGGGTTTCGAAGTCGATCATGGCGAGGGCGCCGAGACCGCTGATGGTGGCGGCATCGTCCACGGTGAGGGATCGATCGACACCGGTGGCCACGACAGGGAGACCGAACCGGTACGCGTCGATCTTCCACGAGAGGTCCACCTCTTCGGCATCGCGTGTGCGCCGACTCGGGACGATGGTGACATCGTCGAGGCTGTACGCGCGGCGGGCGTTCTTGCCCCTGCCGATCTGGATCTCGGTCACGGTTCGACCCTCCCGCAGGACCTCGAGATCCCACGTTGGAAAGCGAAGATCCTAGCGGCTGGGGATCATCCAGCGGGGATCCGGCCCTACCGCGATTCCGTGGCCGTGGCGATGGCGAGGAGTTGTCGAAGCATCGAGCCCGTCGCACCCCAGATCGTGTCACCGGTCACTTCGAAGAACGTCACGGCACGATCCCCGCCGCCGCCCCAGCGGTCGGGCCAGATCTCCTCGCGCCAGACCTCGTCGAGCAGGAGCTCGGACAACGCGATGTGTCGCACGGACTCGACCTCATCGGGAGACGCAACGTGGACCCGGGGACGTTCGCGAGCGACCGCCACGTACGGATGTACCAACGACATCGATCCACCGGTGACAAAACTGTCGAGGGAGCCCACCGGCTCGACCGCGGCCGGGTCCAGCGCGATCTCCTCGGTGGCTTCACGGATCGCGGTGTCCCAGAGGCTTCCATCCTCGGGATCGCGGCGACCGCCGGGAAACGCGACCTCATGAGCGTGAGAACGCATTCTCGGGGACCGGCGGGTGAGCACGACGTGAGGCTCACCGGCGTCCTCGTAGAGCACGGCCACCACGGCACTCTCCTTCGGCTCGCTCGGGACTGCGCCGAGTACACGAGCCGGCCGGCGACGATTCAGGGAGTCGATGATGCGATCGAGAGAGAGCTGACGATCGTGATGGGCGAGATGGGCCCATGGGGCCTGTCCCCCGAGGCGGGCAGTCGAGGGCCGCGGGATCAGCTGAGGACCACCGCGGCCGGCCGGGATCGGCACGAGCGGCGGAGCCGGTGGAGGCCAGTCCTCCCGACGCGGGGTTGGGTTGTTCAGGAGCCTGAGGCGCCGACCGGGTCGATGAGCGAACGCAGCAGGTCGGGCATGCCGCTGGTCTTGAGGTTGGCGAGCACCTTGCCGGGGGGCGTCTCACCGCGTTCCCACTCCTCCCACTGCGAGAGGAGCTTTTCGGGGTCAGGGGCAGGTCGGTCCATGGAGCAAGGCTACCGAGGCGGCAAACTGTCGAGTGCCTTCCCCCTCGACTCGCCGCGTCACCATCGCGTCCCTTGCGACCATGGTTGCGGCGATCGCCCCGGTGCACCTCTTCGGTGCATTGGCGCCCGAGATCCAGGACGAACTGCACTTCGGCGACACCGCTCAGGGGATGGCCGTCGCGGCCTTCTTCGCCCTCTCGGCACTCCTCACTTCCTGGGGCGGGTCGTTCACCGACCGTGTCGGACCCACCCGGGCGCTTCGTGCCGCGGCGATCTCCAGCTTCGCCGGTGCCGTGGTCATCATGGCTGCGAATCGCTACGGCATCATCGTGGCGGGGCTGCTCATCGCCGCCGTCGGCAATGCCATCAGCCAACCAGGCAACAGTTCGTTCATCAGCCTCGGTGTGCCCGCGCAACGACGTGGCATCGCGATGGGGATCAAGCAGTCCGCGATCCCGGTCTCGACCGGCCTCGCCGGTCTCGCACTCCCGGTGATCGCGATCACCGCCGGATGGCGCTGGGCCTACCTCTACGCGTTGGGTGCGGCGATGGTCGGCTTCGCGCTCGTGCCACGCATCGTGGCCCCGGTCCGCTCGACGGTCGCACCGCTGCACCACCGACCGAGCCGTCCGCTCCTCATCGTCGCGATCGGTGCCGCCGCGAGCGGTATCGCCGTCGCCCCGATCGGTGCGTTCCTGGTCCGTTCGCTCGAAGACAGCGGATTCGAGCCCGGTCGGGCGGGAATCGTTCAGCTCGGCGGCAGCGTGCTGCTCGTGACGACCAGGATCGGATGGGGTCGGCTCATGGACGGCACCGACATCGACCGGTTCCGGTTCGCGTCGGGCATCCTGCTGTTCGGAGCGATCGGCTACCCGCTGCTCTCATTCGGATCCAAACCGCTCATGGTCCTCGGCGCGCTGATTGCCTACGGCGCGGCGTGGTCGTGGGCGGGCGTCGTTCACCTGGGGGTCGTCGAACGACACGCGGATGCCGCCGGCGGCGCGGCCGGCGTGCTCCAGGCGGGCATGTTCGTGGGTGCCATGATCGGGCCCGGAGTCTTCGGCATCGTCGCCGACAACCAGGGTTTCGCCACCGGTTGGATGATCTCGTTCACCGCAGCCATCGTCGCCGCCGCCCTGTTGCTCTGGGGCGGCATCGCCCTGGAACGTCACCCGAGCTGAGCGAGCAGCAGCGACTCCATGTCGGCGAGGTCGGCACCCCAGCTGCCCACGAAGGTGAGCCGGGAGCCACTCACGGCCACCAGCACCCCCTTGTCGATCGGACCGGGGGTGAAGACAACCTCCTCCTGAAGACCGAGATCGACCGGCGGGGCCAGATCGCCGAACGCGTCGCCCAGCGTGGTTTGCAGGGGGGCCATTTCGTAGACCACGACCGAGGCATCGCCGCTCCCGGTGGTGAACGTGCCGTACACACCACGCCCTACCGCGACATCGAGTTCGGGGAGCCACCACCCCGCCTCGATCCCGAAGTCGTCGTCGGTGGCGAATTGAAGACCGTTGGTGTCGACCAGGAGGTCCAGATTCTCGGCATCGAGGAACTCGGGACTCGCCGCGTCGTCACCGGAGTCGAGGAACACACTGCCGGCGTCGCGGCCGAGTGTCCGACCCCAGGAACTGCCGGGGGACGCCACCAGTTCGGAGAACGAGTCCACGAGGTCGGCAACGCCGTCCGGCTCCAGCTCGCGAAGCGCGTCGATGACGAGATCCGCAACCGTGTCCGTCGGCGAGATGAACCAGCGACCGTCGACTCTGTGCAGGCTCAGGGTCACCGATGTCGTCGACGTCGAATCGGCGAACGTGCCGGTCAGGCCGGCCGGGAGCGGTCCCACCAGGTCCTCCCCGCAGACCTCTTCGGTGCCGCCGTCGACTGAGTCCTCATAGGTCATGGTGAAACACTCGCCGGCGGACTCCCACTCGACCGAGTACGGCTCGCCCCAGAAGTCGGCGCTGTTCAGCGCGAATCGCACGTGGTCGGGACTGAACTCGACATCGAGAGTGTGGCCGGCATCGTTGGCGGCGCCGAACTCGACACGCTCGATCGTCACTCGAGCCCGGTCGCCGTCGGCCACTGAGCTGAGGGACAGTTCCTCGATCGCCCAGACCCAGCCGTCGTCGCCGAGCGAATCGAGCAGGTCGTTGGCGTTCGCCGTGACATCGTCCAGGAACAGCGGCGCGTAGTCATAGAGCGCCGCAGCTTCCACGGGGTCGAGCATGCCGATCATGCGCTGCACGTCGAGACGGAGGAGTTCGTCGAACAGGCCACTGACCGCTTCTGCAGGGGTCTCGGCGCCGATGGACGCCGGTCGCCGGCCGGAGTCGGGCAGCGGGAGATCCGCGACGAGCCGAGCATTCTCGGCAATCGAGTACCAGTGGCTCAGATACCACCGGCCGTCGACCTGAACGGCGACGATCGGATTCGACGCAGGCCGAAGCGGGGTCACCTCACGGTCCAGGTGCGTCAGGAAGTCCTCCGGGGCACGGTCGAGGACCAGCGGCCCGAGGGGAAGGTCGGCGACGTCGACCGACGTCGCGACGACGCCTTGCTCCACGTAGAGATGCGCCAGTCCGGGTCGCGGCGTTTCGCGGCGGATCTCGACGTCGGTGAACTCGACATCCAGACCCCGTACCGCACCGAGATCGAGATCATCGGCCAGCACCTCGAGCCGAACGAGCTCGTCGGCCACCTCGAGACCTGCGTCGATCAAGGTGCTCCGCTCTGATGGAACGACCTATTCCGCGGCCGAGAGGTAGTCCTCCTGCGAGATCGCCTCGAGTACGAGTTGGAGGGCCTCCTCCGGAGTCTCGGCACCGCCTGAGGATGTCGCGGCGGTGAACGCGGCATACCCACCGCCGCTCACCAACACGACTGCCGCGAGCGCCGCGAGGCCCCGCCGGACCCGTCCGGGCCGATCGAGGGTGTCAGAGGGAACTGGACCGACTGCGAGGGTTTCGGTCACCGGCGCGTCGCCGACGGCCATGGCCGGCTCTGCCGCCGAAGGGGCGACTCGTGCAACGAGCTCCTCGGCTGCATTCTCCGCCGCCGCTCGATCGGCTGCTTCGGGGCTGAAGGGGTGAGGCGCCGCCAGCGGATTCGACGCCGACGGGCGCGATCGACGCGACGAAGGCACTGGCTCGCCGGGAGGAGCCCATTGCGCGTCGTCGTTGTCCGTCACCGAGTTCGTCCTTCCGCCCGCAAACCGTCCTGAATGAGTACCACGCCGGATCCAACCGTTGCCGTCAGGCCCGCCACGCACCCGACGATCGCTCCCCAACGCAACGGCAGCGGCGATCGCGCCACGGTAATTGCTGCGATCACCATCGCCAGTCCGATCGGCAGGCCGAGCCAGGCTGCGGCGCGTTGGCGTCGCCAGCCCCAAGCGATGATCGAACCGGCAGCCAGAGTCACAACGACATACCAGGCACCGCTCAGGAGCCATCGGGTGGTACCGGAGACCAGGTCGAGCACACCGGCCGTTCGAAGAACCTCGATGCTGCTTCGATCATTGCCGCCGGATCGGCTCCAGGGCAGAAGCAGCGAAACAGCCGCAATCGCGGATGCAATGGGCACCATGGTGTGGATCGAGCGTCCCTGCACCTCGCCACCGTACTGCGGTCAGAAAACGACGAAGACCCGGGCCGAAGCCCGGGCCTTGTCAGTGCAGAGATGGGACAGGGGTCAGCGCTCTCGCGGCGAGGACGCAGTCCCCAGCGTCCCAACGTGGCGGGCTACATCATGCCCATGCCACCCATACCGCCCATGCCGCCCATCGGGTCGCCGCCGCCCATGGGCATGGCGGGAGCCTCTTCGGGCTTGTCGGCAACGAGCGCCTCGGTGGTGAGGAGCAGGCCGGCGATCGACGCTGCGTTCTGCAGCGCCGCACGGGTGACCTTGACCGGGTCGATGACGCCGGCCTCGATGAGGTCGACCATCTGGCCGGTGGCAGCGTTGAAGCCGTTGGAACCGGTTGCCTCTTCGACCTCGCGGACGATGACCGCACCTTCGTGGCCGGCGTTGGCCGCGATGAGCTTGGTCGGAGCCTCGAGCGCAGCCGCGATGATGCGGGCACCAGTGGCTTCGTCCCCTTCGAGCGAAGCGGAAACGTCGGCAACCGCCGCACGCGAGCGGAGCAGTGCAGTGCCGCCACCGGCGACGATGCCCTCCTCGATCGCAGCACGAGTCGCCGAGAGGGCGTCCTCGATGCGGTGCTTCTTCTCCTTGAGCTCCACCTCGGTGGCAGCGCCGACCTGGACGACGGCAACGCCACCGGCCAGCTTGGCGAGACGCTCCTGGAGCTTCTCGCGGTCCCAGTCGGAGTCGGTGTTGTCGATCTCGGCCTTGATCTGGCTGACACGACCCTCGACGTCGGCGCCGGAGCCGGCACCCTCGACGATCGTGGTGTCGTCCTTGGTGATGACGACCTTGCGAGCCGAACCGAGCAGCGACAGATCCGCGGTGTCGAGCTTGAGCCCGACCTCTTCCGCGATGACCTGACCACCGGTGAGGATGGCCATGTCCTGCAGCATCGCCTTGCGACGCTCGCCGAAGCCGGGGGCCTTGACGGACACGGAGTTGAAGGTGCCGCGGATCTTGTTCACGACGAGCGTGGCGAGCGCCTCGCCCTCGACGTCTTCGGCGATGATCAGCAGCGGCTTGCCCGACTGCATGACCTTCTCGAGCACGGGGAGGAGGTCCTGGACGTTCGTGATCTTGCCCTGGACGAGCAGGATGTACGGATCGTCGAGAACCGCTTCTTGACGCTCCGCGTCGGTGACGAAGTACGGCGAGAGGTAGCCCTTGTCGAACTGCATGCCCTCGACGAAATCGAGATCCATGCCGAAGGTGTTGCTCTCCTCGACCGTGACAACGCCGTCCTTGCCGACCTTGTCGATGGCCTCGGCGATGACCTCGCCGATCGAGGCGTCAGCGGCGGAGATGGACGCGACCTGAGCGATCTTGTCCTTGCTGTCGTCGACCTGAACGGCCTGGCTCGCGAGGTTGTCGACCGCAGCGGCGACAGCCTTCTCCATGCCCTTCTTGAGGCCCATGGGGTTGGCACCGGCGGCGACGTTGCGCAGACCTTCGCGAACGAGCGCCTGAGCGAGCACGGTGGCGGTGGTGGTGCCGTCACCAGCGATGTCGTTGGTCTTGGTGGCCACCTCCTTCACCAGCTGAGCACCCATGTTCTCGAACTGGTCCTCGAGCTCGACCTCACGAGCGATCGAGACACCGTCGTTGGTGATGGTGGGAGCGCCGAACTTCTTGTCGAGGACGACGTTTCGACCCTTGGGGCCGAGGGTCACCTTGACGGCGTCGGCGAGCTTGTTGACGCCCGCCTCGAGGCCGCGGCGCGCCTCTTCGTTGAACTTCAGGATCTTTGCCATGGGTCAGCTACCTCAGCCGAGCTTGGCGAGTACGTCGCGAGCGTTGAGGATGAGAAGATCCTCGCCTTCGACGGAGATCTCGGTGCCGCCGTACTTGCTGTAGACGACGGTGTCGCCGACGGAAACGTCGACGGGGATGATTTCGCCGGTCTGGTCCGAACGACGGCCGGGACCAACTGCGATGACCTCGCCCTGCTGGGGCTTTTCCTGGGCGGTGTCGGGAATGACCAGACCGCTGGCCGTGGTGGATTCCGCTTCGTTGGAGCGGACCACGATGCGGTCCTCGAGGGGCTGCAAGCTCATTCGATCCTCCGAGATCGTTTCGTAGACACACTGTCTTCGTGACAGTGCAGGAAGCCTGCTCGCGTGTGTTAGCACTCGAACAGGACGAGTGCTAACGATAGAACCAGGGTGTGTCAGCGACAACCCTGCGGGCACCGAATCGGCTCCGTGGCCCGGCGTCAGTACACCGGGAGTCGCAACGACGGGTCGGCACCGACGCTGAGCGGAGACGGACCGTCGGCCTTCAGGCGCCACCATGCTGCGGCAGCGACCATGGCTGCGTTGTCGGTGCACATCGACCGACTCGGCAGGAAGGCCCGGAAACCGTCCTCGACACAGACATCGAGCAGCTTTTCGCGCAATCGGGAGTTCGCCGCCACTCCACCGCCGAGGCACAGCCCCTTCGCACCGACCTCCCGGGCCGCACGCCGAGCCTTGTCGATCAGCACGTCGACCACCGCCTCCTGAAAGGACGCGGCCAGGTCGGGAATCGGGGTCTCGGGGTTCTTGCGCACATGGTTCACCACGGCGGTCTTCACCCCGCTGAAGGAGAAGTCCCAGCCCTCCTTGGCCATCGCTCGGGGGAAACGGATCGCGTCAGGGTCTCCGTCGGCACTGAGCCGGTCGATCACCGGACCTCCGGGATACCCCAGATCGAGGTGACGGGCCACCTTGTCGAACGCTTCGCCGGCCGCATCATCAACGGTGCCGCCCAGCACGCGGTAGCGGAGATGGTCCTCCATGACGATGAGCATCGTGTGCCCGCCGGACACGAGCAGGATGACCAGCGGCATCTCGAGATCGGGCTCTTCGAGGAACGAGGCATAGAGGTGGGCCTCGAGATGGTTGACCGCCACGAACGGCACTCCCCACACCATCGACATGGCCTTCGCAGCGGACACGCCCACGAGGAGCGCACCGACCAGGCCGGGACCGTAGGTGGCGGCGACCGCCTCGATCTCCCGGTCTTCCACGCCGGCCTCGACCACCGCCTGGGCCACGACCGGCATCAGTAGTTCGACGTGAGCACGCGAGGCGACCTCGGGAACGACGCCGCCGTACCGGGCATGGAGTTCGATCTGACTGGAAACGACCGACGACATCACATCGGTGCCTCGCGAGACGACGGCAGCGGCCGTCTCGTCACACGATGTCTCGATTCCCAGGATGCGATCGGCGCTCATGACGGCTCTCCTTCGAGATCGCGACGAACTGCCTCGAGCCGCTCGCCGACCTCCGGACTCTGCAACTCGTGCAACCACATGATGATCGCGTCATCGCTCGGGTTTGTGTAGTACCTCTGGCGAACGCCGGCCGGCGTGAACCCGAATCTGGCATACAGCCGCTGCGTTCGTCTCGCCTGGGCACGCACCTCGAGCGTCGCCGATCCACCGCCGATCGCGCGGGCGTGATCGAGAAGATGGAGCACCATCCGCGTGGCGTGACCGGCACCCTGGTGATCAGGGTGGACGGCGACGGTGGTGACGTGGACCTCGTCGAGGGCGATGAGGAGACCGGCATGACCGATGACCTCGTCACCAAGACGGGCCACCACATGCCAGCGGGTGTTCTCCGACAGCTCGTTGCGCCACGTCGCCGATCCCCAGGGCGAGCTGTAGCAGCGGGCATCGATCGCCCGGACGATGTCGATGTGGCGGGCGGCCATGGGCTCGATCACGGGAGCAGTGGCGATCATCATGCGTCCTCCCATTTCGCCACGGCATCGGGCCGGCGCATGTACCGCGGCTCGATCTGATCGGGGCGCACGAACTCTTCTCGCAATGCCTTGGCGTGGGCGAGCATCACGAGGGATTCCGCCGACGGGAAGGCCGCCGCCGCATCGGCGATCTCCACACCGGAGACGTCGTCGAACGCCCGACGATGATGAAGCGCGCCATCGCCGACCAGAAGTACGTCGTCGTGATCGGCGACGATGTCAGCCCGGAGATCGTCCGGGGTCGAGACCTCCGGCTCTGACATGCGCTGCACCCCGCCGGGCACGGCGCGGTAGGCGGCGTGGAAGAGCTCGCCCCGTCGAGCGTCGATGGCGGCGATGATCGTGCGCTCGCTGTGCGCCATCGGGAACGCCACCAGGTCGAGTGAACTCACACCGATCATCGGCACGTGCAGGGTGTGGGCCAGGGCCATGCCGGTGGTGATACCGACCCGGAGACCGGTGTAGAGACCGGGCCCGACATCGACCGCCACCACACCGATGTCGGAGAGCTCGATCCCGGCCTGTTCGGTGATGAACTCGATCTGGGGGGCGAGCGACTCGGCGTGGCGCCGAGGTCGGGCCGAGTGGGCCGAGGCCATGACACCTTCGTGGCCGCCGATGGCGCAGCCCACCTGGGCGGTGGCCGATTCGATTCCGAGAATCCACATCAGCGGGCCACCCAGGCATCGAGGGTCTCCGTGAGTGACCGGGAGCGGGCCTGCCACACCGGACCGGCCGGCGTGAGCTCGAGGATGCGATCGTCATCGCCGTCGCCGAGCGTGATCCGGACCTCGAGATGACCGGCCGGGAGCGCGGGAAGGATGTTGTCGCCCCACTCCACCAGGGTGACGCCGTCCTCCAGGAGCTCGGGGATCGCCAGATCCTCGGCCTCACCGAGTGCTTCGACCCGGTAGGCGTCGAGATGGTTGACCGTCATCGATCCCCGGTACCGGTTGGCCAGGGTGAAGGTCGGGCTGGTGACGGGCTCGTCCACGCCGAGCGCCCGAGCGAATCCCTGTGTGAACGCGGTCTTACCGGCTCCCAGATCACCGACGAGGACGATCAGATCGCCCTCGACCACCAACTCGGCGACCGCTGCCGCGAGCGCTCTGGTGCCATCGACGCTGTCGGTGGCACACACGATCATGACGTCGTGTCCGGGTTCGGCTCCATTGCATCGAGGCTACCGACCCCGCGTCGAATGGCCTGCTCCACGGCCACCAGGGCGAGCCATCGGACATGGTCGACGTCACCGGCCTCGACGGCCCCTGTGGCAGCCGCGACGAAGGCATCGCCATCGGAACGCATGTGTGGCGGCGCGATGGCACGGGCGAGCCCGTCGTGGGCGCCCTGAGCCACGAGGTGGCAGTCCGACTTCGACAGGGCGGCATTGGTGATCACCACCCCGATGATCGTGTTGCCGACTCCCTCGTCGACACCGAAGCGCTCTGGAGGCCTCCACGAGAATGAGCCGTCGAGGACCTCGGCGACCACGGACCCGTCGTCGATTCCTCCCGCAGCGTTCACCGCAACGATCGCGGTCACGACGAGATCGTCTTCGGCGAGCGTCACAATGCCGATCCCACCCGGCATCACCGCATCGGCGCCCCGCCACTTGTTGATGGTCGCCCCGGTTCCGGCGCCCACGGCGCCGCCAGGCGGCGAAGTCGAGGCCGAGGCCAGCGCCGCCGCGCCCGACTTCGCGTCCGGCCAGGCGTCAGCGCGTCCCACGCCGAGATCGAAGAGGGCCATCCCGACCACGATCGGGACCACCCCGGCAGCAGTGGTGAAGCCAACCCCCTCTGATCGGAGCGCGTCGACCACCCCATCACACGCTCGGAGGCCGTAGGCAGAGCCGCCCGACAGGACGACCGCGTCGACGTGTTGGACGAGCCGTGACGGGTCGAGCAGCGCGAACTCACGCGTCGCAGGAGCGCCGCCACGGACCTCGCCGGAAGCGACCGTGCCGGCCGGGAAGCGGATGACCGTGCATCCCGTCTTCGCCGCACCATCGGTCCAGTGGCCGACGAGGAGTTCCTCGATCTCTCCGTTCACGATGACCGACGCTAGTGCGCCCGACCCGACCCTCCGGCCACGATCTCGTCAATCGCACCATCGTAGGACGACGCCACGATCGACCAGTCGAATCGGGTCATGGTCTGCGCCAAGCCCTCGATCGCCCGATCGGCACGGCCCACCCGCTCGATGACCGAGCGCAGCGCCGTTCCGAGACGACCCCGCTCGTAGAGGCAGTCATCGTGGAAACGATCAGGAATCACTTCGCGGTACGCCAGCGCATCGGGTACGACGGGCCACGCACCGCAGGCCACCGCTTCGGCCACGGCGATCCCGAAGAACTCGTTGGTGGCGGCCGAGACGACGACGTCGGACGAGTGCAGGAGTTCCTCGTACCGTGCCCGCGCTTGAAGCCCCCGAGCGACCACCCGGTCGCCGAGCCGGTCGATCATCGGGTCGAGCACCTCGGCCTGGCCAGCCGCGTCGTCGCCGACGACCGCCACTCGGAAGTCGAACCCGTCCTCGGCGGCCCGAAGCAGTGCACGGAGCACCGCACCGACGTCCTTGTCGTGGTGCCAGCGTTGGTTGCTGAGGATCAGTGGGTGCCCGGCCGATTCGTGCCGCCGACCGGCGTCGAAGAGCGTGGTTGCATCGATTCCCACCGGCCGCACCGACGATCGGGCCGCCACTCCATCCAACAGGTGGAGGTGGTCGTGGTCAGGCACCGATGCCAGGAAATCGGGCAGGGCGGCAAAGAGTTCGTCGCGGTGAAACGACGAATTGAACCAGATCTCATCCGCAGCGAGCATGCTGCGCCACAACGACCACACGAGTCCGTGATCGAGCGGTTCGTCGATCTGACGGGGATACGTCAGCTGGTTCTCGTGGAGATAGAGCACCGCCGGCACGGGCGCGAGCGATCGCCTCGTGAGTCCCAGCAGCGCGGCCAGGTCGACCATGTCGGTTGCCACGAGAACATCAGGTGCTCCCTGGTCGACGACGAGCGCCCCGACCTCGGCAGCGAGGGTCACCGCGCTTCCTCGCATGCGCCATCGCCAGGCGTGCGCCGCGTGGCCGACGATGTCGATGGTGTGGTGGCTCGCCGCCTGCCAACCTTCGGCCCACGCACGATGGGAGCCACCCAGGAACGGCTCGACCAGTGCGATCCGAGCTGTCTGGGCAGTCACCGGTGGCGGCGCTCGATGCGGGGACCCAGCATGGTGAGGATCTCGTAGCCGATCGTGCCGAGCCGCGTCGCGACTTCGTTGGCGCCGATCTCTTCGTCGCCCTGTTGCCCGATCAGGACCACCTCGTCGCCAACCTCCACCGCCGATCCGACCTCGACCATCGCCTGGTCCATCGTGATGTTGCCGACCAGGTGGCAACGCCGACCCCGAATGAGCACATCGACGCCCAGCGCGCCGGACGAACGACGCAGGCCGTCGGCGTAACCGATGGGGATGGTGGCGACACGCGTGTCGGCGCGAGCCGTCCAGCGGCGCCCGTACGAAGCCGTGGCGCCTTCCGCGACAGGTCGAATCGAGTTCACGACCGTCCGAAGGGTGAGGGCGGGCCGAAGGTCGATGAGCGCCACCGTCTCCGGGGCCGGATGCACGCCGTACATCGCCAGACCGACCCGCACGAGACCTCGGCGGGCGTCGGGATGCAGGAGCGCTCCGGCGCTGTTCGCGGTGTGGATCACCGTCGGGGTCGCCCCAGCGGCCCGGGTGGTCGCGAGCGCATCATCGAACGCCACCAGCTGGTCCGCGGTGAACGGATCTCCGGGTTCATCGGCGCTGGCGAAGTGGGTCCAGATCCCTTCGACATCGAGTCCGGCATCGATCGCGGCGCGGACGACATCGGACACCACATCGGGTTGCGCCCCCATCCGGCTCATCCCCGTATCGACCTTCAGGTGCACCGGCGGGGGGTGCTCGAGACCGGCAATGGCGGCGACACCACCCATCGAACCGACGGTGAGGCGGATGCCGTCCGAGAGCTTCGCGCCGAACCGCTCCATCTCCTCGAGGGGCCGTTCGCTCAGCACGAGGATCCGGGCCCCTCGCGCAACCGGGGCGATGTCGATCGCCTCCGGGAGAGACGACACGGCAAGCCAGGTCGCTCCCGCATCGAGCGCGGCCTGCGCGACCTCGCCGGCGCCATGGCCGTAGCCGTTCGCCTTGACCACGGCGCACAACGGTGTCTCGACGAGACCGGCGATCACGCGCACGTTGTGGCGGATCGCGTCGAGCGAGATGTCGGCGTAGACACTCATGTCGGAGCCTCGCCGATCCGAGCGAGGACCTGTGGGAGCCGGTTGAGAAGATCGCCGGCGACGAGCCCCGCAGGGTGCAGCGCGGCCGCCTCGGCGTGCAGCTGCACCGCCGCCGACGCCGCATCGAACGCCGTGACCCCCCGGGCGAGCAGGCCGACGACCAGGCCCGCCAGGACGTCGCCGGTCCCGGCAGTGGCCAGCGCCGCCGTGCCGGCGGTGATGATCCGGACCTCGCCCGTGGGAGCGGCGACGACCGTGGTCGGACCCTTGCGCACCACGGCGGCTCCGGTCTCACGGGCCATCGCGCGCGTCGCTTCCATCCGATCTGGGCCCGTGTCAGCACCGAGCCGGCGCCACTCGCCGTCATGCGGCGTGAGCACCGTGGATGCCGACCGTTGCCGCAGTGTCTCCGCAAGCTCCGGGACCAGCGCATCGCCGTCGATCACGAGGGGGAGGTCGACGGCCAGCACCGAATCGATGGAGACGGGATCATCGCGGCCGAGGCCCGGCCCGATGAGCACGGCGCTGAGACGCTCGACGTTCGCGGCGGCTTCTGCACCCCAGCCCATGGTCGGGAGGGGATGACCCACGGCTTCGACTGGGCCGCCGCTGGTTGAGCCTCCCGGGCACGCGAGCTGAACGAGCCCGGCCCCGGCTCGTTGCGCGGCCGAAGCCGCCAGATGAGCCGCACCCTCCATGCCGACACTGCCGCCGATCACTCGCACGGCGGTGCGCCATTTGTGGTCATCGGCCGGTCGGGGCGGGATCCAGCCGGCGAGATCCTCGTGCTCGACAACCGAGGCGGAGGCACGGACGACGTCGAGGCCGATGTCGGCCACCGTCACGACGCCACAGTGCGAACGACCGGGCTCGAGAACCAACCCCGGCTTGAGTGCTGCGAACGTGATGGTGCGATCGGCGACCACCGGCCGCCCGACCAACTCGCCGGTCAGACCATCCACGCCAGACGGAATGTCCACCGCCAGCACCCTGACTCCCGGCCCGACAGCCGGGAAGTCGTAGGGGCGCGAGAGCCCGGTGCCGAATGCGGCATCGATCACGACGTCGACGTCCCTGATCTCCTGCGGGGCGCTCACCACATCATGAACGCGCACGCGGACCCCTCGTCGAGCGAGGTGCCCCGCGGCCACGCGACCATCCGCACCATTGTTGCCCGGCCCGGCGACGACGACCACGCGTCGTCCGTAGGTGCCGCCGAGCATGCGGACGGCTTCGAGAGCCACCGCGCGCGCGGCTCGATCGATCAGTTCCTCGACCGGTTCCGGCGCGGCTGCATCGATCGCCGCCATCTCCGCCGGCGTGACGACCGGGATCACGACGCGAGGGCGACCACCATCGCCTGGGCAAGTGTGTCGGTGTGACTGAGCGAGATGAGGAATCTGGCAGCGCCATGCTGTTCGGCGACGGCGGCAGCATCGCCGTGCAGCACGAGTTCGGGATGACCGTCGGGAAAGCGCACGACCTCGATCTCGGCGAACCGCATGCCCCCGAGACCCAGGCCCAGCGACTTCAGGACCGCCTCCTTTGCTGCGAAGCGCGCCGCGTATGGACGAGCGGGATCGGCGGACTTGTCGGCGTAGGCCTGTTCGTCCGGGCAGAACAGGCGATCCACCATGCCCGGAGTGCGCGCCAGCACATCACGCATCCGGTCGATGTCGACGAGGTCGGTTCCGATCCCGATCACACTCGGGACCCTACCGGCCCGACTGCGATCAGCTGAGCCGCCAACGGTCGGCGAGATCATTGATCGGCAGCGTCAACAGGTCGCTCACCGACTGATCCGCGAGGATGTCCTCGCGGAAGGTCGGTTCGGTCTCCGTCACCGCGTCGCGCAGCGCGCTGTAGCGATGCCGGTACCCCTGGAGCACGCCACGGGCCGCACCGGGCGACAAGCCATCGACGAACTTCACCTGGAGCAGCGTCATACCAGTGGTGACATTGTCCTTGAGCTCGGGAATGAAGATCACCGGGCGGTCATCGCTGCGGCCTCGGGCGACGAAGACACGCCGCTCGAAGGCGACCTGATGCTTGGTGCCGCGCAGGCTGGAATTGCGATCGGTGCGCGAGGGGATGTTACGGGAGATGCCGCCACGGTCGACGACCACGATCCGCGCCTCCCCCTTGCCGTCCTCGTCCAAACCTTCGATTCGGTAGCGGGTGTGGCCCACCACTTCGCCGATCGCCGGGTCCAGATCCGCCAGCGTGCGAAGCGAGGCGTAGCTGAGGCGGTCGCGAGGTGCGCCGGCTTCGAGCGCCGCCGAGGCGAGGGCCACGTCGAGCAAGGTCTCGTCGCTGCGGGAAATGCCGACGGTGACCGTCTTCGCCTGATGTTTGATGGCATCGATCGGGCGAGTGAGCTCCTCGATGCCAAGCGTGAGTGCGGCGGCCAGATCGTCGAGGACCACAGCCGGCGTACCGACCTTGCCGTACTCGATCTGATACGACTCCAGCGGCACCGAGCCGAGAGCGAAGCGCAGGAGCGAGCCGATGCGCACGGCTGTCGAGGCCTCGAGATGACCGTTGTAGGTGCCGCTACGCACACCATCGAAGAACGCAGCGGCAGAGCGTTCGAGCACACCACCCACCGAGGCCAGCGCAGCCTCACCGGTGATGTCGGTGCGGGCGGCCGCCTGTTCGATGGCACTACGGGCTTCGCGCATCGGATGGGCCTGGGCGTCGATCGCCAGGGCAACCTCGTAGCCGAACAGGTGACCGGCCATCGCGGACAGGATGAACCCGAGTCGGGCATCCACGGCGGGCACCGGCAGCACGGCCAGCGCACTGTCGAACCGGCCTTCGTCCTCGTCGGCGACCACGATCGGAGCGGCCTTGTGCGCCCGGAAGATCGCCACCTCCTTGGCCACGTCGTCGGCAGTCGAACCCGACAGGCCAGCGGCACACACGAGGATGAGCGGCTCGGAGGACAGGTCGATGTGCTTCTTGTCCTCGGTCGAGTCGCAGGCGATCGACTTGTAGCAGAGCTCGGACAGCTTGATCCGCACTTCCTCGGCCGCGATCTTGTTCGCGCCGTTGCCGACGATCGCCCAGTAGCGACGGGACGGGGCGAACTGCCGTGCGGCCTCGCCGATGATCTCACGACGACCGATGACCGTCTCGAGCAACTCGGGCATCGACATGATCCCCGACACGAGCTGACGGCGATCCGCCAAGCCTTCCTCGCCGAGCACCTCGTCGGCGATGGTGACCGCGAGGAGGAGACCGGCGGCGATCTGGGAGTAGAACGCCTTCGTGGAGGCAACGCTCATCTCCACGTCGCGACCATCAGAGGTGTAGAGCACGCCATCGGCTCGATCGGTGAGATCGCTCCCGCGCCGGTTGACGATGGCGATGACCTTCGCACCCCGATTGCGCACGATGTCGACGGTGCGGTTGGTGTCGGTGGTGGTGCCCGACTGGCTGACCGCGACGATCAGCGTGTCGCGCATGTCGGGCCGCAGCTCGAAGCCGGACAGCTCGGTGGCGAGAATCGCTTCGGCATGAACCTCGCCCGTCGGGACGAGCGCCTGGAGCGCTGCCGCGAGCGACTGGCCGGCGACAGCGGCCGTTCCTTGACCAATCACCAGAACGCGGTTGATCGAACCGTCTTGCAGACCGGTGCGAACATCGTCGGGCACGATCTCGTGATCGAGCGTGACCCTCGGGCCATCAGCTGTCTCGATGATCTTGCCCCGCAGGGTCTTTCGGAACGATGTCGGCGCCTCGCCGATCTCCTTCATCAGGTAGTGCGGGTGATCACCACGGTCGATGTCTCGAGTGGTGATCTGGGCGACGGCGACATCCTCGTCGGTGACCGGTAGATCGGTGCCGTCGTACGCCCGGCGCAGGATGCCGTCGAGACTGCCGGCACGGGTGCCGTCGAGCTCGAGGATCTGGCCCCGGCTTGCATTCGGGTTCTCGAGATTGCCCGGCGTCTCACCATCCATGCGGATGTAGCGGGCCGTCTCCTCCACCACGCCGTAGGGCTCACTGGCGACGATGTAGGCATCGTCGGCGAGGCCGACATAGATCGCTTGTCCGGAGCCGCGCAGAGCGAGCTGGAGGCGATCGGGGGCGGCCGCGGTGGACGCGCCGATCGCCACTGACCCTTCGAAGGTGGCGACGGTACGGCGGAAGGCTTCTGCTGATTCGAGGCCGTCGGCCAGACGCCGGCTCATCAGACTCGGGATCACCTTGGCGTCGGTGGTGATCGCCGTCGGGATGGTGACGCCCTCCTCCGCGATGAGATCGGCGAAGTTGTCGACGTCACCGTTGAGCGCGCCCACGACATACGGACCTTCTGCGTCGAGCAGCTCGCTGTTGAGCGGATGCGCGTTGGGCTCCGAGATGATGCCGATCGATGCCCAGCGCGTATGACCGAGCACGAGGGTGCGAGCCGTCTCGTTCGCCAGTGCGCGATGCAGGAGGTTGTCCGAGGCGAAGCCATCGCGGAGAACCGCGGTGTTGTCGCCGAGCTCGCCGATCTCCGCAGCGGTCTTGTGGACGATGCTCAAGACGCCGTCGACAACACGAACCGAGCCAGTGCCGTAGTCGACGTCGCCCGACCGACGGGCGATCTCGGCCTGCACGGCCGGGTCGGAGAGATCGAGGGCATGATCATGGATCAGCAGGTGGAGGCCAGCGGAGTCCCGGCCGCGGACCTCGAGGCGATCGAGCGCGGACAACGCCTGGTGGATCGAGAGGAACGCGCCGAGCGCACCGGTGTCGGTGGCACCGCCGCTGAGCGATGTGACCACCTCGGCAGCGCGGAGACGATCTCGGGTGATGGCCCAGATGCCGTCGCGTACGCGGATGAACTCATGGTTGCGGGCCTCGAGCTCCTTCGTTTCGAGGCCACCGTCGCGTTCGAGCCGGGCCTCTTCAGCAGCCACGACGTCCCGCAGGGCTCCACAGTGGTGTTGGAGTGATGAGGACAGCGACCGATCGGCGACCATGAGCCGCAGGCCCGGAACACCTCGCAGGAGTCCATCGGCCTCGGCCAAGCGGTCGCCCGCCGCCGCCAACGCGGCGGTGATGTCCGCGGCCCCCGGGATCGACTCAGCCAACCCCGCGACGAGATCCACGACCTCGTCCGCAGAAGGGGTCGGTCGGGTTGATGGCCGTCGTACAACGGCGATGATGCCGCACATGGTGTGCCTCCGCGGAGCGTGAGAGTTGGTTACTCAGTCGGCCGCCCGACCACGGCAGTTTAGGTGCCAAAGAGTCCGCTGACGGCCGCGCTCAGTGCGTCGGCCTCCATCGCCGCCTCCGCATCGGTCTCGGCCTCGACCATCACGCGGATCAACGGCTCGGTCCCCGAGGGCCGGACAAGAATCCGACCGCGGTCGCCCAACCGCAATTCCGCAGCGGCGACCAGGGGCATCAACTGCTCATCGAGGTCATCGGGATGCGAGGCCACCCGAACGTTCTGGAGTACCTGCGGCAAGCGGGTCATCGCCGCCGCGGCCAGTTCGGCTAGGGGCCGACCGGCTCGCTGTACCGCGGCAAGGAGCTGCACGGCGGTCAAGAGACCGTCACCGGTGGCCGCCAGGGTCCGGAAGATGACATGGCCGCTCTGCTCCCCTCCCAGCGCGAGTCCGCGAGCGTCGAGCTCCTCCAGCACATAGCGGTCGCCGACCTTCGTGTCGACGACGTCGATGCCGGCCGCGGCCATCGATCGCCGGAATCCGAGGTTGGTCATGACGGTGACCACCACCGCATCACCGGTCAGCACTCCGCGTGAATGAGCGTCGAGCGCACAGATGGCGATGATCTCATCGCCATCGATCAAGGTGCCCGTGTGATCGACGGCGAGCAGGCGATCGGCGTCACCATCGAACGCAAGCCCGACATGGGCGCCTTCGGCAACCACCCGAGCCTGCAGGCGCTCGGGGTGGGTCGAGCCGCAGCCGTCGTTGATGTTGCGGCCATCGGGCTCGGCGGCAACGACGATCACTTCTGCCCCGAGCGCGCGGAGGGCCCCGGGGGCAATGTCGAAGACGGCACCGTTGGCGCAGTCGATCACCAGCCGCAGGCCGGTGAGGCATCCTGGTTCCACGCTTCCCACGACGGCGGCCACGTGGGCGGCGGCGGCGGCGGCATGCCGATCGACCCCGTCCGCGGGGTCCGGGGCCGGACCACCGAGGAGGACGTCGAAACGCTCCTGGATTCGATCCTGGATCTCGTCGCTGAGCTTCGCACCACCCGGCGCGAAGAACTTCACGCCGTTGTCATGCCACGGGTTGTGCGACGCCGACACCATCGCACCGGCAACGTCGTGACGCGCGCACCACAAGGCAACGGCTGGCGTCGGCAGAACGCCGAGGTCGACCGAGGAGCCACCGGCGCGTCGCACACCGGCATGGATCGCCGAGACCAGCTCTGGGCCGGACTCACGAGTGTCGGCCCCAACGGCGAACCCATCGCCGCCGAGGATCTCCGCGGCGGCCTGCGACAACGCGGCAACCAGGGGATGGGTCAACTCGGTGCGCGCGTCGCCGCGCATCCCGTCCGTTCCGAAACGAAGTGTCACAGCACCAGTATCGACCGTGGTCGATTCCGAAGGTGGGTGCCGCGCTAGCGCTTGCTGTACTGCGGAGCCTTGCGGGCCTTCTTGAGGCCGTACTTCTTGGATTCCTTCTTGCGGGGATCGCGAGTGAGGAAGCCGGCGCGCTTGAGCGCCTCACGGTGCTCCGGATCGAGGCTGACGAGGGCTCGGGCGATGCCGAGCCGTAGAGCGCCGGCCTGACCGGTGGTGCCGCCGCCGTGGATCGTGGCGTCGATGTCGTAGGCCTCGGCGGTCTCGGTGACCGTCATGGGCTCGACGATGCTCATCTGGTGGGTGAGCGCCGGGAAGTAGTCGGCGACCTCACGGCCGTTGACGGTGACGGTGCCGGAACCGGAACGGACACGAACACGAGCGACAGAGCGCTTGCGGCGGCCGGTGGTCTGAACGAGAGGAGTGGTCATCGCAGGATTCCTGATCAGGCGCGGGCCCGATAGCGGGCGTGTTCGATTTCGAGGGGCTGCGGGTTCTGAGCCGCATGCGGGTGCGTCGGGCCGGCGTAGACCTTCAGCTTGGAGATCTGGGCCCGACCGAGACGGGTCTTGGGGATCATGCCGCGGATGGAATCCATCACGGCCTGCTCGGGCTTGCGAGCGAGCTTGTGGGCGTAGGTCTCGCTCTTGAGGCCACCCGGGTAGCCGCTGTGACGATGCACGAGCTTCTTGTCGGCCTTGCCTGCGGTGAGGACGATCTTGTCGGCATTCACGATGATGACGTGATCGCCGGTGTCGATGTTGGGCGTGTAAGTGGCCTTGTGCTTGCCGCGCAAGATGTTGGCGACTTCGGTGGCAAGGCGACCGAGAACGAGGCCTTCGGCGTCGACGACGTGCCACGCACGCTCGATCTCGCCGGCCTTCGGGGTGTAGGTAGTCACGCTTCCTCCGCGGAAGTTGAAGAGAACTGTAAGTGGCCCGAGCCGAAGAAATGGGCTTCAGGACCGACAGACAAGCCTAGAGGGCCGGGACCACAACGACACTCGCGCGTGGACGCGATTTCGTGCGACCGGCGGCCACAGTACGGTCACGCATGCCGACCTTCCAAGCCGATGACATCCCATTGATGGTGGCGATCCCATCGACTGCAACGATCTCGACCTCGAAGCGGCGGAGCGCCGGATCGAGGAACTCGGAGGACGCCTGCTCGATCGCCAAGGGTGGGAGGGCTTCGTCTGGCGGATGTGTGAAGACCCCGAGGGCAACGTCTTCGACGTGATGCAGGTGCGCGAACAACCCGACGACGAACCCTCACCGGATCAGGCTTCTACGGACGGGTAGTGAGCCTTCACGAAGACCAGGCCCTGGGGTGGCGCGGGCGCCGGTAGCGTCCCCCGCTCTCGCGCGGCCAGTGCCTCGCCCATGTCGACCGCTCGCCGCCGACCCCTGCCGACGTCGACGAACATACCGACGAGACTCCGCACCATCTGGTGGGTGAAGGCGTTGGCCGAGATCTCGAACTGCACGGTGTCGCCGTGGCGGGACCACGCCGCGCGCTTCACGTCTCGCTCGTAGGTCTCGCCGGGCTTCGACTTGTTCCGTTTGCTGAACGAAGAGAAGTTGTGCCACCCGATGATGCGGTCCGCGGCAGTGCGCATGGCCGCCAGGTCGAGCGGCTCGCGGACGTGCCACACGAGATTGGCGAGGAGCGGGTCGAAGGTCGGCGAGTTCAGGACTCGATAGCGGTAGCTCCTCCCGATGCAGGAGTAGCGGGCATCGAAATCCGGGGGCATGGCAGCGACGCCACGGACGGCAATCGCCGGGTGCAGCATCCGGTTGATCGCCCGCGAGAGCTTGAAGGCGTCGAAATGCTCAGCGTCCGCGTCGAATGAGATCACCTGTCCGCTGGCATGTACGCCCCGGTCGGTTCTGCCCGACCCCGTGATCGTGACCGGATGTCGCAGCACGGTCGACATCGCGGCTTCGAGATCGTCCTGCACGGTGCGTACACCGGGATTCGTGGCAAACCCGCTGAACGGTGTGCCGTCATAGGCAACCGTCATCCCGACGCGCACAAACCCCTCGGGAGGAGGCGGCGCGGTGCGGACGGTCATACCGGCAAGGATACGTCCGCACCCACGAACCGGCCTTCCGACCCGAACTGGCGGCACACATGGTCGGTTTCCGACGGTTTGTGCCGCCAGTTGCCGGAGTCGAGCGAAGCTAGTGGCCCATCTCTTCTTCGAGCCGGGTGCGACCGATGAGGTGGATCATCTCTTCGTGGAACTCGAACCAGACTGTGTGGTAGCTGTCCTTGAGCGGAGAGGCGAGCATCGAGATGTCGCCGCCGACGAGCGCCTCGATGGCGAACTCGAAGCGGTGGAGGTACGGCGTGAGCCGTGGCACGAGATCGACCGATGCCGCGAGAATCGCGGTGAAGTCCTGATGCAGGCCCTGGGTCTCAGCGGTCACCTTCGCCAGGTCCGCCGGCGCCTGCTCACTGAGTTGCCAAGCGGACACGAACTCCTTGAATCCGTCGTTCAGCGGCATGAACTGGTCGTAGAGCTCGATGAGCGCCTCCGTGTCGACCGACGCCTGCTCCGCGGCCATCTGAGCGGTCAGCCACTCGCGGCCCTCCGGGGTCACCAGAACGCCTCGGGGCGTCACGTTCACACGCTCGCCGAGGCTGTCGATGACGGACTGCACCGCGGCTTCGTCGGTCTCGAGGGCGTGTGCGGTCGCTTCAATCGAGCCGAAACCCTTCAACTGGAGAGCCCGGATCACGTCGAATTCGTCGATGTCGCGGTGCGTGGCTTCGGCCTCCACGATGCCGCGTGCGTGCTCGCCCAGCTCGAGGCCGAGATCGAGCGCCCATTGACGCATGAGGTCGAGTTCGGGCACGTCGTGGTCATGGTCCGCCAGCTGGTCACCCTCGAAGATCCGGCCACCGCCGCCATCGACGGTGATCATGGTGCCGGACGAGATGAAGCGGTCACCGACCCGGATGCCGGCGCCGTCGACCTCGATCGCCCTCACGCCGGTCACGGCGGGGATTCCCCAGCTCCGGGCGACGACCGCGGCATGGCTCACGGCGCCGCCGAGCGAAGTCACCAGGCCGGCCGCCCCCACCATGCCGTGAACATCGGATGGTGACGTCTCGGCCCGGACGAGCACGACGTGGGTGCCGGCGCGGGCGAGATCGGCCGCCTCGTCGGGATCTGTGCTCAGCACGCCGTAGCCGACGCCGGGAGAGGCCGCGATGCCCGCGGCAATCGGCTCGGCGTCGGGGCGCACCGCCGACAGGCCGGCAATGCCCTCGAGCGTGGCGTGGTCGACTCGTTCTATCGCTTCGGCCCGGGTGAGGGGGAAGCCGGGATCCTCGGCCATCTGCGCGGCGATTCGGACCGCGGCCTCGGGACTGCGGCGGCCGACCCTCGTCTGCAGGATGTAGAGACGGCCCGCCGCCACCGTGAACTCGACGTCACACATGTCGCGGTAGTGCTGCTCGAGCCGATCGCAGACCCCCATGAGTTCGTCGTAGACCCCCGGAAGGTCGCCGTGGAGCGCATCGAGGCCATCGACCTCGTGGGTCCCGGCCACGACATCCTCACCCTGGGCCCGGGCCAGATAGTCGCCATAGGGCTCGTTGTGGCCGTTGGTGGGATCGCGGGTGAAGATGACCCCGGTGCCGGAGTGCTCGTCGAGGTTGCCGAACACCATGGCCTGCACGACCACCGCTGTGCCGAGGTCGTCGGCAATCTGCTCGGTCTCGCGAAAGAGGCGTGCGCGGGGCGAATTCCACGACCGGAGGACAGCCTCGATCGCGCCCCTGACCTGGGCCTCGGGCTCGAGCGGAATGCCGCCGAATGCTTCGGCCGCGTGACGGAGTCGGTCGGCGGACGCGTTGTAGCCATCGGCATCGCGGGGTGCGCCGGCGGCGGCATCGATGTGAGCTTTGTCCATCTCCAGCACGGTTTCGGCGTACATCCGACAAAAGCGCAGCCATGTCTGGGCGGCAAAATCGGGGCGGCCCGTTTCGCGGGCCATTCCGTCGCGGACGTCGGGGTTGACCCCGACGTTGAGGACGGTGTCCATCATTCCCGGCATGGAGATCGGCGCTCCACTGCGGAGGGCGACGAGGAGTGGACGATCAGGGTCGCCGAATCGCCGGCCGGTACGGTTTCCCAGCTCGACCATGGCGTCATGGACCCGATGCTCGAGACCCTCGGGCCAACCCGACTGCATGTACGCACGGCACGCGTCGGTCGTGATCACGAACGCCGGTGGGACCGGAAGGTCCAGGTTCTGCGCCATCTCGGCCAGAGCCGTACCCTTGCCACCGAGACGGTCCAGTGTCTCCGCCCTCGAGGACGAGAGCGGATCGGTAATCCAAACGAGGTCGTGATGCACGGCCCGCGACCCTACTCAGTTGTCCGAAAACGCAAAAGCCGCCCCCGAGGGAGCGGCTGAAGCGGTGTCGGAACCGGTGCACCGGTCCGATGAGGTCACACCAGTTCGATACGAGCCATCGGGGCGTTGTCGCCCGAACGGGGGCCGAGCTTGATGATGCGGGTGTATCCACCCTGGCGATCCTCGTAGCGGGGACCGATCTCATCGAAGAGCTTGCTGGCCATCTCACGGTCACGCAGGAAGGAGACGACGTTGCGATGGTTGTGCAGGCCGCCCTTCTTCGCCTTGGTGATCATCTTCTCGGCGACGGGACGCAACGCCCTGGCCTTGGCCTCGGTCGTGACGATTCCCTCTGCCGCGATGAGCGAGGCAACGAGGTTGGCCATCATGGCCTTCTGATGGGCAGCGCTTCCACCGAAGCGCTTACCCTTGCGGGGACGTGCGGGCATGATCAGTCTCGATTCCGGAGCGAGAGGCCTCGCTCGTCAAGCTTCACGATGACCTCGTCGAGGCTCTTCTGGCCGAAGTTGGTGATGGCGAGAAGATCGTCTTCGCTCTTCTGCAACAGCTCGCCGACGGTATTGACCTGGGCACGCTTGAGGCAGTTGCGGGGACGCTCGGACAGATCGAGGTCTTCGATCGGGATTTCCATGTCAGGGCCGCCGCTGGCGACCTGGACGGCTTCACCGAGCTCGAGGCCCTGGGGCTCGTCGCTCATCTCTTCGACGAGCTGCACAAGGGCACGCAGGGTGCCGCCGGCCGAGGCGAGGGCTTCACGCGGGGTGATGGAGCCGTCGGTCTCGATCTCGAGGATGAGGCGATCGAAGTCGGTGGACTGCTCGACACGGGTCGGAAGGACTTCGAACGACACGCGGCGCACCGGCGAGTAGATCGAGTCGATCGGGATGACACCGATGGTGGAGCTGGTGTTGTTCTTGTCGGCCGAGACATAGCCACGGCCCACCTGCACGGTGAGGTCGACGGCAAGGCGGCCCTTGCCGTTGATCGACGCGATCGGCAGCTCGGGGTTGAGGATCTCGACGTCGGGGTGGGGCTGGATGTCAGCGGCGGTGACCTCGGCGGGCCCACGGGAGTCGAGGCGCAGCGTGACCGGCTCATCACTGTGAACGACCAGGACGAGGTCCTTCATGTTCAAGATGATGTCGGTGACGTCCTGAGCGACACCGGTGATGGTGTCGAACTCGTGGAGAGCATCGTCGAAACGAACCTGCGTGACCGCGGCGCCCGGAATGGACGACAGGAGGGTGCGACGCAGCGAGTTGCCGATGGTGTGACCGAAGCCGGGCTCGAGCGGGCCGACAGCGAAACGCTGCAGATTGCCTTCGGCCTCTTCGAGGGCTTCGACGGAGGGGCGCTGAATAACGAGCATCAAAGACCTCGACTACTTCGAGTACAGCTCGACGATGAGCTGTTCGCGGACGGGGATGTCGATCTGCTCACGGATGGGCAGTTCGCGGACCGTGATCTGGAACTGCTCGTTGCGATCGAGCCACGCCGGAGGCGTGCGGTCGAGCACATCAAGGTTCCACTGCACGGTGACGAAGTCTTGCGCGTTGGAGCGCAGCTCAACGACATCTCCCTTGCGGAGGCGGTAGCTCGGGATGTTGACCCGGCGACCATTGACGTTGACGTGACCGTGGTTCACGAACTGACGGGCCTGCGGGCGGGTGGCCGCCCAGCCGGCGCGGTAGATCACGTTGTCGAGACGAAGCTCGAGGTAGCGAAGCATGTTCTCGCCGGTCACGCCCTGACGACGCGACGCCTCGGCGAAGATGTTGCGGAACTGGCGCTCGGTGAGACCGTAGGAGAAGCGAGCCTTCTGCTTTTCCTGCAGCTGCAGGAGGTATTCCGAGACGGAGCCACGGCGACGGCTGCGGCCGTGATCGCCCGGCGGGTAGGGACGCTTGTCGAGAGCGATGGTCTCGCCCTTGGTGCCCCAGATGTTGGTGCCGAGCCGGCGTGAGACGCGGGCGCGGGGTCCGGTGTAACGCGACATTGCTCAGCCCCTCCGCCGCTTGGTCAGGCGGCAGCCATTGTGCGGGATCGGGGTGCAGTCCTTGATCCCGGTTACCTCGATGCCAGCCTGCTGGATCGAACGAATAGCGGTCTCACGGCCGGAGCCGGGACCCTTCACCTGCACGTCGACCTTGCGGACACCGTGCTCCATGGCGCGACGAGCAGCCTGCTCGGCGGCCATCTGGGCGGCGTAGGGGGTCGACTTGCGCGATCCCTTGAAGCCGACATTGCCGGCCGAGGCCCAGGCGAGCACGTCGCCGGTCTGGTCGGTGATGGTGATGATCGTGTTGTTGAACGAGCTCTTGATGTGCGCCACCCCGTGGGTGACGTTCTTGCGCTCGCGTTTGCGGGGCCGACGGCCGCCTGCTGCTGGCTTCGCCATTACTTCGTGACCTTCTTCTTACCGGCAACGGTCTTCTTGGGACCCTTGCGAGTGCGAGCATTGGTGTGGGTGCGCTGCCCACGGACCGGCAGGCCGCGACGGTGGCGCAGGCCCTGGTAGCAACCGATCTCCATCTTGCGCTTGATGTCCTGGGACACCTCACGACGGAGGTCGCCTTCGACCTGGAGGTCGGAGTCGATGTAGGACCGCAGACGAGCAACCTCGTCGTCGGTGAGATCTCGGACCCGCGTGGTGGGCTCGATGTCGGTGGCTGCGCAAACCTCGAGCGCAACCGTCCGGCCGATGCCGAAGATGTAGGTGAGGCTGATGCCCACCTGCTTTTCACGGGGAATATCGACGCCGCTAATGCGTGCCATGACTAGCCCTGCCTCTGCTTGTGACGCGGGTTTTCGCAGATGACCATGACATTGCCGTGGCGACGAATCACCTTGCACTTGTCACAGATCTTCTTGACGCTTGCTCGAACCTTCATTTTTTCGATCTTTGTTTGAGCCGCTACTTGTAGCGGTAGGTGATCCGACCTCGTTGGAGGTCGTACGGGGTTAGCTCTACCTGGACTCTGTCTCCGGGAAGAATGCGGATGTAATGCATGCGCATCTTTCCGCTGATGTGCGCGAGGACCTCATGGCCGTTCTCCAACTCGACGCGAAACATGGCGTTGGGGAGCGACTCGGTAACGGTGCCCTCGAGGACAATCGCATCTTCCTTCGGCTTCGGCAGGGCTGAACCTCCTGAAAACTCACATGCCACGGTGGCACGCGAGAGACGACCTGCGAACAGGCCAGCTGACTACGCTACCGGACGCTCTAGGAGCGTCCAACCCGCGCGACGACAGCGAGGTGCTGTTTCACGCGAGGCGCTGATCGATCACGGCTTGGAGCCGGCCGAACACGTCGGATTCCTCGCCCAGACCGTCGACCGTGGCCAGCAGGCCCCGTTCGGCGAACCAGTCGAGAAGGGGTGCCGTTTCGGCCTCATAGAGGCCGAGTCGGCGGGCGATGGCTTCTTCGGTGTCGTCTTCACGACCCCGAGCCATCATCCGCTGTGTCACTTCCTCGACGGCGACGTCGAGGTTGATGGCAACGGTGAGTTCTTGACCGAGCGACTCGAGCATGGACTCGAGTCCGTTGGCCTGATCGGCGGTGCGGGGGAAGCCATCGAGGAGAACCCCCTTGGCCATGATGTCGTCTTTGCCGATGCGTTCCTGGACGAGCGGGATCATCACGTCGTCACCGACGAGACCGCCCGAGTTCATGATGCTCTCGGCCTGGCGGCCGAGCTCGGTTCCTTCGGCCACCGCGGCGCGCAAGACGTCGCCGGTGGACAGGTGCACACAGCCGTAGTGCTCGGCGATGCGAAGTGATTGGGTTCCTTTGCCCGAGCCTTGGCGACCCAGGATGACCATTCGAACCGCCATCGGACTACTTCAAGAATCCTTCGTAGTTGCGCATCATGAGCTGGCTGTCGATCTGCTTCATCGTCTCGAGCGCAACACCGGAGGCGATCAGCAGCGAGATGCCACCGAAGGCGAAGCCGCCGGCGCCGCCACCATGCCCCGCACCGGTGTCGGTGCCGAGGGTCGCCGCGATCAGGATCGACGGGATCAGGGCCACACCGGCGATGAAGAGGGCGCCGGGGAACGTGATGCGAGAAAGGATACGAGCGAGGTATCGCTCGGTCTGCGGACCGGGACGGATACCAGGAATGAAGCCACCCTGCTTGCGGATGGTGTCGGCCTGCTTGGCCGGGTCGAACGAGATCGCGGTGTAGAAGTACGCGAAACCGACGATCATGAGACCGAAGAACACCAGGTACACCGGCGAGCTGGGATCAGCGAGGTTGTTGTCGACCCAGCGTTGGACGCTGCCACCCCATCCCTCGTTGGGCAGTGCGACCGCGATGAGGTTCGGGAGGTAGAGCACCGAGCTGGCGAAGATGATCGGGATGACACCGCTCTGGTTGACCTTCAATGGGATGTAGGTGCTCTGGCCGCCGTACATGCGACGACCGACGACCCGCTTGGCGAACTGCACCGGGATGCGACGCTGGCCCTGTTCGACGAACACGATGCAGAACAGCAGTGCAACCGCCACCACGATGAGCCCGATGAGCGCACCGACGCCGTTCTCGGCGTGCACCAGCGCGCCCTGGGCGGGAAGGCTGGAGACCACGGAGGCGAAGATCAACAGCGACATGCCGTTGCCGATGCCGCGCTGGGTGATGAGCTCACCCATCCACATCAGCAGGGCGGTGCCGGTGGTGAGGGTGAGGACCACCACGAAGACGGTCCAGGCGTTGAACTTCGGCAGGAGGTCGAGATCGCCGCCGACGATACCACCGTTGTGGAACAAGAAGGCGAAGCTCGTCGACTGCACAACCGCGATGGTGACAGTGAGGTAGCGCGTCCACTGGGTGATCTTGCGCTGCCCGACCGCACCTTGCTGTTGCCATTGCTCGATCTTCGGGATCACGACACCGAGGATCTGCATGATGATCGATGACGTGATGTACGGCATGATCCCGAGCGCGAACACCGCGAACTGGGTGAGCGCACCGCCCGAGAACAACTGCATGAAGCCGAGGATGCCGCCCTGGTTGGCTTGGTCGCGCAGCAACTGCACGGCCTCGACATCGACGCCCGGCGCCGGCACGAACGCGCCGAGCCGGTAGATCGCGATGATGAACAGCGTGAACACGATCTTGCCGCGCAAGTCGGCGACACGGAACATGTTGAGTACTCGTTGCAGCATGAGCAATCTCCTGCAGGTTGTCGCCTGACGGCGACTCCGGATCAGCGGTTGGTGTGTTGGCTGAAGCTGCCGTGCGAGGGACGAACGCTCCACGGCAGATCGAGCTTCTCGACAGTACCGCCCGCAGCGGTGATAGCTGCTTCGGCGGACTTCGAGAAGGCGTGTGCCTTCACCGTCACCGCGGAGCTGAGCTCGCCGCGACCGAGGACCTTGACGAGCGCGCCCTTCGAAACGAGACCGCTCGCCAACAGGGTCTCCGGGGAGACCTCGCTGAGGCCGGACTCGGCGATGGTGTCGAGGTTGATGGCCTGGTACTCCACGCGGAACGGGTTGGTGAAGCCACGGAGCTTCGGAACCCGCTGCAGGAGGGGCATCTGGCCACCCTCGAAACCGATCGGAACGGTGTTGCGAGCGCGCTGGCCCTTGGTGCCACGGCCGGCGGTCTTGCCACCCTTGCCACCAATACCACGGGCCTTGCGCTTGCCCCGCTTGTTGGAGCCGTCAGCCGGCTCGAGATCGTGGATCTTGATACTCATTCGTCCGTCTCCTCGACACTGACGAGATGGGGCACCCGAGCGATCATGCCGCGGATCTCCGGGCGATCGGGAAGGGTGTTGGTGCGACCGATGCCGCGCAGACCGAGGGCACGAAGGGTGCCGCGCTGCTTGGGCTTGCAGCCGATGTTGGACTTGACCTGGGTGACCTTCAGCGCCATCACGACACCTCAGTCGACTCGGCGGGGGCGTCGGGGCCCCGCTCGGATTCCTGATAGGCCTTCCACAGGGCCGGCGGGAGGAACTCTTCGGGGTCGAGACCACGAAGACGAGCGATCTCGTCGGGGCGGCGCTGATCCTTCAGACCCGCAATGGTGGCGCGAGCCACATTGATGTGGTTGGGCGAACCAAGCGACTTGCAGAGCACGTCGTGGATGCCGGCCTCTTCGAGGATGGCACGGGCAGCACCACCGGCGATCACGCCGGTGCCGGGAGCCGCAGGCTTGAGCATGACTCGGCCGGCACCCAGCTCACCGATCGTCTCATGGACGATGGTGGAACCGGCCATCGCCACCTTGAACAGGTTGCGACGGGCCTCTTCGGTGCCCTTCTGGATGGCCAGGGGCACTTCCTTGGCCTTGCCGTAGCCGAGACCGACCTGACCGGCACCGTCACCGATCACCACGAGAGCGGTGAAGGAGAAACGACGACCGCCCTTGACGACCTTGGCGACACGGTTGATGTTGATGACGCGGGACTCGCGGAGGCCTTCGCCGCCGTCACGGGGGTTCGGTTCGCGTTCGTTGCGTTGGAAAGCCATCAGAACTTCAATCCTCCCTCGCGGGCTGCGTCGGCGAGCGCCGCAACCCGGCCGTGGTAGCGGAATCCACCACGGTCAAAGACGACAGCTTCGATACCGGCAGCCTTGGCGCGCTCTGCGAGCAGAGCGCCGGCCTTGGCGGCAGCATCGACGTTGCCATTGTTGTCGCTGCGCAGCGCCGCCTCCGTGGTGGAGACCGCGGCGAGCGTCACACCGGTGAGGTCGTCGATGACCTGAGCCGAGATGTGCTTGTTGGAACGGAACACGGCGACACGGGGACGCTCGGCGCTGCCGCGCAGGTTCTTGCGAACCCGACGGTGGCGGCGAATGCGGTCGTCGCGACGCTTCTTGGCGGAAACTGCCATTACTTGGCCGCCTTTCCAGCTTTACGAATCACACGCTCGCCGGCGTAGCGAATGCCCTTGCCCTTGTACGGCTCGGGCTTGCGCCACTTGCGAATGTCGGCCGCAACCTGGCCGACGAGCTGCTTGTCGATTCCCTTGACAAAGATCTGCGTCTGCACGGGAACATCGAACTCGATGCCCTCGGGCGCAGTGATGTTCACCGGGTGGCTGTAGCCCAGCGCCAGCTCGAGGGCGTTACTGCCCTTGGCCGTGGCTCGGTAGCCGACGCCCTGGATCTGGAGCTCCTTCACGAAGCCCTCGGAGACACCGATGATCATGTTCTGGACCAGCGAACGCGTCAGCCCGTGAAGGGCCTTGGACTCGCCGGTTTCGTCGGAGCGCTCGACGACGAGGGTGCCCTCGTCTTCGCGCACGGTGATGCCGCCCTTGAGGCCCTGTTCGAGGGTGCCCTTGGAACCCTTGACCGAGACCGTGTCGCCGGAGATCGAGATCTCGACGCCACTCGGGACGGTGATGGGAGCGTTGCCTACGCGGGACATACCAGCCTCCTCACCAGACGAAGCACAGGATTTCGCCGCCCATGCGGTTCTTCCGTGCTTCGCGGTCGGACATCAGGCCCTTGTTGGTCGACACCACCGCCACACCGAGGCCACCCTGAACACGGGGGATCTCGTTGCGCTGACGGTAGATGCGCAGGCCGGGCTTGGACACACGCTTGAGACCGGAGATGACACGGGCCCGCTCGGGGCTGTACTTCATCTCGATGGTCAGCGTCTTGCCGGGCTTCTCACCATTGTCGGCTTCGGCGAAGGAGCTGATGTAGCCCTCCTTCTCCAGAACCTTGGCGAGCGCCACCTTCTGCTTCGAGGAAGGCATGGACACCTCATCGTGCATCGCCACATTGGCGTTGCGGATGCGGGTGAGCATGTCGGAGATCGGATCAGTCATTGTCATCGTCGTGCCACCTCCTACCAGCTGGCCTTCTTGACGCCCGGCAGTTCGCCGGCATGCGCCATCTTGCGGAGACAAATTCGGCAGAGGCCGAACTTGCGGTACACCGAGTGCGGTCGCCCACAACGGCGACAACGGGTGTAGGAGCGCACCTTGAACTTGGGGGTGCGCTGTTGCTTTTCGCGGAGTGCTTTCTTAGCCATGGGTCACTGCCCCTCGCGTCGGAACGGGAAATCGAACGCCGCGAGCAATGCGCGCCCGTGGTCGTTGGTCTTCGCCGTGGTGACGATCGTGATGTCCATTCCCCGCGTGGTATCAACCTTGTCGTAGTCGATCTCGGGGAACATGAGCTGTTCGGTCACACCGAACGTGTAGTTGCCGTTGCCGTCGAATGACTTCGGCGACAGGCCTCGGAAGTCGCGAATTCGCGGGATCGCCAGCGAGATGAGGCGATCGAGGAATTCGTACATGCGGTCACCGCGCAAGGTGACCTTGCAGCCGATGGCCTGACCCTCACGCAGCTTGAAACTGGCGAGCGACTTCTTGGCACGGGTGATGACGGCCTTCTGGCCGGCGATGGTCTCCATGTCGGAGACGGCGCCTTCGAGAAGCTTCGCCTGGGCGACGGCATCGCCGACACCCATGTTGAGGACGATCTTCTCGATCTTGGGCACGAGCATCACGTTGGGGAGCTCGAGCTCGGCGTGCAGCGCCTGCTTGATCTCCTCGTTGTACTTCGTGCGAAGGCGGGGGGTGAGCGTTGCAGTACTCATCAGAGTTCAGCTCCCGTGCGCTTGCAGATTCGGACCTTGGTGCCGTCGTCGTTGAGCTTGTAACCGACGCGCGTGGCCTTGCCGTCCTTGGGGCTCACGACGGCGACGTTCGAGACGTCGATCGGCATGGCCTTGTCGATGATGCCGCCCTGCTGATCGGCGCGGGTGGGCGCCTGGTGCTTCTTGGCGATGTTCACACCGTCCACGATGACCTTGCCGGCCTCGGGGATGGCGCGTTCGACGACGCCCTCGGCGCCCTTGTCCTTGCCGGACAGGACCACGACACGGTCGCCCTTGATGATCTTCATCGAGGCTTTGGACATCAGAGAACCTCCGGCGCCAACGACACGATGCGCATGAACTGCTTGTCACGCAGTTCACGACCGACCGGGCCGAAGATGCGGGTGCCGCGCGGCTGCTTCTGCTCATTGATGAGCACGGCAGCGTTCTCGTCGAAACGGATGTATGACCCGTCCGGACGACGCTTTTCCTTCTTCACACGGACGACGACGCACTTCACGACGTCACCCTTCTTGACCTGAGCGCCTGGGATCGCATCCTTGACCGTGGCGACGAAGACGTCGCCGATCGAGGCATAGCGACGCTTCGAACCGCCGAGGACCTTGATGCACAAGACCTCCTTGGCGCCCGAGTTGTCAGCGACCCGAAGACGGGATTCCTGCTGGATCACTTGGCACGCTCCAGCACTTCAACGAGACGCCAGCGCTTGTTCTTCGACAGCGGTCGGGTCTCTTGCACGCGCACACGGTCGCCCACGTTGAGGGTGTTCTCCTCATCGTGCACGTGGAGCTTCTTGTTGCGCTGCACGGTCTTGGCGTAGCGGCGGTGCCGCACACGGTCGACGGTCTCGACGACGGCGGTCTTGTCCATCTTGTCGGACACGACCATGCCTTCGCGGACCTTGCGGGCGTTGTCGCGAGCTTCAGTCTCTTCAGCCATTAGCTTTCCTCTCCGCTCGCCGTGGACGCCATGGCGTCGGCATCGGCGATCTCGCGGGCCCGCATCTCAGTGTTGATGCGAGCGATTTCCTTCTTGACCTGCCGGACGCGGGCCGGGTTGTCGAGCTGGCCCGTGGCGAGCTGGAAGCGCAGGTTGAACAGCTCTTCCTTCGCATCGGCGAGCTTCTCGATGAGGTCGGTGTCGCCGAGGTCGGCGAGCAGCTTTGCCTTCGCCATCAGAATGACTCCTCACGACTCACGAAGCGCGCCTTGACGGGCAGCTTCTGGATTGCACGATCGATGGCGCCGCGAGCGACTTCCTCGTCGTGGTAGGTCAGCTCGAACATGACCTTGCCGGGCTTCACGACAGCAACCCAGTGTTCGGGGTTGCCCTTGCCTGAACCCATGCGGGTTTCCGCGGGCTTCTGCGTGACGGGTTTGTCCGGGAAGACGTTGATCCACACCTTGCCGCCACGCTTGATGTGACGGGTCATGGCGATACGAGCCGCTTCGATCTGACGAGCGGTGATCCAACCAGGCTCGAGGGCCTGGATGCCGAAGTCGCCATAGGTGACCTCGGTGCGTCCCTTCGACACACCCTTGGTGCGTCCCCGGTGCTGTTTGCGGTGCTTGACCTTCTTGGGCATCAACATGACAACAACCTCAGTCGTTCGCCCGGAAATGCGGGGTCTCGCTCTGCTCACGAGTGGACGCCTCGATGGCGTCTTCCTCGTCGAGGAGCTTCTCGAATTCAGGATCCGCTTCCTTGATCAGCGGTGCCGGCTCTTCCTCGACCTCGACGTCAGCGTCGGTCTCGGGGGTGGCGACACGCTTGCGAGCGGCAGCGCTCGAAACGATCTTGCGGGGCTTGGCCTGACCACTGGTCTCGCCGGCAGCCATGGCAGCCTCGAGCGTGGCCTTGTCCTCGGTCTGGGTCTTGTACGGGAGGATGTCGCCCTTGTAGAGCCACACCTTCACACCGATGCGACCTGCGGTGGTGCGAGCCTCACGGAAGCCGTAGTCGACGTCGGCACGCAGGGTGTGCAGCGGCACACGACCTTCGCGGTACCACTCGGTGCGGGCCATTTCCGAACCGCCGAGGCGGCCCGAGCACTGGACCCGGATGCCGAGTGCGCCGGCCTTCTGAGCGTTCTGCACGGCGCGCTTCATGGCACGACGGAACGCCACACGACCAGCGAGCTGGTCGGCGATGCCCTGGGCGATCAGCGCAGCGTCGAGTTCGGGCTGCTTGATCTCCTGGATGTTCAGCTGAACCTTCGGGTTGCCGCTGATCGAGGTGAGACCGGCACGGAGACGGTCGGCTTCAGATCCACGGCGACCGATGACGATGCCGGGACGGGCGGTGTGCACGTCGACACGCAGACGCTCACGAGTGCGCTCCACCTCGACACGGCTGATGGCCGCGTGGGGAAGCTCGCCCAGCAGGTAGTCACGGATCTTCCAATCCTCGACGACGTTGTCGGCATATTCCTGGCGATCGGCGAACCAGCGGCTCTTCCAATCGGTGGTGATTCCCAGGCGGAAGCCGTAGGGGTTGATCTTTTGACCCATGATCTATTCCTCTTCGCCTTCGCCAGTGGCCTTGGTGCCGGCTTCGGTGAAACCGGCTTCCTCGGCGGCCTCGGCGGTGGCGAACCACACTTCGGCGACGGTCTGTTCGAACCAACGGCCCTCGGGCTGGTGGTACTTCATCGAATCGGCGTTGCCCTTGATCGGGTAGCCGTCAGGTGCCTCGTGCACGTCCTCGAGCGGAGCATGGCTGAGGGGACCGAATGGAGTCGCATCCTCGGCATCGACGATGGAGTCCTGGTCGGAGTCGGCCTTTTCGCCGTCATAGTCCTCATCGGCCGCGAGCATCGATGCGGCGGTCGCCTCGACGATCTCGGAGGCCTGCTCCTCGATCGTTGCTTCCTCGTCCTCATGGTCATGGTCATGATCGTGAGCGGCCTCTTCACGAGCCTTCGACTGAGCGACACGGGCTCGGCGAGCCTCGGCGGCGACGCTGGAACCGGCGCGGCCCGAAGCAGCCTCGCGCTCACGAAGTGCGTCGAGGGTGACGTCGTCGTAGCGGCTCACGATGACCGTGATGTGGCAGGTGCGCTTGCGGATACGCGTCGCACGACCGCGAGCACGAGGACGCCAGCGCTTCAGCGTGGGACCCTCGTCGGCGTAGCACGCCGAAACGAAGAGCTCCTCGGCCAGCTGGCCGTCGTTGTGCTCGGCGTTGGCGGCAGCCGAGTCGAGCACCTTCAAGATGTCGCGGGCGATGCCACGCTCGGAGAACGCCAGGATCTCGGCGGCCTCGGCATAGCTCTTGCCACGGATCTCGTTGAGCACCTCACGGGCTTTGTAGGCCGACGAGCGCACATGGCTCGCCTTGGCCCGGGTGCCCGGACGCTCGTTGGTCTTCGCGGCGGTCATCGGCGAGCACCTCGCTCCTGGCCCGCATGGAACTTGAACGTGCGGGTGGGGGCGAACTCACCGAGCTTGTGACCGATCATCGACTCGGTGACGTACACCGGGACGTGCTTGCGGCCATCGTGAACGGCCAGGGTGTGGCCGATCATGTCCGGGATGATGGTGGAGCGGCGGGACCAGGTCTTGACGACCTTCTTCTCACCGGTCTCGTTCAGCGCATCGATCTTCTTCAAGAGATGATCGTCGACGAACGGACCCTTCTTCAGGCTGCGCGGCATTGCAATTACCTCCGCGAACCGCGCGTCCGGCGACGGCGCACGATCAACTTGTCGGATTCCTGGTTGGAACGGCGGGTACGGCCCTCGGGCTTGCCCCAAGGAGAAACCGGGTGGCGACCACCCGAGGTCTTGCCTTCACCACCGCCGTGGGGGTGATCGACCGGGTTCATGACCACACCGCGGGACTGGGGCTTGACGCCCTTCCAACGGTTGCGGCCGGCCTTGCCGATCTGGATGAGCTCGTGTTGGGCGTTGCCGACTTCGCCGACCGTCGCACGACAGTCGATCGGCACGCGCCGCATCTCGGTGCTGGGCAGACGCAGGGTGGCGAAATCGCCCTCCTTGGCAACCAGCTGGATCGAAGTACCGGCAGAGCGACCGAGCTTGGCGCCCGCTCCGGCCTTCAACTCCACGTTGTGCACCGTGGTGCCAACGGGGATGTAGCGCAACGGCAACGAGTTGCCGGGACGGATTTCGGCGCCCTGACCGGACTCGAGCTTGTCGCCGACCTCGAGGTTGCGAGGCGCCAGGATGTAGCGCTTCTCGCCGTCGTGGTAGTGCAGCAGAGCGATGTTGCAGGTGCGGTTCGGGTCGTACTCGATCGTGGCGACCGTGGCCGGCACGCCGTCCTTGGTGCGATGGAAATCGATGACGCGGTACTGCTGCTTGTGGCCACCACCACGATGACGCGACGTCTTGCGACCGTGGTTGTTACGACCGCCGGTCTTCGGCTTCGGAGCCAGCAGGCTCTTCTCCGGCGTGGTCGACGTGATCTCCGAAAAGTCGGAGGACGTCTGGAACCGACGGCCGGGGCTTGTGGGCTTACGCTTGCGAATCGCCATGATCAGGCCTCGAACAGATCGATCGAGTCACCATCGATGAGGGTGACGAGGGCACGCTTCTCGCTGGAGCGCTGACCGAACGTGCCGTTGCGGCGGTTGCGCTTGCGCTTGCCCTTGCGGTTCAGGGTGTTGACCTTCACGACGGACACGTCGAACAAGTTCTCGACGGCGTCGCGGATCTCTGGCTTCGACGCGCTCGGGGCGACGACGAAGGTGTAGACGTTCTCCTCGAGGAGACCGTACGACTTCTCCGACACGACCGGCCGGATCAGGACGTCACGATGATCCTTCACTCTTCTTCTCCTGCCTCGTCGACGTCATCAGCGTTTGCATCTTCGCTGCGGACTGCCGCCGCAGAATCCCCGCTGTCGGTGCTGGCTGTGGTCTTGGGCTGAGCCTCGGCGCCGGTCGGCAGCGTGTCCTGCGTGAAGACGACGACGTCGTTGTTGAGCACGTCGTAGGTGTTGAGCTCACCCACGTGCAGACAGTGCACATTGGTGAGGTTGCGGAAGCTCTTCCAGGCATTTGCATCGCCATCACCGAGCACCATGAGGACCTTGCCCTCAGCCCCGACCGCCGAGAGCGCCGCGATGGCGTCCTTGGTCTTGGGGGCATCGAAGCTCCACGAGTCGACAACGATCACGTTGCCGTCGCTGGCCCGATCAGACAGGGCGGACCGAAGGGCCAGCTTCACCATCTTCTTGGGGGTCTTTTGCGAGTAGTCGCGGGGACGAGGCCCATGGGCGACGCCGCCACCACGCCAATTCGGCGAGTTGGAGCTACCAGCACGGGCACGACCGGTGCCCTTCTGACGCCACGGCTTGGCGGCGCCACCACGGATCTCGGCACGAGTCTTCGTGGAGTGCGTGCCGGCACGGCGGGCGGCCAGCTGAGCGGTGACCACCTGGTGCATGACCGAGATGTTGGGCTCGAGCCCGAACACGGTGTCGGCGAGCTCTGCAGTGCCGGCCAACTTGCCGGCTTGGGTCTTGATGTCGACGCTGGCCATGTCAGCTTCCCTTCACGGCGTCGCGGATAACAACGGTCGAGCCACGGGGACCGGGCACGGCGCCCTTCACCAGGATCAGACCGGCCTCGACGTCGGCTTTGACGACCTCGAGGTTCAGGGTGGTGACCTTCTGACCGCCGTGGCGACCAGGCATCTTCTTGCCCTTGAACACACGGCTCGGTGTGGCGCACTGGCCAACGGCACCGGGCTTGCGGTGGTTCTTGTGTGCGCCGTGAGAAGCGGGAGCACCACCGAAACCGTGACGCTTCATGGCACCGGTGAATCCCTTTCCTCGGCTCACAGCCGTGACATCGACGAGGGCGCCCTGCTCGAGAGTGTCTGCCGCGATCTCTTGACCGACGGTGAACTCACTCACGTCGTCGAGACGAAGCTCGACGAGGGTACGACCCGGTTCGACACCGGCCTTTTCGAAATGTCCGGCTTCTGGCCGGGTCAACTTGCCTGCATCCTTCACGCCGCGCGTGACTTGGATGGCGCTGTAGCCGTCAGTGTCAGGTGTTTTTACCTGCACGACACGGCACGGCGGGACGCGCAACACGGTGACGGGGACGATGCGGTTGTCATCATCCCAGACCTGTGTCATGCCGACTTTCTCGCCGACGATCGCCTTGGTGGCCATGGTTGCTTCCTACGGTCCGTCGCATGAGCGGATACTCACGCGAACGCTCCGCACAGGGCAGGCCTGGCGGAGCGTCGGTTCGGTTTTGCCGTGTGGTTCCCCGAGGGGCCTACACAGACATCGATTGCGGATGAACGAGAAACCTCGCTCACACGAAGGCCTAATGCTAACGAGGGAACCAAGGAGAACCAACCGTCGGCGCACTACATTCGCTGTGTGTCACAGCCCCGCCTCCGAACCGCCGCCCGGGCCCTGATCATCGATCCAGACGATCGGGTCCTGCTGGTGCAGTTCCGATTCCCCGATCGCGAGGTCTGGGCCATGCCCGGAGGCGGGCTCGACCCCGGAGAAACCCATGTCGAGGCGCTCCGGCGTGAACTGCACGAGGAAGTCGGCTACGACGACGTCGAGATCGGACCCGCGATCTGGACCCGGACCCACCTGTTCTGGCTCAGCGACGAGTTCGACGGCCAGACGGAGACCATCTTCCTGGTGCGTGTCGACGACGCCGAGCCCCGCCGCTCCCTGCTCAGCGACCAGCAACTGCGGGCCGAATTCGTTGTCGGAAAGCAGTGGTGGACGCTGCCGGAACTCCACGAAACGACCGCCACGTTCGCTCCTCGTCGGCTCCCGGCTCTCACCGCCGACATCGTGGCATCAGGGCCACCGGGAGCCCCGATCGACGTAGGGGTCTAGGCCGGATCCCGTCGCTGCGGCGTAGTAGGTTCGCCATCGATGGCGAGCGATGACGAGATCACGGCCGACCCGACCCAGGAATTGCCCTGGTATGAGGTCAAGAAGGTCCCGATCTGGCTGATGAAGGCCATCACGCTCTTCTGGGTCGGCTGGGTGGTCGTGTATCTCGGCACGGGCGCTCTGCGGTCGTTGCGATCGCTGCTGATCGTCTTGTTGATCTCGCTGTTCCTCTCGTTTGCGATCGAACCCGCCGTGAATCGCATGGAACGGTGGGGAATCCGCCGCGGGCTGGGTGTCTGGTTCGTGTATCTCGGCATCATCGTCGGCCTCACCGCGTTCTCGGCCGCCATCGGCACCGCGTTGGCCACGCAGATCGAGAGCTTCATCGACGAGGCACCGGGGTATGTCGAACAGGTCGAGGGCTGGCTCCAGGACAATGTCGACGAAGACATCGACCTCCAGGAGTTCAGCGATGAGTTCGTCGAGGGTGGGGGCGCCGCCGACCTCGCCAACCGATTCGCCGACGACGTGGTCAACTTGGGCCAGACCGTGCTCAACGTGGTGTTCCAGACGTTCACCGTGCTGCTGTTCGTGTTCTACCTCGTCGCCGAGGGGCCCAAGGCCCGGCGCGTCGTGTGCTCGTTCCTCGATCAATCACGCCAACGCACGGTGCTGGCCGTCTGGGACCTCGCCATCGAGAAGACCGGTGGCTACATCTACTCACGAGCCGTGCTCGCGTTCCTCTCGGCGCTCGCCCACTGGATCGCATTCGAACTGGCCGGCGTGCCCTTCCCGGTGCCACTCGCCCTCTGGGTCGGGGTGATGTCGCAGTTCATCCCCGTCGTCGGCACCTACATCGCCGGCGCGTTGCCCGCCCTGGTCGCGGTGCTCGACGACCCCAAACAGGCAATCGTCGTCGTGATCGTGATCGTCGCCTACCAGCAGGTCGAGAACTACGTCTTCGCTCCCCGTGTCACCGCTCAGACCATGGAGATCCACGTGGCGGTCGCGTTCGGGGCGGTGCTGGCGGGTGCGGCGCTGCTCGGCGTGGTCGGCGCGCTCTTGGCACTCCCGTTCGCCGCCACCGCGCAGGCTTTCATCGCCGGGTACCGCCAACACCACGACGTGGAGGAAGACGCCCTCAACGAGAGCGCCCATCGCCGCGGCCGGGGCTAGGACCGTCCCGTCCTCTTCGCCACTGCCCCAGCTAGGCGAGCGAGGCGGCACCTTCGGCGAAGCGACCCGGGCGGACACGCTCCGCCCGCAGGTTCGTGACGAACACCGCGGCTTCGGTGCGGCTGCTCATCTTCAGCTTGCGCAGCAGGTTGGACACATGGTTCTTGACCGTCTTCTCGGCGAGGTTCATGCGCTCGGCCACCTGCCGGTTCGTGGGTCCCTCCGCCAGGTGATCCAGGAGGCGTCGCTCTTGAGGGCTCAGCTCGTCGAGTCGAGAGGCACACTCGTCATCGACCCTTCCGGCACGGAGGCGATCGAGCAGGCGGGCTGTCAGGGGCCGATCGATCAGCGAACCACCATCGGCGACGATCCGGACCGAGCGCACCAGGTCGCTGCTGGGAGTGCGTTTGAGAAGGAACCCGGCAACATCGGCCCGGATCGCCGAGAGGAGGACATCGTCATCGCTGTACGTGGTGAGGACCAGGCATGCCGTACCCGACACCCGTCCCTTGATGGCCCGGCACACTTCGAGGCCATCGCCGTCGGGGAGGAAGAGGTCGACGAGTGCCACGTCGGCGCGCGCTGCCTCGATGCGGCGAAGGGCGTCGCCGGCAGTGCCGGCCTCCCCGCAGATCTCGATGCCGTCTTCGCGCTCGAGCACGGCACGAAGGCCTTTGCGCACGAGCTCGTGGTCGTCCAGGAGAAACACTCGGATGCTCATGGGGACCAGCACGGGCCGGAATACCCGGTCCTTGACGGGGACCCGACGAAGGTCACCGCCGAAGCACGCTGGCGGCCCACTCCTGCCGGTTACCTCGGTAACCGGTACACAGGCCGGTCGACCCATCCCCCTGCCCAACCCCTGCGAACTGGCGGCACAAACCGTCGGATTCCAACCCTATGTGCCGCCAGTTGGGTGGGGTGTGGGCGACGTCAGCCGTCAGCGTGATAGGGCGCGAAGAACTGGCGGTTCTCGGCGAGGATGTCGAAGACGGTGAGGTCGGTGGGCGGGAGTTCGATGTCGGCTTTGCCGACGGGGGTGGTGCGCTCACCCCACCGCATGACGGTGGAGCCCCAGGTCACGCCACCGCCGAAGGCGGTCTGGACGACGATGTCGCCCTCGGCGATGCGGCCCTGCTCGAGGGCATCGCTGAGTGCCATCGGGATCGAGGCGGCAGCGGAGTTGCCATGGTTGGCGATGTTCACCATCACGTTCTCGGGCGGCACGCCGAGTCGGCGGGTTGCGGCGTCGATAATTCGGGCGTTGGCCTGGTGGGGTACCACCAGGTTCACCTCCTCGGGCGAGATCTCGGCCCGCTCGAGGGCTCGGCGGACCGACCCTTCCATCCCTCGCACCGCGATCTTGAAGACGTTCGGCCCTTCGAAGTGGAGCCGATCCGTCCACGGGTCCCGTTCGCGAAGGATCTCCCCCCGGGTACCGAGCGTCGGGAACACCATGGTCTTCCCCTGGCCACCGTCAGCGCCGAGATCATGGGCGAGTACACCGTCCCCCGCAGTCGACGCCTCCATGACGACCGCGCCGGCACCGTCGCCGAACAGGATGGAGGTCGCCCGGTCCCAGTAGTCCATGACGAAATGCAGCTTCTCGGCCCCGACGAGCAGCACCCGATCAGCGACACCGGCTTCGATCATGGACGAGGCGGTGGAGCTGCCGTAGACGAACCCGCTGCAGGCGGCATTGAGATCGAACGCACCGGCGTTCCAGGCGCCGAGCCGTTCCTGGAGCGTGCACGCCTGGCTGGGGCAGCTGATCTCGGGCGTGACGGTGGCAACGACGATCAGATCGATGTCATCGACCGCCAAACCGGCGGCGGCGAGGGCCCGGAGGGCCGCCACCTCGGCGAGATCGGTGACCTCGACGTGGGAGATCCCTCGTTCCTGGATCCCCGTGCGTTCGGTGATCCACTCATCGGATGTGTCGACCAACTGCTCGAGATCGGCGTTCGTCAGCTTGACCGGCGGGACGCATTTGCCCCAACCGGTGATTGTCCCCCGTCGTTTCACGACCCATCCCCCCGGCACTTCGCGTGGGACCAAGTGTAGGAAATCTCACCGACTGAGGCCACCGGCACTCGACCACATGCACACAAGCAGTGTCAGTATCGATTACACATTGTGAAGGCAAACCCTAGTGGAGAGGTACCGCACATGTTCATATCCAAGATGAAACTTCTGATCACGGTGTTGGCGATGGCGCTCATCGTGCCGACGACGGCGTACGCGGCACACACGTGGCCCGACGTCCCGGACAGCAAGTTCTACCACGACGCCGTCGAGTGGGCGGAGGCCAACGGCATGACCACCGGTTGCAACGGCGGCACCGCATTCTGTCCCGAGGACAACGTGACTCGCGGCGAGAACATCACCTTCGCCAAGCGCTACGACGACCTGGTCGTCCAGCCGGCGCTCGAGGAGATCGAGGACAACATCAACAACGCCCCTCGGGTCTATTTCGCTCGTGTCGACGCCGACGGAACGGTGGCAAAGACCAGCCATACGGCGCTCGCGGTAACAAATGCCAGCGTCGGCTACTACATCGTCACGCTGCCGGAGAATGCTGACAACTGCACGGTGAACACCGCCCTCCACTGGGACCATTCGGGGCTCTTCAGCGGGCTCGGCAACATCGTCTACAACAATGAGGCGCTCATCTGGTCAGCACACGATGGCGACGGCAACGCCAAGGATGTCAACGTCTTCGTCCGATACGCTGACGACGGAGCCACCACCGATTCTGACTCGCTGCCGGATCCGGTCGACTTGGGCTTCTCCGTGACGGCCTACTGCTCCGACACCGCCCCGTAGTTCGGCCCGGGCATCACCATCCCGCCGATCATCGCTCTCCCGTAACCCGGCCTGAACGACAGAACGCGAAGAGCCCCGGACCGAGGTCCGGGGCTCTTTCATGTTCTGTGTCACCTACGGACCGCTATTCGGTCCTGAGGTGACGGAGATCCGACAGGGACTAGGCCTGCTGGATCTTGATTTCGATATCGACGCCGGCGGGCAGATCGAGACGCTGGAGCGAGTCGACCGTCTTGGGCGAAGGATCCAGGATGTCGATGAGGCGCTTGTGAATGCGCATCTCGAAGTGCTCCCGGGAGTCCTTGTCCTTGAACGGGCCCTTGATGACCGTGAAGCGATGCTTCTCGGTCGGCAGGGGGATCGGACCCGACAGGTGCGCCTGCGTCCGCTTCACCGTCTCGACGATCTTCTTCGTCGACTGATCGATGATCTCGTGGTCGTAGGCCTTGAGCCGGATTCGAATCTTCTGTCCCGTCGCCATCAGATGCTCACTTGAGGATCTTGGTGACAGAACCGGCGCCGACGGTACGGCCGCCCTCGCGGATGGCGAAGCGCAGGCCCTCGTCCATGGCGATCGGGTTGATCAGCTCGACGTGCATCTCGGTGTTGTCGCCGGGCATGCACATCTCGGTGCCCTCGGGCAGCTGGATGGTGCCGGTGATGTCGGTGGTCCGGAAGTAGAACTGCGGACGGTAGTTGGTGAAGAACGGCTTGTGACGGCCGCCCTCTTCCTTCGACAGCACGTAGACCTGAGCCTCGAAGTCGGTGTGCGGGGTGATGCTGCCGGGAGCGGCGAGCACCTGGCCACGCTGGACCTCGTCCTTGTCGACACCACGGAGCAGGGCGCCGATGTTGTCGCCGGCCTGGCCCTCGTCGAGAAGCTTGCGGAACATCTCGACACCGGTGCAGGTGGTGGTTGTGGTGTCCTTGATACCGACGATCTCAATGCTGTCGCCGGTGTGAACCGCACCCTGCTCGACCTTGCCGGTCACGACGGTGCCACGACCGGTGATCGAGAACACGTCCTCGATCGGCATGAGGAAGGGCTTGTCGAGATCGCGCTCGGGGGTCGGGACGTACTCGTCGACCTGCTCCATGAGCTCCATGATCTTGGCGGCGAAGTCGGCGTCGCCTTCGAGGGCCTTGAGGGCCGAAACGTGAACGACGGGGGTGTCGTCACCCGGGAAGTCGTACTCGTCGAGCAGCTCACGGACTTCCATCTCGACGAGCTCGAGGAGCTCCTCGTCGTCGACCATGTCGACCTTGTTGAGAGCGACAACGATCTTCGGGACGCCGACCTGACGAGCGAGCAGCACGTGCTCACGGGTCTGGGGCATCGGGCCGTCAGCGGCGGACACCACGAGGATGGCACCGTCGACCTGGGCCGCACCGGTGATCATGTTCTTGATGTAGTCGGCGTGACCGGGCATGTCGACGTGGGCGTAGTGACGGTTGTCCGTCTCGTACTCCACGTGCGACACGTTGATCGTGATGCCACGCTCGCGCTCCTCAGGAGCGTTGTCGATGTTGGCGAACTCGGTGAAGGCGGAGCCTTCGACGTTGTCAGCGAGGACTTTGGTGATCGCAGCGGTGAGCGTCGTCTTGCCGTGGTCGATGTGTCCCATCGTTCCCACGTTGACGTGAGGCTTGTTCCGCTCGAACGTCTCCTTGGCCATAACTATTCTTCCTTGTTCTCTGATTTGGGTTCGGAGACGATCATTCGCCGCGGACGCGGGCGACGATCTCTTCCTGGACGTTTGCGGGGGTGGGCTGGTACGAATCGAATTGCATCGTGTACGTCGCACGCCCCTGCGTGCGTGAACGCAGATCCGTACTGTATCCGAACATCTCGGAGAGCGGCACGAGTGCATTCACGACCTGGTTCTTGCCGCGCTGCTCGGTGCCCTGCACCTGACCGCGACGAGAGTTCACATCGCCGACCACGTCGCCGAGGTAGTCGTCGGGAGTGACGACTTCGACGGCCATGACCGGCTCGAGAAGGGTTGGCTTTGCCTTGCGCACGACCTCACGGAACCATGCGTTACCGGCGATCTTGAAGGCCATTTCCGACGAGTCGACGTCGTGCGTCTTGCCGTCTTCGAGGATGACCTTGATGTCAACAGTTGGGAAGCCGGCGAGCACACCATTGCTCATCGCTTCCTGGACGCCCTGATCGACCGGCTTGATGTATTCCTTGGGAATCGCACCGCCGGTGATGTTGGACTCGAACTCGTAGTGGTTACCCGGGTTGGGCTCGATCGTGGCCGAGATGACCGCGAACTGGCCGGTACCACCCGTCTGCTTCTTGTGGGTGTAGGTGTGTTCGACGACCGGGGACGTGATCGTCTCGCGGTAGGCCACCTGGGGCTTACCGACCGCGGCCTCGACCTTGAACTCGCGCTTCATACGGTCGACCAGCACCTCGAGGTGCAGCTCGCCCATACCGGCGATGATCGTCTGCGCGGTTTCTTCGTTGGTGGTGACCTGGAACGTGGGATCCTCTTCGGACAGCGCCTGGAGGGCCTTGCCCATCTTCTCCTGGTCGGCCTTCGACTTCGGCTCGACGGCGACCTCGATCACCGGTGCAGGGAAGTCGAGGTTCTCCAAGGTGATCGGGTGAGCCGGATCACACAGGGTGTCACCGGTGCGGGTGTTCTTGATGCCGATGCCCGCCGCGATGTCTCCGGTGGCGACACCGTCCTTGTCGACACGATCGTTGGCGTGCATCTCGAGGATGCGGCCGACGCGTTCCTTGTTGGAGGTACGGGTGTTGAGGAGCGTGTCGCCCTTGGCGAAGGTGCCGGAGTACACGCGGAAGTAGGTGAGACGGCCGACGTGGGGGTCGGTCATGATCTTGAACGCCAGAGCGGAGAAGGGCTCGTTGTCGTCGGCCTTGCGAGACGCCTCGTTGCCCTGCTTGTCCTCGCCCGTGATCGGGGGAACGTCGAGCGGCGAGGGCAGGTAGTCGATGACGGCGTCGAGCAGGGGCTGCACACCCTTGTTCTTGAACGCGGTGCCGTTGAGGATCGGGACGAGGCCGTGGTTCAGGGTGCCCTCACGGATGGCGGCCTTGATCTCGTCCTCGCTGATCTCTTCCTCTTCGAGAACCTTCATCATGAGGTCTTCGTCGAAATCGGCCAGGGTGTCGAGCAGCTCGGACCGGTAGAGCTCGGCATCCTCGACCATGTCGGCCGGGATGTCCTGCTCTTCGTAGGTGGCGCCCAGGTCCTTCTCATCGGTGGTGGGCGGCCAGACGAGGGCCTTCATCTTCACCAGGTCGATGGTGCCCTGGTAGTCGCCCTCCGCGCCGATCGGCAGCTGGAGCACGGCGACATTCGTCGTCAGGCGATCCTTGATCGTGTCGAGGCAGAAGTAGAAGTCGGCGCCGGTGCGGTCCATCTTGTTGACGAAGCACATGCGGGGGACGTTGTAGCGGTCGGCCTGGCGCCAGACTGTCTCGGTCTGTGGCTCGACGCCGGCAACACCGTCGAAGACAGCGACCGCACCGTCGAGCACGCGAAGCGAACGCTCCACCTCCACGGTGAAGTCGACGTGACCCGGCGTGTCGATGATGTTGATGCGGTGGTCGTTCCAGATGCAGTGGGTGGCAGCCGAGGTGATCGTGATACCACGCTCCTGTTCCTGCTCCATCCAGTCCATCGTGGCCGCGCCATCGTGGACCTCACCGATCTTGTAGGAGCGCCCGGTGTAGTAGAGGATGCGCTCGGTCGTGGTGGTCTTACCGGCGTCGATGTGCGCCATGATCCCGATGTTTCGGGTCATTGCCAGGGGTGTTCGCTTCTCAGCCATGGGGCTTTCCTAGGTGTTCAGTGTGTCGATGCGGGGGGAACCGGGTGAATGGTTCCTACGCACCACGACCGGGCCCTTGTCCGATGTGGACAGCCCGGTCGTTGGAGGGAACTTGGTACGGACAGTCGCCGAAGCGACTACCAGCGGTAGTGGGCGAAGGCCTTGTTGGCCTCGGCCATCTTCTGAAGGTCTTCACGACGCTTGCAGGAAGCGCCGATGCCGTTGCTGGCGTCGAGAATCTCGTTGGCGAGACGCTCGGCCATGGTGCGCTCACGACGATCGCGTGAGAAGCCGACCATCCAGCGAATGGCGAGGGTGGTGGCACGACGAGGACGAACCTCGACGGGCACCTGGTAGGTCGCGCCACCGACACGGCGGCTGCGGACCTCGAGCTGCGGGCGGACATTGTCGACGGCACGCTTCAGCGCATCGACCGGCGAGCCGCCCGTCTTCTCTTCGACGATGTTGAGGGCGTCGTAGACGATCTTCTCAGCGGTGGAGCGCTTGCCGCGCTGCAGCACCTTGTTCACGAACTGGGTGACGAGAACCGACTTGTGGATCGGATCCGGCTGGATCTCGCGACGCTGTGCGGGGCCCTTACGCGGCATGTCAGCTGTCCTTCTTCACGCCGTAGCGGCTACGGGCCTGCTTGCGATCACGCACACCGGAGGTGTCGAGGGTGCCACGGACGATCTTGTAGCGAACGCCGGGCAGGTCCTTCACACGGCCACCACGCACGAGCACGATGGAGTGCTCCTGCAGGTTGTGGCCCTCACCGGGGATGTAGGCGGTGACCTCGGTGCCGGAGGTCAGGCGCACACGCGCGACCTTGCGAAGCGCGGAGTTCGGCTTCTTCGGCGTGGCGGTGTAGACGCGGGTGCACACACCACGGCGCTGCGGGGCGCCCTTGAGCGCCGGCGTGGCTTCCTTGCGGCGCTTCGTCTGGCGGCCCTTGCGGACCAGCTGCTGAATTGTGGGCACGGAGTAATCCTTGTGATTCATGAGATCTCTGACTCCAGAGACCAATGTCGATCGGCCGACACAGCGGTGCACGCGGCACGCGCGTCAAGGCCAGCAGAAAAGCATACGAGGGGAAGTGGGGAACCTCAACCCGCGCGGCGCGCAAACGCAAAAAGCTGCGGCACCCACATCCGGTCCCTCCGGCGTCGGCACCCCAAAACGACGAAATTGCTGCCGATTCGCCCCGCTCAGCGGGGTCGATCGGCAGCAATTTCGGAGTGTTGTCTGGTCAGCTACCGCTGGGGTAGGCGATGACCTCGGCGCCCTCGGCGTTGGCACTGCGACCGGCGAGCCAGTCAGCGAGGTCCTGCTCTTCGTCGCCCGACGTGTAGTACTCCATCGGTTCGTACTCCGGCGCATCGGTGCGGATGTTGCGGTACTGGGTCATGCCCGTGCCCGCAGGGATCAGCTTGCCGATGATGATGTTCTCCTTGAGGCCGTGCAGCGAGTCGGACTTGGACTCGATGGCGGCTTCGGTGAGCACACGGGTGGTCTCCTGGAACGATGCAGCCGACAGCCACGACTCGGTGGCGAGGCTGGCCTTGGTGATACCCATGAGCTGGGGACGACCCTCTGCCGGCTTGCCGCCTTCCTCGACGACACGACGGTTCGTGTCGGCGAACACCTTCTGATCGACCTGGTAGCCGGGCAGGAACTCGGTGTCACCGGGCTCCGAGATCAGGATGCGCTTCGTCATCTGCCGAACGATCAGCTCGATGTGCTTGTCGTGAATCGACACACCCTGGTCGCGGTAGACCTTCTGGACCTCGTTGACGAGGTACTGCTGGGTCTCACGAATGCCCTTGATCTCCAGGAGTTCCTTCGGATCACGGGCACCCTCGACGAGCGCGTCGCCGGCCCGGACTTCCTGACCGTCGACGACCTCGAGGCGAGCGCCCGACGGGATCGTGTAGGCGTCCTCCTCACCGTCGTCGGCGATGACCAGGACCTCACGGCCACGACCGTCGTCATCACCCACGCGGACCACACCGGAGGTGCGGGCCAGCGTGGCCTTGCCCTTCGGCGTGCGGGCCTCGAAGAGTTCCACGACGCGGGGCAGACCACCGGCGATGTCCTGTGCACCCGCAACGCCACCGGTGTGGAAGGTACGCATGGTGAGCTGGGTGCCCGGCTCACCGATGGACTGAGCGGCGATGACGCCAACGGCCTCACCGAGCTCGATCTTTCCGCCGGTCGCGAGCGACATGCCGTAGGACTTGGCCGAGATGCCGAAGTTGGAGTCGTCGGTGAGCGGCGAAAGCACGCGCACACGGTTGACTTCCTCATCGTCACGAATGGCTTCGAGATCGTCGTCGCCGATCATCGTGCCTTTCTCGATCACACGACCGTCCGAGAGCGTGACGTCGTCAGCGAGGACACGGCCGAAGAGGCGGCTCTCGAGGTGCGTGCGCTTGTTGGCGGTGTCGGGCATGACATCTTCGAGCCAGATGCCGCGCACGGCGCCGGGGCGCTCGAACGGATCCTCCTCGTTGATGATCAGTTCCTGAGCCACGTCGACGAGGCGACGGGTGAGGTAACCGGAGTCGGCGGTACGCAGAGCGGTGTCGACCAGACCCTTACGGGCGCCAGGAGTGGCAATGAAGTACTCCAGCATCTTCAGGCCCTCACGGAAGTTGCTCTTGATCGGGCGAGGAATCATGTCACCACGTGGGTTCGCCACGAGGCCTCGCATGCCCGCGATCTGGCGGACCTGCATCATGTTTCCTCGGGCACCGGAACCCACCATCATGTTGACCGGGTTGAACTGGTCGGACTCGAGCCCTTCCTTCATCCGGTTGGTGACTTCCTCAGTGGCCTCGGACCAGACCTCGACCTCCATCTGACGACGCTCACCATCGGTGATGATGCCGCGACGGAACTGCTGCTCGATCTTGTCCGCCTGCTTCTCGTGACGGTCGAGGATCTCGGCCTTCTGCCCGGGCGTTGCCACGTCGGAGATCGACACTGTGAGACCCGAGCTCATCGCCGCAGCGAAACAGAGGTCCTTGATGGCGTCGAGGCTGACGGCGACGTCCTGCTTGTCGTAGGTACGAGCCAGCGTGTCGACGATCAGACCCATCTCCTTCTTGCCGACCCGCTCGTTGACGTAGGGGTACGCCTCGGGGAGGGTGGTGTTGAAGAAGACGCGGCCGGCGGTGGTGGGCTCGTACTGAGCGGCCTCACCGTTGGCCGGGCTGATCATGAGGTCCGGGGTACGGAACTGGATCAGGGCGTGCAGGGCGAGATCGCCACGCTCGTAGGCGGCGCGAACTTCCTCGACGTCCTTGAAGACGCGACCCTCACCCTTGGAACCAGGGACTTCCTCGGTGTGGTAGTAGGCACCGATGATCATGTCCTGCGTCGGCGTGACCAGCGGACGGCCGTTGGCCGGGCTGAGCACATTGTTGGCGCTGAGCATGAGGACGCGGGCCTCGGCCTGCGCCTCTGCCGACAGCGGTAGGTGAACAGCCATCTGGTCGCCGTCGAAGTCGGCGTTGAAGGCGGTGCACACCAGCGGGTGCAGGTTGATGGCCTTGCCCTCGACCAGCACGGGCTCGAACGCCTGGATGCCGAGACGGTGCAGGGTCGGTGCACGGTTGAGCATCACCGGATGCTCCTTGATGACGTCCTCCAGGACGTCCCACACCTGCGGGCGACGACGCTCGACCATGCGCTTGGCCGACTTGATGTTCTGGGCCAGTTCGGCGTCCACCAGCTTCTTCATGACGAACGGCTTGAACAGCTCGAGCGCCATGATCTTGGGGAGACCGCACTGGTGGAACTTCAGGGTCGGGCCGACCACGATGACCGAACGGCCCGAGTAGTCGACGCGCTTGCCGAGCAGGTTCTGGCGGAACCGGCCCTGCTTGCCCTTGAGCATGTCGGAGAGTGACTTCAGCGGACGGTTACCGGGACCGGTGACCGGACGACCACGACGGCCGTTGTCGAACAGTGCGTCGACGGCCTCCTGGAGCATGCGCTTCTCGTTGTTCACGATGATCTCGGGCGCACCGAGATCGAGCAGCCGCTTCAGGCGGTTGTTGCGGTTGATCACACGACGGTAGAGGTCGTTGAGGTCGGAGGTGGCGAAGCGGCCACCATCGAGCTGGACCATCGGGCGCAGTTCCGGCGGGATCACCGGAACGACATCGAGGATCATGGCGCGGGGGTCATTGATCCGACGGCCGTGCTCATCGCGACGGTTGAACGCGGCGACGATCTTCAGGCGCTTGATCGCCTTCTGCTTGCGCTGGGCGCTCAGGCCCTTCTGGCCTTCCGGCGGGTCGATCTGCGCACGCAGCTTGACCTCTTCGTCGTCGAAGTCGAGCGACTCGACGAGGCGGGCAATGGCGTCGGCGCCCATGCCACCTTCGAAGTAGTCACCCCAACGATCCTGCAGCTCACGCCACAGCATTTCGTCTTCGATGATCTGACGACCGAACAGGCTCTTGAACTCGTCCCAGGCGCGATCGAGGATTTCCTTCTCGAACTCGAACTGCTCACGGATCTCCGCGAGGTCCTTGTCGGCCTGACGACGAGCTGCCTTCAGCTCGGTGTCCTTGGCGCCGTCCTTCTCGAGGCCCTCGAGCTCCTTTTCGAGCTCTTCGTTGCGACGAGCGAGGTCGAGCTCCATGTCCTTGTCGATGGCTTCGCGCTCACCGATGACTTCGGACTCGAGGCTCGGGAGGTCCTCGTCGCGACGCTCTTCGTCGACGGACACGACGAGGTTGGCGGCGAAGTAGATGACCTTCTCGAGCTGCTTGGCCTTCAACTCCTCCTTGGGCTCGGTGCCCATGAGGAGATAGGCCAGCCACGAGCGGGTGCCACGCAGGTACCAGATGTGGACCGACGGCGCGGCGAGCTCGATGTGGCCCATGCGCTCACGACGCACCTTGGAACGAGTGACCTCGACGCCACAACGCTCACAGATGATGCCCTTGAAGCGGACGCGCTTGTACTTGCCACAACCACACTCCCAGTCCTTGGTCGGACCGAAGATCTTCTCGCAGAAGAGACCGTCCTTCTCGGGCTTCAGGGTGCGGTAGTTGATGGTCTCCGGCTTCTTCACTTCGCCGTTGGACCACATGCGGATGCTGTCCGCGGTGGCCAGACCGATCTTCAGGTTTGAGAAATCGTTGACGTCAAGCATGACTGTTCTCCCTCAGCTCTTTCTCAGACCCGGGCCGCACGAGCGGCGGCACGAGCTGCGTCTTCTTCATCAGATCCACGCTCGGGACGCTGGAGGTCGATACCCAGCTCCTCGACCGTGCGGAATGTCTCTTCGTCGAGCTCTCGCATCTCGATCTCCTGACCGTCGTGCGACAGCACCTCGACGTTGAGGCACAGGGCCTGCATCTCCTTGATGAGCACCTTGAAGGACTCGGGGATGCCGGGTTCGGGGATGTTCTCGCCCTTGACGATGGCCTCGTAGACCTTCACGCGGCCGAGCACGTCGTCGGACTTGATGGTGAGCAGCTCCTGCAGGCAGTACGCCGCGCCGTAGGCCTCGAGGGCCCACACTTCCATCTCGCCGAATCGCTGACCACCGAACTGCGCCTTACCACCGAGCGGCTGCTGGGTGATCATCGAGTACGGACCGGTCGAACGGGCGTGGATCTTGTCGTCGACCAGGTGGGCCAGCTTCAAGATGTAGACGTAGCCCGTCATGATCGGGTTGTCGAACGGCTCACCGGTGCGGCCGTTGTAGAGGACCTGCTTGCCGTCGGTCTGGATGAGGCGGGTCTCGCCGTCCTTGGACTCGGGATTCAGGTTCTCGAGGATGTCGCGAATCACCGGCTTGTCGCCGGCGAGTTCGTATTCGTCCCACTTCGCACCGTCGAACACCGGGGTGGCGATGAACGTGGACGGCTTGGTCGTCGGGCGGGTCTTCGTCTCGGTGCCGCGGACAGGGGCGTCGCCGACGGTATCGCCCTCGATGTCCCAGCCCCAGCGGGCGCAGTAGCCGAGGTGAGCCTCGAGCACCTGGCCGACGTTCATACGCGACGGAACGCCGAGCGGGTTGAGGATGATGTCGACCTGCTGGCCATCGGCGTTGAAGGGCATGTCCTCGATCGGAAGGATCCGGGAGATGACGCCCTTGTTGCCGTGGCGGCCGGCGAGCTTGTCACCGACGCTGATCTTGCGCTTCTGGGCGACATAGACCCGCACCAGCTGGTTGACGCCGGGGGGCAACTCGTGGGCATCGTCGCGGTTGAAGACCTTGACGTCGATGACCTTGCCGACCTCACCGTGCGGGACCTTCATCGAGGTGTCGCGCACCTCGCGAGCCTTCTCACCGAAGATGGCGCGCAGCAGGCGCTCCTCGGGGGTGAGCTCGGTCTCGCCCTTCGGCGTGACCTTGCCGACGAGCACATCACCGGGACCGACCTCGGCGCCGACGCGGATGATGCCGCGCTCGTCGAGATCAGCGAGGATCTCCTCGCTGAGGTTCGGGATGTCACGGGTGATCTCTTCGGGCCCGAGCTTGGTGTCGCGGGCATCGATCTCGTGCTCCTTGATGTGGATCGACGTGAGCACGTCGTCCTTCACCAGACGCTCCGAGAGGATGATGGCGTCCTCGAAGTTGTAGCCCTCCCAGGGCATGAAGGCCACGAGGAGGTTCTTGCCGAGCGCCAGCTCGCCGATGTCGGTCGACGGGCCGTCGGCGAGCAGGTCGCCCTTCTTGACCTTGTCGCCCTCTGCGACCCGGACCTTCTGCGAGATGCAGGAGTCCTGGTTCGAGCGCTCGAACTTCTTGAGCCGGATGTTCTTCTGACCGAGCTTCTTGTAGTCGATGACGATGTGGTCACCGTCGAGCTCGACGATGGTGCCGTCGTCCTCGGCGAGGAGCATGTCGGCCGCGTCAGTGGCGCAGCGCCTCTCCATGCCGGTGCCGATGTACGGCGCCTCGGCCCGCAGCAACGGCACGGCCTGACGCTGCATGTTGGCGCCCATGAGCGCACGGTTGGCGTCGTCGTGCTCGAGGAACGGGATCAACGCGGTGGCAACCGAGATGATCTGCTTCGGCGAGACGTCCATCATCTGGACTTCGTCCGGCGGCACCGAGGAGATCTCGGTGGTTGCGCCGAAGAAGACTTCCTGCTCCAGCTGGAGACGAAGGTCCTGGAGGCTGGCCGCCTGCGGGGAGCGACGCACGAGGATGCGGTCGTTGAGGAATTTGCCCTTGGCGTCGATCGGCGCGTTGGCCTGGGCGACGACGTAGTCCTCTTCCTCATCGGCGGTGAGGTACACGATCTCGTCGGTGACCTTGCCGTTCTTGACGACGCGGTACGGCGACTCGATGAAGCCGAACGGGTTGACCCGGGCGAACGACGCCAGGCCACCGATCAGGCCGATATTGGGACCCTCCGGGGTCTCGATCGGACACATGCGGCCGTAGTGGGAGAAGTGGACGTCTCGCACTTCGAAGCCGGCGCGCTCGCGGGACAGACCACCCGGGCCGAGCGCCGAGAGGCGACGACGGTGGGTGAGGCCCGACAGCGGGTTGACCTGGTCCATGAACTGCGACAGCTGGGAGGTTCCGAAGAACTCCTTGATGGCCGCGACGACCGGACGGATGTTGATCAGGGTCTGGGGGGTGATGGCCTCGACGTCCTGGGTGGTCATGCGCTCACGCACGACACGTTCCATGCGGCTGAGACCGATGCGCACCTGGTTCTGGATCAGCTCGCCGACGCTGCGGATGCGGCGATTGGCGAAGTGGTCCTGATCGTCGAGGCGGTAGCCGGGTTCGCCCTTGGCGAGGTTCAGCAGGTAGGTCGTGGCGGCGAGCATCTCGCACTGCGAGATGACGGGCTGGTCCTCCTCGGGCCGATCGAGGGTGAGACCGAACTGGCGCTCGAGGAAGTCGAGTTCGGGGCCGAGCTTGCGGTTCAGCTTGTAGCGGCCGACACGGCTGAGGTCGTAGCGACGGGGCTCGAAGAACGCGTTGCGGAAGTAGGCGCGGGCCGACTCGACGGTCGGCGGTTCGCCCGGACGGGCACGCTTGTAGACCTCGAGGAGGGCTTCTTCCTGGGTGGGCGCGATCTCTGCGTCCTTCTCCCACTGGCCCTCGAGGAAGTCGAAGTAGTCGACGAAGCGCTGCAGGAAGCCAGGCTCGTTCTCCTCGTCGTAGCCGAGGGCACGCAGGAGGGTGAAGAGGCTGATGCGACGCTTGCGGGCCACACGGGCACCGGCGGTGACGTCCTTGCCGGGCTTCTGCTCGACGTCCATCTCGATCCACTCACCGCGGTACGGGTGGATGGTGCCGGTGACCAGCTGGTGCTTGCTGAGGTTGCGCAGGCGGAACCGCTCACCCGGCTGGAAGATGACGCCAGGCGAACGGACGAGCTGCGACACGACGACACGCTCGGTGCCGTTGATGATGAAGGTGCCCTTGTCGGTCATCATGGGGAAGTCACCCATGAAGACCGTCTGCTCCTTGAACTCACCGGTGTTGGCGTTCATGAAGCGAGCGCGCACGAAGATCGGCGCGCTGTAGGTCATGTCCTTTTCCTTGCATTCCTCCACCGAGAACTTCGGCGGCGGACGCAGGTCCTCGTCGTTCGGGTCGAACTCGAGCTCGAGCTGAAGCGTTTCGGTGAAGTCCTTGATCGGCGAGATGTCGCGGAAGGTCTGAGCCAGACCCTCCTCGAGCAACCAGCGGAAACTCTCCCGCTGAATCGCGATCAGGTCGGGGAGGTCAAGGACCTCCTCGAGATTGCCGAATGAATACCGATCGCGTGCTGCAGCGCGTGTGGTCACAAGGACTCCCGGTTTGGCCGTGAAAGAGGACGCAAAGCGGCCGCCGGGGCGCGGGAAACCACTCGTGAGGGAGCGGAAAAACGCGCGACGACGACCACGTTCGCTACAAGACTAGTGCGACAGGGGGCCTCAGGCAACTCTGGACAACCCGAAGGGGCACCGGCCAATTCGGGCGGTGCTTCATCCGGGGCCTTCGGGAGGCGCCGATTAACCGTGGAGGGTAGAGAACGAAGTTGCCGAGGTCAAGCAACTCTGCGCACCGCAACCGGACTGTTACACGCGAAATCTCACCCAGCGGGCTGTTCGAAGCGGAGATTCGCGCGTGCCGCGTCGACGGTGTCCTGATCCAGACCGAGGTGCTCGTGGTAGCCCCGGTGGTCGTTCCAGCGCTCCCGCAGTCCCAGGAGCGTCTTCTTCATCACCGGACGGGGAGAGCCGAGCATCGAGTGGAGATCGTAGGGCTCCGGATCGATCCCGTTGCGCCTGAACTCCTCGGTGAACTGCTCCACGCGGCCCTCGGGTTGGTACTGCGCGGAGATCTCGTAGTCGTCGAGCACATGCGCATCGGCGACGCTCGCGATGCCCAGCATCGTCATCGCCGTGATTCCGGTTCGGTCCTTGCCGGCGGTGCAGTGGAACAGGATCTTCTCGCCGGAGGCGACGGCGCTCACCATCCGGTTGATGTAATGCGGGAACACCTCGAGCATGCGCAGATAGCCCGCCGCCATGTCGTCCATGGTGTAGCTCGTGATGTCGCCGTCGAGCACCCGCTCGAACAGTCCCTTGGGCACGGCCGCGGAACTCGACATCGGCATCCGCTCCTCCGTGATGTCGTCGGGCAGGTGGTTCGGGTTGTTCTCGACCTCCGTATCGGTGCGGAGATCGAAGACCCTTGTGATGCCGAGGGCGCGGAGATGATCGTGGTCGTCTTCGGTCAACTCGTCGAGACGGCCGCTGCGAAAGACCTGTCCCCACCGCGTCGCCGTCCCGTCCATCGTCGGATAGCCGCCGATGTCGCGGAAGTTCCGAACCGGGATGTGCGTCAACACCCGCTCGGCCGTCACCGTGAATCCATCCTCGGGATCGAAGAGGTGTACGTAGGTCCGTCGGCCTCGCTCCACCGTGACCCGGCCGGGGCCACCGGGGGCACGTACATCGGTGCCGGCATCGATGGGGTCGTCGCTGACGAAGACGCTCACGTTCTCCGACCCGCCCCGCCACGTCACCAGGAGTTCGTTCTCGACCGGCCAGACGTTCACATGCGAAATCGGATCACTCATGCGCGGCACCCTACCGGCGCCGAAAACGGCAGTGGCGCCGACCAGAAGGCCGACGCCACCACACAATCTCGGTTTTCGGACCGGCCCGTGGTCATCTCAGGACCACAGGCCGTCCAAGAACGGAAGGGGTTACTGGAGTTCGACGGTGCCGCCGGCGGCCTCGATGGCCTCCTTGGCCTTCTCGGCGTCGTCCTTCGAAGCACCCTCGAGGATGGGCTTGGGAGCGCCATCGACGAGCTCCTTGGCCTCCTTGAGACCGAGGGAGGTGAGGCCACGAACTTCCTTGATGACCTGGATCTTCTTGTCGCCGGCTGCGGTGAGCACGACGTCGAAGGAGTCCTTCTCCTCTTCGGCCGGGGCGGCGCCGCCGCCGGCCGGAGCGGCAGCCACGGCCACGGGGGCAGCAGCGGTCACGCCGAACTTCTCTTCGAACTCACTCAGGAGCTCGCTCAGCTCGAGGACGGTCATCGAACCGATCGCGTCGAGAATCTCTTCCTTGGTTGCCATGTCTTATTCCTCTTCAGTGGTGGTGTCGTCATCGCCGGCGTCTTCGCCCGCGCTGTCGTCGGATGTGTCAGCCGCGGCTTCCGCCGGGGCTTCGGATGGGGTGTCGGCGGCGGGGGCATCGCCCGCGCCGCCCTTCTCGATGAGTGCCTGCAGGCCGTACGCGAAATCGCGGGGCAGTGCGGACAACAAGCCAGCCAGCTTCGCCATCGGGGCCTGGAAGGCACCAGCGAGCTGAGCGAGCAGGACATCGCGGGACGGAAGTTCGGCAAGGGCCTTCAGGTCATCGGCGCTGAGCACCTGACCGTCGAGCACGCCGCCCTTGAGAACGAGCGCTTCATTGGCCTTGGCGAAATCCTTCAATGCCTTGGCAACTGCAGCGACGTCCCCCGGTGTTCCATCAGAACGCTCGCCCACGAACGCAATCGCCGTGGGTCCGGTCAGCAGATCGTCGATCTCCAATCCACGCTCACGCGCCGCGTGGCGCACGAGGGTGTTCTTGTAGATCTTGTACTCACCACCGGCAGCACGCAGCGCAGTGCGCAACTCGGCCAGGGCGGGAACGTTCAATCCGCGGTACTCGGTGAGCATCGCACCGTCGGCCGAATCGAACTTCTCACGAACTTCGTCGACGACGGCAACCTTGTCTGGTCTCGGGTCTCCCATCTCACCTCCTTCTTCTGTTGTGGGTTTGTGTGTCGTGTGCCTTCTCATCCGGCACGGGTTGCCCACACGTGGTGGACACCCGAACGACACACCCACCTGAAGAGGCGAATGTGACCTTGCGAGCTCCTCCTCGTCCGGCGGCCGAAGCCATTGGTCTCTACTGTTGCTGAGCCGGAGGCTCAGATTGGCAGATGCACCGGAGGTCTCTGGTGAGCTGAGATCTTGAGTTGTGCCGATCAGGCTAGCCAGACGGGATCTGAGGTCCACCCCGTCGCGCCGCTGTGCGTCGGCGGTCTCGCCCGCTATCGGCAGTAGGGAACCCCATGCCGTTCGATCACCAGGAGGTCCAGATTCGCGATGATCTGCTCCGCGCTGATCCACTTCGTGCTGTCGGGACGGATCTCACGGTACCGGTGCGCCAGCTCGCACCGGATCTCGTTGGCGGACTCGGACGGGTCGAACGGGACGAGGGAGGACGACACCGCCTGAGCCACGGCGCTCTCCGGATCGGCGTCGTCGACGTTCGCCGCCCGAGCGTTGGCGAGCAGTGTGGCCGACAACCCGACGAACAGCAGAACCACAACGCCGATACGTCCGAGCCGTGAACCGGTGACCCTGTTCGTCCTCCCCTGAAGCGCCACCACCGCACTCAACCCGAGCATTGCCCAACCGGAGGCCGTCAGCAGCGAGTCCCGCCATCCCTCGCCGACCGCGTAGTCCCCACGTTGCACCAGCCTCGAGGCACTGACCAGCACCGCGGGAAAGACCACGAGGGCCGCGCCGATCGATGCCAACGCGACAGCCTGTCTCGGCGCATGACTCTCCTGCGCTGGTTTCAACCGTCGGGCCGCGAACACCGAGAGACAGAAGAGAACTGCCACGAGGGTGAGAAGAAAGGAGTTCGTCACGAGCGACTCGGCCGGAAGCGATCCGCCGGCCCGTGTTCCCGAACCGTCCACGTGGCGCCACGCGGCCATCGGCGTGCCGGACAGGAATCGGTCGAATGCCACGGGGAACAGATCCGCATCGAGTCGAGGTTCGGAACCGCTGTAGCACCGGTGTTCCGCGCACCGAGAGGCAATGACGATTCGTGACGGCACGAACACGAGCGCGAAACCGCCGGCGATCGATAGCACACGCCATGCCCCCGCGGACCCACGCAGAGACAGCACCGCCCGACCATGCACGGCGGCCTGGGCGAGAAGACCGATCGCGGCGAAGCCGGGCACCAGATACAGCAGATCGAAGGTCATCGCGCTGCACGCCCCGAGAACCGCGAGGAGACCGAGCTTCATCCACCCCTCTCGACGCGCGTCGAGGAGGATCGGATTCGCCGCGACCATCGTCGCCCCCAACAGCGCAGAGGCAGAGAGGATGAAAAGGACCGGGAAGTGGATGATCGGATGCTCGACACCGCTGGCCACAAGGACCACGGCGAGGAGCGGCGGGGCAATCCAGGCCGCCAGAGTGTCGCCGCCACCACTGGGCGAGAACCGGTTCACGAGCCGGGTGAACACCCAGGCAAAGAAGCCGAGGCCGACACACCGCACAACGCCCTGGGTCACATGCGGTGCGAGCCCCGTCGCTTCCGCGGTCTCGAAGAGGTACGTCTGCTGGGCATAGGCGATGAATCGGCCAAGGGGGCGAAGGTTCCCTGCGTTGAGGAAGACATCGAGCTCATCCACGACCTGGCGCAGCACCGGAACCGGGTTGGTCCCGAACCGCTCGGCGTTGAAGTAGACGTCTCGCCGTTCGTCTCCTTGGAAGCCGACGGCCAGCAGGGGAAGTGCGACCGTCAACGCCGGACCGACGACGAACCACCAGGGTGGGGCCTTCGCACGCATTCGGACTCCTCGATTCCACAAACGGACGAGGACTCGCCGACGTGATCCCGAAGTCGAACGCGCTCTGACTCCACCTGATCACCGAGGGCAGGCTCCACCAGACGGCGTCTTGAAACCCTCGTCCCCGACCGGTCAACCTAGCAGCGACCGGCAGCTCGCCCCGATTGGGGATTCGACTCTCGTCAGGCTTCGGTGACGACGTTGGCCGGGTCGATGCGCACACCCGGGCCCATCGTGGTGGACACCACGACCTTCTTGACGTACTTGCCCTTGGAGGATGCCGGCTTGACCTTCTCGAGCTCGCCGATCAGGGCGCGCATGTTCTCGAGCAGCGCAGCCTCATCGAACGATGCCTTGCCGATCGGAACGTGCACGTTGGCGAAGCGGTCGGTGCGGTACTCGACCATGCCGCCCTTGAACTCGTTGATGGCCTTCACGACGTCAGGCGTGACGGTGCCGGTCTTGGGGTTCGGCATGAGACCACGCGGACCGAGGACACGGCCGAGCTTGCCGACGGTGGGCATCATGTCGGGAGTGGCGATGGCGATGTCGAAATCGGTCATGCCGCCCTCGACTTCGGCGGCGAGGTCGTCGGCACCGACGTGCTCAGCACCGGCCTCGCGAGCAGCCGTGGCCGCTTCGCCCTGGGCGAACACGGCGACGCGAACGTCCTTGCCCGTTCCGGCCGGAAGCGAGACAGTGCCGCGCACCATCTGATCGGCCTTGCGAGGATCGACGCCGAGGCGGATGACGATGTCGACGGTCTCGTCGAACTTCTTCACGCCGAGCGACTTGATGATCGCGATGGCCTCTGCGTCACTGTGCAGGGCGTCGCGGTCGTACTTCTTCGCGTTGTCGTTGTACTGCTTGCTCTTCGCCATCATGGCTCCCTCTGGGTAAGCGCCGCCCGGCGAGGTGATCCGGTGCGAGCGTTGGCCGACTTGGCCAGAAAGCACGATGGGGTCTGTCCCCAGCGTGCTTTCTCGAAATTCAGCCTTCGACCTTGATGCCCATGGAGCGGGCGGTGCCGGCGACCTGGAGCTTGGCGCCCTCGAGATCGATGGCGTTGAGGTCGGGCATCTTCTGCTCGGCGATCTCGGTGACCTGAGCATCGGTGATCGAACCCGCAACCTCGCGGCCGGGGTTGTTGGCGGCCTTGTCGAGGCCCGCAGCCTGACGGATCAGGAACGGGGTGGGCGGGGTCTTGAGAATGAACGAGAACGTTCGGTCCTCGTAGATCGAGATCTCGACCGGAACGATCTGGCCACGCTTGTCTTCGGTCTTGGCGTTGTAGTCCTTGCAGAAGTCCATGATCGCCACACCGTGCGGACCAAGAGCGGTACCGACCGGGGGCGCGGGCGACGCAGCGCCGGCGGGGATCTGGATCTTTACGACAGCAGCGACCTGCTTCTTGGCCATGAGAATTGCTTCCTAGCGTTCGCGGACGAGCCGCGGAAAAGGGACCTTTAAGTCTGGAGGGACAAACCGACCGCGCCAACCCGCGCGGCCGCGATAATCAGAGGCGGGCGACCTGGGCGAACTCGAGCTCGACCGGGGTCTCACGGCCGAAGATGTTGACGAGCACCTTGACCTTGAGCTGGTCCTCGTTGATCTCGATGATCTCGCCGGAGAAGTCGGCGAACGGGCCCTCCTTGACCCGGACGGTCTCGCCCATGTCGAACTCGAACATCGGCTTGGACTTCTTGGTGGCTTCCTGCTTGCGATCGGCTTCGACGCCGAGGAAGTTCTCGACGTCCTTGCGACGCATCGGCGAGGGCTTGCCGCCCTGGTTGACGAAACCGGTGACACCCGGAGTGTTGCGGATGACGTACCAGGCATCGTCGTCGAGCTGGGTGCGGCACAGGAGGTAACCCGGGAAGAGCTTCTTCTCGGTCATCACCTTCTTGCCGTTCTTGAACTCGGGGATCTCACGGGTGGGGATGACCACCTCGTAGATGCGATCCTCCATGTTCATCGACGCGGTGCGGGCTTCGAGGTTCTGCTTGACCTTCTTCTCGTAGCCCGACTGGGTGTGGAGGACGAACCAACGACCGGGTCGATCGTACGGGCTGAGGATGATCTCCTCTTCCTCGTCGTCCTCTACGGCGAGCAGTTCGTCCTCGTCGACGACGTCGCCGTCCACGACCTCCTCGGTGGGGGCGTCATCGCCGCCGGCACCGGTCCACTCGTTGATCAGCTTGCCGGCACCGGCCGAGGCGGTCTCGTCGGCCGCGGTTTCTTCGGTTGCGGTGTCTTCGGTTGCGGTGTCGTCGCTCATGGTTTCAGGTCTCGAACAGTTCCAGGATGAAGGTGGAGAAGAGCCAGTCGGCTCCATAGATCATGGCGCCGAGCACGACGATCGTGATCAGCACCACGATCGAGTAGTTGATGGTCTCGTCGCGGGTCGGCCAGGCGACTTTGCGAAGCTCGCCTCGAACCTCGTGCAGGAACTGCACGGGACCGACGCGCTCCTGGGCGGAGCCGCCGGAGTTGGGCTGCTTGCGAGCGCGGATCGGCTCGCCGTCGGCGTCGATCTCGCCCTGCTTCTGCATCATTCGCTTTTGCTGTCGGTTCATCGACATGGCGGTGTTCCTGTTTGGTTGATACGGCGGCGCCGCGAGGCCGGGTGAGACCGGACCCGCAGTTCCCAAGCAGGGGCGGAGGGACTCGAACCCCCAACCGCCGGTTTTGGAGACCGGTGCTCTACCAATTGAGCCACGCCCCTGAGAACGACGACCCAGGCTAGCGGCACAGTTTCGCTAACTGGCGCGGCGCCGACTTGCGATGGCGATCGCACCGGCAGCGGCCGCGAGACCACCCAAAGTCGCCACGGCGGCGCCGCGGGGAACACGTGGGACGACACGTCCGTCCTCGGCGTCCAGGGCGACCATGATCTCGTGCTCCAGCATCGAGTCGACGGACACGGGCTGGTCGGCGAGTGATCGCATCGTTCGCCGCAGACGTCGATAGTTCGCGGCTTCGGCCTGACACCGCAGGCACTGCTCGACGTGGGTGCGCGCCTCGGCGCCGAGCAGCTCGATCTCGTCGATGCCGACGAGGAGATCGGCGACACCGGCGCAGCGATCGCTGTCGCCGGCGACGAAGGTGGGATCGGATGGTGAATCTGTGGACATGAGAATTCCTAGACGGCGTTGGCTTCCTCGCCGGGAAGTGGGAAGACCTGCTCGCGCAGACGGCGACGAGCACGGTGGAGACGGACTTTGGCGGCGCTCACGGAGATGCCGAGTTCCTCGGCGATCGCTTCGTGGGACAGGTCGTAGACATCGCGCAACACGACGACGGAGCGCAGCCGTGGGGGCAGGTCGGCGATGGCGGCATCGAGCGCTCGCCGCAGACCGGCCGTCTCGGCTTGCGCGACCGGGTCGGACTCCGGGCGATCGTCGAGGACGAGGTCGTCGTCGGGGAGTTGCTCGTGGCGGTAGCGACGACGCTTGGTGGTGAGGGTCGAGGAGCAGTTGGCGACGATCCGGTAGAGCCATGTGCTGAAGCGCGCTTCACCACGGAACCGTCCGAGGCTGCGATATGCCCGTAGGTAGGCGTCTTGCACCACGTCGCGTGCATCCTCCTCATTGCCGGTGAGGCGGAGTGCCAACCCGAACGCATCGCGGTGGGTGAGGCGCACCAGTTCATCGAACGCTTCGCGTTCTCCGGCAGCGGCCCGCTCGACCAGTTCGGCCATGTCGGGATCTGAGGTATTGGACCCGCCGGGGCGCGATGCGTTACGTGACGGATTGGTGACGATCCGGAGCGGATGGCGTGGCGACTCTGCCATTCTGCGCTTCCCCCGAATCGATGGACTGCTGTAGCGACGGACAGATTCGAACTGTCGACCTCTCGATTATGAGTCGAGCGCTCTCACCAACTGAGCTACGTCGCCGCCTTCCCAGGCGGGCCTCTTGCGAGGGCCGTTGAGATGAGCTCCCTGTCAGAATTGAACTGACGACCTTCTCCTTACCATGGAGACGCTCTACCGACTGAGCTAAGGGAGCAGACCCGCCGCGGTTTCCCGACGCGGAGCGTTGGCAATGATGCCACGAGCGGCAACCGACTCCAACCCTCTTTCACCGACTGTCAGCGGATTCGTGGAACCACGGGATTTCGCGAATGTCGGGACTCTGGTCCCAACGCCCCATCAGCTTGGGTCTTTCGACTCAAGTCGGCGCCGCAGGAAGTCGAACTGTTCCTTATGCAATTCGAGCGATTGGTCATCGAGGCCGACGAGAACACGTTCTCGTTGGACTTTCATCCCCGCCTCACGGTGATTTCCGGTGTTGGCCGGCTTGAGCGGGAGGGTCTCATCAGTGAACTGGTGGGCTCGCTGACCTCGAGTCGCGCCGGCGTGCACGCGGAGATCATGGCGGACACCGGTAACCGGTTCGCCATCTTCCGGCCCTACGGCGCCCGGGCGCGCGTCATCGACATCGATGCCTCGGCGGACGTCAGCAGTCGATTCGCCGACGAAACCGGAGCCATCGACCTCCTGGCCGTTGCCGGACTCGACGAGCGCGCGGCAAAGCGCACGCTTCGCGTCACGTCAACGGACCTGACCACCAGCACCCGTCATGACCAGATCGTCCGTCGTCTGGCCTCGGTCGATGCCCCCACCCTGTGGGGCCTCGCCGAGCGGGTGCGGGCGGCTCAGGTCGAACTCGACGCGGCCGCGGCCGACAGCGGATCGTCGCCCGAAGACGCGGCGGTCGTCGCACGCATCGAGGAACAGCACCAGCGTTTCGAGGATGCGCAGGCCCGTGCGGAACGATTCCGGAAGATCTCATTCGTCATCGGTGCCGTCTCGGCCCTCGCCGCAGTACCGGCCGCGATGTTCGTGAGCCAGGTCGCCGCGATGGGTCTCATCGTCCTGGCGGCCGTCGTCACGGCGATTTCGTTCCTGCAGCACCAGCGCATGGTGGCGGCACGCAAGGCCGAGCACGAGGCGCTCGCCGCCGCCGGCGCCGACTCGTATCTCGGCTTCCACCTCCAGCGAGTCAACGGCCTTCTCGATTCCGAGACCGCCCGTCGCCGCATGGTCGAGGCCGGCACCGAACACGAGGCGGCCATGACCGCATGGTTCGGTATCGCCGGTGACATCGTTCCCGAGTGGGCCTACGAACACCGCGGTGAGATCGAGGAAGCGTCCCGTCGGATCTCCGACGTGAGCACCATCACCACCAACCCACTGACGATCGAGGACGATGACGCCGCCGCACTCGCGCACGCGCTCATGGCTCGCCTCGAAGCCGTCCGCACCGCCGGCCCCGACGGCGAGAGCCTGCCACTCGTCCTCGACAACTCGCTCATGGGGATCGACCACGATCTCAAGGCGCCGCTGCTCGAACTCCTGCGCCACTCCTCGGATGGGCAGCAGATCGTGTTTCTCACCGAGGACTCCGACGTCGCCGATTGGGCACGCGTCGAAGCGATCACGGGTGAGCTGTCGATCCTCGAACCGACCGGCGTCGACGAGACGGCCACTGCCGAGGACACCGCCTCGGTGCGCATCGCGTAGGACGAACTCCCTCGAATCCCCCAACCCGGATCGCAGACCGAGGGGCGGGTGTGACAGCCTCTCGGGATGGGATCATCGACTTCTGCGCCACCATCGTTCGAGACACTGAGGGTTGAACTCCAGGGACGGATCGGGCGGCTGACGCTCGACCGGCCCGACAAGCTCAACCCGTTGTCGACGCTCTGCCTGGAGGAGTTGGCCGTCGCCGCGACCTGGTTCGACGGTCGGGACGACATACGCGTCGTGGTGGTGACCGGAGCCGGTCGAGCGTTCTCGGCGGGCGCGGATCTCTCCGCGTTCACCCAGGGCGACTCGGGGATCGCCCGAGCCGGCGCCGATGCCGGCCGGCTGATGGCCGAGGCGATCGAAGGGATGCAGGCGGTGACGATCGCCGCGATCCATGGACACTGCGTGGGCGGCGGTGTCGTCCTGGCCGGCGCATGCGACTTCCGCGTCGCGGCCGAGTCCACCCGGTTCTCCATTCCCGAGGTCGATCTCGGGATCCCGTTGGCATGGGGCGGCATTCCTCGGCTCGTTCGCGAGATCGGCCCGGCCGCCACCCGAGATCTGGTGATGACCTGTCGGCCATTCACGGCGATGGAGGCTCACGTTCGCGGGTTCGTCACGCGCATGGTGGACGACGACAGGCTCGTCGACGAGGTGGAGGAGCTCGCTGCCACCCTCGCCGCAAAGTCGTCACTGACATTGCGCGCCACCCTCATCGCGGTGGACGCGGCGACCGAAGCCTTGGTCTCCACCCGCTTCGCCTGGAGCGATGCCGACGTGCTCGTCAACGCGATGCACGACCCCGAGTCCCGTGAGGTCGGCGCCGCTTACCTGCGCGAACGAGGCCGCTAGACCAGGCAGACTCCCGCCATGGTTCGCGTCCGCCAGGCGGCCCCCTCACTCTTTGTGCTGGTCCTCGTCGTCTTCGCGATGTTCGGCCTCTGATCGGTGTATTGGCCGACCGTCACGGCGTCGGTGTGGCACCCCCGGCGATCCTCGTCACGGTCATGGCCATGACGCTGCTCTGGGGGGGCGATCCGCCGTGAAGCTCGGATCAGCCCCGCGGAGGCCTGAGGAGAAAGCACGATGGGGTCAGACCCCAGTGTGCTTTCTCAGTCGACGGGTGTCGTGAGGAGGCCGGCTTTGGACGACAGGGCCGTGCCCCAGTGGTTGTAGACCATGTCGTCGAGGTCGAGGCCCCGGGTCATGATCGCGATCGAGAGACCGCTCTCGGGGTCAGCACAGATGCGCTGACCGCTGGCACCGTTGTGTCCGAACGCTCGCGAGCTCACGGTGTGGCCGAGACCGCGCGCGGCCCGGGACGACTGATCGCCGCCGAGGTAGAACGCGTGGGTTCGTTCCGCGGGGACGCCCAGCCAGTCCTCATGGTTCTGGCGCACCATGGTGAGGGCATCCAGCTTGACCTCGGGCCGCAGGATCTCACCGTCGTCGTGCATGATCGCCTGGTACCAGAGAGCCACGTCCGCGGCGCTCGCGACACCCCCGCCACCCGGCTGACCGGCGGCGCGGATGTCGGGGTCGTTGAAGGCCAACAGTGCATCAGAGGTCACTTCGGTGACCGGCATGTCGATCCCGAACTTCTCGCGGAAGGCCCCAGGGTCGGGCGGCGTGCCGATGGCCTCGACCGTGACGATGTCGGCCTGCTCGTCGTGTGGGATGGCGAGCCACCGCTTCGCACCGGCCGGCTCCATGATCCGCTCGGTCACGACGTCGGCATGGTGACGGCCCGTCACCTCGGTGATCAGGTCGGCCAGAACCCAATGCGCTGAAGATGCGTGGTACTCGAAGGCCGTACCGGGCTCCCAGGTGGTGCGCCATGCGGCATATCGCTCGAGGCGGCCCGGCCGGTCGGCCCACAATTCGTGTGGCATCGGCGCGTGCGGGAACCCACCGGCATGCAACAGCACCTGTGAAATCGTGATGGCAGCCTTGCCTTCTCCGGCGAAGGACGGGAGCACGGATGCGACTGCAGCATCAAGGTCGAACAACCCGTCGGCGGCGAGCTCCAGAACCGTGAGACTCACCGTTGGTTTCACCGCCGAGTAGGTGTGCATGCGTTGGTCGAGCGTGACATCGCCGAGTGCTTCGTTGACCACGAGTTCGCCCTCGAGCGCCACGGCGATCTGACCGCCGAGAATGTGCCCGACATCGACCTCTCGGGTACCGCGAGCAAGGAGGTCGTCGACCCGTTGCGGAATGATCATGCTCATGAGGGCGAGACCGTAGCGGCCGGTTCCTCACCGTTCGAATTCGGCCCGGAGACGAACTCTGGACGGAGGGCGAGGGCCGACCCGGAACCGAGGACCGATCGCCACACGCCGACGCCGTACGCCATCTGGTCCGCGATGCGCAGGAGCATGGTGCCGGCCAGGCCGAGTCGGCGATCGCTCGCTCGCCATTCGATCACCGGGCCGATGGTCAGAGCGGCGATGACGGCGGGACGAAGCCGGGGCCGGACGATGGCGAGTGGAACAGCGACCGGCCACCAGACGCGGCCGATCGCCTGGGCCAGCCCGCGACCTGCGTGGAGGTGCCCCCAGCCGGCGATCCGGAGCGAATGCCAGGCCGCGTCGGGTACATCGGCCAGCTTCCGACTGAGCGCAAGCGTCGAGCCGGCGGCGACTACGACGCCGGCCACGGGACGACGAAGCGCGACCAGCCACCAGGCGAAGGCGCTCCACCACGAACAGCGAGCAGGGGCGACCACCGCACCATGCCGCTCGGCCAAGGCGGACGCCGACGATCCATAGCTCACTCGTTGGCGAAGCCAGGAGCCCCATGAGCGACGAGGCTCGTGCACGACCTCGACCGTGGGGTCGTAGCGGACGGTGCCGCCGGCGTCCACGAGCCGCCAGACGAGGTCGACGTCCTCACCGAAGCGGAGATCGGGGTCGAACCCGCCGACCTCATCGATCGCGGCTCGCCGCGCGACGAGCGCTGCGGTCGGGACATACGACATGCGTCGGCGCGGTCCGACGATCGCCGGTCGATCGCCGAGGTCGAGAGGTGAGAAGTCGACCTCATACCGGGCAAGCGTCGATGCGCCCGCGCGGCTCCGTACTCGGGGAGCGACGGCCACCACCGCCGGATCAGCGAAGTGCCCCAGCAACCCGTCGAACAGGTCTGGACCCGGTTCGACATCGGCATCGAGGAAGGCAACGAACTCCGTCTCAACGGCGTTCAGCCCGGTCATCCGTGCCACGCCCGGCCCACCCGACTCGTCACGACGGATCACTGTGGCGCTCGGGGCCCCGATGGGAATGGCGGACCCGTCGTCGACCACGACCACTGCGACCTCCGGCAGCGCCGCGAGCAGCCGGTCCAACCCTGCCTGGTCGTCCTTCACCGGAACGACCACCGTCATGCCAGTACCACGCACCGGGGTCTGCGGCGTCGCCGCGACTCGCGGTCCGCGGTCGGTATCGGCCGGGTGGACCATGCCGCCGTCGAGGAGGCGGCGGGCGAGCTTCCGCCGGGCGGCGGACTCGCCGATGGGGGCACCGGCGAGCCAGTCGACGACCGCCCGGCCCCCGGTCGCGGACAGTCGCATGACTCGCAGCGGGCTGCCGCCGATCAGCACGCGGCCGTCGGCGATGACCCGAAGATCAGAGTCGGCGAGTACCCGCCGATCCGACGGCGGGAGCCGTTCGGTCACGTCGTCTGGTCGAGCTGGGCCGCCAACCCCTTCGGCGCGATCTGACGGTAGGAATCCTCAACGAACTCGGCGATCTCGGTCCAGTCCGTGGCGTCATCGAGCACGATCCCGATCCAGCCTTTCGAACCGACGTACTTCGGCAGGAAGAACGGGTGTCCTTCGGCGAGGATCGGTTCCTGTTCGCCGGGGGCCGCCTTCATCGTCACCACCGTGGTCGGCTCATCACCCTCGCTCTCGCCGAACGACGTGAAGATCTTGTCCCGTACCCGAAACGTCGGATGGCCCCACGTCTCCTTCTCGGATGACTCGGGCATGGAAAGGCAGATCTCGCGGACTCGGCGCAGTCGGTCATCGGAGGCTCGGCGGGCAGTCACGGTACGGACCGTAGCGGCACGACCACCTACGCTGGCCGCCATGCACGATCTGGTTGTTCGGAACGGACGGATCATCGACGGCAGTGGCGGCGATGCCGTCATGGGAGACGTCGCCATCGACGGGGAGACGATCGCCGCGGCCGGCACCGACGTCGGCCGGGGTCGTCGCGAGATCGACGCCGATGGCCGCATCGTCACCCCCGGCTTCGTCGACACGCACACGCACTACGACGCCCAGGCCACTTGGGACCCCGACCTCACACCGTCGAGCTGGCACGGTGTCACGTCCGCGGTGATGGGCAACTGTGGCGTCGGATTCGCCCCTGCCGCCCCCGACCGTCACGAATTCCTGATCCAGCTGATGGAGGGAGTCGAGGACATCCCCGGTGCGGCGTTGACCGATGGCATCCAGTGGGGCTGGGAGTCGTTCCCGGAATACCTCGACGATCTCGACTCGCGTCGGTGGACCCTCGACCTCGCCGCCCAGGTCCCTCACGGAGCGCTGCGGGCATACGTCATGGGTGATCGCGCCCTCGGCGATGCCACCGACGATGACATCACGAAGATGGCGGCCATGGTGCGCGAGGGCCTGGAGGCCGGCGCGCTCGGCTTCTCCACCTCGCGCACGCCGCTGCACAAGGCGGTCGACGGGGAGCTCGTGCCCGGCACGTTCGCCACCAAGGACGAGCTGCTCGGCATCGCCCGGGCGATGAAGGCCGCCGGCCACGGCATCTTCCAGGTGGCCTCGCATCATGCCGACGTCCCGGAATCGTTCGACTGGATGCGCGACGTCGCTGCGGTCACGGGCGAGGCCGTCGTGTTCAACCTCAACCAACCCGACTACGCACCGAACCTCTGGCAGGAGGACCTCCGACTCATCGAGCAGGCGCAGACCGATGGGCTCAACATCCTCGCCCAGGTGTCGGGCCGACCCGTCGGCATTCTCGAGAGTTGGATGAGCACGGTCAATCCGTTCATGCTCTGCCCGACGTGGGGGCTCATCGCGCAACTGCCGGAGGCCGAACGGCTGGAGCACCTTCGCCGCGACGACATCCGGGCGGCGCTCACCACGGAGACGCCCGTCCACTGGAGCGACTTCATCGAGTCGATCACCCGGGGGTGGGACAAGCTGTACCCGTTCTCGGGCGAGGCCGACTACGAACCCGATCCGAATGCCAGCTGCGCCGTGTTGGCCGGCGATGGTCGCACCCCGGCAGAACTCGCCTACGACCAACTCATGTCAGCCAATGGCCGAGGGCTGCTGTACCACCCGCTGTTCAACTACAGCAATCACAATCTCGATCACCTGTGGGAGCTGCACCAGCACCCCCACACCCGGATGGGTCTCGCCGATGCCGGGGCACATTGCGGCACGATCGCCGATGGCGGGATGCCCACGTTCATGCTCCAGTTCTGGGCGCGCGATCGTGAGCGCGGCGAACAGCTCCCTCTCGAGTGGATGATTCATCGCCAGACCCGCCAGACCGCCGAGCTCTACGGGCTGCTCGACCGAGGGCTCGTCCTCCCGGGGATGCGCGGTGATCTCAACATCATCGATATCGATGCGCTGTCCGTGGAACTGCCCTACCTGCTCGACGATCTTCCCACGGGTGCGAACCGGTTCGTACAGCGGGCGGAGGGCTACGGTGCCACGATCTGTCGGGGCACCGTCACCGTCCTCGACGACGAGTTCACCGGCGAACATCCCGGTCGCCTGATACGGGGCCCCCAGCGCTCAGCCGGTCTCCTCTGACGCGAGCCCGGCCAGAATCGCGGCTGCGACAACAACCGCGCTCTGCCCCTTCACCATGTTCAGATGGTCGCTGTCGACCTGGTGGAGGTCGATCGGCGCCGTGCTGAACGAGTGCCATCCGAGCGCGCCGTTCCGCTCGTCCGCTCGAATCGCCGCAGCCCGCACGCATCGACACATGACGAGAGTGATAGGTACACTGACCGTGCCTCCCCCGTAGCGCCCGGCGGTACTAATCCACTCGGCTTCGAGTTGGTTGAGGCGGTGGAGCGCGTAGTTCGACCGTTTGAGAATGGGGTCGAAACGCCGACGCGCGAGCCGTTGCCGGGTCCAACCTCGAACCCGATCCACCTGCTCGCTCATTCCGAGCCGACGGATGTCGGTGAGCTCGTCGCGGACCCGTTCAGCCAGCGATTGCGGGCGTCCGACGCGGTAGCCCGGCGCATCCGAGTCGATGATCGCGAGGTTCGAGACGGTCTCCCCTTCGGCTTCGAGTTGCCGGGCCACCTCCAGAGCCGTCCAGCCGCCACCCGAGTATCCGCTGAGTCGATACGGCCCGCTGGGCTGATGCTCGCGGAGATACACGAGGTTCTCTGCGGCCATCGCCTCGATCGAGGGGTGCGCACGATGTCCCAGGATTCCCCGGGTCTGGAAGCCGACAACACGGTGGCTCTCGCCGAAATGCGACGCGAGTTCGACCAGGTTGTTGAGGTTTCCACCGACGCCGCCGAACAGGAAGATCGTGGGAGCGGCTTCGGGGCCCGGATGGACGATCACGGTCGGATCCCATGGTTCATCACGGTCGATCTCCGCCGCGATGCCACGATCGATCGCCTCACGGACCCTCGCCGCAATGTCTCGGACGGTCGACGAATGCAGGAGGACGGCGACGGGGAGATCGATGCCGTGCGCCTTGCGGATCTCGTTCATGAGCCGAACGGCGGCGAGTGAATGGCCGCCGTTGAGGAAGAAGTCATCCTCTGGGCCGACCGACTCGATCTTGAGGACCCGTCCGAACGCGGCCGCGACGGACCGTTCAGCCCCACCTTGGAGCTCTTCGGGCTTCCCACTGGTCGATCGCATCGCTCGGACTGCGTTTCGGTCGACCTTGCCGTTCGGATTGAGAGGTAGTTGATCGACCTCGTAGAACGCGTCGGGCACGAGGTGAGGCGGCGCGTCGGCGAGGATGGCGAGGCGGAGCTCGCTCAGCGTCGTGGCCTTGGGGGCGAGGACGACGGCCGCGATCAGACGGTCGCCGTCGGACGCGCACGCCGCGAGGTCGACCATCGGCAAGGCTTCCAGCAGCTTCTCGACCTCGGCGAGTTCGATCCGGTGGCCCCGCAGGCTGATCTGGTCGTCGGCCCGCCCGACATAGAACAGCCGACCGTCAACCGCTCGGTACACCCGGTCGCCGGTGAGAAACATCCGACCGCCATCTTCTGCGAACGGGTTCGCCACAAAGCGCTCCGCGGTTTCCTCCGCTCGGTTGAGGTATCCGTCGGCGACTGCGATCCCACCGATCGCGAGCTCGCCGACCTCGCCGTCGGGAACCGGAAGGCGGTCTCCGTCGAGGACGTGTGCGGTGCATCCGTCAATCGGTCGACCGATGGAGACCTCGGTGTCGATCGGTTCACGCACGATCTCGGCGGTCACGTCGGCGGCCACCTCTGAGGAGCCGTAGAGGTTGAGCAGCTCGACGCCATTCGTACGGGCCAGGGTCTCCCGAGCGAGATCGGCGGGGAGACGTTCGCCGGAACACGTCAGGACACGCAGGTCGGGCACCAATGCGAAGGGGTCACCGCTCACCCGGTCGAGCAACGCTCGGAGCAATGACGGCACCAGAACGAGCCGTGTCACGTGGTGCTCGCCGAGCGTGTCGAGCAGGGGGCTGAGATCGCCGATGCCTGCCTCGGGGATCATGACGGCAGGCGCCCCTCCGAGGAGCGGACCGAACAGTTCCCAGATCGAGTCGACGAATCCGATCGCCGTCTTCGCACAAGTGACCTCACCCGGCTCGAAGGGGAATTCCCGCCACATCCAGTTGAAGCGGTTGAGCGTCGCGGCATGGGTTCCGAGGACGCCCTTCGGATGCCCCGTGGACCCGGAGGTGTAGACCAGGTATGCCGGCGCGTCGGAACCAACTGGATCGATGGCCTCGCCGGCATCTCGGCTCAGAACGTGACCCGGATGCAGAAGTCTCGTTCCCGGCATGGTCGTCTGGGCGGCCTCCGTGATGACGACCCGCGCCTCGCTGTCTTCGATCGCGAATCGAATGCGGTTGTCGGGGTACGTCGGATCGAGCGGGAGGTACGTCGCACCGATCTGCCAGATTGCGAGAGCGCTCGCGACGAGAGTGGCACCGCGAGGCAAGGAGACGCCCACGACATCCCCGGGACAGACTTTCAGTTCGCGTAGTGCGACGGCCAGTGCATTGGCGTGTTGTCCGACCTCGCCGTACGTGATGTGCCGGTCTCCGTCGATGACGGCGACCGCGTCCTGAAGATCGTGCGCCCGCTGCGCAAACACCTCGAAGAGGCCGACCCCATGCTCCGCGATTGGACTCTGTGCCACTGTCTTCATCCGGATTCAGGCTGCACGACGCGAACTGACCACCACTGCCGGACAACGAGGGGACACGGGGCCGTCGCGACAATGGTGAATCCCCGCTCCTCCATCGAGCCCATCAACGACGAAGACCGAGCGACCCTTTCAGGCGTCGAGCACGCGAAGAAGGGCTGCGGGGATCTCGCTCGGACCGTCGATGGACGCGACCCGGGCTCCGACAGACCTGGCGAACTCGATGGCGTCGGCATCGTCATCAGCCGGGGCCAGGATGCAGAGCTCATCGAGCCGACGGGCGATCGGAAGCGCTTCGGCTCCGGTCGTGGCGCGACAGTCCGACATCAAGACGGTGACCCGGCGCTTGGCCCGGGATCGCTCGAGCTGCGACGCAGCCGCACGCAACGCGGCGGCGAGATCCGTCGTGCCCTGGCCGCGAAGCCTGAGGAGGTCATCCACCACGGCAGTCGGTGACCGTGTGTCGTCCTGGCTCTTCACGGCGATCACCCGATCGGCGAATGCGAGCACCGACCAGTCGATCGGGGCTCGATACGCACACGCAGCCGCGGCGACCGCCGCGGTGGCCAGCCTCCGACCACTCATGGAACCGGAGCGATCGACCACGAGCGTCACGGCTGTCGCCGGCCTCGTCCAGTGGCGGACCGAGAGATCGGCGGCATCCACGAGCTCGCCGGCAGCACGGGCCTGGACCAGGCCGTCGAGGCTCCGCTCGAGATCCAGGTCACCTTCGAAACGATCGGCCGGTGACGAGACCATCGTGCCGATTCCCCGAGCCTGACGAGGCCCGACCCGGGCGACATCCAGCACGAGTCGTCCGGCGATCCGCGCCGCGATCGCAGCCAGCTGCTGGTCAGTGGCGCTGCGCATGTCGGCGAGCATCGCGAGGGCGTGGTCGGGGTCCTCGTCGGCGAGGTCGGCCATGGCACCCTCGTCGATCTCGCCGACCTGCGGACTGATCTCGTCGAACTTCGGGTCACGCGCGAGCTGAGGGCGCGGTGTCGTGCGCCGGTTGTCGTCGGCGATCGCCTGCTGCGCATCCTCGCCTTCCAGGACGAGCGGAGCGCCGCCGGAATCGCCCCTTACGGGGCGGTCGCTTTTCCCGAGTCGTCGTCGGGATCACGGGGTTGCTCCGTGGCCAGGACCGCGTCCCAGATCTCGCGCACGACCGACTCGGCAGTCTTGTCGCCGCCCTCGTGCAGCCGGATCCGACCCGAGAGCGAAACGATGGCCGCATCGAGACCGACGTCGGCATCGGTCGGAACCAGACCACGCATCTCGGCGAGGCGGTGGGCCACCTCGACGAGATCGATGGCACCACGAACCGACGAACCGACCCGAACGTCGCTGTGGGTCCGCGTTGCCCGAGTCGTCATGACCGCTCGCCGGCGAAGCACACGGTCGTCCTCCGTGGTGCGGCGCACCACGATGTCGGATTCGTCATCCAGCGTCTGGTACTCCATCGAGATCCGACACATGCGGTCGTAGACCGCTCCTGACACGCGGGCCGTACCGATGTTGTCGAAAGGGTTCATCGCGGCGACAAGCATGAACCCGTCGGCGGCCTCGATCCGGCCGAGGCGAGGCAGGGTGAGTTCACCCTCCGACATGACGGTGATGAGGAGATTGACCGTCTCCTCCGGCACCCGATTCAGCTCCTCGACATACAGGAGCGATCCGTTGCGCAGCGCCTCGACGAGTGGGCCATCGACGAAGACGTCCGGGGTGTAACCGTCCTCCAGCACCCGTGATGGATCGAACTGCCCGGCGAGTCGCCCCGGCGTCAGCTCGGCGTTTCCCTCGACGAACACGAAACCGGTGCCGGCCGCTTCCGCGACCTCGCGCAGGATGGTCGACTTCCCGGTGCCCGGCGGACCTTCGAGCAGGACGTGACGTTCGGCCGCCAGCGCGGCGACCAGCATCTCGAGCTCGCGCCGACGCCCGACGATCGACGAATCGAGCGCGGCAAGGACGGCGGGGTCAGCGAGAGAGGTCACCGGTCAGTCGAACAGGACGACGCCGCGGATGTTCTTGTTGTCGAGCATGTCCTGGTAGCCCTCGTTGATCTGATCCAACGTGTAAGTGTTGGTGATCATCTCGTCGAGCTTCAGCTGACCGGCCTGGTACATCGAGAGGAGGTGGGGAATCTCCTTGCGAGGCGCCGCCGAGCCGAACAAGCAGCCCTTCAGCTCCTGGTTCATCATCGAGAACATGAAGAGGTTCATCGTGACGTCCATCTGTTCGGCCGGCGCGACCGCGGTGGCCACCACCGTGCCTCCCTTGCGGGTGATGAACTGGGCAGGGGCGATGAAGTCGCCGGTGAGCGTGCCCGGTGTGAGGATGGTGCTGTCGGCCATCACCCCTTCGGTCATCGCGCCGACCATCTCCATGGCCTCGTCCACCGATGGGGCCGAGTGGGTGGCGCCGAACTCCATGGCGCTCTCACGTTTGAACTCCGAGGGGTCGACGGCGACGATGTTCTTCGCGCCGGCGACTTTCGCGCCCTGGATGGCCGCAGTGCCGAGACCGCCGCAACCCACGACCACGACGGTGTCACCGGCGGTGACCTCGGCGCGGTTCACGGCCGAGCCGTAGCCGGTGGTGACCCCACAGCTGACGAGCGCTGCCGGGCCCGGAGGAACGTCCTTTTGGACCTTGATGGCGGAGTCCACGCTCAGCACCATGTGCTCGGCGAACGTGCCGAGCTTGAGCAGCGGAGTGAGATCATTGCCGTCGGCGTCCTTGTGCCGGAACGTGCCGTCGATCATGCCCGGCTCCATCAACTTGGCACCGAGGTCGCACAGGTTCTGTTGACCGCGCGCACACCACGTGCACTTGCCACAGGACGGAATGAACGAACACGAGATGTGGTCGCCGATCTCGAACTCGGTCACGCCGGGGCCGAGGCCGATGACGACACCGGCGCCCTCGTGGCCCCCGACGAGCGGCATCGGGGCCGGCATGGTGCCGTCATGGGCGTGCTCATCGGAGTGGCACATGCCGGCGGCAAGGGTCTTGACCAGGATCTCGCCGGCCTTCGGATCCTCGAGCTCGATCTCCTCGACGCTCCACGGGGCACCGACCTCACGCAGCACTGCAGCCCTGGTCTTCATTGTTCACTCCTCGATCGACAGCACTCAGAACCTACCCGGGCGTCACCGGCAACGTTCAGTCCGGTAGACGCTGCGCTCAGGGTGTCGCGGTCATGCCGCCGTCGACCGGAATCACGGCACCAGTGATCGCTGATGCCGCGGGCGAGCACAGCCAGGCGATGGTCGCTGCGACCTCCGCTGGGTCGATCAGACGGCCGAGCGGTTCCTGGTGACGGATGAACTCCTCGACCGACGCCAGACCATAGATCTCGCCGCTCGCCTCGAGGGGTGCGGTGGCCGTCGACCCGGGGCTGACGACGTTGGCCGTGGTGCCGGTGCCGGCCAGATCAGCAGCGAGAGACCGGATCAGGCCGATGACGCCGTGCTTCGCCGCAGCGTAGGGACCCATGTGACGCAAACCGAGAGACCCGGCGGCTGACGCAACCGCCACGATCCGGCCGCCGTCCACGATCAGCGGAACGGCGGCCCGGATCGCCTTGAACGAGCCGGTGAGGTTGATTTCGATCGCCGCATCCCATTCGGCATCGGTGGCCTCCCACATCGGGCCACCACCGGTCGCCACACCCGCACACGCAACGAGCGCATCGAGCCGATCGACCCCATCGACGATTCCGTCGAGGGCGCCCTGGTCGCGGACATCGACGACGTGAGCGGTGACCGCGCCGTGTCCGGCCTCGACCACGGCGTCGAGATCCGCGCGCGTGGCCTGCGGGTATGGGACGGCAGGATCATCGGCGCAGGAGTCGACGGCGATCACCGCCCAGCCGTCATCGACGAGCGTGGCGACCGTCGCCGCGCCGATCCCACGAGCGGCTCCGGTGACGAGGGCGACGCGCTGATTCACGGCTTCATCGTTACAGACCGGACGTCAGCCACCCAGTATCGCCCTGACTTCCGAAACCCACGTGGCGAGAATCGACCTACCTTCCTCAGCGGCAGCCCCGGTCGGGTCACCGAGTACGCCGTTGGGCGACACCGCGGCCACTCCACCATCGCGTAGGTCGTCCATCACCTCGGCCAAGGGCGCGGTCGACCCGGCCGCCACTCGGTCGAGGCGAACCATGTCGGGAGCGATCGCCAGCATCACACTCGTCTCGGTGCGCCCCGCGTGGGCGTCTCCGCCAGGATGCGATGGCGACCATGTTCGAAGCTGCCGACCTTCGGCGGCACACAACCCGACTGCGGCCTGCACCGCCGCCTGGTTGCCGCCGTGGCCATTGACGATCATGATCGATTCGAACTCCGGACCGGCGGTGCGCACGATCTCGACGAGCACGGTCGTGGTGGCGGCCGTGCCGATCGAGAGCGTGCCCGCGAAGCCGGCGTGTTCGCCGGCCGCACCGATCGGCAGAGCCGGCGAGACGACGACGCCGGGGACCTCAGAGGCCGCTGCGTTCGCCACCGCGACGGCGATCTGTGTGTCGGTGTCGAGCGGGAGGTGCGGCCCGTGTTGCTCCGTCGATCCGAACGGGATGACGAGATGCCATCGACCGTCGGCGACCTCGGGACTCGTCATGTCCCCGAGCCGATGCGGGGATCGAGAAAGCACGATGGGGTCTGTCCCCATCGTGCTTTCTGTGTCAGTCCAGGCGGGGCGGGGAGAAGCCATCGGGAATGATCAGGTCGTCGGGGCCGAGATCGGCGAGGCTCGACTTGCCGAGACCGAGCATCGTGGAGTCGATGCCCATGCGCAGGACGTCGAGCACGTTCTCCACACCGGCCTGACCATTGGCGGCCATGCCGAAGAGGTAGGCGCGGCCGATCATCACGGCCTTGGCACCGAGGGCCACCGCCTTGACCACGTCACTGCCCCGGCGGATGCCGGAGTCGAGCACGACCTCGATGTCGTCGCCGACCGCGTCGGCGATCTCGGGCAGGACCCGGATCGCCGCGGGAACGGTGTCGAGATTGTTGCCACCGTGCGTGCTCACCGAGATCGCGGTGGCACCGGCGTCGCGGGCACGGCGTGCCTCGTCCGCCCGGTAGATGCCCTTCACCATGAAGGGACCGCCCCATGCATCGGCGAGCCACGCAACGTCGTCCCACGTCGGCGGTGGCGTGCCCATCCAGGTGCCGTACGCCTCGAAGAAGCCCGGCACGGGAGCGTCGCCCACCACGAAGTTGGGGACCCCGAGCGTCGGGAGCTGGAAGCGACGGAGCCAGCCCATCAGGTAGCCGGGGCGTCGCAGCACCTCGGGCGCGTGCTTGATCATCGTCTTGAGGCCCATCGAGTCGGGGATCGCCGGCGAGCCCCAGTCGCGGCTGTGCACGAACGACCAGTCGAGGGTCAAGATGAGCCCCGCGGCGCCGGCGGCTTTCGCGCGTTCACAGCGGGCGACCATCGACTCGCGGTCACCAGCCCAGTAGATCTGGAAGAACGTCTGTGGATTCGCCGCGGCGACGTCCTCGATCGGCTTGCTGCCGAACGAACTCAGCCCGATCGGCACCCCGCGTGCGGCCGACGCACGGGCAACCGCCACCTCGCCGTCAGGGTGTACGGCCTGCACGCCGGTCGGCGAGATGAGAACCGGCATGGACGCCGGCTGACCCATCACGGTGACCGACATGTCGCGCTCACCGGGCTGTCCGGCGGTCAACGGACGAATCCCCAACTCACCAAAGGCGTCGACATTGTCGGCTCGTGAGATGCCCGCGTCGGTACCGCCCATGATGGCGCCGTACACCGAGGCCGGCAGGCGCTTTCTCGCTCGTTCTTGAGCGACGGCGATCGACTCGAACCAGTCGTTACTCACGGTATGTCACCTCTCGGGGCTGGGTCAGCCCCAGAGGGTATCGGCGGCGGCGAGGACGACCCCCAACCGCCACCACCCAGTCAGATCAGTCGTCGTCGCCGTCGATCTTGTCGAGCAGATCCTTGGCCTTGTCCTCGGCCATGTCGATCTTGTCGTCGTGGCCGTCGACCTTGTCCTTGGCGAGGTCGGCAGCCTTCTCGATGCCGTCTTCGATCTTGTCGGCGTTGTCGCTGGCGGTCTTCTTCAGCTTGTCGAAAATACCCATGATGGGACTCCTGTCTCAGGGGATGACGGCCGCACCATAGCGGGCGCTGCGGGCGGTTGCCCGGGGGCGACAATCGTGCGGAGCCATCTACACTCACAGATACCTCACACAGGAGCCGCAATGAGCTATTCCGAAATCGACCTTCGTCTGGTGATCGAACTCGACGAGACCACCCGCGGCGACTTCGTCGTGCGTGTCTACCAGCACCTCATGGGCGCCATCGCCGCGTTCGTCGGGATCGAGGCGCTGTTCTTCGCCACCGGCATCGCCGAAGGCATCTACGACTTCGTCGCCGGAGGCGGGTCGCGTTGGCTCCTGATCCTCGGCTTCTTCATGGTCGGGCAGTGGATGGTCGGCCAGGCCGCGATGGACATGCTCAACCCGTCGAAGCAGTACGGCGCTCTCTTCGGGATGGCGGCGCTCGAGGCACTGATCTTCGCGCCCTTCCTCTACTACTGCTTCAGCATCGAGAGTGCCGGCACGACCGTTGCCGCCGCCGCGCTGTTGACCGCCGTGGGATTCGCCGGCTTGTCGGCGATCGCCGTCATCACCCGCAAGGACCTCTCGTTCATGCGGCCGATGCTGATGTTCGGCGGCGTGGCGGCCATGGTCCTCATCCTGGGTGCCGTCCTCTTCGGGTTCAATCTCGGCGTCTGGTTCTCCGTCGCCATGATCGCCCTGGCCGGCGGCTCGATCCTCTACCAGACCCAGAACATCATCCGCCGCTACCCGGTGCAGGCCCACGTCGCCGCGGCACTCACCTTGTTCACCAGCGTGATGATGCTCTTCTGGTACGTCCTGCGTCTCCTGATGCAGCTCCGCCGCTGACCTGATCCAATCCGAAATTGCTGCCGCCAGCCCACCGATCGCGTGGGTCAGCGGCAGCAATTTCGGTTTTGGAGGGGTCTCAGTCGAGCGGGGCCGGCGGGGGGCCGAGGATCTCGATGCCGTGGCGGCCGCCGACCATGGCGACGTGACCGGGGTCGATCTCGACCGGCTCCGGGAGTTCGGGCGCATCGGTTGCATCGCCGAGCTCGGCGACGAAGACGTCGAAGTCGGGTGCCTGCTGTCGCGACGCCGTGATGCTCGTGAACCGGGCGGTGGGCGACAGGATCTGGAACGAGTGTGGAACCCCGTGAGGGAGGAACACGGTCGCACCGCTCGTGGCGATGGTCTCGTCACCGGCCGCCCGGAACACGATCTCGCCGTCGAGCACCACGATGATCTCGTCCTCATGGGCATGGCTGTGAAGCGGAGGGCCGAAGCCGCGAGGACCGACGAACTCCACGGCGCTCAGGGCACCGTCGGGGCCGGCCGTCACCTTGCGGGTGGCGAGGTGATTCAGGAAGTGGAGATGTTCTCCGGCGTCTCGCGGGAGCACGTAGGGCAGGGTTGGATCGGTGTTGGGGATGGGGCTCTCTGTGAGGGTCATGGACGAACCGTCTCAACCACCCCTTTCGAAAACCTTCAGACCGATCCGATCACCTGTCGAAGGAGACGCCGAGTTCGTCCATCGCCGAGCCGGCCGCATCCGCTGCTCGACGAGCACCCTCCGGGTCACCGACGCGATCGAGTGCGCTGACGAGCGCTCGGTGAGAAGCCTCGTCGTATCGATCGGCCTCGAGAAGTCGGCGGGCGAGCATCGCGGCCTCGGCCCAGTCCTCGCGGCCGGTCGCCGCATCGAGCAGCCGGCGGGCCGCCAGAACGAAGTGTGACCGCGCCTGATCCCGGACCCCCGTGGACCAGTCGTCGTAGCGATCCTCGGGCAGGAACTCACCGGTGTAGCGCTCGACGATCATCGCATCGTCCGCGGCGTCCAGGTATGCCTCGAGATCGGTCGTCACGACTGAGCGGTCCAGCGCGACGGTTTGACGATCGGCGATCACCCCACCGCCGAGCACTCGGCGCACGGCGGACAGCTGGACGGAGAGGCGAGCTCCAAGGCGTTCCATGTCGTCGTCGTCGGGCCACAACAGCTCGATGAGTTCGTCGCGGGTGACCGGCCATCCACGGGCGGCAACGAGGCGCTTCAGCAAGGTGCGGGCCCGGCGGGAACCCCACGCCCCCGTCTCGACCTCGGCACCGTCGACCCGAACGGCGAATCGCCCGAGCGTGACCACGTGTGCGCCCGTCGGCCCTTGAGTCTCGGGCCGTGCTCGGACCTCGCCGGTCACCCAGCGCTCGACCTCGGTCATCCAGCGATCGACATCACCGAGATAGCAGTAGTGATCTGCTCCGTCGAGCTCGACGAAGGTGGACTGCGGAAGCAGGTCTGCCAGTTCGCGGCCGTACTCGACCGGCATGGCCGGGTCATCGGAGCAGTGGAGGACGAGCGCCGGTATCTCGATGTCGGCGCACACCTCGGCCACGTCCATGTCGAGCATCTGGATCATGAGGTCACGCAGAGAGTCGGAGCTGGCGGACGCCCGTTCGTAGCGGGTGTGCCATGCCCGGAACTCCGCGTCGTTGGCCTTCGATGGCGCGAAGAGTTCGAGCGCGAGGGACTCCTCGGTCCCCCACTTCGCCGCGAACTGGGTCCGGAGCGCGACTTGCGCCACGCGATCCTCGGGACTCAGATCCTCCGGCGCGATCCGTGCCCCGCTGCCGAAGAGCACCAGGCTCTGCACGCGGTGCGGGTAGGCGGCCGCGAACAACAACGTCATCGGTCCGCCCTCGGATTGGGCGAACAGATGCGCTCGCTCGATCCCCGCATCGTCCATCACCGCACGGAGATCGTCGACTCGCTCATCGATGCCCGGAACCGAACTCGTGTAGTCCGAGCTCCCGGTGCCGCGTTTGTCGAAGTGCACGTAGTCGGCGAACGTCCCGAACCGCTCGAACATCGACCGGATCTCCTGACGGTCCCAGGAGGCCTCGATGTTCTGCGCAGCGGGCGGGATGGCGACGATCGTCTGTTCACCGTGTCCCCAACGCTGATAGGCGATCCGGCCGCCGCGTGCAGCGGCGAATTGAACGGCGGGAATCTCGCTCATCGCGGCGAGTTCAGCCGCCCGGCTTCTTCCCGAGTGTCACCCGAGTCCGGCTGTGATCCTTGCTCACCGCAGGGATCGCATCGCTCTGTGCGGCGGCCACGAGATCTGCGCCATAGCCGATCACACACTCGGGGTCGGGACCATCGAGCGGGATGCCGGTGAAGAACTTGGCCGCCATGCAACCACCCTGGCAGGCGTCGAATTCGCCACAGGACGCGCACGCCCCGGCAGATTGCGGCTCCCGTAGATCCGTGAAGAGGTCGCTCTCGAGCCAGATCCTCTCGAAGCCGCCCTCGTCGCGAACCGAGCCGGCCTTGAAGTCGTCGTGGAGCACGAACGGGCATGCATAGACGTCGCCGAGCGGGTCGATGAGGCACACGACACGACCGGCACCACAGAGGTTGAGGCCCGGCAGGGCTTCACCCAGGGCGGACAGGTGGAAAAAGGAATCGCCCGTCAACACGTCGGGATGGTCGAGCAGCCAGTGGTAGAGCTCGACCTGCTGCTCATTGGTCGGGTGCAGCTCGTGCCACGAGTCCGCGCCTCGGCCGGCTGGGCGAAAGCGCGTCAAGCGCAGCTGCGCGCCGTAGTGATCGGCGAGCTCCTTGAATGCCTCGATTTGGGGGATGTTGTGACGGGTCATCACGACCGAGATCTTGAACTCACCGAAGTCGGCCGCTCGGAGATGCTCCATGGCCTCGATGGCGGTGGCGAACGATCCCTCGCCTCGAACATGGTCATTGGTGGCGGCGTCGGCACCGTCGAGGGAGATCTGGATGTCGACATAGTCGGAGCCGGCCAACCGACGGGCGACCTCGGCATCGATCCGGGAGCCGTTGGTCGAGAACTTCACGCCGACCTGATGATCGACGGCGTAGTCGACGAGGTGCCAGAAGTCGGGCCGGATGGTGGGTTCACCACCACCGATGTTCACGTAGAAGACCTGCATCCGCTGCAGCTCATCGATGATCGCCTCGCACTCCTCGGTGCTGAGCTCGCCCGGATCCCGACGTCCTGACGAGGACAGGCAGTGGATGCACTGCAGGTTGCAGGCGTAGGTCAACTCCCACGTCAGACAGATCGGGGCATCGAGGCCTGCTTTCATCTCGTCGCCGAGCGTGACGGGCTTGGAAGGAGTGAGCGTCATGAGGCCACCAGGACATCGGACTCGGCCAGCGAGGCGAGCGCCTTTTCGAACGAATGCCAGCGCCGCTCGTCGATGTCAGATGCCGCCAACGCCGAGCGGACGGAATCATGATCGGCAAGCGAGGTCACGAGAGCAACCAGCTCAGGGGCCCGGAGGAAGTTCAACCGACGATTGCCGTAGTGGTACGCGAGCGCGCCGAAGGGCTCGGGCCGAAGCGCGACTCGTTCGTGCAATCGATAGGGCGCGTCGAGGTCGAAAGCCACGTCTAGTAGACGCCGCACATCCCGTCGATGGAGATCTCTTCGACGAGAAGCTCTTCCTCCACGAGCGCATCCTCGGCCGACACCTGGCCCTCGGCGTCGGTGAGCACGGTTTCGGCAAGCACGGTTTCGGGGGTGTCGATGACGTCAGTCGGCTCCATGGATCCTCCTCAGATCGGCCACGTCAATCTAGGCGTACCAATCGGCGACGGCGAGTCAGGATCGCCGCGCGTCAGTTGTCGGAGTCGAGCGCGTGCGTCCGCAGCATCGACAGCGGCACGATCTCCAGCGCGCGTTCGTGGGTGGCCGCCAACCTGACGGGCGCCGCGGCGCCGGCCACGGCCGCCTCGAGCCAGCGCGACGCACACACGCACCAGCCGTCACCCGGCCTCAGCCCGTCGAAACCCCACTCAGGTCGTGGCGTCGACAAATCGTTGCCGGCCTGCTTCGAGAACTCGAGGAAACGCTCGGTCACCACGGCACACACCGTGTGGGATCCGACGTCCTCATCGGCGGTGTTGCAGCAGCCGTCACGGAAGAAGCCCGTGACCGGATCACGTCCGCAGTCGGCGAGATCGCCACCGAGGACGTTTCGTGCAGGAACGGGTTCGACCATCGATGTATCCAACCACGTCGACGGCGCCACGTCGCTACGGTGTCGCGGCATGTTGCTACGCAATGCGACGGTCGCGGACGCCGAAGCGATCCGGCTCATCTACAACCATGAGGTCGAGACCTCGCTGGTTACGTTCGATCTCGTTCCCCGCAGCCTTGCTGATCAGCAGGCGTGGATCCGAGAACGGGAGGGTGCGCTCGGCGCCATCGTGGCCGAGCGGGAAGACGATGGGGAGATACTCGGCTTCGCCTCATTGTCGCCCTACCGAAGCCGCCCGGCGTACAACACGACCGTCGAGAACAGCATCTACGTGAGCGAGTCAGCCCGCGGCCTCGGCGTCGGAAAGCTGCTTCTCGAAGAGATCGTCGAGACCGCCAAAGCCCGCGGCTTCCACACTGTGCTCGCCCACATCGCGGGAGGTCACGAGGCCTCGATCGCGCTCCACCGCTCGGTGGGGTTCACGATCGTCGGCGTGCAGAAGGAGGTCGGGCGCAAGTTCGGCACCTGGCTCGACGTCACCGTGATGCAGCACATGCTCGGCTGACTCGACGCCTGGGTCGGAAAACGTGAAAGACCCGGCGAAGGAACGCCGGGTCTTTCATCCATTGTGGGCCGAGAAGGATTCGAACCTTCGTAGGCGAAGCCGACGGGTTTACAGCCCGTTCCCTTTGGCCACTCGGGCACCGACCCATGGACAGCTGAAAACTGTATCTGACTGCGCTGAAAGTGCGACGGCGATTCCGCCGGAACGATGGAGGTTGACGGTCAGGTCGTGATCGGCTGATCGACCACCACATCCGCGATCGTCGTGCCCTCGGGAGCGACACCGGGGTCGTCGCGCAGGACGCGCATTCCGGCCACCACCGAGCAGTACTCGGTGACACGATCCATGTGTTCGTCGGTCAACAATGCGAACCGCAGATAGGCGACGTGATGATCCCCGTCACGCGCCGAGCGCTTGACCGATGTCGACACCTCGATGCGAGCCGAGGAGCCGTCGGCCTGGGGGAGGCCGAACGCCAGGCGGATCTTGTTTCCGACCGTGAACGGCGTCGAGGACACGACATCGATTCCGAACGGCGAGACGCCGATGACACCCATCCGGGATTCGGAGGCGAAGACGTCGAGTTCCTCGAACGTTCGAAAGTTCTGTCGCACCTGGCGCAGCTTGAGGGCCGAACGCGACTGCTGGCACATCACCAGGAGCCAGATGGAGAGTCCCAGTGTGGTGAGCGCGGCGAAGTTGTCGTGAGCAGGACGAAGGATCCCCAGCCCGAACACCATCACGGACGCGATCAGTGCCGCCTGCAGACCGATCAGGAAGAACTTCCGAGCTCGTCGACCCGGCGCGGGTTCGATCAGTTCGCTGCGGAGGGGTCGACCGGGGAGGGCTCGCCACGCGACCGCGAGATCCGTGGTGAGCAGTCGGAGATCGTTGGTGATCCACGGGGTGAACCCCACAGACTTCGTGGCGAACCGACGAAGCCCCACGGCCGAACCCATCCAGGCGCCCCAGAGACCAATGAGGACCAGTGGGTCGGCGACCATCGGCAACGAGGACGCGAACAATGTGGCGAACAGGATCCCGATCAGCACGAGGCGCTGGATCGATCGACCGACATGCATGTCGGCGACGCGATGGACGCGGCGGCTCAGCCGCGTCCATGTGCTCACTTCGCCGCGGGGCCTCGGAGTCGACCAGCACGGCAAGACGTTCGTAGAGGTCCCGGGCCCAACGGTGCAGGTGGCGATCGTCGTTCCACGGGGCGAGCCGGCGGGCGACGACGATCGGTACGTCAGCCACACGCCAGCCGTCGAACGCGCCCGACGTCACTTCGAGGACATCCGGGAGGACGACGACATCGGCAGGGACGAGGAGCGTGTAGAGCGACGGACAGCGCGACAACGCCGTGTCGATGAGTTCTACGAGGTCGGTGTTGAACGTTCCGGCCACGCGTTCGATGTCGAGTCGTTGTGCGAGCTCGGCGACATCGGGGCGGCTGTCACGATCGACGACCATGAGCTTCCCGTAGCCGCGGGTGAGCTGGGCCGACAGGACCGCGGCACGAACCTCACTGGTCGGTTCATCGGTGACGATCACGACGACGTCCGCATCGGGTGCCGTCCGCCGTTCCAGACTGCGATCAGCCGATCGAGGATCGCCGAGAAGGGAAATCTCCATCCACAGTCGGGGCATGCCGAAGGCTTCCGCGGCGACGAGGAGGAAGAACATCACGGGGTTCGCCCCGTCGGATGTGAATGCCAGCCGCCAGCCGAGATACACGAGTCCGGTGACGAGAGCGGTCGCGCGGAGAATGGCGATGGTTCACGAGTCGGCAGCGAGCCTCCCCGATTGAGGACCGGGCCGACCGCGACGCGTAGTACCGTCGGCGTCATGCCGACCTTCGACGTTGTTTCAGAAGTAGCTATGCAGGAAGTCCGCAACGCGGTCGACCAGGCCGCCCGCGAAATCGGTCAGCGGTTCGACTTCAAGGGCACAGAGTCTTCGATCGAGCTCACCGACGACGGAATCAAGATGGCGTCGTCGAGCGAGGATCGTCTCGCCGCGTTGCGCCAGGTTCTCGAAGAGAAGCTGGTCAAGCGCAAGGTCTCGATGAAGGTGCTCGACTACGGCAACATCGAAGCCGCCAGCGGCACCGCCGTCCGCCAGACCGCAACCCTTCAGGCGGGCATCTCCTCGGAGAAGGCCAAGGAACTCAACAAGTTCATCAAGGGCCTCGGTCTCAAGGGTGTGCAGTCATCGACTCAGGGTGACCAACTCCGGGTCAACGGCAAGAAGCGCGACGACCTCCAATCCGCCATCGCCGCCCTCAAAGAAGGCGACTTCGGCATCCCTCTCCAGTTCAACAACTTCCGCGACTAGAAGGCACGCTGGGGACAGACCCCATCGTGCTTTCTCAGAGGGCGCGGAGTTTGGCGATGCGCTGTTCGGTGGGGGGATGGGTGCTGAAGAGCTTGCCCATGCCACCACCGCCGCGGGCGCTGGCCTTCAGCGGGTTGATGATGTAGTTGCTCGCCTGGTTGGGATCGACATCGGCGGGGATGCGATTGGCGTAGGCCTCGAGACGTTCGAGGGCTGACGCCAAGGGCTCGCCGGTGCCGAGCAACTTGGCGGCGGACTCGTCGGCCTGGAACTCCCGGCTGCGGCTGACCGCGGCCTGGATGAGCGCGGCGGCGATGGGGGCGAGCAGCGCGAATGCGATCTCGCCGATCGGGTTGCGGTCACGGTTGCCGCCGGTGAAGATCGCACCCCACATCGCCATACGAGCGATGAAGGTGATGGCCATGCCGATGGCGGCCGCAACCGAACCGATGAGGATGTCGCGGTTGCGGATGTGGGCGAGTTCGTGGGCGAGCACACCGCGCACCTGGTCCCACGTCATCGCTTCGAGCAAGCCGGCGGTGACAGCCACGGCAGCATTGTTGGGGTTGCGGCCGGTGGCGAATGCGTTGGGCTGCATGTTGGGCGAGACGTAGAGCCGCGGCATGGGCATGTCGGCGCGCCGGGTGAGATCTTCCATGATCTCGTAGTACTGCGGCATCTGTTCCCGGGTGACGGGCTGCGCCTTGGCCGACGCGATCGCCAGCTTGTCGCTGAACCAGTAGGACCCGCCGACCATCACCAGGCTGATGACCAGGCCGATGATGAGGCCGCCGTTGCCGCCGATGACGCCGCCGGCGACGATGATGAGGCCGCCCATGGCGGCGAGAAGGGTGAATGTCTTTGCTGTGTTGATCATGATTGTTCTCGCTCCAACGTATGGGATGCGATCGAAATTCCGCGTCAAGATCAGGTGACGGCACCATTGGTTGCGCCAGATCTAGTCAACTGACTAATGTCGTCTGCCATGGCCTACGAGACCGACACACAAGACCTTCCGCCCGTCACGAACTGGTTGAACGACTGGGACTGGCTCGATGATCAGTGGGGCGAGAACGCCATCGACATCTGGAACGAGATCCGAGAGCACGGCCCCATGGCCACCACCGAGAGGTACGGACGTGCATTCATGCCGGTGACGATGGAGGCCGTCGCGGAAGTCGCCCACGACACCGACCACTTCTCGTCGATCTTCGTGTCCGTGGCTCGGCCCGATGCACCACGGCGTCCCGCCCCACCCATCACGTCCGACCCGCCCGAGCACCACGACCACCGCCGGCTGCTGCTTCCGTCGTTCAGCCCGAAGAACATCAATCAGATGGAAGACGAGATGCGGCAGTTCTGCCGCAAGCTCATCGCCGACATCGGCGACGCCGACTCGGTCGAGGCCGCCGAGCAGTACACCCAGCACATCCCCGTCCACGGCATCTGCAAGCTCACCGGTATTCCGGAGAACGACGCCGACATGTTCCGCGACTGGATCTATCGCAACTTCCAGCTCGCCCCGCGCGACAACGCCGTTCGGCTCCAGGTGATGACCGAGATGAACGAGTACATCGGCAACATCCTCGAGGATCGTCTCGCCAACCCGCAGGACGACATGCTCACCTTCATCGCCAACGCGGAGATCGACGGCGAACCCGTGGACTGGGAACTCAAGCGCGGCTACGTCGGCCTGCTGATCATCGCCGGCATCGACACGACGTGGAGCGCGATCGGTTCGGGTATCTGGCACTTCGCCCAGCACAACGACCAGGTCGCCCAGCTGGTCGCGGTGGAGAACGACGACCTGCTGTGGCAGACCGCCACCGAGGAAGTGCTGCGCTACTACGCACCGGTCACCATGGGCCGCAAGGTCGTGAAGGACGTCGAGGTCTCGGGTTGCCCGATGCACGCCGGCGATCAGACCCTGCTCACGTTCCCGGCCGCCAACCACGATCCGAACGCGTTCGAGGATCCCAGCGAGTTCCAGATCGACCGGGCGCGCAACCGCCACGTGGCCTTCGGGCTCGGCGTCCACCGGTGCGTCGGTTCGAACCTGGCACGACTCGAGCTCACCATCGCCCTGCAGGAGTGGCTGCGGGCCTTCCCGAACTACTCGCTCGATCCGAGCCGCAAGACGGAGTGGGCGAACGGCCAGGTACGCGGGCCGCGCAACCTCCCCCTCCTCCTCAACCGCTCATGAGGGCGGCCGTTCTCGAGTCCGTCCCTGGCGATCTCGTCATCGACGAGCTCGCCATCGACAATCCCGGCCCCCGGGAGATTCTGCTTCGCACGGAGGCCTGCGGGCTCTGCCACAGTGACCTGCACGTCATGCTCGGTGATCTGCCCGGGCAAGTGCCGTGTGTGCTCGGGCACGAAGCATGTGGCGTTGTCGAAGCGATCGGCTCGGACGTCACCACCCACGCGGTCGGTGACCGGGTGGTCACCTGCCTCAACACCTTCTGCAGCAACTGCCGCGAATGTCGCAGTGGGCGGAGCTGGCTCTGCACCGAGCGCCGAAATCTGAACCGCGGACCTGGCACCGCGCCGGCACTCACGCGCACGAGCGACGGCGCCCGTGTCAACCAGATGGCCGGCCTCAGCGCCTTCGCCGAGATGATGCTCGTCCACGAGCACAGTGCGGTGAAAGTGTCCGCCGATGTACCCGCCGACAAGGCGGCTCTCCTCGGCTGCGCAGTCATCACCGGTGTCGGCTCGGTCTTCAACGCCGCAAAGGTGAAGGCCGGATCGACGGTCGCCGTGATCGGTGCGGGCGGTATCGGCTGCAACATCATCCAGGGCGCCAAGCTCGCCGGCGCCGAGCGGGTGATCGCGGTCGACCTCCATCCTGAGAAGCTGGAGCTGGCCAAGACCTTCGGCGCCACCGATGTGGTGAACGCCTCCGACGGTGATGCCGTGGGTGACGTGGTCGAGATGACCAAGGGCGGCGTCGACTACTCGTTCGAAGCCATCGGTCTTGCGCCCACCGTGCAACAGGCCATCGGCATGCTCCGCGTCGGCCAGACCGCCTACATGGTCGGTGTGCCGCCCGTGGGCAGGGGCCTCGAAATCCCCGCCGGAATGATGGTGCTCACCGGCCGCGGCGTTCAGGGCGTGTTCATGGGGTCGAATCACTTCCCCACCGACATCCCGATGCTCGCCAACCTCTACCTCGACGGACGTCTCAAGCTCGATGAACTCGTCGACGAGCAGATCACTCTCGATCAGGTCAATGAGGGCTACGAGCGGATGAAGACCGGAACGGCGGCGCGATCCGTCATCATGTTCTGATGACCGATGCGCACGCCCGCCCCGTCGGACGAGAATCCGTCACGCAGGCGCTGATCGACGCCACCATCCAGCTGGTGATCGAACAGGGCACCGCCGTCTCGGTTCGAGAGATCGCGGCACGAGCCGACGTCAACCACGGGCTCGTCCACACGTACTTCGGGAGCAAGGACGCCCTGATCGCCGCGGCGATGGACGAGGTGCAGCACCGCGCAGCTGACGACATCGACGATGAGGGCTTCCCCAACCCACATCTCGCCAACCATCGCCAGGGTGAGCTCGCCAAGGTCATCGCCCGGATGCGGCTCGACGAGAATCGCGATCTCTTCACGTCGCACCCAGTCTCCAAGACGTGGACCGAAGCGCTTCTCCGAGCAGACCCCGAACTCGATCACATCGAGGCGCGGGCCATGGTGGCGATGGCCTCCGCGGTGGGCCTCGGCTGGGCGGTCTTCGCCGATCACGTGGTCGACACCCTCGACCTGTCCGATGAGGAACGCGCCACGCTCGACGATCGCATCGCCGCCCTCGTCATCCAACTCGGCGGCCTGCCAGTTCTGTGATGTTGGGGTCTGACCCCAACATCACAGAACTCATCGGGCCTTCGAGGGTTTTTCGAGCTTGACCCCGAGAAGGCCGACCTCGGCCACACGCCGGGGGGCGTTGTTGAGCACGTGGTACATCGCGGACCGCTTCGGCATGCGGACGTAGCGTCGGCCGCTCTCGACCGCCCCGACGGCGCCCGCCGCGATCTTCTCCGGCGGGGTGATCGGGAGCTGCTGGAGCAGCCGGAATCGCTTGAGCGCCGGCTCGAGGTAGGAGCCCTTGTAGTCGGCGCGATCCCACATGTCGGTCGCCACCGGGCCAGGCGCCACGATGGTGAGGCCGATCCCGCAGTCCTTCAACTCACGGCGGAGCGACTCGGTGAAGTTCGTGAGGCCCGCCTTCGTGCCGCAGTACGCGGTGAACCCCGGGAACTGCACCGTTCCCGCCATCGAACTCACCTGGACGATGTGGCCCTCGCCGCGGGGGAGCATGTGATCGAGGACGTCACGGGTCAACATGACGGGCGCCTCGAAATTGAGGCGGGCAACGGCACGGATCTGATCCCGATCCGTGTCGGCGAAACCATCGGATGTCTCGAGGCCGGCGTTGTTGACCCACACGTCGATGTGGCCGAACTTCTCGACGCACTGGTCGACCAGCCCGTCGACCCCGTCGGCCGCGCCGAGATCGGCGACGAGGTACTCGCCATCGATGCGTTTGGCGATCGTGGCGAGCTTGGTCTCGGTGCGGGCCACCAACAAGACCTTGGCCCCCTTCGACGCGAACTCGTCGGCCATACATTCACCGATGCCCTGCGAACCACCGGTGATGACGACGTTCTTGCCAGAGAGGTCCATGGCTCAGTCCTCCAGGATCGCGACGGTGCCTGCGGTGCCGTCGACCTCGAGCAGCATCCCGGTTTCGATCAGCTGCGTGCCGTTCTCGACCGCGATCACACACGGGATGGCGAGCTCTCGAGCGACGATCACGGCGTGGCTCATGAGCGCACCCACGTTCACCACGACCGCGGCCGCCGGGAGGAACAGCGGCGTCCACGACGGGTCGGTCAGCGGTGCGACGAGGATCTCCCCCGGCTCCAACATGGCGCCGTCGGCGGGATCGAGCACCACCCGCGCACGACCCTTGGCGGTGCCGCTCGCACCGGCATCGCCCTTCAGGACATCACCCGCCTTGGCGGAGGCGGCGGCATCGGGGGCGTTGGCCTCCATCTCCTCGAGCGTCGGGACCTCACCCTGCGACGAGATGAAGAACGGTGACTCCACGGCCTTGTAGCGGGCGAACAACGCGGCCCGTTCCGCGACCTCTGCCATCATCGACGACGGGTCGGCGACATAGCTCGGCAACTCGGTGAACGGGTCGAGCAACCCGACATGGATCGGACTCGGGTCGCCACCGCGCCCAGCGCCTCGGCGGACGAGTTCGCGGTAGACCTGCTTGAACGGCAGCATGAACCGGATCGCTCGGTCACGTGTGCCCTCACGGCCCTGGGCCCAGTAAGGGGCCGCCTTGATGGCCTTGTCGAAGTTCATCTTGTCCATGAACTTCACGTGGGGTCGGACCTTGGCGATCGCCGCCTGGCGCTTCTCGTCGTCGTCACCGAGGCGAGTCGACGGCGACAGGTCACGATCGGTACGCCGCATCGAATCGATCGCGGCGAGCGCCAGTTCGGGATTGCTGTCCCAGGTGCGAGCCGAGAACTCCCAGTCATTGGGGCCACGATGACCATGCTCGGCGACGAACCCTTCGAACTGCTCGAGGAATGACGCCGCTGCGTCAACACCGGCCAACCGGTCGAGCACATCGTCGGCGCCTTCATCGAACGCAGCCATGACCTCGGGCGTGTCGCGCACCGTCTTGGCGATCTCGTAGAGCGCCTGGGAATACTGCGCGGAATGCACGTCACCCGAAGCGCCGATCAGGTGGGTGACCAGCCCAGGTTCGCCGGCGGCCGCCGCCGCATCGGCGAGAATGCCCGAGACGATTGCCGCCAGCGCAGTGGTGATCATGTGGTTGCCGAACACTCGACGGAATCCCTCCGGGAACGAGTGGAGGTAGGCGAGTAACTCTTCGTCGGACGCGTCGAGCGACGGCTTCTTCGCATCGGCCTCCTCAACGGCGGCGTAGCTGTCTTTCGCCGCGTCGGGGAGCTCCTTCTGTCCGAGCGCTTTCAACACCCTGCCCAGGATCTTGAGCGACGAGAGAATGCTCTTGTCACCCTTGCGGGGCACGTATGGGGGCGGGTTGCCTTCGCCGAAAAAGGCGACATCGATCGCCTCGGCCGACGACCCCGGGGCTCGTACGCCCATCATCCGGAGATACGAGAGGTTGAGATACGCGTAGCCGGCGTAGAGGCCGATGATGGTCGGTTCGTCCCGGTCGAAGTCACCCTTCTTCATGATCCCGAGTTCGTCATAGGCGGTGCGCCACGCCTGTTCGGCGGGAATGACGCCGAGGTTGTAGCCGATCGAGGTGATCACCTCCGGGAACACCTCGCCGATGTTGCCACGCGTGTTGTGCGGCCACTTCGGGTCGATCTCACCCTCGATGATCCACTTCGTTCCCATGCGCAAACTCCCCCTGTTGCCTGCCCCTTCGACGGCGGGGCGCCGAGAGCTTACGATCTTCGACAAGATGAGTACAGACGATCGACTAAATCCGAATCCAACGCTCGATGAACTCGCCGCCGAGGCGAGGGCGTTCTTCGCTCGGGTGCCAGGGATCCTGGCGACCGAGACCAGCACGCTCGCCCGGGCGCGCGCCTACCGAGGAGCCCTGGCCGACGCGGGTCTGGCCGGGATCAACTATCCGCTCGAGTACGGCGGGCGCGGACTGAGCGATGACCACGCCGCCCTGTTCAGCAGCATCGCCACGCCCCTCCAACCGCCGGAGGAAGGGACCTTCGGAATCGGGATCGGCATGGCGCTGCCCACCGTTCGGGACTACGGCAGCCACGAGCTCAAGAGTCGAGTCCTGCCGACCGGCCTGCGTGGTGAGGAGATCTGGTGTCAGCTCTACTCCGAGCCCGGGGCCGGCAGCGACCTCGCCGGCCTCACCTGCAAGGCCGAGCGCGACGGCGACGAGTGGATCGTGACCGGCCAGAAGGTCTGGACATCGGGCGCCCAGGAGGCTGATCTCGGCATCCTCCTCGCCCGCACCGACCCGGACGCGCCGAAGCACGCCGGCATCACCATGTTCGTCATCCCCATGAAGCAGAGGGGCGTGACCGTACGCCCGCTCGTGCAGATGACCGGCGAATCGGAGTTCAACGAGGTTTTCCTCGACGAGGCGCGTCTCCCGACCGACTGGGTCGTCGGCGATGTGAACGCCGGCTGGAAGCTCGGCACCGCATTGCTCGCCCATGAGCGCACGTCCATCGGCAAGGGCCAGATGACGAAGCACGCCGAGAAGTCCAAGTCCGGCCGTTTCCCGATCCCGGTCGAGGGCCTCATCGAGCGGGCGACGGGGGCCGGCCGCCGCGACGATCCGGTGATCCGAGACGCGATCGCTCAGGCCTACATCGGTGAGCGAATCATCCCGTGGCTCGCCCAGCGGCGCGCCCATCCCTCCATCGGCAAGCTGTGGCGCACGCTGCAGGGTCGTTTCGTCGCCCAGGTCGCCCACGAGCTCGGCGGCCCTACCGCGCAGGCCTGGGAAGCCGACGACACCGACGCCGACTACTGGCAGTACCACGTGCTCAACTGCCGCGGCATGTCACTCGGCGGCGGGACGGACGAGGTCCAGAAGAACACCTTGGGCGAGCGGGTCCTCGGCCTCCCTCGCGAGCCGGGCCCCGATCGCAACACCCCGTTCCGCGACCTACTGAAGAACTGAGGCTCTCATGTCCGAGGAACCCCTCGTCAACTACTCGGTCGCGGACGGCGTGGCCACCGTCGAACTGAACCGCCCCCACCGCCGCAACGCGGTGATCGGCCCGCTGCTCGATGCGATGGCCGCCGGCCTCGACACCGCCAGTGCCGACGAGTCGGTGCAGGCCGTGCTGCTGTGCGGAGCGGGTGGAGCGTTCTGTTCAGGTCTCGATCTCGACGAGTACAACGCCGACCCACCGCCCGCCTGGCTGGCGACCTCGGGCGAATCGAACGCAGGAGCGCACCGGGCGCTCGCCGAGTGCGCCGTGCCGATCGTGGTGGCGCTGGAGCGCTACGCCATCAACGGCGGCGCTGCGTACGCCCTGGCCGGCGACGTGATGGTGGTGGGCGAGAACGCGTGGCTACAGGTCGGCGAGATGCTCCAGGGCCTGCCCGCGCCAATGAACATGGCCTGGCTCACATTGCGCCACTCCCCCGCCGTCACCGCCCGAGTCCTCTACACCGGCGAGCGCATCCCTGGGGCGGATTTGAAAGCGATGGGCGTGGCCCACCGAGTGGTCACTGACGAAGACGTACGCGCCGAGTCACTCGCACTCGCCCAGCGCATTGCCTCGGCTCCCGCCGGGTCGACCCGCCACGCAAAGGCCGCCGTTCGCGAGCTGTACGGCCACGACCCGCTTGGCCAGATCAACCAGGCCCGCACCACATCGCCTGTCACCAAGGCCTTCCGCCCCACGGTCGCCCCGAAGTCCTAACGCACGGTGGGGTCTGTCCCCAGTGTGCGTTAGGACCAGCCGCCGTCCTGGCTGATGATCTGACCGAAGATGAACGACGATTGGTCGCTCGCCAGGAAGAGGGCGAGTTCTGCAGTCTCTTCGCCGCGGCCCAAGCGACGGGCCGGCACGTCCTGTTGGAGCCTCTGGACGAACTTGGGGTTCTCCTGAATCGACTCGGGGTAATAGGTGTCGTTCTCGACGAAGTTCTGGGCGATGGCGTTGAGTCGGATGTCGTGGCGGGCGAGTTCGTGGCCGGCTGACCGCACGAAGGCGTTCTGAGCCGCACGAGCGGTCACGTAGGAGATCGCCTGCGGGCTCATCCGGCGCAACGGCGACGACGACGTGGTGGCCACGATCGCGCCGCCACCCGCCTCGGTCATCACCGGCGCAGCCGCTCGCACCAGGCGCATGAGTGGGTGAACCATGGAGTCGAAACCCTCGACCCACTTCTCGTCCTCGATGTCGGCTGCCTTGGCGCCGTAGGCCGGGAGGTCGAGGTTGGCGATGATCGCATCGACCGCGCCGACCCGTTCGATCAGCGCGGCGGGAGAAGCCGGATCGAGAAGTGGATCGGTGTCGGCGATGAGATCGGCGCCCTCGGCGCGGAAGAGCTCGGCGATGGCCGGACCCATGTAGTCGTCGGCGCTCGTGACGAGCACCCGTTTCCCCGCGAGGCGATCGCCCATCACTGGGTGCCGTAGGCGGCGCGGATCTCGGCGGCTGCTTCGTCCTCTGGTCGCAGCGCCCGTTCGGTGTCGATCACGACCCGGTCGATGGAACCATCGAACGCGAACGGCGTGGCATAGGCATCGCTCACACCCGACGGGTTCGACCCGATCGTCATCCCGATCGAGCTGATCATCACCGACAGGTCGCCGATCACACCCTCGGCCACCATGTCGTCACCCACCCACAATCGAGTGGCCGCCGGCCCGCGCTTGATGCGCTGCTGGTCGACGCCGACAGTGAGCGGCCCCGAGGGCAACTTGTCGAGAGAGCGCAGGAACGTGCGCGATCCGAAATTGTTGTGCTCGTACACGAGGTGGCCCTCCTGCACATAGATCGACAGGCCGTTGTTGACCGAACCGGTGGCGAGGATGACACCGTCGCCGACGCGATCGAGGTCGGCCCGCAGCGTCCACGACCGAGCACCGAACGATGGGCTGGCATCGGGGTCGATCCGCTCGACGGGCGGGTAGTAGACGAAGGTGTCGCGCGCGCGGGGCGTGCCCGGCACAGGGTGACCCGCGAACATCGCTCGCATCTCACCGGCGTCGATCGGGAACACGCCGTGGCGTTCCGCCTCGGTCCAGAACAGCTCGACCATCTCGGCCAGCTTCTCGGGTTCGGCGTCGGCCAGATCGTGGCACTCCGAGTAGTCGTTGTCGAGGTGGTACAGCTCCCACTGGTCCTCCTCGAGCGACGTACCGGGCGTGTGGTAGGTCACCGCCTTCCAGCCGTCGGACCAGATGCCGCGGTGGCCGAACATCTCGAAGTACTGCACCGGCTTGCGGCTCGGCACCGCGTCACGATCGGCGGCCTCCGGAGCGAAGGCGTAGGCAAGGCTCGTGCCATCGATCGGCATCTGCGCGATCCCCTTCACCGACTCGGGGGCGTCATAGCCGCAGATCTCGAGCACCGTCGGCACGATGTCGGTGATGTGGTGGAACTGGTGGCGCACCTGCCCGTTCACCGACGCATCGATACCGTTGGGCCACGACACGATCAGCGGGTCGCGCACCCCGCCACCGTGGGTGTTCTGCTTGTAGCGCTTGGCCGGCGTGTTGCCCACTTGGGCCCAACCCCACGGGTAGTTCGAATGGCTGCGCCGCGTGCCGATGTCGTCGAGCCGATCGGCCACCGACGACATGTCCTCCTGCAGCCCGTTGAAGTAGCGAAACTCATCGAGCACGCCGGTGTCGTTGCCCTCCTGCGACGCGCCGTTGTCGCTCATGGCGAACACGAGCGTGTCGTCGGCGAGGCCGATCCGTTCGAGCGAATCGAGCAGTCGTCCGATCTGGGCGTCGGTGTGGTCGAGCATCGCCGCGAAGGCTTCCTGCAGACGACAGGCGAAGGCCTGCTCCGTTTCGTCCAGGTCGTCCCACGGACGCACACCGGGGTTGCGGGGCGCCAGGTCGGTGTCGGCCGGAATGATCCCGAGCTCGATCTGCTTCTTGTGAACACGATCGCGCCACACGTCCCAGCCCTCGTCGAAGAAACCGCGGTACTTCTCCAGATAGCAGTCGGGGGCGTGATGGGGCGCGTGGGTGGCACCGAACGGAAGGTAGAGCAGGAACGGCTTCTCGGGCACGAGAGAATGCTTGTTGCGAATCATCGAGATGGCCTGGTCGACGAGATCCTCGCTCAGGTGGTAGCCGTTCTCGGGTGCGGCCGGCTGATCGATCGGATGATTGTCAGCGCACAGGTCGGGGTGGAAGTGATCGGTCTCACCCTGCATGAATCCGTAGAAGCGATCGAACCCCTTCTGCAGCGGCCAGTTGTGGAACGGCCCGGCCGTCGACGCTTCCATGATCGGCGCGAGGTGCCACTTGCCGACACAGAAGGTCGACCAGCCGCGCGGACCGAGCATCTCCGCGATGGTGGCCGCCTCCGGGGCGATGCGGCCGCGCATGTTGGGGAAGCCGGTGTCGAAATTGGAGATGGCCCGCATGCCGACGGCGTGGTGGTTGCGTCCTGTCAGCAGACACGCCCGCGACGGCGAGCACAAGGCGGTGGTGTGGAAGTTGGCGAACCGCAGACCGCCGTTGGCCAACCGGTCGAAGTTCGGCGTGTCGACCGGACCACCGAAGCAATTGAGATGGGCGATACCCGTGTCGTCCATCAGGATCATCACGATGTTGGGGGTGCCGGGCGGTGGCAGTTCCGGCTCGGGCCACCATGGCTCCGAATCCGCGACCGTTCGCGCGATCTTCCCCTGGAATGCCTCTGTCCCCTTTGTCATGGGCAGACAATAGAGCACACTGGGGTCTGTCCCCAATGTGCTCTATTGCCACTCAGCGGAACTCGACGTCGTAGTCGCGGTCGTCGTAGTAACCGGAGTGGACGTACATCGCGGTCAGGCCCATGTCGCGGAACATCGCGGTGTTGCGGGGGTCGTCGTCGAGGGCCAGCTCGATCTCGGCACCTGCTTCGCGCAGCTGCGCGAGTTGATGTCCCTTCCACTCCGTCGAGGGGGCACCTTCGCGCGGGCCGCGGAGGATGAGCCAGTCGTGACGGACCCGGTTGGCAGCCAGCCAGGTCACCGTCTTCTTCCGAGTCTCGTGGATGCGGGCGGTCAGGATGACCACGCAGAACTCGTCGCTGATCGACCCGATGAGCTGGCGACCCTGCTCGACGACCGGGTCGTCCACGCACGAGTGGAAGAAGCCGTGCCAGTCCTTGTCGGACGAACGTTCGGCCTGGAGAAAGTGCTGACGATGGCCCGCATCGGCGATGACGCCATCGAGGTCGAACACGATCGTTCGGCCACCGATGGCCCGGTCGCTGTTGGCGATCCAGTTCGCGGGGTGTGTCATGCCGTTCAGTCTTCGTCGTTTTCCTTGGCACCCTCGGCGATCGCGGCGACGACCGACGGGTCGGCGAGCGTCGTGGTGTCGCCGAGTTCGTGGCCGTCGGCCACGTCTCGCAGTAGGCGACGCATGATCTTGCCCGATCGGGTCTTGGGCAGATCGGGCACGAGGAACACGGCCTTCGGACGAGCGGTCGGGCCGAGCTTCTTGGAGACGTGCTGGCGCACTTCCTCGCGCAGCTCCTCGGAGGCCTCGACCGATCCGATGAGGATGACATAGCCGACGATGACCTGACCGGTGACGTCGTCCTTCGCGCCGACTACGGCAGCCTCGGCGACGGCCGGGTGGTCGACCAGAGCGGACTCGATCTCGGCGGTGGAGATGCGGTGACCGGACACGTTCATCACGTCGTCCACCCGCCCGAGGATCCAGAGATAGCCGTCGGCGTCGATGCGACAGCCGTCACCGGCGAAGTAGCGGCCCTCATAGGTCGACCAGTAGGTCTCCTTGTAGCGCTCGGGGTTGCCCCAGATGCCGCGCAGCATGCCCGGCCAGGGCTGAGTCAGTGTGAGGTAGCCACCCCCCTCGTGCACCACGTTGCCGTCGTCATCGACGACCTCGGCCTTCACGCCAGGGATCGTGTGACAACCCGAACCAGGCTTGGTCGTGGTGACGCCGGGCAGCGGCGTGATCATGTGACCACCGGTTTCGGTCTGCCACCAGGTGTCGACGATCGGGCAGCGTTCGTTGCCGATGTGCTCGTGGTACCACATCCATGCTTCGGGGTTGATGGGTTCACCAACCGTGCCGAGCACCCGCAGCGACGACAGATCACGAGCGTCGGGCCATTCGGGACCCCACTTCATGAACGTGCGGATGGCGGTGGGTGCGGTGTAGAGCTGGGTGACGCCGTAGCGCTCGATGATGTCCCAGAGCCGGTCCTTCTTCCAGCCGGCGCGATCGCCCTCGCGCTCCTCGGGGCGCGGGGTATCGGGCGTGCCCTCGTACATGACCGAGGTGCATCCATTGGTGAGTGGCCCGTAGACGATGTAGCTGTGACCGGTGACCCAGCCGATGTCGGCGGCGCACCAGTAGACGTCGGTGTCCGGCTTCAGGTCGAAGACGTACTTGTGGGTGTAGGCCACTTGCGTGAGGTAGCCACCCGTCGTGTGCATGATGCCCTTGGGCTTCGCCGTCGTGCCCGAGGTGTAGAGGATGTAGAGCAGCTGCTCGGAGTCCATGGGCTCGGCCGGACAATCAGCCGACGCGCCCTCCATGAGGTCGTGCCACCAGTGGTCACGACCGTCGACCATGTCGGGGCTCGTGTCGCAGCGATTGACGACGACCACGTTCTCGACCGACGGCGCGCCGGCAGACAGGGCGGCGTCGACGTTCGGCTTCAGCGCCGACGGCTCGCCACGGCGGTAACCGGCATCGGCGGTGATGACGAGCTTGGCCTCAGCGTCCTCGCACCGGTCGGTGATGGCGTCCGGCGAGAAGCCACCGAAGATCACGGAATGGGCCACACCGATTCGCGTGCAGGCGAGCATGGCGATCGGAAGCTCGATCACCATCGGCATGTAGATGGCGATTCGGTCGCCCTTCTCCAGGCCGAGGCTCTTCAGCACGTTGGCGAACTTGGACACCTCGGTGAGCAGCTCGGCGTAGGTGAGGGTGAGAGTGTCGCCAGGTTCGCCTTCCCAGTGGAACGCGACCTTGTCGCCCTTGCCGGCTTCGACGTGACGGTCGAGACAGTTGTAGGAGAGGTTCAGCTGCCCGCCTCCGAACCACTTGGCGTAGGGCGAGTCCCATTCGAGGGTGGTGTCGAAGTCCTTCGACCAGGTCAGGAGCTCACGGGCCTGGCGAGCCCAGAAGGCCTCGAAGTCCGCGTCGCCTTCGTCGTACATCGCCCGGTCACCGGCGTTGGCTTGGGCGACGAACTCCGCAGACGGCGGAAACCGCCGGTCCTCGCTCTCGTAGATCTCGATCGAGCCTTCAGCCATGACTGCATTCCTTTGTCGAACGGCGGGAGGCCGACAATAGCGAACCCGGCCGCGATGACGAGAGGCCGAGCGGGCAATCGGTTGCGGTCGGCACTCAATAGGTGATCGGCGCCATGGTGTTGTCCGGCGGGTCCATGCTCGGCATGTAGACGTGGCTGCCGGTGCCGCGGGACCAGCAGACCCAGGTCAACACCGGATCGGCGGTCGTCCGCATCGAGTGCGACTCGTGGGAGCGATGGATGGCGAGGTCGCCCGGGGACTTTGCATGCCACGTGTCGCCGATCTGCCAGTCGATGTCTCCGCTCATCACTCCGTAGAGCTCCGGCGGCTCGTGGTGGTGCGCCGGATAGTGGACGTGTGGCGCCTGCAGACTGAATCCCGCGAGCAGACCGTCGGCGAGGAACGGCGGATTGCGACCCCGAAAGGACGGGCCCATCAGCGCCGCGAAGCTGTAGTTCGGCCGAAAAGCATCGACCACCGGCGAGCTCGCGAGATGTTCGTAGGACACGATCCAGTCGAGCTCGGGGGAGGTGGCCAGCAGTGCGTGGGCCAGCGCGGCCCAGGGCTCGGGTGCCGCGGCAACCGCGGTGTCCAACCAGGCGTCGACCACTGGCTGGGTGCGAGCCTCGACCCGAGCGACGGGCGTGCTGAGGCGCAGGCGACCGGGCAGACCGTCGAACACCGTGGTTTCGGTGCTCCGCGCAACCGCCCCGTCGACCACGTCGACGAACTCATGCGTCAATCGAACCAAAGCCTCACTCACGGGCAGGACACTAGAACGAACAGCAGTTGAGGTCACGGCCTGGGAGACTCTCCGGATGCCTGAGCCGAGTGAGCCCATCGCCTTCGAAACCCTCCGGACCAAACGCCTTCTTCTTCGGCCCTTCCGTGTGTCTGACGCCCAGCCACTCACCGAGCGACGCAACGACCCATCCGTGGCCGAGTACCAGGATTGGCCGATGCCGTTCACGCTCGCTGCGGCCGAGCAGATGAGCCGATCACTCGCCGAGCTCGCAGGACCCTCGAACGGCGAGTGGTGGGCATTGAGCATTGCCGACGCGGCCGACACGGTGGTGCTGGGCGATCTCGCCCTCAAGCTCGAGGCGAGTGGTCACGCGGCAACAGTCGGCTACACATTCGCCCGCGAGCACTGGGGCAACGGCTACGCCGGAGAGTCGCTCGGAGCACTCGTCGACTGGCTCTTCGCCGAGACGAGCGTGGTGCGTATCGCGGCCACCCTCCATCCCGAGAATCTGCGCTCGGCCAGGGTCGTCGAGCGATGCGGCTTCGACTTCGAGGGCCGAATCAGGAACACGTGGTGGGGCGACGACACGCTGGTCGACGACTGGAGCTACGCGCTGACGCCGGAACTCCGATCGGCCTGGCTGGACCGTCCGACCGCCCCGCCGGAGACGGTCGAGCTGGTCGAACCCCACCCGGTCGGGCTCCGTCACGTGATCGAACTCCAGACCCACCAGTCACAGGATCATTTCGTGGCACCGATCGCCGCTTCACTCTCGCAGGCGGCGGTACCCCCATTCGAGGAAGGCTTCGGGGACAGTCCGGACGACCCACGGGTGAAGCCATGGCCTCGGGTCATCCAGGCCGACGGCCAGCCGGTCGGTTTCGTGATGATGGAGGAGCCCACCGAGCACAACCCGGAGCCCTACCTGTGGCGGCTCACCGTCGACCGGTTCCACCAGGGTCGAGGCATCGGCTGGCGGGTGCTGGAGCAGGTCGCTGCGCAGGCTCGAGCCTGGGGTGGCGAGTCGCTTCTGGTCTCCTGGGTGCCGGGCCACGGGTCCCCGGCCGGCATGTACGAGCGCTTCGGCTTCGTCCCCACCGGCGAGGTCGACGACGACGAAATCGTGGCCCGGCTCGAACTGGCCCCTTGACCTCAACTGCGGTTGAGTTCGGCAGCTTGCGGCCACCGATCAACTCGCCGAGTGGACGGCGTTGCGCGCCCAGGCGCTCGACATCGCGTTGATCCCGGGCACGGCGACCTGCTGCGCGTTCCTCGACATCACGACCCACGACGACGGCGAGATGGTCACCGTCCGGATCTCGTCGGACGATCCGGCCGCGGCACCGGTGATCGCGCTGTTCGCTGGCAAGACCTGAGACTCGTGTCTCAACCTCCGTCGCGACTTGTCCTTGCGATCAGGCGTCGGGAGCAGTCGGTGGGCCACGCGGGTGGTCTGCGATGCGTATTCGAGAGGACAAGCGTGTGATTCAGGAATTCAAAGAGTTCATCAACAAGGGCGACATCGTCGATCTGGCCGTCGCGGTGATCATGGCAACGGCGTTCAAGCCGATCATCGACGCGCTGGTGAACGGCGTGATCATGCAGATCATCGCCGCCATCTTCGGCGAGCCGGACTTCGACACCCTCAACTTCGAGATCAGCGGCACGCCCATCTGGTACGGCACGGTGATCACGACCGCCGTGAGCTTCTTCTTCGTGGCCTTGGCCGTCTTCTTCGTCCTGAAGACGTACAACGCAAGCAAGAAGGAGGAAGAGGTCGACGACACCCCGGCCGGCCCGAGCGAGATCGACCTCCTCACCGAGATCCGCGACAGCCTCGCCAAGGGCTGAGAATCCCCCCGTTTCCCGACGGCTATTCAGGGGGTCAGCCGACGAAGACGGTCTCGGTGGTGAACGACACACCGTGGTCGACGGTCTTGTGCACCGGGCAGCGCCTGGCGATGTCGGCGAGTCGCTTGCGTTGCGCCTCGTCGAAGTCGCCCTCGATGAAGATCTCGCTACGGACCCGGTCGATGTGTCCCTTGGCGTCGTCGTCGCAGTCGGCGCAGTCGTCGATGTGCACCTTGTCGAAGTCGTACCGAGCCGACACGGAGTGCAGGTCCCACCCCTTGCGCCGGCAGTACATCGAGATCGTGATGGTGGTGCAGGCGCCAACCGCCGACAGCAACAGCTCGTACGGATTCGGCCCGGTGTCGGTGCCGCCCAGCGATGTCGGTTCGTCGGCGTGCCAGACGTGATCGCCGGCTCGGAGCTCGACGGCGAATCCGGTGGTGAGGTCTGCGGTGATTGTGGTCATGGGCGGCACTGTAGGGAAAGCTGTCGTGATGAACGATGCCGCCCGTTACGAACGCGACGGTCATGTCGCCACCATCACCTACAACCGTCCGGATGCACTCAACGCCGTCAACGGGGCGATGCGCGAAGCCCTCGATGCAGCCTGGACCGAGTTCCGAGAGGACGAGGAGGCGTGGGTCGCCATCGTGACGGGCGCGGGCCGGGCCTTCTGCGCCGGGGCCGACCTCCGCGACGGTGCCGGTTCGACGGGTTCATGGCCGGGATCATTCTGGGAGTGGCCGACCATCACCACGTTCGAGTCGGGCATGGAGATCTGGAAGCCGACCATCGCCGCCGTGAACGGTCCGTGCATCGGCTACGGCCTCACCGCCGTGCTCGCCTGCGACTTCATTCTCGCCAGTGACAGGGCGACGTTCGCCTACCCTGAGGTCCGGATCGGCGCATCGACCGTGGTCGGTTCCCTTCGCCTGCCCGACCATGTCTCGATGCCTGACGCGCTCGAGCTCCTGCTGACCGGCGATCCGATCGATGCCGATCGCGCCAGGGAGATCGGCCTCGCCTGGCGAGTCCATCCGCACGACGATCTGCTTCGCGAAGCCGGCATCCTCGCCGACCGACTGTGCCAAGGCGCGCCGCTCGCGGTGCGGGCCACCAACGAGATGGCCCGCCGCGGGCGGAAGATGCCGTGGACGGATTCCGTCCGCATGGGCGAGACGATGCGGCGGATCGTCAGCGCCACCGACGACGCGCGAGAAGGCCGCACCGCCTGGGCCGAGAAGCGCTCGCCGGAATGGAAGGGCCGCTAGCACTCGGCGATCGGGAGGTACACGGTCATCGTCGTACCTTCGCCTTCAACGCTGGCGACGTCGATGTCGCCGCCCCAGCCCCGAATGGTGCGGAGTGAGGCGGCGAGACCGATGCCGTTGCCGTCTTCCTTGGTGGTGAAGTACGGCTCGAACATGCGGGCGAGGACTGCGTCCGGCATGCCACAACCGTCGTCCTCGACCGAGATGGCCACATAGTCGCCAGCGGCGCAGTTCTCAGGACCGTCGTCGTCAAGCGTTGTTTCAGTGACCGAAATGGAGATCGTGCCTCGGGACCCGACAGCATCGCGGGCGTTGACGACGAGATTGGTGACGACGCGCTCGAGGCCGGATCGGTCGACGGCCACCAGGGCTCCATCGACGTCTGCGGAGAAGTGGAGCTCCGCAGCATGCTCGACCAGCACCCGGAGCATGTCGGACAATCCTTCGATCACATCGCCGACGGCCAGCGCAGTGACACGACCGCGTCCCGGGCGACTCATGGCCATGAGGTCGTGGGTGATGTCGCAGGCCCGATCGATCGCCTCGTTCGCCGCCGACACCCGTTCGACCGAATCGTCGGGGGTGTCGAGCAGACCGATCTGGAAACCGATCGAGGCCAACAGATTGTGGAGGTCGTGTGCCGCGCTGCCGACGACGCCGGCGACCGAACCGAGCGCAGCACCATCGAGCAGCATCTCGTCCAGGCCGCGACGAGATGTCACGTCTTCCAGCGTGCCAACGGCCCCGAGTTCCCCATCCGTCGACCTCGGACGGCTGACGGTCAATCGCAGTTCGCGCGGCCGTGAGGCGTGGCGGGTTCGGAGCTCCGTGACGTACCGTCCCTGGCCGTCCCAGCCGGCGAGTTCGGTGAGCAGCCGTTCGACATCGGCTTCGTGGAAGAGCTCATGCCAGCCGGTGCCGAGCAACTCGGCGGAATCCGTGTCGAAGTCATTGCCGATTCGGGAGTTGGTGTAGGTCCAGTTGCCATCGCCGTCGGCCAGGAAAATGCCCACAGGGGCCATCTCGACGAGTGCATTGAAGATCGTCTGGTTGGCCCGCTCGCTGGCCTCGACGCGTCGACGATCGGTGACGTTTCGGGCGTTGAGAACGACTCCCCGAACGATCGGATCGGTGCGGTAGTCGGTGAAAAGCGCCTCGAAGGTGAGCCACTCACCGTCGCCGCGGAGCATGCGCAGATCCGCGGGACCCTTGGTCACGCCCGATACACAGAATTCCTGACAGACCCCGGCCTGATCCCCTTACCGAACCCCAGCGGCCCATCGCCGCTGCTTCGCCGCGCCCCAACACCCCCAGATCGGCACGGCCGGCCGCCTCGACACTCACCAAAGGCCACCGCGCGCCGCGAAGCACGCCGATAGCCTCAGCCACAAATGGGGACGGACCCAGCAGCGCAGTTTCGCGCCGCGTTTCGCGCCATCCCCGCCCCTGTGGGGATGGCGCGAAACCCCAAAACCCCAGGTCAGGGCCAGTGGCCGTTGGGGTGTTTGGAACACCAAACGGCAGATCTTGGAACATCCCATCCGGAGAACTGCGATTGCATGGTTCTTCCTCCATCGCTTAGTAACGTAAGAACGGCCGTCAGCGGGTGGGTAGGGAATCAACTGGCATCCGCCGACTGAGGCCTTCACTCCTTCCTCGCGAACCTCAACTTGAAGCGAAACCAACGTGTCCCGCAAGAAACCAACCCAGATCGCGTCGACTGACGCAGCCCGAGCGATCTACATCGATTTCGAAGGAACCGCCGTCGACCCTCCCTCATTCCTCGGAGCGGCATGGGCCGACGGGGACGACCGCTACTTCATCCAGTTCGTGATCGAACAAGCGCTTTGGCCAGCAGCTCGAGCCAAAGCCGACATGCCAGACCGAATCATCGAGCCAGCCACATGGGACACACTCACCCAGCTCAAGACACTCGCCGAGACCGAGAATCGTCTCCTGATCGCCTACACAGAACACGAAAGCCAAGAGCTCCAGGAACACGTCGACGGCGAAGCAGGAATCTGGTTCGGCTCCAACGTCATCAACGCGCTCCCTATAGCGAAGGCATGGAAGCGACGCGCCTTTCCCGACGTCGTATTCGAACGAGATCCCAAGCGGCCTATGAGGGGTAAGCACCAACTGGATCGCTACTTCAAGCTCATCGGATACGACGTCCCCAAGGCGTTTGGGCCGGACAACTCAGCGCAACGCATCCGAGCAACTCGAGAAATGCTGACGAGGAAGGACGGCGACTACGCAGCACTGACCCCAACAGTAAAAGCGAAGTGGACGAAAGCTCTGCAGCACAACTGGTACGACTGCGATGGCCTACGCGAACTCGTGCTGCGCTGCGCAACGTAAAGGCTCAACAGTTAGTCGAGCGAAGGGTGGCGCCTGGCAAGAGTCGGAGGCTTCCACGGCGCGGTGATAAAAGGACCTTGGGTCTGCCGCGGGTAGCGGTGACAGGTTGGTTTATGCGGCCAGGGCCGCTGTTGGGGTCATGATGGTTTCGTATTCGGTTGGGGTCAATCGGCCGAGGGCGTCTTGGCGTCGGCGTTGGTGGTAGGTGCGTTCGATCCA
>JAERSO010000025.1 GCA_016845585.1 Acidimicrobiaceae bacterium | reverse complement strand
GTCGGGATCGGCCGGGTCCGTATCAACCTCAAGCAGCCGTTCAACGCCAACTCGTGGCACCGGGATCCCGAGCCACGGCTCCACATCCCGGTCCACACCAACCCCGGCTGCTTGTTCGTGGTGAACCACCACTGCACCCATCTGCCCGCCGACGGGTCCGTCTATTTCACCGATACCCGCGGCTATCACACCGCCCTCAACGGTGGTGACACACCGAGGGTCCACCTCGTCGCCGCCATCACCGACAGCTCGCCATAAAGCACACTGGGGTCTGTCCCCAGCGTGCTCTATTCCTCGGCCATGTAGGGGGCCATGGCTTCGACCATCTCAGCCGGGAAACGGGTGGGTTTGCCCTCGGTGGTTACCATCGCCGCCCGCAGGGTCTGGGTGGCGATCAGTTCCTCGCCGCGCAGGATCCGCTGGCGCCACTGTGAGGTGACGCGGCGGAACTCGAGGATGTCGGTCTCGATGGTGAGCACGTCGCTCTGCTCGGCGGAAGCGATGAACTTGGTGTGGATCTCCGACACCACGATCGACAACCCGGCCTCCTGCAACGCGGCCAGCGAGTAGCCGGCCTCGTCGAGCAGTTCGACACGAGCCGACTCGAAGTACGACACGTAGACGGAGTGGTTGACGTGGTTGTAGGGGTCGAGCTCGTAGAACCGGACTCGGAGTTGTGTCGTGTGCGGCATTGAGAGGTGACGATACGCGAGAGCCGTACGCTCAACCACCATGCAGGGGCCCGTGCACAAGAACGACGACCGCTACCAGATGGTCGGACTCGCTGGATTCGTCCTGTCCGGCATCATCTTCCTCATCGCAGGGATCCGGGCTGGCGACGGGTTGACCATTGCTGGCAGTCTTGCCTGGACCCTCTCGTGTGTCGTCTGGGCGATTCCTTCGTTCCGACGTCACTGAGGCCCGCGATCCGGAGACCAACCGTGACACTCGACATCGTTCCGAGCGGACAGGCCTGTGGAGCCACCGTTCGAGGTCTGGACCTGCGCACGATCGATGATGAGCTGGTGGCGGAGATTCGAGCCGCCTGGCTCGAGCACAAAGTGCTCGCCTTCCCGGACCAGCAGTTCACCGACGACGACCTGGAACGGTTCACGCTGCACTTCGGTCCGTTCGGTCAGGAGCCGTTCTTTGCGCCGATCGACGGTCGCGTCCACATCGCCGCAATCGAACGGCGTGCCGACGAGACCTCGCCGCTCTTCGCGGAGAACTGGCACTCCGACTGGAGCTTTCAGGAGAACCCGCCCGATGGCACGTGTCTGTACGGAAAGGTGATTCCTCCTCACGGCGGCGACACGCTCTACGCGAACCAGACGGCTGCACTCGCGGCGATGCCTCAGGAACTCCGGTCCCGTATCGAGGGGAAGATCGCGGTGCACTCTGCTCGTGGTGGCTACGCTCCGGACGGAGCCTATGGCGACAACGATGCCGACGATCGCTCCATGCGGATTCGGCCCAGCGAAGAGGCCTACGCCACACAGTTGCATCCCGTGATTCGTACCCACCGCGAAACCGGCGAGGAGTCGTTGTTCTCGGTCCTCGGCTACATCATCGGGATCGACGGAATGGACGACGACGAGGCACGGGCACTGCTCGCCGAGGTCTACGCCTGGGAGACGCGAGAAGAGTTCCAGTACCAGCACACGTGGGAGCCCGACATGCTCGTGATGTGGGACAACCGGTGTGTGCTGCATCGGGCGACCGGTGGCTACGACGGCTATGACCGCCTCCTGCACCGCACAACGATCGGCTACAACGCTGCGGTTCCCGCTTCGGCCTGAACCACCGGCGTGGGCGGTTTCGCCAGGATCCAGAAGATCGTGCCGGCGAACGCCGCGCAGGCAACGATGGTGAATCCGAGCTTGTAGTCCCCGGTGGTGTCGGCGAGGATCCCGGCGAGCAGCGGGCCGGAGATCGAGCCGACCGTCACGATGATCGACGACCATCCCATGATCCGGGCGAACGACGTGGTGCCGAAGTAGTCGGCTCGAATGGCCTGCATCTGGGGGCCGCGAACGCCCCATGCGATCCCGTGCATCACCACGAATCCACCGATGGCGGCGACATGGTCCACCCACGTGAGCAGGAGCATGGCGAACGCGTGCAGGAGCATCGCGACACCGGCGATGAGCCGCTTGTTGACCCGGTCGCCGAGTTGCCCTCCGAGGGCGGTGCCGACGAACTGGAACAGGGGCACCATGCCGGCCACGAGCGCTGCGCGACCAGCGGTGTACGCACGATCCTCGGTGAGAAACAACGTGAGGTGGGCCATCGACGAGGACACGACGAGCAGTGCCGATCCATGCCCGAACGAGATCATCCAGAACGCGCGGGTCCGGATCGCCTGACCGGCGGTGAGGTGATCCTCCCCGGCACCTTCCGCCAGCGGTTCGGCCTTCGCCGCCTCGGGATCGAGCCCGTCCATGGGTTCGTCGCTGTCGCCGGGGTTCCTCCCGACGATTCCCGACGCCCACCACGAGATGGCGGCGAGAACGATGCCGGCCACGGCCAGGGTCCACCGCCAGCCGACGGTGGCGAAGCCGACGACGAGCAACGGGCCGGCGAATCCGCCGACGGCGAACCCCATCGTCTGCAGTGACAGGGCGCGGGCGCGGCGGCGCTCGAACCAGCGCACGGTCGCAGTGGTGAGGGTGAGGAACCCGGTGAGGCTGATCCCGAGGGAGGCGAAGATCATCACCACGACGAACTGGAACCGGTTCTGGATCTGCGACAGCGCGATGAACGAGACCAGCGTGATGAGCGCGCCGGCGCGCATGACATAGGTGACGCCGCGATGCTCGATGACCCGGCCCTGGCCGGGCCCGATCAGCGCGCCTTGGCCACGGGTTACCGCATAGACGATCGACAGGAATGTCTTGGACCACCCGAACCGGTTGCGCAGTTCGACCGCGAGGTTGCCGTAGCCCTGGATCCACAGCATCGACTGGAGAGCCCAGAGGACCGATCCAGTGGCGACGATCTTCCAGCCGGTGTACGCCTTTCGGGGGTCTCGCAAGCGTTGCCGATCAGAAGTCGCTGAAGCTCTTGCCATCCTCGGCAAGCTGCTTCAGGAGCCCGGCGGGGGCCCAGTGATCGCCTTCGGCAGCGGTGAGCTCCTCCAGGCGAGCGACGACGTTGCCGAGCCCCTGGGTGTCGGCCCAGAACATCGGGCCACCCCAGTAGCGCGGCCAGTTGTAGCCGTGCACCCAGATGACGTCGATGTCGGACGAACGGATCGCCATGCCCTCCTCGAGGATCTTGGCACCCTCGTTCGCCATCGTCAGGTTCACACGTTCGACGATTTCTTCACTCGTCCAGTCGCGGGCCTCCGCGCCGGACTTGGCGGCGAATTCGCGCACGATCTCCTCGGTGATGGGCGAGGGCGTGGGGGTGCGGTTCTCGTCATAGTCGTAGAAGCCGGCACCGGCCTTCTGGCCGCGTCGATCGAGTTCGTTGAGGCGTTCCCGGATGGTGCGTCCCGCCGATTCCTCCTTCACCCAACCGAGGTCGAGTCCGGCGAGGTCCGACATCTGGAACGGGCCCATGGCGAAGCCGAAGTCGAAGATGGCCTTGTCGATCTCCCATGGCATCGCGCCGGCGTTCATCAAGGCATCGGACACCTGGCGGCGCGACGCGAGGATGCGGTTGCCGACGAAACCCGGGCACACCCGCACGAGGGCGGCGACCTTGCCGATGCGCTTGGAGATCTGCATCGTGGTGTTGATGACCGGGATCGAGGTCTTCTCCGCGCGTACGACCTCCACCAGCTTCATCACATTGGCAGGGGAGAAGAAGTGCATCCCGATGACCCATTCGGGGCGGCTCGTCACGGCGGCGATCTGATCGATGTCGAGCGCGCTGGTGTTGGTGGCGAGAATGGCCCCGGGCCTACAGATCTCGTCGAGACGGCGGAAGATGTCCTGCTTGACGTCCATGCGCTCGAAGACGGCCTCCACGACCATGTCGACGTCGGCGAGATCGTTCATGTCGAGCGAGGGTGCGATGCGAGCGATCCGGCGCTCGGCTTCCTCCATCGTGAAGCGGCCGCGCTTGGCACTTCGCTCATAGTTGGCGCGCACGACGGCGAGGCCTCGGTCCATGGCCTCCTGGCTGGTCTCGATGATGGTGACGGGGATGCCGGCGTTCGCGTAGTTCATCGCGATGCCGCCACCCATGGTGCCGGCGCCGATGATGCCGACGGATTCGACGGGAATGACCTCGGTGTCCTTGGGGACATCGGGGATCTTCCACGCCTGGCGCTCGGCGAAGAAGAGGTGACGCTGGGCCTTCGACTGGGTGCCCTCCATGAGGCCCGTGAAGAGTTCGCGCTCGACACGCATGCCCTCGTCGAACGAGCCGTTCACTGCGGCTTCGACGCACTGGATGATGGCCTCGGGGGCTTCGAAGCCGCGGAACTTCTTGGCGTTGGCGGCGCGGAAGTCGGCGAACACCTGGGGGTCGGCGACGAGCTTGTCGTTGAGATTACTGACCTTGGCGAGGGGACGGTCCTCGGCCACGATCCGGCGGGCGAACGCCGTGGCGTCTTCGAGGAGCTGCCCTTCGACAGCCATCTCGTCGACCAGACCCATCTCGTGGCAATCGGCGGCGGGGACATGGTCACCGAACGCGATCATCTGCAGCGACTTCTCGACCCCGACGATGCGAGGGAGGCGCTGGGTGCCACCGGCGCCGGGGAGCAGTCCGAGGTTGACCTCGGGGAGTCCACATCGCGCGCTCGGAACGGCGATGCGGTAGTGCGCACACAGGGCGAGCTCGAGCCCGCCGCCGAGCGCGGTGCCGTGGATGGCAGCCACCACGGGAACGTTCGAGTTCTCCAGGGTGTCCTGGACGTCGCGCAACGACGGGCCCTTGGCGGCGCCGCCGAACTCGGTGATGTCGGCCCCGGCGATGAACGTGCGCCCCGCACAGATCAGGACGATCGCGGTGGCGTCGGACTCGTTGGCCTGCTTGACCGCCGTGTCGATGCCGGCCCGGACATTCGAGCTGAGGGCGTTGACGGGCGGGGAGTCGACGGTGACGACAGCAACGTCGCCGTCGTGGGTGAGGTCGGTCACTTCATTGATGGCAGCCATGCCGCCGAGACTACGTCAGCCGGTGGCGAGTGGCCCCACTGAAAGTCCGTGTGCCTCGTGGCGTTCGATCGAGTCTGCGACGAAACCGGAGAGCTTGGCCGCCTCGACGAACTCGCGGAGGTAGGCGTAGCCGGCAGGGTCCCGATCCTTGGGCGTGCCCATGGCTTGTTGCACGGACGAGAACTTGCCCGGCAGAACGATCGACCCCGGCAGTCGCTCGGCGTCGGTGGTCAACCGTGGTCGGAGTCCGGCGAGTGCATCGAGGCCCTGCTCGACGAAACCGTCGAACGAGCTGTCGAGTGATTCCGACTCCACGAGCGTGGCGTGTTCGAGGTTGCGTTCAAGCCACAGGGCGTAGGCGGCCCGTGACTTGACCGAGATCCGGATGCCGGGCTGGTCCACATCGGCGAGCGAGGTGAGCGGCGACCCCGCGGGGACGAGGTAGGTGCTCTCGATCTCGGCGTAGGCGTCGGTGAACTCGATGAACTCGGCACGGGCGGGTTCGGCCCCGATGTTGCCGATGTCCCAGGCCCCGGTCTGTGCGGCATCAGCCACGTCACCCGGGTTGGGATACGTCTGATACTCGATACCGACGCCCAGAGCGCCGGCCAGCGCACTGGCCATGTCGGGTGACACCCCGACGGGGACGCCGTCGTCGCTGACTGACAACACCAGCAGGAAGTTGCTCAGATTGATGGCGGCCCGCAACGTCCCGGTGGGAGCGAGGGCGGTGACGGCGGCGGCATCGGGCGTGGGGAAACTCATGTGATGGGAGACTACGGATCTACGATTCGGTACGCATGGACATCACCCTGGCAAGTGCTCGAGAACAAGCCGCAGCAATCCACGTCGGAGCGATCTCGGCCGTCGAGCTCCTGAACGCCACGATCGAGCGGTACGAACGATTCAACCCGATCATCAACGCGGTCGTCGTCGAACGAATCGATGCTGCCCGCCGCAGGGCCGCCGACGCTGACGCCGTGACCATCGCGGGGGAATCGTGGGGCCCACTGCACGGCGTGCCGATGACGATCAAGGAGGCGTGGGCATGGATGGACACGCCGTCGACGTCGGGTCATCCCCATCTGGTCGACTGGCGGCCCGAACGAAACGACGAGGCCGTCCAACGACTGCTCGACGCTGGTGCGGTGATCTACGGCAAGACCAACCTGCCGGTGTCGATGGCGGACTGGCAGACGTTCAATCCGGTCTATGGCACCACCTCGAACCCGTGGAACGCGGACCTGATCCCGGGAGGATCGTCCGGTGGCGCCGCAGCCGCGCTCGCGAGTGGGATGACCGCGCTCGAGCTCGGTTCCGACATCGGCGCTTCGATCCGCAACCCGGCCCACTACTGCGGTGTCTTCGGCCACAAACCGACCTATGGGATCGTCCCGATCGCCGGTCACGGCGCACCTGGTGATCCGACCACGCTCGACATCGGTGTCGGTGGCCCGATGGCTCGAACGGCCCGTGATCTCCGCCTGGGCCTCGACATCGTTGCCGGAGCGCACGGTCTCGACGCCGCGGGCTGGCGCCTCGATCTGCCCGAACCGCGGTGGGATCGTCCTGAGCAGATCCGGGCGGCGGTGATGCTGGAGAGCCCGTGCGTCGAACAGGACGACGAGCTGACCGAACAGCTCGCGGTGACCGTCGAGTCCCTCGCCGCTCTCGGTGTACAGATCGACGAGACGGCCCGACCGGAGATCGACGTCGAGCGCAGCCATGAGATCTACATGACACTCCTACGAGCCGCCACCGGCACCGGCTACCCCGAGGAGGCACTAGCCGAGCACCGCGCCAACGCCGAGCGCTACGTCGCCGGTGATCGTGACTACCGGGCGGTGATGGGCCGGGGGACCGCGATCAGCCATTGGGAGTGGGCGGCGTTTCACCGCGAGCGCGAGCACGAGCGCCTCGCGTGGGCGGCTTTCTTCGAGGACTACGACTTGCTGCTCTGCCCGACCGCCGCCAGCGCCGCCTATCCCCACGATCAGGAGGGCGAGCGACCCGAGCGAACCATCACCGTCAACGGGACCCAGCAGCCCACCACCGACCAGCTCTTCTGGGCAGGCTGGTCCTGCGGCGTCTACCTGCCCGGCACCGTGGCCCCGGCCGGTCTGACCCGGTCCGGGCTGCCCTGCGGGCTGCAGATCGTGGCCGGGCATCTGCAGGACCACAGCAGCATCGGGTTCGCCGAGTTCATGGACCGCGAGCTCGGTGGCTATCGAACACCCCCCGGCTACGACTAGACCAGAGTCATGCTTCGACTCCGCCAACTCGTTCTCGTCGCCCAGGATCTCCGCCCCGTCGAGGAGCAACTCGTCGACGAGTTCGGCCTGGAGGTCTGCTACCGCGATCCGGGCGTCGGTCATTTCGGGCTCCGTCACGGGCTGTACACCATCGGTGATCAGCTGCTGGAGGTCGTGGCGCCGAAGCAGGACGGCACCACGGCAGGCCGCTACCTGGAGCGTCGGCACGGCGATGGTGGCTACATGGTCATCGTGCAGGTGGACGACTGCGACAGCAGGCGGGACCAGATGTCTGACCTCGGTGTTCGTGTCGCGTTCGAGGCCTCCGGCGATGGGATCCGTGGTCTCCATCTCCATCCCGCCGACACCGGCGGGGCGATCCTCTCGATCGACCAGGCCGACCCGCCCGAGAGCTGGTCGTGGGCCGGTCCGGACTGGGCGTACCACTCGTCGACCACGCTGTCCGCGATGACCGCCGCCGAAGTCCAGGCCGATGATCCTGATGCGCTGGCCGATCGGTGGGCGGCGATTCTCGGACGGCCCGCGGTCGATCGAACGATCCAGTGTGACGACGCCTCCATCCGTTTCGTGGAGGCAACCGACGGCCGGGGTGACGGCCTGGCCGCGATCGACGTGTCCGTCGTCGACCGTGACCGTGCCGGCGAGAGCGTCGCCATCGGCGGCGTGCGGTTCAACCTCGTCTAGATACTGCTGATCGACCAGTTGAACCGGTACCGGCCGGGACCAACCCGATACTCGGGCAGCACATCGGGTCCGCAGGCACCGGTGCCGAGCCCCCGCTGGGCCGCATCGATGTGAATCTCGATCGTGGCAGCCGTTCGCAGTTCGGCCAGTGTTGAGGCGGCGGTCAGGTCATCGTCGTGATGCCGACGGGCGGAGAAGCTCAGTCCCTCACCAAGCTCCACGCGGACGCCGTGTCCGGATGCACCGGTGAGCGTGAACCACCTTGTGTCGGCGTGAGCACCGTGTTCCTGCGGGACGACGTAGGGGTGGTACTGCGCCCCCACCGTCGACGTCCATCGCCCGACGAGGCCGCTCGACCGTCGGTCCGGGTAGGTCTCGTGCGGACCGAGGCCGTACCACTCCAGGCGTTCGAGCTCGGCCGGCAGCTCGAAGCGCACGCCGATGCGAGGCACATCGGTCCACTCGACGGGGATGATGAATTCCTCGGCGAAGTCGAGACGGCCATCCGATTCGGTGACGGTGGTGTGTCGAGTCGGCTGGGCCGTTTCCGGTCGATCCAGCTCCCACTGGAGCCATTGGAGGCGAACTCCCGAAATCTGCGCCATCAGTCCCTGGGCGACCCCATCGTTGTCGATCGGGGCCCGCCAGAGGCACGCCGTGACGTCGGCGGGCACGATCGGGAGCGCTCGCCCCCGCGTCGGTGATGGTTGCTCGATCGGCGTCGGCGCTGACAATCGGATCTGGTCCCAGGCCACCACGTGGCCGGCCGCTGCCCAGCGGGTTCGCCGGCGAGTGGCCCACTCGATCGTGACAACGCTGTCGGGCTTCGGTCGACTCGTGCACGGGATGGTGACGACACTCGAGGAGTCGGGCGCGATCTCCAGATCCAGGGTGCCGGACTCCTGTCGGGTGCCTGCGGTCAGGAGTGTCCATCGGAGACGGAGGTCGGCGGTGGACGTGAACTGGCGGCGGTTGGTGAGTCGCACGCGCCGTCCGCGGATCTGGCGAGCCGCAACCGGTCGGCCCAACCACATGAGTTCTCGCATTGCGGGGTGGGGCTCGCCGTCGGGACCGACCAGACCGTTGATGCAGAAGTTGGCATCGTTGGGTTCGTTGCCGAAGTGGCCGCCGTACGCCCAGTAGAAGCGGCCGGCGTCGTCGATCTCGGCCAGACCCTGATCGCGCCAGTCCCAGATGAATCCGCCGGCGATGGCCGGCTCTTCGTGGAAGGCGGCGAAGTACTCGTCGAGTGAGCCGTTCGAGTTGCCCATCGCGTGGGAGTACTCGCAGATGAGCATCGGTCGATCGTCGAGGCCGGTCGATTCAGCCCATTGGGCCCAGGTCCGGATCATCTCGATCGACGGATACATCGGACAGACGACGTCGGTGGTCAGCCGCTCGGAACGATCGGGCGCCTGCAACATCTGTTCAGGCGGTGTGCGCTGGTCGTGGGGGAATCGGTGGCGGGCCGCACCTTCGTGATGGACGAAGCGGGACGGATCGGTCCGGCGAACCCACGCGGCGGCGGCATCGTGGACGGCGGCGTGGCCGGACTCGTTGCCGAGCGACCAGCCGATCACGCATGGATGGTTCCGATCGCGAGCCACCATCCGCTGCACCCGGGAGAGAATCGCCGCGGTGTAGCGGTTGTCGCGGCTGAGCGAGGCCTCCCGGCCGTGGGACTCGACATTGGCCTCGTCGATCACGTAGAGCCCGAGCTCGTCGCAGAGGTCGAGTAGGCGATGATCGTTCGGGTAGTGCGCGGTTCGCACCGCATTGAGGTTGTGGCGCTTCATCGACAGCAGGTCGTCGCGCATGTCGTCGACGGTGACGGCCTTGCCCGTGACCGGGTGATGGTCATGGCGGTTCACCCCGTTGATGAGCACCGGCGTGCCGTTGACGAGCAGTCGACGGTCGCGCACCTCGACCCGCCGGAATCCCGTCCATGCGGCATGGGCTTCGACGACGGCGCCGTGGGGGTCGATTAGCTCCACCACGACCCGGTACCGGTGTGGGGCTTCCGCGGACCAGGGACGGACGGCGGGGAGGTCGATGACGACCTCGGCCGAAGTGCCGGTGAACCTCGGGCCGGAGCTCATCTCATGGAGGGGAGAGGCGTTCGATCGACGCTCGACCCGAGCAGTGGCGGAGCCGATCCGGCGCCCGCCCTCGGTGAGCAGTGCCACCCGCACGGTCGTGCCGGTCACCGATCCGTGGATGTCGGCGCGGACACCCAGCCGACCGGATCCGTCGGTCACATCGAAATCTGCCTCGACGCGGAGAGCGTCGACACGGCATCGGCTTCGTGCCTCGAGGAAGCATGATCGGTGCAGGCCCGCGTGCCACCAGTGGTCCTGGTCCTCGAGCCAAGTGGCGTCGGACCAGCGGATGACCATCACGGCGAGCAGGTTCTCGCCCGCCCTGAGGTGCGGGGTCAGATCGAACTCCGACGGCAGACGCGAGTCCTTGCCCATGCCGACGAACTCACCGTTGCACCACACGACCGCGACGCTCTCCGCACCACCGAGATGCACGATGACGTCACGGGTCCGCCACGCGCGCGGCACCCGAAAGGTGGTGCGGTAGAGGCCGGTCGGGTTCTCGGCAGGAACCTGCGGTGGCTCGAGGTCGGGCCATGGCATCACGATGTTCGTGTAGTGGGGCAGGTCGCCGAAGCCCTGTCGGGTCCAGCACCCGGGTACCGTCGCTGACGCCCAACGCGCGTCGGACGTGGACGGCGCCATCCAGCGGGCGGGCGCGGCGTCGGGTCGGTCGACGAGCCGGAATCGCCATTCGCCGTCGAGCGATCGCCGCCATGGCGAGCATGCATCGGCGAGCGCGGCGGCGCGGTCGTCGAACGGTTCGAGAGGCGGTCGAGCCGGCAGGCGATTGATCTCGACCAGGCTGGGATTCAGGAGATGGGGGACGTCAACCATCGCGGCCCGCCACGGCTCGGCCCCCGACCCAGACCCGCTCGATCTCGGCGGCGGTGGCTCCTCGCACGATCCTCTCGAACGTGTGCTCCCAGGAATCGCCGTCCCAGCGCCGGACTCGACTGCCATCGCCGACATCGACAGCGATGGCGTCGAACATCCGGCCCGGCGCAAGGAGACCAGCATCGATCCCGAGGAGCTCAGCGCCGCCCCCGGTTGCCAGATAGAACGCCGTGGTGGCATCGATGCGGGAATCGGCCACCCCTCTGCTGCGGCGAACGGTGGCGTCGACCCCTGTCTCGAGCATCTGCGATGACGTGACGGCATGCTGACACTGGGCCAACAGCGAGGCCTCGGGCCCGCCGGCGATGTCGGTACCGAGCCCGACCCGAACCCCGGCGGCGAGGGCGCGCCGCGTGGAGAACACGGCGTTCGAGAAGTAGCTGTTGGACAGTGGGCAGTGGGCCACGCCGGCTCCCGTTTGAGCGAGAAGCGAACGGTCGTCGTCGTTGAGATGCGTGGCGTGGGCGAGGACTGTGTGGTCGGCGATGAGTCCGTGGTCGTGGAGTGCCTGAGCGTCGGTGCGGCCGCACCGGTCGAGTACATACCCGTGTTCCCAGTCGCTCTCCGAGCAGTGAGTCTGGATCAGCGTGCCCGTGGCATCGGCAAGCTCACCGAGGCCGGTCAGCGCCGCGTCGGTGCAGGCGGGGATGAAGCGAGGCGTGACGATCGGCTCCACCAACCCTCTCGCCCCAGGCAGCGACCGGATGGACTCGATGGAGCGCTGGCTGGCGGCGACCGCCTCGGCGGCGTCGTGGTCGCGGTACCAGTCAGGTGTGCCGTCCTGGTGGTCCATGGCCACACGGCCGACGAACGCCCGTTGACCATGCCGTACACATGCCTCGGCCAGCGCCGCCGTGGCCGGTTCATGGATCGAGCCGTAGTACACGGCGGTCGTCGTTCCTTCGCGGAGGAGATTCGGAACCATGTGGGCCCAGACCGACTCGGCGAAGTCGAGGTCGGCATAGCGGGCTTCGAGCGGGAAGGTGTAGTCGAACAGCCAGCGTTCCAGCGGAAGGTCCAGACCGGTACCGAGTTGGGGCCACTGGGGGGCGTGGACGTGCGTGTCGATGAGCCCGGGGAGGAGAACGAGGTCCGGGCCCAGGTCGAGATCGATCGGCTGATCAGATTCGGTGCCGTCGGTGACGGAGATGACGAGACCGTCGTCGCCGACCGTGACGACCTGATCGACAAGTGCTTCGAAGTTCTCCGCGCTGGGAGTCTGCAGAATCGTGCCGCGAACCGTCTGGGCCATTGAGCGACGGTAGTCCCCGGTTCGACTGCGGGGGAGCTGCAGGGGATTGCTACGTTCGTGACATGATCGTTTCCGAATCGATTCTCGAAATGGCGGACGCCAAAGCGCCCGACGGCGAACAGCACCGCCGCCTGAATCCCGAGGTCTTCCACGCCCTCGCCGAGAGTGGGATGCTTCGTGGCTGGGTGGCAGAGGAGTTCGGCGGACGAGCAACGTCGGTCCTCGAGGTGCTCGCCGACATCGAGGCGGTCAGCGTGGCCGACGGCGCCGCGGGTTGGTCGGTGATGATCGGCAACACCACCGCCTTGAACTCGCACCGGCTGCCGAGCGAGTGGGCCGAGCACATCTACCGAGATCCCATGGGGTGCACCGGCGGGTACGGGATGCCCGCTGCAGTCGGGACGGTGGTCGACGGCGACATTCGGGTGACGGGTCGCTGGAGCTGGGGCTCGGGCACCAATCACTGCACCTTCATCGGTGGTGGTGTGCGGATCGTGGATGAGGCCGGCGAACCGGCGCGAACTCCGGACGGTTCCTCGGCACCGTTCGTCTACTTCGAGCCCGATCAGATCGAGCTGCTCGACACATGGCACGTGATGGGCTTGAAGGGCACGGCTTCCACCGACTACTCCGCCACTGATGCCCTCGTTCCGGCCGGCCGCTGGACACAACTGTTCGGGGGTGGGCCGCTGATCGACACGACCCTCGGTCGTTTCCCCTTCTTCTCAGCACTTGCGTGCGGTGTCGCCGCGGTCACCATCGGCCTCGGCGTCCGCGCCATCGACGAGGTGATCGCGCTCGGCGAGCGCCAGTTCTCGGGCTCCTCGACCGTGATGGCCAAACGCGCCCCGGCCCAGGCCGACCTGGCAATGGCGATCGCCAACGTCGGCCAGGCCCGCTCCTATCTGCACGATGCGGTCACCAGGGTCTGGGACCAGATCGAGGAGGGTGGTGAAGCCGCGGAGGTGCAGCGGGTCGAATTGCGAATTGCCGCGGCCGCTGCGGCGAAGCGCTCCGTCGAGGCGGTGGACCTCTGCTACCACGCCGTCGGCGGGGCCTCGGTCTACGAGGCGAGCCCGCTCCAACGGGTGTTTCGTGACGCCCACGTCGCCATCACCCACGGGATGATCAACCCTCGAATTCTCGAACCGCTCGGTCGTTTCCATTTCGGTCTCCCGACCAACACCCAGCTCTTCTGAGCGGCGTATCCTGGCGGGTATGAACCAGGAAATGCTCGACAAGGTCCGCAACGAGAACGGCTTCATCGCCGCCCTCGATCAAAGCGGCGGCAGCAGCCCCAAGGCGCTCAAGCTCTACGGCATCGATGAGTCCGAATACAGCGGCGACGATGAGATGTTCGACCTCATCCACGGCATGCGCTCGCGTATCTGCACCAGCGATTCGTTCAACGGCGATCGGGTCCTCGGCGCAATCCTCTTCGAGATGACCATGGATCGGGAGATCGCCGGCCAGCCCTCGGCGTCCTACCTCTGGAACGAGAAGCGGGTCGTCCCGTTCCTCAAGGTCGACAAGGGCCTCGCGGATGAGGAGAACGACGCCCAGGTCATGAAGTCGATGCCGGATCTCGACGCCCTGCTCGACCGCGCCAACGCCGCCAACGTCTTCGGCACGAAGATGCGGTCGGTGATCAAGGCCGCCAACGCGGCCGGCGTCGATGCGGTCGTCGACCAGCAGTTCGAGGTCGGTCAGCAGATTCTCGCCAAGGGTCTCATGCCGATCATCGAGCCCGAGGTCGACATCCACTCCGCCACCAAGTCAGCGGCTGAGGTGCTCCTGAAGGCCGCGATCCTGCGCAACCTCGACGACATCGCGGACGGTCAGCAGATCATGTTGAAGCTCACGCTTCCCGAGGAAGACGGCTTCTACGACGAGATCGTCGCTCATCCGAAGGTGCTGAAGGTCGTTGCGTTGTCCGGCGGCTATTCCCGTGAAGAGGCCAATGAGCGGCTCTCCCGCCAGCCCGGCATGATCGCCAGCTTCTCCCGCGCGCTCACCGAGGGCCTGAGCGCCCAGCAGAGCGACGAGGAGTTCGACGCGATGCTCGATGCCTCGATCGGTGGCATCGCAGCAGCGTCGGCAACCTGACCTGACTAGCGTCCCGGGAATGACTCGGGTATTCATTCACGGCAATCCGGAAACGGCCGCCATCTGGGGGCCGCTCCTCGACGCGCTTCGGGATCGAGGTGAGTCTGCTCTGGAGTGCGTGTCGCCGCCCGGATTCGGCGCGCCGCGTCCCGACGGCTTCGACGGCGGCCCGTCCGCCTACCTCGACTGGCTGAGCGGCGAGCTGGAGGCGCTCGATGGACCGATCGATGTGGTCGGCCACGACTGGGGCGCCGGACACGTCTACGGACTCCTCGCCCGCCGTCCCGATCTGGTGCGCTCCTGGGCGGCTGACTGTGCCGGTCTGGTGCACCCCGACTATGTGTGGCACGACATGGCCCAGGCGTGGCAGACCCCGGAGGTGGGCGAGCAGGTCATCGAGGCGATGGAAGGCGTCGCGCCCGAGGAGCGGGTCCAGCGTTTCGTCGAGCTCGGCATGACCCGAGCCGTGGCGACCGAGGTGGTGACCGACACCGATCCATCGATGGGTTCGTGCATCCTCGACCTGTATCGGGGCGCGGCTCAGCCCATGATGGCCGAGCTGGGTCGGTCGCTGGTCGAGACTGGAGTGCCTCCGGGCCTCGTGCTCGACGCGACCGACGATGCGTACTCCCAGCCGGCTCTCGGTCGGGAGATGGCCGAACGTCTCGGCGCCGCGACGTTCACCATGGCGGGCGAGGGACACTGGTGGATGTGTTCGGTCCACGACGCCGCGGCCGACGCGCTCGTCGAGTTCTGGGCGGCTCTCGGCTGACATGCGAGGTTGGATCGTCCGCCAGAAGGGCGTTGCTGAGTTCGTCGACGATCTGGACGAGCCGGAGCTGGTCGACGGATCGATGATCGTGCAGGTCGAGGCCGCGCCGGTGAACTACGCCGATCGCCTTCAGATCGACGGCAAACACCAGATCCGTCCTCCCCGCCCGTTCGTGGCGGGGCTGGAAGGAGCCGGTACGGTCCTCGAGTCGTCGAGCGAGCGGTACGCGGTCGGGTCTCGTGTGATGGGTCTGGTCTCCCTGGGGGTCGGGTCCTGGGCCGAGCGCTGCCGTTTCTCGGCCGACAACGTGGTGGCGGTGCCCGATGGCGTCGACATCGTCACGGCAGCCGCCATTCACCTGAACGCGGAGACGGTGTGGCTTGCGCTGCACCATCGGGCACGTCTGCAGGCCGGTGAGGTCGTCCTCGTCCATGCCGCGGCCGGGGGAGTGGGCACGATGGCGGTCCAGCTCGCCGCGGCGGCCGGTGCAACGGTGATCGCCACCTGCTCGGCTGGAAAGGCCGATATTCCCGCTCGTCTGGGGGCGACGGCCGTCGTCGACAATCGGGCTGCTGACTGGCACAGACAGGTGGCGGAGTTGGCTCCGGACGGCGTCGACATCGTCGTGGACCCGGTCGGCGGTCGGATCTTCGAGCGATCGCTGAAGCTGCTCCGGTTCGAGGGGCGGATGCTCACCATCGGGTTCGTTTCAGGCGACATCCCATCGATGGCGGCGAACTACGCCCTGGTGAAGAACCTCTCGTTGTTGGGGGTGTTCTGGGAGCCGTACGCGGCCCGCCGCCCCGACCTCGTCACCCATGCCGCCGCGGAGATCTTCGCGCTCCACGCCACCGGTGACCTCGACCCGTGCGTGAGCGTCATCGACGATGTCTCCAACGCCGTGGAACGTGTCAACGATATCGCGTCGGGTCGAACCACCGGCAAGACGGTGCTCGTCTGGAAGTGACCCCGGACGGTCAGGTGTACTGGGCGACGAGTTCACCGAGGCCATCGGCCATCCGTGACATCTCCTCGGCCGAGCACTTGGTGTGTTCGGTGGCGTCGCGGGTGCCGGCTGCTGCGGCGGCGACCTCGGTGATCACCGACGCGATCTGCTTCGTGCCCGAGGCCGCCTCCTCGATGCTGCGATCCGCTACGCGGACGCTCCGACGCTGCGCCACTGAAGGACCTCCCAGGGCCCAACGGACCATGGGGCAGGTGCGTTCTGGCACCTGTCGATGCGTATTCGGCCATGTCGCCGGTGCAGTCGGTAACTGCATGCTGAGGCGGACGATTCGCCGGGATCAAGACTGTTTCACCAGTCTCCGTATGGCCCGGCATGAGCAAAATCGTTGGCACAGCATTGGTGACAGGACTGGTGTGTTCGAGCGTGTTTCTGGGCGTGAATCCGGCGACAGCGTCAGGGTCCGAAGTCTCCGGCAGCGAGTTCGAAGTCATCATTCGTGACGACATCGCCGCTGGTGACCGTCCCCGGTTCGAGGTCGTGAGCACCGACTTCGTGGGACTCGCCTCCGTCGTCGGCCAGATGGAGTCCGGCCAGAGTCTCGAGTTCGATGGCGGCGCACAGTTGTCCGACATGCCGGCTGACCCGTACCTCGCCGACCAGTGGGGCGCCGATGTTGCCGGCCTCGATGCGGTGTGGTCCGAGACGGTCGGGAACGCCTCGACGGTCATTGCGGTTCTCGACTCCGGTGTCGGTCCCGGCGCGGAGATCGGTGATCGGCTGTTGCCCGGTGCGAGCTTCATCGACGGCGACCCTCATGTCGACGAGCTCGGTCACGGGACCTGGGTCGCGGGCGTCGCGAGCGCCTCCCATGATGGTGTCGGCATCGCCGGTGTCTGCCCGGGATGCTCGATCCTCCCCGTTCAGGTGGCGGACGCAACCGGCCACGTCCCCTGGTCTGCGGCTGCTGAAGGAATCGTGTTCGCCGCGGACAGCGGCGCCGACGTGATCAATCTGTCGTTTGGAGCGCATGCCATGCCGCAGATCGTTCTCGACGCCGTGGCGTATGCCCACGGGCGAGGCGTGATCGTCGTCGGCGCCGCTGGCAACAGCGGGACGGATGAACCGTTCTACCCGGCTGCCGGGCCCGGCGTTATCGCCGTTGCCGGTCATGATCAGGCGCTCGAACGCTACGGCTGGAGCAGCTACGGGGACTGGGTCGATGTCGCCGCCCCTGGTTGTTCCGTCGGGGTTGTCGGTGATGCCTACCAGCCCGTATGCGGCACCAGCTTCGCGGCACCGTGGGTCGCGGGACTGATCGGACTCCTGCTCGATCAGGACCAGAATCTCGATCCGGCCCTGGCCGAGTTGCGTTTGGAGTCGGGTGCGGCTCCGGTTGCGTGGGTGGAGTCAGGCCGAGTCGATCCTGCTGCTTCGCTGTTCGGAGCTGCGACATTCCTCGACGTGCCCCGGGGTGCCTACTTCGCCGAGCCGGTGGCGTGGATGGTCGAGCAGGGGATCACCCGGGGCACGTCGGCGACGACGTTCTCACCGAACGACCCGGTCACCCGCGGTCAGCTCGCCACCTTCCTGTGGCGCCTCAGCAATGCCGGCGGCGGCGAATAGGTCCATCGGCCCCTCGGGTTGATCGCCGAGCACCCGACGCTGGAGGCTCACCGGGAGGTCAGCCGATGTCCACAATCCGAACACCATGTGAAGTCTGCGGCGTCGTGCTCGTCGCAGCCGATGACATGGTGGTGAGCGTCGCCGCTACCAACAACTTCGGCTTCTACGAGTTCGAGTGCCCGCAGTGCGATACCCGTCAGCGTCACAAGACCGGGATCGAGACCGTGTCACTTCTGGTCCAGCATGGATGTCCGATGCTCGCCGACTCGGTTCCGGCGGAATCTCGGGAGGTTCACGAGGGCGATCCCATCACCCACGATGACCTCATCGACTTCCACGAGTTGATCCGGGATCGGCACCGCTTCAACGCGGCTGTTGCTCAGATGACGAGGATCGACACCTGAGCGAGCGTCGGATCTAGCTGGTCAGCGGATGGCCATTGGCCGACCACTGGACGACCCCGCCGTCGATCTCGGTCACATCGTCGAAGCCCATCTCGCGCATGATGGCGAGTGTCTGACCACTTCGGTTGCCGGATCGACAGTAGATGACGTACGGGACGGTGGGATCGAGCTCGGCCAGCCGGTCGGTGAAGTCGGTCTCGTAGAAGTCGATCAGCTGTGAGTCGGCGATGTGCCCATCGGCGTGTTCGTCGGGCGTGCGGACGTCGATGATGACGAGGTCATCGGGCGGATCGGCGATCAGCGCCGCCGCATCGTCGGCCGACACGGTGCGCAGACCCGTCAGAGCCTCGGCGGCACCCTCGTCGTCAGCGGGCGCCGTCGCGGTATCGACTGATGCCGCGGCCTGGTCCAGAAGGTCGCGGAAGGTCGCTTCGGAGACCTCACCCGTTGCGCGGAACAGCACCTGGTCGTCGGCGTCGACGGCAACCCAGAATGGGAAGGCGGTCAAACCGAAGCCCTGAGCCAGGGCGCCCTCCTCGGAGTCGACGATCGTGGTGCCGACCCATCCCTCGCTCTCGAGCCACGCTGAGGGCGGATAGTTGTCAGCTGTGGCACTCACCGACGTCGACACCACAACGACGTCGACTCCGTCGGGCAGTTCGGTTCCATCCATCCAGGAGACGAGCTTCGGAACCTCACGCTGGCAGTGCGGGCACCAGTGGGCGACGAACGCGTAGACACGGGCGACATTGTCGTTGCCGAGTTGTACACGGACGCCGTCGAAGGTGCTGCTGACGATCGATGGCGCCTCCATGCCGATGGCTGCGTCGGACTCCGTGTAGAGGGGGAGCGGGTTGCCGATCGTCTCGGCGAACCCCGTCTCCTGTCGGGCGGGGGCGGCGTCGGAGATGTTCGACGCAAGGAAGCCGACGACCACGGCGACGATCAACACGAGCGCGATGACCCACACCAATGGTTGTTGCCAGGGTGCCTTTGTCGACGGTGGGGCGGCCGGCGCGGTCTTCGCCGTCGCTCGCGCGGCAGCACGGTTTCGAGAAGAGTTGGGGCGATTGCTCATTGCTGCTCCTGGGGGAGGGTCAGTAGACCGATGATGAGGATGAAGGCGAGCGCAGACATCTGGGGGATCGTCACGAAGCCGAAGGCCTCGACCCAGCGGCCGGTGCAGGGATTGCTGACGTCACACGTCGAGCTCTGCTCGGGGAACCACTGCAGCTGCACATGGTAGGCGGCGAGCGCCAGGCCGATGCCTGCGATCGTCAATGCGTAGGGCCGGATCCCGGTGTCGCCGCGTACCGCGGCGATGGTGAGAATGACCGCGAGCGGGTACATGGCGATGCGTTGGTACCAGCAGAAGTCGCAGGGGACGAAATCGGCGATTTCGGAGAACGCGAGGCTGCCGAGCATTGCGCCCACGGCGACGAGTGCGGCCAGCGACAGCGCGCTGTCCGCGACGTGTCGGCGGATCGACGGGAGGGTCAACGCGGCGACGAGACCGACCAGACCTCCGAATTCGAGGAGGGCGAAGAACTGCGCCATGGTGTCGGTGTTCATCGGTTCACGTCCACGTTTCGAAGTCTACGTGATTGAATGTACGGACAAACGGAGATCGGGCATTTCGAAAGTAATGACCGGTACCCTCTCGCAGAGTGGTTCGGGGAGGCCCGGCCATCTCGGAGGTAGACATGGCCCTGACGCCACTTGACCGACACAGTCCCATGCCGCTCTGGGCCCAGCTGGAGCAAGACCTCCGCTCCCGGCTCGACGCGGGAGAATTCGACGAGGGATTCCCGACCGACCTCCAGTTGACCACCGAGTACGAGGTCAGCCGCCACACGGTTCGCGAAGCCGTTCGCCATCTGAACAAGACCGGTCTGCTGAAGCGTGAGCGCGGCCGTGGCACGGTGGTCAATCGTTCGGAGTTCGAGCAGTCACTCGGCACGCTCTACTCCCTCTACCAATCCGTCGAGTCGGCCGGCGTCGAACAGACCAGCAGAGTCCTTCGTCTCGAAGTCGTCACTGACTCAGTCGCTGCATCACACCTCGAAGTTCCCGAAGACACCGAATTCGTCCTTCTCGAGCGGCTGCGCCTGGCCGGGGGAGCTCCGCTCGCGGTGGACCGGGCGTGGATCCCGGGGCCGAAGGCCCGTGCGCTGCTCGACGTCGATTGGTCCCACACGGCGCTCTATGCCGAGCTGGCCAACGCCGGAGCACCGGTGCCGAATCAGGGTTGGGAGCGTCTGACCCCGATGACGCCGTCGGCCGCCGATCGTTCGCTGCTCGAACTTCGCAAGGCCGACGCCGTGTTCTTCCTCGAGCGGCTCGGTTGTCGCGACGGCGCCCCCGTCGAGTGGCGAACGACGATCATTCGTGGTGACCGGTATCGATTCGTATCGGATTGGACGACGGGCGCACGCAGCGAACTCCGGCCGACCGCCATCTGAGTAGGGCGGTGTCGAGTCCGCGACCAATCATCGCCAGTTGACCATCTGTCCGAAAGACCGTACATTTAGCCTGCGCAGTCTTTAGGGGGACACATGGCAACGGAGAGTCATCATCAGGTTTTGATCGTCGGCGGTGGCACTGCCGGCATCTCGGTCGCAAGTCGGCTTCGCAAGAAGGTCAACAGCATCGCGATCATCGATCCGGCGGAGAAGCACTACTACCAGCCGATGTGGACGCTGGTGGGTGGCGGGCTCGCGGACCGGGAGCCCACCGAGCGGGCCGAGTCATCGGTCATTCCGAAGGGTGTCGATTGGATCAAGGACGCCGCCACGGGTTTCGACCCCGACAACAACTCGGTCAGTCTGGCCGGCGGCGGAACCGCCAAGTACGACGTGCTCGTGGTCTGCCCCGGCATCCAGCTCGACTGGGACAAGATCCCCGGTGTGAGCGACACGCTCGGCAAGGACGGCGTGTCGTCGAACTACACCTACGATCTGGCCCCCAAGACCTGGGAGTTCATCAAGGACACCAAGTCGGGCACGGCCGTCTTCCAGATGCCGAGTGGTCCGATCAAGTGCGCCGGCGCTCCCCAGAAGATCGCCTATCTGGCGTGTGACTACTGGCGCAAGCAGGGTGTGCTCGACGACATCGATGTGCACCTCATCGTGCCGACGCCGCGGATCTTCGGTGTCGCCGCGTTCGCCGAACCGCTCGAGGTCGTCATCAAGGACTACGGCATCAACCTGCACACGATGGCCGAGCTCGAGTCCGTTGACGTGGGGAGCCAGAAGGCCAACTTCACGCCGATCGGGGACGACGGTGAGAGCTTCGTGCTGCCCTACGACATGATGCACGTGGTTCCGCATCAGTCGGCCCCGGACTGGGTCAAGAGCAGCCCACTCGCCAACGACACGCCCGCCGGTTATGTCGATGTCGACAAGCACACCCACCAGCATGTGAAGTATCCCAACGTCTTCTCGCTGGGAGATGCCGGCTCGACGCCGAACTCCAAGACCGGCGCCGCGATCCGCAAGCAGGCCCCGACGGTGGCTGCCAATGTCTTGACCCAGATCGCGGGCGGCACGCCGAGTTCGAAGTACATGGGCTACGCATCGTGCCCGCTCGTCACCTCGTCCAAGGCGATGGTGCTCGCCGAGTTCGACTACACCATGGAACCGACGCCGTCGATCCCGCTGATCAACACCGCGAAGCCGCGCCGCGACATGTGGTACCTCAAGAAGTACGGCCTCCCGTTCCTCTACTGGAACTTGATGCTCAAGGGCCGCGCCTGAGCCTCTGGCCCGGCGCTAGCTGAGTTTCAGGAACAGCTTTTCCAACTCGGCCGGGTCGGCCTCGGGATCCTGATTCGCCATCGCGGCGGCCATCAGCCGGAATCCGACCCGGTCGAGTGCTCCTTTTGCCGCCGCCAGCTGGGTCACGATGTCGCGGCAGGCGTCACGTTCCTCGACCATGCGTTGAAGCCCCCGTATCTGGCCTTCGAGCCGCCGGAGCCGCTTGATGACGTCTTCGCTGGTGTCCTCGGGGAACTGCATGTGAGTAGGGTATCAAGATACCCCTAGGGGTATGTTGACGATTTCGAGAATTGTCCGTATATTCGGATATATGTCCGGACAATCTCTTCTCCCGATTCTGGGATGGCTTCCTCGCTACCAGCGGGGCGATATGCGCAGCGATCTCGCGGCGGGCCTGACCGTCGGGGCGATGCTCGTCCCTCAGGCGATGGCGTATGCGCTGCTGGCCGGATTGCCGCCGGAAGTCGGACTCTACGCCGCCACGATACCGGTCCTCGTCTACGCGTTGTTCGGAACATCGCGCCAACTCGCGGTCGGTCCGGTCGCCATCGTGTCACTGATGACGGCCTCGGCGCTCTCGTCCATCGTGGAGGAGGGTTCGGCCGAGTACCTGGAGGCCGCGGCCCTGCTCGCCGTGATGGTGGGTGTCGTCCATCTCGTTCTCGGCGGGGGTCGGCTGGGGTTCCTGGTCGACTTCCTGTCGCACTCGGTGCTCGTCGGCTTCACCGCGGCGGCAGCGCTGATCATCGGGTTCTCGCAGGTGAAACACCTGCTCGGTATCTCGGTTCCGCGCCAGGAGCACTTCATCGACACCGTTCGTGAAGTCGTCTCGACCGCGAGTGAGACCCATGGCGCCACCGCCGCGCTCGGGTTCTCCGCACTCGTGGTTCTCCTCGTCATGAAGCGGGTGGCGCCTCGTGTGCCCGCCGCGCTCCTCGTGGTCGTGGGGTCGATCGTGGCCGTCCGAGCCCTCGATCTCGAAGCGGAGGGCGTTCGGGTCGTCGGCGACATCCCCGACTCACTCCCCGCATTCGGTCTTCCCGACTTCAGTGGGTCGCTGATCGGAGACCTCGCCGTCACGGCCGTCGTCATCACGATCGTCGGATTCATGGAGTCGATCGCCGTCGCCAAGGTGTATGCCCGTCGCCATCGCTACGAGGTCGAGCCCAACAGTGAGCTCATCGGCCTCGGTGCCGCCAATGTCGCGGCGGGGCTCTTCGGCGGCTATCCGATCACCGGTGGCTTCTCTCGCACTGCGGTCAACGACACTGCGGGTGCCCGGACCCCTCTGGCCTCGCTCGTCACCGCGGCGATCGTGCTCGTCACCATCGCCTTCTTCACGCCGTTGCTGACCTCGCTGCCGAACGCCGCCCTGGGGGCGATCATCATCGTCGCCGTCATCGGGTTGATCGACGTCGCCGAGATGCGCCACATCGTGGCGGTGAAGCGGTCCGATCTGATCGGGTTGTCCGTGGCGTTCGTGGCAACGCTGGCGCTCGGCATCGAGATCGGGATCGGTGTCGCTGTGGTCGCGTCCATGCTGGTGGTCTTCGCTCGCATGTCGACGCCCCACACCGCGGTGCTCGGCCATGTCGCGGGCACCACCAGCTACCGCAACGTGGCCCGCTTCCCTGAGGTCGAGCTCGATGACGGCATCCGCATCATCCGGATCGACGCCGCCGTCTCCTTCGTCAACGCGTCCAAGATGAAGCGTCTGGTGATCGAGTACGCCGAGTCGCTCACCGCTGAACCGAAGGCCGTGATCCTCGACTGTGGCGGAATCAACGACCTCGACGCAACGGGCGCCGAGATGTTCGTCGATCTCATCCCCGACGTCGAGGCACTGGGTGTCTCCTTCCACCTCGCCGAGGTCAAGGGGCCGGTGCGCGACGTGATGCATCGGTCCGGTCTGTGGGAGCGGTTCGACGATCGAATTCACGCTTCGACCCATGATGCGGTCTTGACCCTCACGGGCCATGGCGCCACGAATCCGGATCTCCGCCGCGCCGGAGTCGACGAACGAACGCAAGATCCCCCAAGCAAGACTGCCCAGGAGGCACCATGACCACGTCAGCCGTCCCCGCGGCCAACGCCGTTTCCCCGACCGAGCTCGAACATCTGATCGCGCTCCAGCCACATCTGCGGATCCTCGACGTCCGCACGCCGGGCGAGTTCGAGAGTGGGCACATACCCGGCTCGTTCAACGTCCCACTCGACACGCTCGGTGAACACGTGCACGACCTCGCCGACGTCGATCACCCGGTGGCGCTGATCTGCCAATCCGGCGGGCGCGCCACCAAGGCGCATGAACAGTTGGGCGCCGCGGGCAAGCACTCACTGCACGTCCTCACTGGCGGGATGGGGGCGTGGAAGGCCGCCGGCCGTGAAACGATCAACACCGCGCCGAATCGGTGGGCGCTCGAGCGTCAGGTCCGCTTCGTTGCCGGACTCATCGTTCTCGTTGGCGTCATCGCCAGTCAGTTCGTCGCGCCGCTCGTCTGGCTCGCCGGCGCGGTCGGTTTCGGCCTCGCATTCTCCGCGGCCACGAACACATGCGCCATGGGCATGGTCCTCGCCAAGTTGCCGTTCAACAGCGGCCCCAGCTGCAACATCGACCAGGTGCTGATCGACCTTCGGGGCACGGAGGTGATCAGATGACATTCTGTGAGGTCCCGGTCAACGACTTCGCCTCGATCGTCGACGACACCACCCAGCTGATCGACGTGCGCGAACCCGCTGAACTCGAAGACGGCACACTCCCTGGTGCCGTCAACATCCCCCTCGCAGAGTTGCCGGTTCGCATCGGGGAACTCGACGCCGGTCGCCGAGTGGTCCTCTTGTGTCGCAGCGGCGGCCGCAGTGGCAAAGCCGCCGACTGGCTCGACCAGATGGGCTTCGCCGATGTCGTCAACCTGACCGGCGGCATGCTCGCGTACACCGCCGCCTGACCTGTCTCTGTCCCCTGACCCAGCCACTTGACTTGATACCCCTAGGGGTATAATGTCCGTACAAATAGTCCCACTGACGGGAGTTTCCCAATGATTTTCACCCAGTACTATCTCGATTGTCTTTCCCAGGCGTCCTACCTGATCGGTGATGAATCCACCGGCCGCGCCGTCGTCGTCGATCCCCGGCGGGACATCAACGAATACGTCCAGGACGCGGAGGCCGCTGGTCTCACCATCGAAGTCATCTTCGAGACGCACTTTCACGCCGACTTCCTGTCCGGCCACCTCGAACTGGCCGAGGCCACCGGTGCCGCGATCGGTTTGTCCGATGTCGCCTCTCCCGAGTTCGACGCCAAGCTCTTCGCCGACGGCGAGAAGTACTCCCTCGGCGAGATCGAGCTCGAGATCCTCCACACTCCGGGCCACACCCCGGAGTCGATCAGCATCGTGGTGCGGGAACAGGCCGACGCCGAGCCATGGGGTGTTCTCACCGGCGACACGCTGTTCATCGGCGACGTCGGTCGTCCCGATCTTCTCGCCTCCATCGGCTTCGAGAAGGACGACCTCGCCGAGATGCTGTACGACAGCCTCCACAACAAGCTCATGCCGTTGCCCGACGCCACCCGCGTCTACCCGGCCCATGGTGCCGGATCGGCCTGCGGCAAGAACCTGTCGACGGAGACCTCGTCCACCATGGGCGAGCAGCGCGCCGACAACTACGCCCTGAAGGCGCCGGACAAGCAGGCCTTCATCGACATGGTCACCGAGGGGCAACCCCCGGCGCCCGAGTACTTCGCCTACGACGCCATCCTCAACCGCAAGGACCGTGACCTCCTCGACGAGGACTCGCCGATCGACGCGCTCGACCTCGCTCAAGTCGAGGCTCTTGTGGCCACCGGCACGATGCTGGTCGACGGTCGCGGCCCCGACGAGTTCGGCAACGGCCACCTCGTCGGCGCGGTCAACGTCGGTCTGGACGGGCGTTACGCGGAGTTCGCGGGCTCGGTCGTTCCGAGTGATGTCGACATCGTCATGATGGTCGACGAGGGTCGGGAGCTCGAGGCTCGCAACCGCCTTGCTCGAATCGGTTTTGATCGTGTCGTCGGCTACCTGGCCAACCCCATTCAGGTGATGATCGACAACCCCGACAAGGTCCGTCAGGCCTCCCGCCTCACCGCCGGTGAGCTGGCCGAGCGCATGGAGTCGGTCCCCGATCTCCAGCTGGTCGACATCCGCAATCCCGGTGAGTTCGCCGATGGTGCGATCGAGGGCGCTGCCCCGATGCCCGTCGGGCAGATGCCGGGCCGCATCGGCGAGCTCGACCCCTCGAAGCCCACGGTTGTCTACTGCGCCGGCGGCTACCGCTCGTCCGTGGCCGCCAGCTACATGCGCAACCACGGCTTCGGCGATGTCTCCGACCTGCTCGGTGGCTACGGCGCCTGGACCCCGGTTCCGGCCTGAGTCCATCCCCCCCAAACCGAAATTGCTGCCGCTGGCCCACCTGAAAGGTGGGCAGACGGCAGCAATTTCGGCTTTAGAGGCTGGGCATCCAATCGCCGCGGCCGGCGCGGGTGAGGTCGAGGAAGTGCCAGACGGGTGAGAGCAGATCGACGCCGCGCCAGTGCTCATCGACGATGCGGGCACCGCCCGACCAACTCACGTGGGGTCGACCGTCGATCAGTTCGTAGACGCTCATGAACGGCGCCTGGTTGCCGTCCGCGTCCTCACCTCCGATGTCGAGCTTGAACGACGACGGCGCCGAGCTGATCCAGTCGAGTCCGCCCCCCCCCGCTCGGCGGCCAGCTCCAGCGTGGCAGGCATGGATGCGGCCGACACCATCTTGAAATCGACCCGCTGGGCGACGTGGTGATCGATCGCCGCCCAGCCATCGGTCCACATCGAACACATCGGGCACGGGTCGGTCTGCGCCTTGCCGTACATGAAGTGGTAGAGCACGAGCGGACGATCAGGTGTGGTGAAGAGTTCTGTGAGTCGCCGTGGGCCGTCGGGCGTGTCGAAGACGTAGTCCTCGACCACGGGCCCGGTCGGCAGGTTGCGTCGCATCTCGGCGACGGTCTCTCGTTGCTGCATGAGTGCCAGCTCCGCGTTCCTGAGCGTCGCCCGAGCGGTGGCGCAGTCGGTCATGAGTCCTCCTGGATGGGGCTGACGTCGACGGGTGGATTGGCGATTCCGGTTCCGGCATTCGTGAACCGGTCGAGAAAGTAGGTCCACCCGGCCCGGTGGCCGGGGGCGGTGTCGGTCGGTAGCCCGCTGTGGGTCAACGTCAGGCGGGTACCGCCGGGGGTTCGCTCGAGGTCGATCGCCACCGTCGACGAACCGGGTGGGACATCGGCGCTTTCGGCCCACCCCCACGTGAAGACGCATCGATGGTGGGGAACCACCTCCACATAGGACCCGACCGCGGTGTCGCCGTCGGTGATCTTCACGAGGAACTCACCACCGGGGGTCGCGTCGATCCGGGCCGAGACGCCGAGCCACTGCACCAGCTTGTCGGCGTGCACCAGGAACTCGAAGAGCACCTCGGGGCTGGTTGAGATCTCCCGGTTGATGACGATGTCGGTCATGCCGAGTCCCGACGAGCTTGTTCGGCTTCGGCGACCAACTGGAGCTGGTCGAGTGCCCCCGTCCAGAAGGATTCCAACCACGCCCGGAGCGATTGCAGCCCCTCGGGCCGTGCTCGATAGAACCGCTGCCGGCCGGCCTGTCGGATGGTGACGAGCCCCGCGTCGCGGAGGACACCGAGATGCTGGGAGATCGCCGGCCGGCTGACGTCGAAGGAGCTCGCGATCGAACCAGCGGTACGCTCCTCGGCCTCCACCATCGAGAGAATGGCCCGGCGAGTGGGGTCGGCCACGGCATGGGCGGCCCGGTCGATCATGGCTGACGGCACGGGGCGACGACAGCAAGATGCGTAAGCAGTAGCTAACGCAATGTCGAAACGACTGATGTCCGACGCGGGCGGTGAGTTGTAGGTTGCCGTCGTGGCCCACTTCGACGCAGTGCTGTTTGATTGGATGCTCACGCCGGCCGACACTGGTCCTGCCGAACGCTCGAGACGGCAGCGCTCCTGCTCTCGAACTCGTCGAGCCGCTTCTAGGGTGTGAGCCGTGGATCGACTGAGGGGAATCCCGACACCGAGCGCAGGTGATGTCATCGCCGGCATCAGCGTGGCGCTCGTGGCGATACCCCAGTCGCTCGCGTACGCGGAGCTCGCCGGCCTGCCCGCGCAGTTCGGTCTGTACGCAACCGCGCTCCCGTCGCTCCTGGCAGCGATCTTCGTCTCGTCGAAGTACCTGCAGACCGGGCCGGTCGCGCTCACCGCGCTGTTGACGTTCGGTGCGTTGGAGGCCCTGGCCGAGCCGTTCTCGGTCGACTACATCTCGTTGGCCGCGCTCCTCGCTCTTCTCGTCGGTCTGATGCGGGTCGTCCTCGGACTCCTCCGGCTGGGTGGAGTCGCGTACCTCCTGTCGGAACCCGTTCTGATGGGCTTCACCACCGGCGCGGCGATCCTGATCCTGTCGTCGCAGTTGCCCAAGGTCTTCGATGTCGCCACCGACGGGGACGGAGTCCTCCAGGATGCCTTTCAGGCACTCACCTCGCCGGCCGAATGGCAATGGCAGGCACTCGCATTCTCGGCGATGACCTTCGTGCTCATCTTCGGTGGTCGGCGGGTGCACAAGCTCTTTCCCGGGGTGCTCGTTGCGGTGATCGTCGGTGTCATCGTGAGTGGGGTCGGCGACTACGCCGGTTCGATCGTGGGTGAACTGGACGGGGGGTTCATCTCGATCAACCTCGACTTCCCGTGGGATTCCACCACCGACCTCCTGATCCCGGCGTTTGCGATCGCACTGGTCGGGTTTGCAGAACCGTCGTCCATCGCCCGCACCTTTGCGGCCGAGGAGCGTCTTCCGTGGAACGCGAATCGCGAGATGTTCAGCCAGGGTGTCGCCAATCTGGCTTCGGCGTTCTCGGGCGCGTTCCCTGTTGGTGGCTCCTTCTCCCGCAGCTCACTGAATCGCCTGGCCGGTGCCACCTCGGCGTGGGCCGGCGCGATTTCCGGCGCCTTCGTGCTCCTCGCCCTTCCCCTCACGCCGATGCTGGAGGATCTCCCTCGGGCGATCCTCGGTGCCATCGTCGTCGGAGCCGTTCTCAAGCTCATCAATTGGCGTGGTCTCTACGGGCTGCTCGGCCAGTCGCGAGCGCAGGCCATCGTCGGCGTCGGCACGTTGGCCGCCACGCTCATCTCCGCTCCTCGGGTGGAGCGGGGTGTGCTGGTCGGGATCGCGCTTGCGCTCGGCGTCCATCTGTATCGCGAGATGACCGTCTCGGCCGAGAGTCTGCGCGAGCACGACACGCTCAGGATCACGCCGCACGGGGTGCTGTGGTTCGCCTCGGTCCCGCGAGTGGAGCGCAGCATCCGTCAGGAGCTCGCCGAGCACGCGGAGGTGTCGCACGTCGTGGTCGACCTTCGCGCCGTGAGTCGCCTGGACTACGGCGGGGCGGCGAGTCTCGCCCGGATTGTCGAGGAGCTGCGCAGCGCGGAGGTCCAGGTTGACATCGTGAACGTCAACCCCGGTGCCCGACGCGGGGTCCACGTCCACATCGAGGGCCTCGACGACATCTAGCTCGACGACATCCCAGTGATCAGGCCAGCAGGTCGGCGACCATCGGGGAGTGGGCGACGACGAAATCGTTCACGTAGGAGATGTGGTTGTCGGCCAACTGCTCCGGGTCGTACAGATAGTTCACGAGCATCCCGTAGCTCTCGGCTCGGCCCTTGTCGGAGCGGTCGCCGCCCCAGTTGATCCGCTCGAGACGGGCCCCGTTGCGCAGATGGAAACGAGCCACTGGGTCGGCCGGCTGGACCCGCCGCTTGGCATACAAGAGGAAGTGCGCACACGAGGCCAGGATCGCTTCTCGCTCGATCTCGTCGATCGGCTTCGCTCCCTGCAGGACAAGGCGTTGGAGCTCTGGTGAGAGCCGACCCCCGGTGGTGTCGACCCAGCGACGGTAGCCCGGGATCGGGGAGAGCGTCGAGAATGTGGCCAGCTGGGGTAGTTCGGCCTGCAGATCCTCGATGACCTGTTTGATCAGCATGCTGCCGAGGGGAATCCCGGCGAGGCCGGGCTGGCAGTTGGTGATCGAATAGAAGATCGCCGTGTCGATCTCGGGGTCGAGTTCGCCCTCGGCGGGCGCCTGGGTGAGCAGCTCCTGGATGGAGCCCGCCAGACCCTTCGTGAGCCCGATCTCGATGAAGATGAGCGGTTCGCCGGGAAGGGCGGGGTGGAAGAACCCGAAGCATCGGCGGTCGGCCGCCAAACGGCGTTGAAGGTCGTCCCACCCGTCGATCTCGTGCACGGCCTCGTACTCGATCAGCTTCTCCAGCACCGCGGCGGGCGTCTGCCAGTCGATGCGGTGAAGCTCCAGGAACCCGCGATTGAACCAGCTGGCGAGCAGATGAGCAGAGTCGTGATCGACGACCCG
>JAERSO010000024.1 GCA_016845585.1 Acidimicrobiaceae bacterium | reverse complement strand
TCGGGCTCCTCGCCCACCGCTCGCACGTTGAGTCCGAAGGTCGTGCGGTTGACCAGCAACGTCAGCAGCGGCACCAGGAGAATGGCGGTGTAGACGAGCAGCGAGTGATCGAAGAACATCTCACCAACGTGGGGTATGTCGGAGAGAAGCGGGATGCCGACGTTGTCGAACGACGGGATGGAACGAGGCGTACCGACCTGCTCGATGAACAGCAGTTCGCTCATGCCGAGACCGAACAAGAAGATGCCAATGCCGCTGATGCCCTGTTCGGCGTTGAACACAAGGGTGACGACGGCGTAGACCACGCCCATCGCCAGTCCGACGCCGAGGCCGACCGCGACGCCGAGCGTGCGTGAACCGGTCTCCAGCACCGTCCAGTAGGCGAAGAATGCGCCGAGCAGCATCACACCGTCGACGCCGAGGTTGAGCACCCCGCTGCGTTGGCCAATGGTCTCACCGAGTGACGCCAGCAGATAGGGCGTGGCGAGGCGCATACCGGCGGCGAACGTGGCGACGAGAACGGAGATCGTGAAGAACTCGCTCACGATTCGACCCCCTCACGCTGGGACTTCACCTGAAGAAGGTCACGGAGTCGCTCGCGCACGTTCGTGCTCGACACGACGAAGACCACCACCAGACCATTGAGGGCGATGATGAGCGCCGAGTTCACCTGAACCGCCCGCTGCATGGCGTTGGCGCCGACGAGCAGGCCGCCGAACAGGAACGACGACGGAATCGTCCAGAGTGGATGTAGCCCGCCGAAGAGCCCGGCCACGATGCCGTTGAAGCCGGCCGACTGGGTGAAGCCGGCCGAAGAGCCGTCGGTGATCAGGCGGTGCGATTGGCTGCCGAACACGAGCACGGCGCCGGCGAGCCCACACATCGCTCCCGAGAACGTGAGGGCGAGCATCGTCATACGCTTCACCGGGATGCCCGCATAGCGGGCCGCGGCGGGGCTGTTGCCGACGGCACGGATCCGGTAGCCGAGGGTGGTGCGCCACAAGATGATCCAGGCCGCGACCGCGGCGAGGATGGCGATCACCACTCCCAGATGGAGTCGGGTGCCATCGATCAGGATCGGCAGGTCGGCGTTCTCCGACAGTCGCTCGGTCTGCGGGATGCGCGTGCCGCGTTCGATCTCCTGCGGATCGATGAGCGGATCACGCAGCAGATAGTTCATGACCTGCACGGCCACGATGTTGAGCATGATCGTGCTGAGGATCTCGTTGACGCCGAGATAGGCCTTGAGCGCCCCCGGTACCGCCCCCCACAGACCGCCACCGATGAATCCGGCGATCATCACCATCGGAATGAGCAGGACCGGTGGGAGGTCCGGTAGGGCAAGTGCCACGATCGTGGACAGCAACGCGCCGGCGATCATCTGGCCCTCACCGCCGATGTTGATGACCTTGGCCCGAAACGCGATACAGATTCCGGTGCCAACCAGCAGGAGAGGCATCGCTCTGACCGCCGTGTCGGCCAGCGCATCACCATCGCCGAAGGCGCCCTTGATCAGCTCGGAGTATCCAGTGAGCGGGTTCGCGCCGAGCAGCAGGATCAGCACGGCACCGATGAGCAAGGCCGCGGAGACGGCGACCACGGGTACGAGAACGCCGGACAGGCGCTGGAATAGCTTCATCGCTGCCGACCCCCTCCAAGACTTGGCCCGCGGAACTTTACTTTTGTACAGGGTCGCGCGCCTACCGGGCGCAGAGAGATTGCGAAATCGATTGTGGATCGCCGCGCGATCGTGAACCATGGCCCGATGCGAGTCGTGCCATTGACGGATGCCACCGACGCCGAATTCGAGTCGTCCCTGGCGGCGCGCCGGGCGATCGACCGGCACGAGAGTCCCTGGCTGAGCCCGATGACGGAGGTGGAGTGGCGCTACCAGGTCACCGACGATCGACGCCAGAACCGCCGGACGAGCCGGTTTGCCACGATCGACACCGGCGGCACGACCGTGGCGCTCGCCGAAGTCGAGCTGTCCGAGCAGCCCGAGAACGCCCACGTCGTCGAAGTGCTGCTGGAAGGCGAGGATCAGGGCCGGAGCCTGCTTCTCGGCGAGATCTGTCGGATCGCCGATCAGGCCGATCGCACGACCCTCATCGGTTGGTGTGGTGACGGTGTGGCAAACGACCGGTTCTGGCGCTCACATGGCCTGGAACTCGTTCACCGCGAGCGCCAATCCGTCCTGGATCTGAGAACCGTCGATGGCGACCTCATGGCCTCGTGGATCGACCGAGCCGCCGAGCGAGCCGGTGACGTCACCCTGGCATCGTGGACGGGCTGGTGGCCGTCGGAACACACGGCGATCTACCTGGCCGCGCTCGAGTCGTTCAATGACGCCCCGACGGGCGACCTCGACGTGGGCAACATCGAAGTGACGGCAGACGCCGTACGCCACAACGTCGCCGCAGGCGAGGATGCGGGCGAGCAGCGCGTCACCATGGTCGCCCACGAGAACGGGGTGGCGGCCGGAATGACCACCGTGATCGTCAACCTGCATCGCCCGGACGCATCGTGGCAGGGCCTGACCGGCGTCACGCGAGACTTCCGCGAGCGTGGAATCGGTCGTTGGCTGAAGGCAGCGATGTGGCGCCATCTCCACGCCGAGCGGCCCGAGGTCACCCATATCCGCACCTTCAACGCCAACGTCAACGACGCCATGCTCGGGATCAATGACGCCATGGGCTTCGAGGAGACCTTCACCTCAGGCGCCTGGCAAGCATCCGTGGCCGACGTGAATCTCCTGTAACGCTGGGGTCTGTCCCCAGCGTTACATCTTTCGGACTTCGTAGTAACGATTGGTCATGTCGACGTCGTGCTCGTAGGTCTGGACGATGCGGAGGCCGGCGGCGGCGGTGAGTTCGCCGAAGACCTCTTCGGTGAGTCCGAGCGTGCCGAGGCCGGCGCCGCCGGGCTCGGACATCGCCGACGACATGCAATACAGGATCGACATGCTGTAGAAGAGCGGGAGCATCGGCATGCGCCGGTTGTCCTCGAGCCCACCCTTGGTGCGGATGTCGGCCACGATCCAGATGCCGTCATCGGCGAGGCACGATGCTGCCGAGCGAACGGCGGCACCGGGTCGGGTGAGGTCGTGAATCACATCGAGGGTCAAGAGCAGATCGATGCCGGCGAGACCATCGAGATCGTCGAACGCGCCCTCTCTGAACTCGAGGTTGCCCAGGCCGGCTTGGCGGGCTCGACGGTTGGCTTCCGCGATGGCGAGCGTCGAGGGGTCGATTCCGATGATGGTGGAGTTGGGGTAGGCCTCGGCCAGCACCATGCAGGCCACTCCTGCGCCACAGCCGATGTCGACGACCGTGATGCCCTCGGTCAGGCGATCGGTCAGGCCCTCGATGCTGCCCAGCATCACCGGGGCGAGGAAGGCCTTCTGACCGGCGGCGCCCATGGCCGCCTGGAAGTGGCAGGTGTGAGCGCCGTGTTCGTCCCAGCTCATCCCGATCCCGGTGGAGAATGCCTCGACCGTGCGGTCGATCTCCCGGTGGGTGATCGGCGGACCGAACACGCCGACCAGGGAACCGGGGAAGTCGGGAGTGACGAGCGCCGCCGCGGCTTCAGGGGTGAGCGCGAACCGACCGTCCTCGTGCTCGGCATAGTCCGAGGAGGCGATGGCGGCGAGCCACTCCCGCACCCAGCGCTCATGGAGGTCGGTTGCGTCGGCAAGCTCCTCGGACGTGCACGGCCCGTGTTCGGCCAACGCGGCGAACAGTCCGACTCGCTCGCCGATGTGGATGACCGCCGACATCATCTCGCCCTGCTTCTGGGTGAAGAGGCTCTGGATGGTGCTCTTGAACCGTTCGACGTCGAACTCGGTGCGCATGTGGGTGATACCTCTTATCGGGCGAGCAGGCGGGTGCGCAGCAGGTTGAGCGCTGCGATGCAGGTGAACTGTCGAATCCGTTCGCGATCGAACGGCAGGTTCAACAGGACGGCCTCAGTCTGGCCCTGGATGCTGATCGCAGCCCAAACGGTGCCGGGCTCCTGCCCCTCGTGCGCGTCCGGTCCGGCCACCCCGGTGACGGCGATACCGCAGTCGGCGCCGAGTGTCTCGCAGACGCCCGTCGCCATGGCGATCGCCATCTCCTCGCTCACCGCGGGCACGTCCGGCGCCCCGAGCAGCTTCATCTTGAACTCCCGGTCGTAGGGCACCACCGCTCCTCGGAACACATCGCTGCAACCCGGGGTGGCGGTGATCCGGCTCCCGATGAGACCACCGGTGAGCGACTCGGCGAGCGCGAGGGTCATCCCGCGCTCTCGTAGTGCATCGAGCAGGACCGACTCCATCGTGTCGTCGTCCACGCCGAAGACGATGTCGCCCACGATCTCCCGGACCCGTTCGTCCTCGGCATCGAGGGCTGCATCGACCTCGGCTTCGGTGTCGGCCTTGGCGGTGATGCGAACCTTGAGCCCCTCCCAACCGCTGGCCAGGAATGCGATGGTGGCCTCCCCGGTCTCGTCGAGGCGCGTGATCTCGTCGTCGAGTTCCTCGGCGAGGCCTGATTCGCTCTTGCCCCACGTGCGCAACGTGCGGCTCTTGATGACCGATGTGATCCCCGCCCGCTCCTGCAGGTCGGGCATGATCCCCTCGGTCATCATCTGCTGCATCTCCCACGGCACCCCGGGGACGGCGTAGATGACCTTGCCGGCGTGTACGCCGTTCATCGGGCAGACGAGACCGGGCGCGGTGCCGGGCATCGCCGGATTGATCCACGCGCCCACCGGCACGTCGGCCTGGCGCAGGTTGTTGAGCGGCATTTCACGACCACGACTGCCGAACCGACGTCGGATGCGTTCGACGATCTCCTCGTCGCGTACCAACTCGACGCCCATCACGTGGGCGATCGCCTCGCGGGTGATGTCGTCCTGGGTCGGGCCGAGCCCACCACAGACGATCACCGCATCGCTTCGGCTCAGCGCCAACTCGAGGACGGCCACCATCCGGTCGTGGTTGTCGCCGACCTTGGTCTGATGGTGCGAGTCGATCCCAACCATCGTCAGCTGTTCGCCGATGTAGGACGAGTTGGTGTCGACGATCTGGCCGAGCAGCAACTCCGTGCCCACGGCCACCACTTCACACTTCACATGAACCCCTCATCACACGAACCCCTCATCGCCGAACCCTCAGTAGAACGGACGGGTCACGCCCCCGTCGTGTTCAGGGCCTTCTGCCCGTCCAGCACGTACTGGACCCCGCTGTAGACCGTCCACCCCACGGCCACCCAGAGCATGGCGGCGAGCAAGGTGTCCTGATCATTGAGGGGCGGCATGACCGCCATCGACAGAGCCAGACCCTGGACGAACGTCTTGTACTTCGCCGACTTGCGCGCCGGCAACGAGAGCCCGGATCTCGCCCAGCGACTCCGCCACGCAGTGATGCCGAGCTCGCGGATGGCGATGATGGTGACCGGCACCCACCAGTAGCGGCCGACGTGGACCAGGCAGTACGACGAGCCGATGATGACGACCTTGTCGGCCAGCGGGTCGAGGAAGGCACCGCTGCGACTGACGACATTGGCGCGGCGGGCGACCTTGCCGTCGAAGAAGTCGGTGGTGGCGAGCGCCACACCCAACCCGAAGGCGGCCCACGAAGCCCCCCGTTCGGCCTCGGCGTCCAGCACGAACCAGAACAGCAGAGGCGCGAAGATCAGCCGGGCGATCGTGAGAAGGTTCGCCGGATGGGTGATGCCCGCCTCCCGCGGCGCCGCGAGGTCGGTCATGCCTCGGCCTCGAGATCCGGCCCCATCGCCGCCGTGACGGTCACCGTGTTGAACGTTCCCACGGGTAGATCATGGGCCACCGTGACGATCCCGTCGATTTCGGGCGCTTCTCGGTGCGTTCGTCCGATGCCAGGTTCATCCACGAGTACTTCGACCTCGCGACCGACCAGAAGGTCACGTCGAGTTGCCGTGATCGAGTCCTGCATCTCCTGGAGCTCACCGAGTCGATCACTCATGAGCGCCGGATCGACCTTGCCGTCGAGGTCTGCGGCGTAGGTGCCGTCCTCCTCGGAGTAGGCGAAGAAGCCGCACCAGTCGAGTTGCGCCTCCTCGACGAAGTCGAGGAGGGCGTCATGGTCCTCCTCGGTCTCGCCGGGGTAGCCGACGATGAAGTTGGACCGGAACGCCGCGTCGGGCTCCCGCTTCCGGATGGCGGCGATGCGCTCCAGGAAGACGTCGGACTTGCCCCAGCGCCGCATCCGTCGCATCAGTGGCGCCGAGACGTGTTGGAGCGACAGATCGAAGTACGGGACACCCGTGTTGCAGATCGTGTCGACGAGTTCGTCGGTGAGGTCCGAGGGGTACAGGTAGAGGAGGCGCACGCGGTCGACCCGTTCTGCGACCTGTTCGACGAGCGGCACGACGGCCCGTTCGCCGACGCCCTGGTCACGCCCGTAGGCCGCGAGGTCCTGGGCAACGAGGACGATCTCCTTGGCGGCGAGCTGATCGACCTCGGCGAGGATCTGCTCGATCGACCGACTCCGCTGCGGGCCACGGAACGACGGGATGGCGCAGAAGCCGCACGCCCGGTCACAGCCCTCGGCGATCTTGACGTACGCCCACGGGCGCGCCGATGCCGGTCGAGGCAGATTGAGCAGGTCGAAGTCGGGCGCTCGGCGGGTCGGGCCGAGAGAGACGGGAACCGCAGTCGAGGTCGGACTCGCCAGCGAGACACCGAACGGGGCGATCTGGTCGATCTCGGGCAGCTCGGCGGCGAGCTCTTCACCGTGGCGCTCGGCCATGCAACCGGTGACGACGAGCTTGGCACCGTCTCTGCGTTGATCCGACAGCGCCAGGATCGTCTCGATCGACTCGGTGCGTGCTTCCTCCACGAACGCACACGTGTTCACGACGACGACATCGGCCTCATCGGCCGACTCGGCCGCGGTGAGGCCATCGGCGATCAAGGTGCCCTCGAGCTTGTCGGAATCGACCTGGTTCTTCGGGCAACCGAGGGTCACGATCGAATACGTCGACTGCTCGGCCGGGGGCATCGGACCACTCTACGGTCACGGGCGTTGCAGCCGTGTTCTACGATGCCGGATGCAACCCGCCGACGGCGACCGCCGGCTCACCCGTTCGCTCGGGCTTCGACACGTCTTCGTCCTGAGCACCGGAGCCATGCTGAGCTCGGGGTTGTTCCTCTTGCCGGGACTGGCGGCTGCCGAAGCGGGCCCGAGCGCGATCCTCGCCTATCTGATCGCCGGTGCGTTGGCCATCCCTGCAATGCTCGCCGTCGCCGAGCTGAGCACGGCGATGCCGCGGGCGGGCGGCGCCTATTTCTTCCTCGAACGGGCACTCGGCCCTGCGGTCGGCACGGTGGCGGGCATGGCCACCTGGCTCTCGCTCGTCCTCAAAGACGCCTTCGCGCTCGTCGGAATGAGCGCCTACCTCAACATCGCCTTCGACATCCCGTCCAAGCCCCTCGCCGTGGCCCTGATCGCGCTGTTCACCGTGATCAACATTCTCGGGTCGAGGGCGAGCGCCGCGCTCCAGCTCCTCCTGGTGACGTTCGTGCTCGCCGTGCTGGCCTGGTTCATCGCCGCCGGGTTGTTCGAGATCGGTGCAGGCGATGGTGCCGGCGAGATGAAGCCGTTCTTCACCGACGGCACAACCGGACTCGTGGCCGTCGTCGGTTTGGTGTTCGTGTCGTACGGCGGACTCACCAAAGTCGCCTCCGCCGCTGAGGAGATCGAGGACCCGTCCCGCAACATCCCGCTCGGCATGTCGTTGTCACTGTTCGTGAGCACGGCGGTGTACACACTCGGTGTGTGGGTCGCAGTGGCGGTCGTGCCCTCCAATCAACTACACAACGACCTCGCCCCGATCCACAGCGCGGCCGAGGCCATTCTTCCGGCAGCCGGAGCGATCCTCGTGGCCCTCGCGGCAATCGCCGCCTTCTCGTCGGCCACCAACGCCGGGATCCTCGCCGCAGCCCGCTATCCGCTCGCCATGAGCCGCGACGGACTCTTGGCCGCACGGTTCCAGAATCTCACCCGATTCAACACACCGGTTTGGGGCATCCTCGTGACCGGCGCCGGCATGGCGATCGTGGTCGTGGCGTTCGACGTCTCCGCCATCGCCAAGCTCGCCAGCGCCTTCGTCCTCCTCACGCTCGGGTTGGTGAACGCGGCCGTCATCGTGCTTCGAGCGGCGCGGATCTCCTCGTACGCACCCGGCTTCAAGGCCCCGTTCTTCCCCTATCTCCAACTGTTCGCCATCGGCGTCGACGTCTTCTTGATCATCGAGCTCGGTGCACTTGCGCTGTTGTTGACCGGCGCATCGGTTGCCATCGGCGTCGCCTGGTACGTCTTCTACGGCCGGCGACGCGCCCGGCACAGTGGGGCGATCTACCACGTGTTCGAGCGCTGGGGGCAGCTGGTCGATCGCGGCATCGATCGCGATCTCAGCCACGCCATGCAGAGCCATGGTCTGCGAGCTGACGACGAGTATCCCGGCCTGATCGCGCGGGCCACGGTGCTGAGCGTGCCGGCCGGGGAGGACATCCAGGAAGCTGCGTTTCGCGCCTCGGAGATCCTGAGCCGGCGCATGGGCGTCGACGTCGACACCGTCACCGAGAAGTTCCTGGAGACCGAGTCGCTCTGGATCCAGCCGTCAGAAGTCCACCCGACGGCCACGCCGATCGCGTTCTTCGACACCACTGACGATCATCTCGTGATCGTTCGAGCCGAGACGCCGGTTCGGATCCCCCGGACGTGGGGCGGACGGGGCGAGCGAGTCCACCTGCTGTTCTTCCTGGCCGGATGCACCGATCAGCCGGGACGATCGCTACGCCTGGCCGGCGAACTGGCGGCCTTCCTGCACGGTGAGGACAGTGCCGCGCCCGCGGTGGCCGAGGCGGCCTACGAGTCCGAGGTGAAGGAGGCGCTGCTCGCCGATCTCTCGATCGGCCAATACGCACTTCTGCCCGAGCTGTCGACGGGCGCACTCATCGGCCACCAGGTTGGCGAGCTCATGATCGACGATGGTTTCGACGTGGAGGCGATTCGCCGGGACGGCGTCGTGATCCGCGCCGACGCCGGCACCGTGCTCGAGGCCGACGACCAGATCACGCTGATCGGCCCGGAAGGCCAGCTTCCGGAGTTCGACGATCTCGCCCGACTGCTCAACGGCTGAGCCGTCAGACCACGGCGCTCTCCCCGCCCGACAAGATGACGACCGAGACCACCCACATGAAGAAGAGGATGAACCCCTTCGTTCGTCCCACACTCGCGCGGTGCACCATGAACGCCGCGCTGACGAGACAGATGATCACCATCAACAGCGAACCGGTTTCACCCAGCGTCGTGTCGGGAATCGCCCCCGGTCCGACGAGGCCGATGATCCCGCCGACGGCGAGGCTGTTGAAGACATTGCTGCCGAGCAGATTGCCGACGAGCAGGTCGGTCTCACCCTGCCGGGCGGCCTGAACGCTCGTGACGAGCTCCGGGGCCGACGTGCCGAGGGCGACGAGCGTGAAGCCGACGAAGCCGCCCGACAGGTCGAGCGCGTCGGCGACGCGCTCTGCACCTTCGACGATGAACCACGACGACGCCACCACCGCGACGAGTGCGGCGAGGGCTCGCAGCGACTCCACGGCCGTCCTGACCTCGGAAGCACCGGCGATCCCGGCGATCTCATCGTCGAGCTCGGCGTCGGCACCCGACGATCGCAGGGTCGAGTAGAGGAACAGCGCGATCATCACCGCAAGCAGGCCGCCCTCCCATCGCTCGACGGTGCCCTGGATCAACAGGGCGAACACCGCAACGGACGCGACCGAGATCGGGATCTCGCGACGAACCGTGCGGCTGTTCACGGGAATGACCGCCACGGTGGTGGCCGCGGCCAGCACGAGCGAGATGTTCGCCACGTTCGAGCCGATGATGTTGCCGACGCCGATGTCGAGACGGCCCTGCCCCGCGGCGATGCCCGACACCACCATCTCCGGCGCGCTCGTGCCGAAGCCGATCAGAACGGCGCCCACCACCACGGGCGAGACCCGGTAGTGCATGGCCAGACGCGCCGCGCCCTTGACGAAGTGGTCGGCGGCCACCGTGAGCACACCGAGACCACCGAGCGCGAAGGCAAGACCGAGGAACATCGTGTTGGAAGGTACCGGCGTAGCGAGCTCAGCCGTTGCGGCGAGCGTCGAGTTCCTCCGGCGAGATCAGCACGTCGCGTGCCTTCGACCCGGTTGACGGCCCGACCACGCCGGACTCCTCGAGCAGGTCCATGATCCGCCCAGCACGGGCGAAACCGACCCGCAGCTTGCGCTGCAGCATCGACGTCGATCCCAGCTGTGTCTGGACCACGAGCTCCATCGCTTGACCGAGCAGTTCATCGCCGCCGTCATCCACCGCCGGTGGCGCATCGGTGATGCCGAGGCTCGGCGGGGTGCTCGTGACGCCGCCGGGTGCGGGCACGGGTGTTCTGCTCGGCTCGGCCATGCCTTCACCGGGGGTGTCGGCCTTGACGCTGTCGTCCTCGGTGAAGGCGGGCGCCTGGTCGATCCAGTGCTTGACGATCGAGCGGACCTCGGCTTCCTCGACCCAGCAGCCCTGCACACGATGCGGTGTGGACGACGATGGGCCGAGCATCAACAGGTCGCCCTTGCCGACGAGGCGCTCGGCGCCAGGCTGATCGAGGATCACGCGAGAGTCGGTGAGGCTGGAGACGGCGAATGCCAAGCGAGCAGGAACGTTGGCCTTGATGACGCCGGTGATGACGTTGACCGACGGCCGCTGAGTGGCGATGACGAGATGAATGCCGACCGCTCGCGCCATCTGGGCGATGCGGGCGATCGATTCCTCGACGTCGCGGGCTGCCACCATCATGAGGTCGGCGAGCTCATCCACGACGACGAGCATGAACGGGAGACGCTGGTACTGGAGCGGCTCGCCATTCTCGTCGACCTCGCCGAGGCCGGGTTCGATCGTGCCGGCGTCGACGGCGTTGTTGTAGCCCGTGATGTCACGGAAGCCGACCTTGTGGAGCAGGTCGTATCGGCGTTCCATCTCGCGCACGGCCCAGGCCAGCGCGTTGGCCGCCTGGCGAGGGTCGGTGACGGGTGCGGTGAGGAGGTGGGGGGCCTTGTCGTACTGGCCCATCTCCACCCGTTTCGGGTCGATCAGGATCATGCGGACCTGGTCAGGCGTCGAGCGCATGAGAATCGACGTGAGCAGCGAGTTGAGACACGACGACTTGCCTGCACCGGTGGCGCCGGCGATCAGCACGTGAGGCATCGTGGCCAGGTTGACCATGACGTTGCGGCCGTTGATGTCGCGGCCGATCGCCACCTCGAGGGGGTGTTTCGCGTGACGGGCTTCCTTGGACGCCAGAATGTCGCCGAGCGCGATGATCTGGCGATCGGAGTTGGGAACTTCGACACCGATGGCCCGCCGACCCGGGATCGGGGCGAGGATGCGGACGTCGGGCGATGCCATCGCGTAAGCGATGTCTTTTCGCAGACTCTCGAGCTTGGAGACCTTGACGCCCTCGCCCAACTCCAGGACGTAGCGCGTCACGGTCGGACCCACGATGGGATCCAGCAGCGTGGTGGGCACGCCGAACTGGTTGAGCGTGAACTGGAGCAGCCGGCCCCGCTCGGCGACCTCGTGCTTGTCGACCGACTTCGCCTCCGACTTCGAGAGCAGGGTCATGGGCGGCAGCTTCCACTTGCCGCTGTTGGCCGGGAGCGTGAGCGACTGTTGTTCGGCGTCGTTCACCGGCTCGGCTGGTTCGGCCTTCCGACGTTTCGCCTTCGGCTTCGATTCCGGTTCAGGCTCCTCTTCGACCGGCGGTTCGACTTCCGCCACATCCTGATCGAACGGCTTCGGCTCGCGGAGATCGATCGTGTCGTCGGTGGTCGGGTCGGCGAAGAGGGCGCGGACGCCACGGCCGAGGAAGTCCGGGATCGGGCGAATGATCCGGTACGCAACGCTGCCGACGGCGTGAGCCGACGAACCCGTCAACACGATGGCCCCGACGAGCCCGACGGCACCGAGAATCAGCACACTGCCGGCGGTGGCGGTGAGTGCATGTAGCGGCCCACCGACCGCCATGCCGAGCGCCCCGCCCGCGGCGCCGATCTTCTCGATCGGGTCGTCGATTCCGGGGCGACCCCTGCTCACATGCAAGAGTCCGGTCGTGGCAACGAGGAGGAGGACGCCGCCGACCGCGGCGCGGGCCATGCGCTCGACATCGTCGTCCTCGGCGCTGCCCCCTGACCTAGCGCCGCCGTGGACGAGCAGGACACCGATGCCGATCAGTCCAACCGGGATGATGGCGCGGGCAAGACCGATCCCGAGTGCCAGTGCGTCGTCGAGCACTTCGCCGACGACGCCGGCCGCACCGAGCCAGACCGAGACCGCCGAGAGCAGCCCGAGAAGGATCAGCCCGACGCCCCAGACATCGGCCCGATGGTTGGCGAGGACGGAGTTGACGGCCGTGCCGGCCCGCGGCGCGGCCGCTTTCTTGGCCGCCGGCCGTTTGGCAGCGGCCTTGTTGGGTGCCGCCTTCTTGGCAGGAGCCTTCTTGGAGCGCGGTTTCGTAGCCACAGTACGCGCGACGCTACCAGCGCGCCCCTGCCGCCCCCGGGCACCCTGTGGATAAGCCGCTTTGGGGCTGGAAACCATCGGAGAGCTACGGTCGGCTGTGTGACACACCCTCTCGCACTCGTCGGCAACACCGGGTCCCCGTACTCCCGCAAGATGCGGGCAGTCCTGCGCTACCGCCGGATCCCTTTCCGCTGGCTGGCCAAGGGTTCCCGCTGGCACCTTGCCGCCAACGTGCCTGAGGTGAAGGTGCCGATCATCCCGGTGATCGCCTTTCCCGACGAGGCAGGGACCTATGTGGAGGCAATGACCGACTCCAGCCCCCAGATCATGGTGCTGGAGGAGCGTTTCTATGGTCGCAGCATCATTCCGGCCGACCCGGTGGTGGCTTTTCTCGATCACCTGATCGAGGACTACGCCGATGAGTGGGTCACCAAGGCCATGTATCACTACCGCTGGCACCCGCCCGAGGCCCGCGACAAGGCCGGCAAGTTCCTTCCGCTCCAGTCGAACATCGCGATGGGCGATGACGAGTGGAATCAGATGCGGGTGTGGATCACCGATCGCCAGGTCGGCCGCCTCGGGTTCGTGGGTTCGACGCCGTCCGCGGTGCCGGTCATCGAGGCGAGCTATCGACGTCTCCTCGAGATTCTCGACGCGCATCTGCGTACCGCAGAATTCGTTCTGGGCGGCCGTCCGTCCCGATGCGACTTCGGTTTGTTCGGGCAACTCTCACAGCTCGCATGGATCGACACGGAGGGCATCGACGTCGCAGTCGAGGTCAGCCCGCGCACCTGGACATGGGTCGATCGCGCCGACGATCTCTCCTGGTTCGAGCCCGATGAGTCCGAGCCCTGGTTCATCCGAGACGACGTCGGCCCCACCCTCACGGCGCTGCTCCGTGAGATCGGGCGCACCTACGTCCCGTTCATGCTCGCCAACCATCGTGCTTTCGAGACGGACAGTGACGTCGTTCGCTATGAGGTCGATGGTGTCACGTGCGAACAAGGCCCATTCGGGTATCAGCGCAAGTGCCTCGACTGGTTGCGCGACATCTACCACGGCATGGAGCCCGACGATCGGGCATCAGTCGGCACGATCCTGCGCGGCACCGGCTGCGAGGCCCTGTTCGTTGACTAGCACCAACCCATGCTGATCCGCTCACACGACGACAGTTCCGATGACGAGGACCGATGGCGACCATTCGTCGAATCCCAAGGCTTCGGTCACCTCGTCGCCGCCGGTGTCGATCGGCCCGTGCCCGTCGTGGTGCCGACCCAGTTCGTGCTGCGTGAGAACACGATCGTCCTGCATCTCGCAAAGTCGAACCCGATCTTCGACTGCCTCGCCGAGAACGATCAGGTTCTGCTCAGTGTTGCGGGCAACTGGGCCTACATCCCGGGCGCCTGGAAAGCCGTCGGCGACGAAGATCCACGTGTCGGTGTGCCGACGACGTACTACGCCGCCGTTCAACTGACGGGCACGGCCACCGTGATGGACGAGCCTGCGGCCACCGCAGGGGTACTGCGCGAGCAACTCGCCGCTCTCGAGCCTGATGGTGACTACATCGACCCGATCGAACACGGTGCCAAGTTGCCGACGATCCGAGGACTCTCGATCGTGATCACTGACGTGCGGGCCAAGTTCAAGTACGGCGGAAACGTCGATGATGTGCACCGTACGCACATCGCCGAGCAACTCGATGCTCGCAGCGGTCCGGGCGACGCCGCGGCTCGCGCGCAGATCGACGTCTGACAGCCCTCGGTTTCGAACTCAGCCCTCGCGGACCACCGGGACGACCATGGGGCGGCGGCGGGTGCGATCGTTGACGGTGCGGCCGGCCGCACGGCGGGCCACCTGACCGAGCTTGTCGAGGGTGACGTCGCGGTCGTCGAGCGCCTTCATCAGATCCTGCTCGACGGCGTCGGCCACCGCTGCTTCGTGACCCTGCAGGGCCGGGATCTCGACCCAACCGCGGGAAACGACATCGGGGCCGGCGATGATCTCACCGCGTTCGAGATCGACGTGGACCACGACGGTGACGAACCCGTCGTCACCGAGGATCCGTCGCTCCCCGAGCACATGGTTGCCGAGATCACCGACCGTGCCGTCGACATACAGATGGTCGCCGCCGATCGAGCCCATGTGTTCGATGCCATCGTCGCTGAGCACGATCTGATCGCCGTCCTCACAGAACACGACACGGTCGTCGGCCATACCCATCTTCCGGGCCAGTTCGGCGTGCGCAACGAGATGGGCGTACTCGCCGTGGACCGGCACGAACCACTCCGGAAGTGCGACCGAGTGAAGAACCTGGAGCTCCTGCTGCTTGCCGTGGCCACTCGTGTGCACGTCGACCATTCCACTGTGGAAGACCCGGACGCCGTGGCGGGCGAGTCCGTTGCGTACCGCTGCGACCGCCGCCTCATTGCCGGGAATGGGATGGGAGCTGAAGACCACCGTGTCGTTGTCGTCGAGCTTGAGCCACCGACTCGCCCCGATCGCCATCTGGGTGAGCGCAGCGCGGGGCTCGCCCTGCGAGCCGGTGCACACCACCAGGACCTTGCTCTGGTCGAGCTCATCGAGATCGTCGATGTCGCGGATCGAATGGTCGTGCACCCGAAGGATGCCGAGGTCGCGAGCGAGCTTCACGTTTCGCTTCATCGACAGGCCGAGTGTCACCAGTGTGCGACCGGTGGCCACAGCGGCATCGGCAAGCTGTTGGATCCGGTGGAGGTGACTGGCGAACGACGCCACGATCACCCGCCGTCCCTCTTGGCCGCGAATGAGGTTGGCGAGATTGGCGCCGACCTCGGTCTCCGACTTCGACATGCCGGGACTGTCGGCGTTGGTCGAGTCGGCCATCAGCAACCGGATGCCGGGGTTGTTGGCGAGCGCGCCGATGCGTGAAAGGTCGGTGCGGCGGCCGTCGACCGGGGTGAGGTCGAGCTTGAAGTCGCTCGAGTGCAGGATCACGCCCTGCTTCGTGTGCAGCGCGGTGATGCTGCCCGAGGGAATCGAGTGTGTGACCGGCAGGAATTCGCAGTCGAAGGGACCGACGTCCAAACGGTCGCCATCGTTGACGACCCGGAGGTCGGTCTTGTCCTTGAGCCCGGCTTCACGCAGCTTGTGGTCGATCATCCCGAGGGTGAACGGCGAGCCGTAGATCGGGAAGGAGACGTGTTCGAGCAGATGCGTCAGCGCACCGATGTGATCCTCGTGGGCGTGGGTGGCGATGCACGCGTCGATGCGATCGCCGTTCTCGATGAGGTAGCTGAGGTCGGGTAGCACGGCGTCGACACCAGGCAGGTCGTCGCCACCGAACATCTGACCACAGTCGAGGACGACGATTCGTCCCTCGGTCTCGATGGCCATGCAGTTGCGGCCGATTTCACCGAGGCCGCCGAGATAGGTGATCGCTACCGGAGCGGGCACCTCAGGCCCGACCAAGCCCGGCGAGCACCGTCTTCGCGTCGGACGCGACCCATTCCGGCTCGGGACCCATCGGCATTCGCGTCGGGCCTCCGGGGAGACCGAGCACGCGCATCATGGCCTTCGTCGGAATCGGGTTGGGAGCTTCATCACCGGTCTCGAAGTCGTAGGACGGCATCATCAGCCGGTTGAGCGCAATGGCTCGAACGACATCGCCCGAGAAGAACGCGTTCATCATGTCGCGGGTCTCGTTGCCGATCCAGTGGGTGGCCACGCCGATCGTGCCGACCGCGCCGATCGACAACAGCGGGAGCGTCAGACCGTCATCGCCGCTGTACACCTCGGTGCCTTCCGGCGCGTCACGCAGCAGCTTGGCGGTCTCACCAGGGCTGCCCGCAGCATCCTTCACGCCGATGATGTTGTCGACGTTGGCGAACAGGTCGATCATCGTGTCGGTGTTGATCTTGCGGCCCGTGCGTCCGGGGATGTCATAGAGCAGCACCGGCTTGTCGGTGGCCTCGGCACACGCCTGGAAGTGCTCGTACAAGCCGGCCTGTGACGGACGGTTGTAGTAGCCGGCGACATGAAGAATGCCGGCAGCACCGGCCCCAGTGGTCAGCTCGGTCAATTCGACCGCGGCCTTGGTGTCGTTGCTGCCCGCGCCGGCGATCACCGGCACGTCAACGGCATCGACCACGGCTTCGACCAGCGAGATCTGCTCATCGTGCGTGAGGGTGGGTGACTCACCGGTCGTGCCCGCGATGACAAGGCCGTCGTTGCCGCCATCGGTGGTGAGGTGCTTGGCCAGCTTTCGTGCTCCGTCGAGATCGAGGGCCCCATCAGCGGTGAACGGTGTCACCATTGCCGTGAGCACCCGGCCGAACGTGGCGGTGGGAGCAGTAGTCATTCCTCAATGGTGCCACGGTTCGACCCGGATGCGGTCACGTTTCGTGGCCGAGGTCACGTGACCTGCAGGATGACCTTGCTCGCCAGGCCCGACTCGAGCGCGGCGAACGCGGCCTCGTGATCCTCGAGATCGAATCGATGACTGATGACTGGCGTCACGTCGAGGCCGGAACCGAGCATGGCGACGGCCTTGTACCAGGTGTCGAACATCTCCCGCCCGTAGATCCCCTTGATGGTGAGACCCTTCAGAATGGCCTCGTTCACATCGACGACCGGGGGCTCCGGGAACAGGCCCAGCAAACCGATCTTCGCCCCGTTGTTCGCCACCGAGAGAAGGTCGGCCAGTGCAGGCGCCGCCCCGGACATCTCGAGGGCCACGTCGAATCCCTCCTGCATGCCGAGGTCGGCCATGGTGGTGCGAAGAGTGGCCTCGCCCGCCGCCACGGCTGCCGTTGCACCCATCTCGAGCGCTCGCTCCAGACGCGCCGGCGAGATGTCGGTGACGACAACATGCCGAGCGCCGGCGTGGCGCGCGATCGCGGCCGCCATCTGACCGATCGGTCCGGCGCCGGTGATCAGCACGTCCTCACCGACGAGGTCGAACGACAACGCGGTGTGGACGGCGTTGCCCAGGGGGTCGAGAATGGCAGCGACCTCATCAGAGACGTGTTCAGGCACCTCGTACGCGTTCGTGGCGGGGATGACGACGTAGTCCGCAAATCCGCCATCTCGCTGGATGCCGACGCTCACGACTTCTCGGCACAGGTGGCCGTCGCCGGCTCGACAGTTGCGGCAATGGCCGCACACCACGTGCCCTTCACCGGCCACCCTGGTGCCGATCCCGATCCCCTCGACATCGGGGCTGACGGCGTCGATCACACCGACGAACTCATGGCCGACCGTCACTCCCGGCTTGACGTTCGCGGCCGCCCACTCATCCCAATGCCGGATGTGCAGGTCGGTGCCACATATGGCCGCGTGGGTGATGCGCACCCGAACCTCGCCCGGCCCCGGTTCGGGAACGGGAACGTCACGGAGTTCGAGACCCGGGCCGGCCGCGGGTTTGACCAGCGCCCTCATGACACGACTCCGAGCTCACGCCCAACGGTGATGAACGCCTCGACCGCTCGATCGACGTCCTCCTCGCTGTGGGCGGCGTTCATCTGAGTCCGGATACGTGCGGTCCCGTGTGGGACCACCGGGAACGAGAATGCCGTGGCGTAGACGCCGGCATCGAGGAGTCGGGCGGCGAACCTGCCCGCCAACGCCGCGTCGCCGAGCATCACCGGGATGATCGGATGTCCGGCGCCGCTGAGCGCGAAGCCTGCGTCCGTCATCGCCGCTCGGAAACGGTCGGCGTTGCGGAACAATCGGGCCCGGCGCTCCTCTCCTTCGGCAACCAGGCGCAATCCGGCTCGGCCGCCACCGATCAGCGCGGGGGCGAGGGCGTTCGAGAAGAGGTAGGGACGGGCCCGTTGTCGCAGGAGATCGACGAGCGGCTGGCGACCGGCGACGAAACCGCCCATGCCGCCACCGAGCGCCTTGCCCAACGTCGACGTGACGATGTCGACACGGTCTTCGACCCCATGGAGCGCCGGCGTGCCTCGGCCACCAGGGCCGACGAAGCCGGTGGCGTGGCAGTCGTCCACCATCACCAGCGCATCATGGCGGTCGGCGACCTCGCAGATCGCGCCGAGGTCAGCCACGTATCCGTCCATCGAGAACACTCCATCGGTCACCACCAGAATCTGCTGGGCGCCATCGGCCCGGGCGGCCATGAGCTGTGCGTCGAGGTCCACGAGGTCACGGGTGGCGTACCGGTAACGCCGCGCCTTGCAGAGCCGAACGCCATCGATGATCGACGCGTGATTGAGACTGTCGGACACGATCGCATCATCGACGCCGAACAGGGGCTCGAATACGGCACCGTTGGCGTCGAAACACGCGGCGAAGGTGATGCTGTCGTCGGTGCGCAGGAACTCGGCGATCTCCGCTTCGAGAACACGATGCGCGTCGAGGGTTCCGCAGATGAATCGCACCGACGCCATGCCGTACCCGTAGTCGACCATCGCCTGCTCCGCGCCGGCGACGAGAGCCGGGTGGTCAGCCAGGCCCAGATAGTTGTTGGCACACAGATTGAGCACCGGCGCACTGCCCACCACTTCGACGACACCGCCCTGGGGCGAACTGATCAGACGCTCGGGCTTCCAGAGCCCATCCTCACGGATCTGGTCGAGCGTGCTCTCGAGTTGTTCGTAGAAGCGTTCGCGGCTCATGAGGTCTCCGATCCGAGGACCACGAGCAGCACCCGGGCTCGCTCGTTCGATGGGTTGGCGATTTCGTGCTCGACGTCAGCGGCATACCGAGCCGTGGCACCCTCGGCCACCACCTCCTCGGCTTCTGCCGATCGGACGACGATCGAGCCTTCGAGCACGGTCACGTGCTCTCGGGTGCCCGCGGCGTGCGGAGCGGACGCGAGTCGCCCGTCAGGTTCGAGGTCGAGTTCGTACCACTCGACGTTCCCGACCATCTCGGGCGGCGCCAGGAGCCAGAGCACCGCCCCGGAACCAGCGTCGCCCAGCCGGGGGGTTTTCGCCCGGGCGAGGACCTCCACCGTCTCAGGACGAGACTCGCACGCCGCAGCCACGAGGTCGTCGATGCCCAACCCCAACGCCTGGGTGAGGTGCCACAAGGTTGCAAAGGTCGGGTTGGCTTCGCCGCGCTCGACCTGCGACAGCATCGAACGAGAGATCCCCGATGACCCCGCGAGATCATCGAGGGTCCAGCCCCGTTGTCGACGCAGGCCACGGACGCGAGGGCCGAGTTCAGGAGGTTCCAACATCATGGAAACAATATCCTGGATATCGGATCTCGACAAGCGCTCCGCTTCAGCGCTCGCCAGCACGGTCCCGGCCCAATGTCGCCAGCAGGTGCTCGTGCAGCTCGAACCAGATGGTGTGGATCGAATCGAATCGCGGTGAGTCGACCCAGCGGGGATCGGTTTCCGCTTCACCCAGCGCGGCATCGAATCGCGTCGGGTAGCTCGAGAACCGGCTCCGCAACTCGGACAGCCGATCGAGGACCGGGCCGAGTCGTGCCACGACCTCGGCGAGGTCGGCGAGGTCGGCACCGCCGTCCTGCCAGCCGACGCAAGCGGCGAGGAAGTCCCGGTTCGTCGGAAGGAAGGCCTCGTACGCGGTCGTCAGATCGGCTCGCCCGGCGACATCGGTGTCGGCCGCCAGGTAGGCCGCCAGCTCGGCGATGCCGGCCTCCGTCAGCGAGATCCGCTCTTCCTCGCCACGGATCCGCACCTGTTCGAGTCCCCGCGCGGACTCGAACGCCACGTCGATAGTGATCGCCGCATCGCCCACCAGGTCACCGACGGTCAGCCGAACCGCCTCGACGTTGCCGCGGCTTCGCAGGCGAACTGCGAGCAGCGTCAGGAGGTGGAGGTCATCCATCGCCGTCCATCTTGACCAACTCGCGGCGCTTGCGCAGCAGAATCAGCGCGTACACCACTGCCGCACCAGTCGAGAAGAAGAACCACTGGAACGCGTAGGAAAGATGTGGTCCTTCCCCGAGCGGCGGAGGCGGCACCGGAATCGGGAGGTCTTCGACCTCCGGAACCTGCACCTCGAGCTGGATCCAGATGTCGGCCATACCGAGACCGAGCGCCTCCTCCACGGTGGCGAGATCCATACGGCTGACTTCCGCGAACTGATCCGTACCGCTGCCGACCCGTCCGCCGGGGACCGACTCGAACACCCGCCCCACCAACTCGACGTCGTCAGGGGTGGAGACGACACGCGGATCGGTACCCGCCACCCAGAGTCGCGGCACCCAGCCGCGAGCGACAGCCACCAGCGTGCCGTCCGCGAGCTCGACCGGCGTAGCCATCCAACTGCCGGCCTGGGTCTGGTACGAGCGGTTGGCGACGACGAACGAAGAGTCGCTGAGATAGCTCCCTCGCACGATGACACGACGATGTTCGACAATCGGCCCGGTACCGCTGAGGATCTCCTCGATCTCCACCGGCGGAAGCTCCGCCGCGGCGCGGATCTCGTCGTTCTCGGACTCGCGCACCCCACGGCGGTCGAGTTGCCAGAGTGCCAGGCCCAGCATGACCACGACCATGGTCACCACGAACAGATGCGACAACAACCAGCGAGGCGTGAAGAGGCTCCGCATGAATCCGGGGTCAGAGACCGAGGTACGTGTCGAGCCCGATGGTGACACCTGCGTGGTTCGCCACGTTCTTCACGCCGACCAGGACACCCGGCATGAACGATGTGCGGTCGGCCGTGTCGTGACGGATCGTGAGCGTTTGCCCGGTGGTGCCCAGGATGACTTCCTGATTGGCCACTGCGCCGCGCATCCGCACCGCGTGGACATGGATGTCGCCGGGGCCCACTCCCCCGCGGGCCCCTTCGTAGACCTCGTGTGTGGTCGGGTCGGCCGCCCAATCCGCCGACGCCGCCGCCATCCGCTCAGCCGTGTGCGTGGCGGTGCCCGACGGCGCGTCAACCTTCTTGTCGTGGTGGATCTCGATGATCTCGGCCGTGTCGAAGTGGGGCGCTGCGAGCTCGGCGAATCGGATCATCAGCACCGCACCGATCGCGAAGTTGGGCGCGATCAACGCATTGGAGGACCTGAATGCGCCGCGGAATTCTGCGAGATCATCTTCGGAGAACCCGGTCGTGCCCACGACGGCGTGGATGCCGTTGGCCGCGGCGAACCGCAATGTCTGGCGGGCGACGTCGAGCACGGTGAAATCCACCACGACCTCCGCACCCGCCGCGGTCAGCAGATCGAGCGAATCGCCGAGATCGACCTTCGCCACGAGCTCGGTGCCGGGATCGGCCTCGATCGTGCGGCACACCTCATCGCCCATTCGCCCTGCTGCACCAACGACCCCAACTCGAATCATGGCGTCAGGCTAGGCGGTCAGGCGTTCGTCGCCCGCCGAAATCGAACGATCTACGACGCTGCGGGGCCGACGACAGAGCTGACACGGGCACCGGCGAGCACCTCGCCGAGCACGCGCTGCACATCCTCCGCGCTGACGGCCCGCACCGCGTCGAGGTATTCGTCGACGGGGATGACGCGATCGCGGATGAGAACGTTCGTGGCGAGGCGGGCCATCCGGGAGCCGGAGTCCTCGAGTCCGAGCACGGTTGCACCTTCGAACCCACCACGGGCGACCTCGAGCTCACGTTCGCCCGGACCGTTCTCGACCAGGTCGGCGAGTTGCTCATCCACCACGCCCCGCAGAACGTCGAGGCGGTCGGGCGATGTGGCGGCATAGACGGTGAGCGCACCACTGTCGACATAGCTGCCGACCGATGAGAACACGCTGTAGCTCAGACCCCGCTTCTCGCGGATCTCCTGGAAGAGGCGGCTCGACCAACCACCCCCGAGAAGCTGGCTGGCGACAGCCAGGACATACCGATCATCGCTCTGCTGACTCGGGGCCCGCCAGCCCTGTGCCACATGGGACTGCTCGATCGGGCGAGCCGTGAAAAGGTCGGCGGATCGAGCCTCGTCGGGTGCCGTCCGCTCCGTGCGCTTTCCAGCCGCGAGCGAGCTCAACATGCCATCGACTCTGCTGACGACATCGTCATGATCGATGTTGCCCACGACCGAGACGACCAGATTCGATCGGCAGTACCACTCATCGTGGAAGTCTCGGACGGAACGGGCGGTCATGGCCGACACGGACTCTTCGCTTCCGAGGACTTCCCAGCCGAGCGGATGATCGGGGAACAGCTGCTCGGCGAGCGCCGTGTGCACCACATCGTCGGGAGTGTCGTTGCTCCAATGAAGCTCTTCGAGGATGACCTGACGCTCAGCGTCGACCTCGACCTCGGTGAAACCCGGATCGACGATCACGTCGAGCAGCGTGTCGAGCCCGAAGTCGAGATCCCAGCCGGGGACACGAGCATGGAAGGCCGTGTACTCCTTCGACGTGAAGGCGTTGAGATCACCGCCCACCGCATCGATCCCTTCGGCGATGTCGCGTGCCGTCCGCGTCGAACTCCCCTTGAACAGGAGGTGTTCGAGAAAGTGAGACGCGCCGGCCAGTTCGGCCGGCTCGTCGCGGTTCCCCACACCGACCCACACACCGACGGCGGCAGAGCGTGACTGGGGGTCCGCCTCGGTTACGACACGCAGCCCGCCGTCGAGGCGAGACACGCGGATGTCAGCGTCGGGTGTGGTCATGTGAGCACTCTGGTGTCGACCGGAATCGACGAGCGGTTGAGCCGCCCGACCCGAAACGGGCCGGGCGGCACACCAACTCCTTTACCGACGCCCGCGGCCACCGCCACGACCACCGCGTCCACCGCCACCACCGCCGCTACGGCGGGGGGCATCGGGACCGAGATCACCGAACTCGCCTTCGAGCTCGCTGTCGAAGGCAGCCTCGAACGAGACCGACTCACGATCACCGGCGTCCTCAGCCGGAGCCGAGCCACCAGAGTCGTTGCTGCCGGATCCGCGGCTGCCGGAACCGCTGCCTTCACCGGTGGCCTCGGGGCCATCGCCGGCGGGCTTCAGCGAGATCTTGCCGTTGGGATCGACGTCTTCGACGACGACCTCGACCTCCTGGCCGAGCTCGAGCACGTCCTCGACACGATCGATGCGCTTGCTGCCACCGATCTTCGAGATGTGCAGCAGGCCATCACGACCGGGGAGGATGTTCACGAACGCACCGAACTTGGTGATGTTCACGACACGACCCTGGTAGGTCTCGCCGACGTCGGCGGTGGGCGGATCGAGGATCAGGTTGATCTGACGCTCGGCCTCGGACACGACACCCTTGTCGGGCGAAGCGATCGAGACGACACCGACCATGCCGTCGTCATCAACGGAGATGACGGCGCCGGTCTCGGCCTGGATCGAGTTGATGACCTTGCCCTTCGGGCCGATGACTTCGCCGATCTTGTCGATCGGGATCTCGAAGCTGACGATCTTCGGCGCGGTGTCGCGGACCTCTTCGCGGGGCTCGGCGATGGCGCCGAGCATCACGTCGAGGATGTCGAGGCGGGCTTCCTTCGCCTGAGCGAGGGCTCCGGCGAGAACGTTGGCCGGGATACCGGAGATCTTCGTGTCAAGCTGGAGAGCCGTGACGAAGTCGGTGGTGCCGGCGACCTTGAAGTCCATGTCGCCGAAGGCATCTTCGGCGCCGAGGATGTCGGTGAGGGTGACGTACTCGCCCTCGGCATGGACGAGGCCCATGGCGATACCGGCGACGGGGGCCTTGATCGGCACACCGGCGTCCATCAACGACAATGTCGAGCCACAGACCGAGCCCATCGAGGACGAGCCGTTGGAGGCCATGACCTCAGAGACGGTGCGGACGGTGTAGGGCCACTCCTCGAACGACGGAACGACCGGGAAGACGGCGCGCTCAGCGAGGGCGCCGTGGCCGATCTCACGGCGCTTCGGACCACGCATGAAGCCGGTCTCGCCGGTGGAGAACGGCGGGAAGTTGTAGTGGTGGAAGTAGCGCTTCTTCTCGATCGGCGAGAGATCGTCGATCATCATGTCGCTGCGACCGAGGCCGAGCGTCGTGAAGTTCAGGACCTGGGTCTCGCCACGCTGGAAGAGGCCGGAGCCGTGAGCGGTCGGGATGACGCCGACTTCGCTGGACACGTGCCGCAGCTCGTTGGTCTTGCGACCATCGATGCGGATGCCCTCTTCCACGATGCGCTTGCGCACCACGGCCTTGGTGATCGACCGGACGGCGTTCTTGATCTGCTTGACCGCATCCTCGTCGTCAGCGAACTGATCTTCGAGTTCGGCGACGACAGCGGCGCTGAGCTCACCCTCGGCGTCCTGGCGGGCGGTCTTGTCAGCGATCTTCTGGGTCTCGGCGATGCGATCAGTGGCGGCCGACTGCACGGCCGCGAAGATCTCATCGCTGTAGTCGGTGACGGTGGGCGGATCCATCTTCTGGATGGGTCCTGCGGCATCGATCGCCTGCTGCTGCAGCTCGATCATCTCGCGGATCCAGGTCTTGCACGCCTCGAGGCCACCGGCGAGGACGTCCTCGTCGACCTTGGGGGTGCCGTTCTCGTAGAGGTTCCACGAGTTTCCGGTGCCGCCGGCCTCGACCATCATCACCGCGACATCACCGTCGGCGATACGGCCGGCAACGACCATCTCGAAGGCCGACTCATCGGACTCGGCATAGGTCGGGAAGGGGATCCACTCGCCGTCGGGCGACCAGCTCATGCGAACGGCACCGATGGGACCGTCGAACGGGATCGGTGACAGGCTCAGGGCCAGCGATGCGGCGTTGAGCGCCAGCACGTCGTAGGGGTTTTCCTGGTCGGCGCCGAGCACGGTGCCCACGACGTGGACCTCGTTGCGATAGCCGTCGGGGAACGCCGGACGAAGCGGACGGTCGATGAGACGGCAGGTCAAGATGGCCTGCTCGCCCGCACGGGCCTCACGTCGGAAGAACGAACCGGGGATCTTGCCCGCGGCGTACATGCGCTCTTCGATGTCGACGGTCAACGGGAAGAAGTCGGCGCCGGGTCGGGCCGACTTCGCGCCGGTTGCGGTGACGAGGACGACGGTGTCGCCGATGCTCGCCGTTACGGATCCACCGGCGAGAGGGGCGAACTTGCCGATCTCGAAGGTGGCGTCTTTGCCCTCACCACGCGTGAACGCGCCGGTGACGGAATTGGTTTCAGTCATTTTCTAACTCCTGGGAACCCGACTGCCAGTACCCAGTCGAAGATCTCTGCTGTCGCTCGCCGCGGCGAGCGAGACCCGCAACAACTCGATGACTTCAGAAAGCTTCGACTAACACCAACATGTCGAATTCCCGTACTTGCTGGACGTTCCAGCACTGGGATTCGTCGGGTTTCCTCGCAGGCGAATCCTGGGAGGAAACCGAAAGGGCGGCCCCGAAGGACCGCCCCAAGAGTATTTCAGCGTCGCAGACCGAGGTGTGCGATCACTGCACGGTATCGCTCGACGTCGTTGTCCTTGACATAGTCGAGGAGTCGACGGCGCTGACCGACCAGCATCAACAGGCCTCGCCGACTGTGATGATCCTTCTTGTGGACCTTCAGGTGATCGGTGAGATGGTTGATGCGCTCGGAGAGCAGCGCGATCTGGATCTCAGGGGACCCAGTGTCGTTTTCTTTGAGATCGAAGACCTTTGCCATCTCGGCGATGGTTTCGGCCTTCGGGCGCAGATTGACAGCCATGTAGATTCGTATTCCTTGGGAGTGGTTCCCAGCCGCAGCGCTCGCAGTGCGTAGCCCGCAGCGGTGCCCGTCTTTCGGGACCCGGTAAGGGTATCGGCACCCGGTGGAGAACCGAACCGCGCTCGCTCACACGGCGAGCCACAGCACCAGGCAGACCTGGGCACCGTGGTGGAGCGCGTGGACGAGAACCCGGCCGCCCGGGGCCGGTCCGACAAATCGATTCCATGCGAGAAGCGAGTCCGACAGGAGGAACAGCGCTCCCCCGACCGCGGCGATGATGACACCCGTACCGGCAGCCATGATCGTCATGACGCTGATCGCGCCGATGTACACGGTGACCGCACGGGTGATGAGCGGACCCTTCGGACGCACGCCGGCCATGAGTTCGGGAACGACACCGAATGCCAGACCGACCACCATCAGCCCACCGGCCAGAGCCAGTTCGACCTGAAAGTCGCGAGCGAACGCCGCGATGTACAGGAGATGGGCCACCAGAAAGGCGAACAATCCGGCCTCGAACCGCGCGTCCGGGGTCATGAGGACCACGTCGCCGACCAATGACGCACCGAGTGCCGCCAGCACGATCCCGCGCACGACATTGTCGTCGGTCTCCAGTGCCAGTGCGACGCCGATCAGCGAGATCACCACGAGAGGCTTGGCGAGGAACTCGACGACCAACCGTCCTCGCAGAACCCCATACCAGTCGACCATCGCGGCAACCGCCGCAACAGCGAGGAGTGCAGCCGCCGCCGTTGTCATGGTCGAGCCCGCGGGTCAGATCCCGGCTGCGATGGCATCGACGAACGAGACTCCGTCCTGGATCATCGTCTTGTACTGCATGACGTGGCGGGGACGATTGAAACCGAGCACGCCGACGAGCTTGCCCTGCCGGCCGTAGAGGGCGGCGAACCGACGCTCCTCGAGCGACCCGTCCACGATCTCGACATCGTCGTCGGCGCGAACCCGGCCGGCGAGCTGGATCTTGCGGTCGTACTGGTCGGACCAGAACCACGGCACCGGGGTGAAGGCCACAGCTGCGGCATCGTCCACGAGAAGGCGCTTGGCGGCGTGAACACCTTGTTCGATCGCGTTGTCCCAGTGCTCGACACGCATGACCTCATCGAACCGGAGGTTCGGCCAACGGGCGACATCTCCGGCGGCAGTGACGCCAGGGGCGGCGAGCATCGTGGCATCGCAGACCACACCATTGTCGATCTCCAGGCCGGAACCATCGAGCCACTCGGTGTTCGGGATGACGCCGATGCCGACGACGACGACATCGGCCTCGATCACCGATCCGTCGGAAAGCGTGACGCGCTCCACCCGGTCGCCACCATCGACGGATTCGACGCCCACACCGGTCCGCAGATCGACACCATGCTCACGGTGAACATCGGCCATGACCGAGCCCATCTGCTCGCCCAGCACACGACCCAGCGGAGTGGGGAGTGCCTCGATCATCGTCACCGGAATCTCTCGGCCGCGTGCAGTGGCCGCCACCTCGGCACCGATGAATCCTGCACCGACGACCACGACTCGCTTCGGAGAACGATCGAAGTCGGCGCGAAGTGCGAGCGCGTCGTCGAGATCGCGGAGAACATGGACACCGGCCATGCCGTCGGTGCCCGGCAGCGTCCGGCAGCGAGCACCGGTGGCGATCAGCAGGCCATCGACGTGCTCAGACGAGCCACCGTTCGGACCAGCGGTGTCGAGGGTGCGCGACGCGAGGTCGAAGCCGGTGGCCCGAGTCGACAGGCGAACGTCGAGAGCGAGTTCCGGGTACTTCTCTTCCTTGGTGAGGCCGATCCGATCGGGCTCCCAGGCCCCCGACAACACCTGCTTCGAAAGCGGTGGCCGGTCATAGGGAAGATGCGGTTCCTCCCCGATCAGCGCGATCGCACCGTCGAATCCATCGCGCCGAAGCGCCTCCGCGGCACGAATGCCGGCAAGGGAGGCGCCGACGATATGGATCGAATCTCGGGACAGGATCAGCCCTCGATGGAGATGGCCTGCTTCGGGCAGCGCTGGACGCACTCCTCGACGCGGGCACGGCTGTCGTCACCCGGCTCTTCGTTCAACACGTAGAGGAAATCGTCGTCACGAACCTCGAAGAGGTCCGGGGCAATCTGCATGCAGATTGCGTTCGATTCGCAGAGGTCATAGTCGACCACGATCTTCACAGTCGTCACCTTTCGTGCCGGTAGCGGGCGGCCCACATCATGCCCTGTCACGGACGGCGGCGCTACATCGGCATCGATGTCGGCGAACGGGGACACTACGGTTCCCGGGATGCACTTCCCTCGCCGTGCGCTCACCGCCATCGCCCTCGTGCTCTTCACCGCTTCCTGTAGCGGCGACACCACCGATACCACCGACTCGACGACCGACTCCGCCCCGGCGCCGGCGGCCGACAACGGTGACGATGCGGCGACGGACGCCGGCAGCGACACGGAGGACACGACAGACGTCGAGAGCAGCGGATTCGCGGCCATCTCGCCGGTGGTCGAGGCATTCATCGAGGAGGAGGGGCTCAACGGTGCCGGTATCGCCATCGTGCATCGCGAGCATGGCGTCATGCACGAGGAGTACTGGGGAGACTTCGATGCCGATCGAGTATCGCTGATCGCCTCTTCGTCCAAGATGATCGCCGCCGGTGTCCTGCTCCGGCTCCACGAGGACGGCGTGCTGGACCTCGACGAGCCGATCGGTGCCGTCGTCGCCGACTGGGGTGGCGACAACCCCGATATCACCCCGGCACATCTCGTTTCCAACAGTTCGGGGCTCGTCGGCCTCGGCCCGAATCTCCTATATCCCCCGTACCTGTGCCAGTGGACCGTCGACACGACGCTGCAGGACTGCGGCGAGACGGTCCTCACCACACCGGACGATGACGCCGACGTGCTCGACCCCGACACGACGTTTCGCTATGGCGGGGCCCAGTGGCAGGCCGCCGGCGCCATCGCCGAGGCTGCATCCGGGAAGTCGTGGGCGGAGCTGATCGACGAGATCTACGTCCAGCCGTGCGAGCTCCGCACGCTCGGCTTCCTCAACCTCGGCCAGTTCGGCGGTGGTTTCGGCTACCCGGCCTCGTTCGGCGCCGGTGTCGACGTCATCGTCGACACCGAGAACCCCAACATCGAGGGCGGCGGCTACGTCACCGTTCCCGACTATGCCGCCCTTCTCCTGATGCATCTCCGCGATGGCATGTGCGGCGACAAGCACGTCCTCACCGCTGAGTCGCTCGATCGGGCCCACAGCGATCGGATCGGGCCCACCTACGACGGTGATTCCGCCGGGGCGGGGTGGGGCTACGGAATGGGCTGGTG
>JAERSO010000023.1 GCA_016845585.1 Acidimicrobiaceae bacterium | reverse complement strand
CCTTGCGCGGAGTGCGGCCGCGCCCCGATCGTCTCGTCGATCCACCGCGGCGTCTCCGCGGCCAGCGTCTGCGCGACCCGTTCACCGGCCACGGTGACGGCTTTGGCGTAGAGGCGGGCATCGTCAGGCGACGAGCCGAGTTTCACGATCGTGTCGCGCCAGCGCAGCGCCGCGGTGTCGATCTCGCGTCGCAGCCCCGCCAACGCGAGCGCCGCCTGCGGGTCCATGACGACCTCACCAGCGGTGTCGTCGATCACCTCGACCTGATGCCAACCGAAGGACCGTTCAACCGTCGTCCCGGCGGCGGATGTGAACGCGACATCGAGACTCAAGGTTTGGGGGTGTACGGCGGTGATGGTGCCGACGTTGCCACGATCCGCCGCCCGCACCCGCACCCCAACGGCGGCTTTGGAGCCGCTCGCGACGGCGGCCTGGTAACGGTCCTCCATCGACCCGACCTCGACACCGACCTGGTCGGTTGCGACCCGTTCGACCTGCACCGCCCGAGCCGCCGCCGCCACCAGCTCCGGATAGGAGTGGCGACGGGTCAGTGTCTCGACGTCGGAAGCGTCGACGTCGCGGGCATGGGCGAGTCGCTTGCCGCGGGAACGGCCGATCCGGCCGATCAAGTCCTCGCGCAACTCGGTGGTGTCGTCGTCGAGATCGAGGCCCTGGTCGTGACGGGTCGAACCGGACTGATCCAGATACAGATCGAGGGCGACGAGTTCGGGCTCGGTCGCGACGATCAGATTGTGGGCCCGACCCCGCGACATCGCGACATAGGCGCCTTCGCGGTGCAGGCCATCGGTGCCGACCATGATCGACATATCCCACGTGCCGCCCTGGGTTCGATGCGTGGTCGACGCGTACCCGTGCGACAACCGACCCCCGCCGTCGAAGTACCGCGGCCCCAAACTCACATCCCGACCCGTCTGCACATCGCGCAGATTGATGGTGGCTCGCCCGACTCGGGTGACGACCCCGGTCTGGCCGTTGATGATGTTCACCCCGATATCGGGGTCGTAGTGGTTGGTGCGGATCGTGACGAGCTCCGACTCACGCTCGAGAAGAGCCACGTCGAGGCCCTGACAGGCGAGGTGATACGCACTGGACGCGCCGGCAATGCCGCCCCCGACCACCGCGACGTCGGCGACGCGGTTCATGGGTTGTCGAGGCCGTAGACCTCCGTGGCCGTGGCGGCGCTGACGAGGCCGTCGCGCACGTCGCTCCGAACGGCCGCTGGGTCGCGTTCGGTCGGATCGCCGAAGCCGCCGCCGTTGCCGGTCACGATGCGGACAATGTCGCCGCTTCGGGCGGTCACCCCGGATGCGAGCGCGTACCGTTCCCTCGACCCGTCCTCGACTCGGATCAGCTCGCAGTAGTTCGGCGAGCCGTCGCGGCCGCCGGCCGCCGCCCATGGCGGATGTTCGCTGCGGGTGAAGCCGAGTGTCAGCCAGCCATCATCGGCGCGGACTTCGTACTCCACGACGACACCTCGACCGCCGACTTGTCGGCCCTCCCCGCCCGGCTCGGTGTTGAGTTCGAGTCGGTTCACGAACACGCCGTTGCGTACTTCGTTGATCTCGGCCGGGCAGTTGAAGGTGTCGCCGTGAACCCCGCTGAAGATCGCCGAGTTGCCATCGCGCTGTGCCGTTGCTCCCCACCCACCCATCTGGGGTTCGGCGACGGTGTACGGCCGACCGGTGTCGGGGTGGGTGCCGCCGAGGAATGTCGCGCACACGGACGCGAAGTGACCGGCCGCGAGCCGGTCGGGCACCACCTGGACCATGCACCGCCACAGGAGGTCGTACACGGGGAGGAGGATGTCGTAGTAGAAGCCCTGGGGCGCCGGCTCGATCGGGTCGACGGTGGAACCTGGTCGGGTCAACAAGGTGATGGGCCGGAAGGTGCCGGCGTTGGCCATCAGCGACGAGTCGATCAGCGACTTGAAGAAGATCTGCACCGGGATCATGGCTGCATCGCGGGTGCAGTTCGTCGGTGTCGACGACTGGTCGGGGAACCCCGTGAGGTCGACGACGAACTCCTCGTCGGTGATCGTGACCACCACCGGCAACGTGCGGCCGTCGTCGAGGACATCGGTGAGCTCGAAGGTTCCCTTCAGCAGCTGTGCGAGCGCGCCTCGCGACACCTGCTCGCCGTAGTCCATGTAGGTGCGCACCGCCTCGCGGAACGAGCCCATGCCGTACTTTCCGATCAGCGAGCGGAGGCGCCGGTCGCCGGTGCGGACCGCGGCGATCTGGGCCCAGAGGTCTCCGTCGAGGGCTTGGGGAAGGCGGGAGTTGATACGGAGGAGATCGAAGACCTGGGTCACCGGGTCGCCGCGATCGATCGCCTTGATCGGCGGTATGCGGATGCCCTCCTGGAAGATCTCGGTGGCGTCGCCTGACGCCGAACCGGGCGCCATGCCACCGACGTCGGAGTTGTGGGCGATGTTGGCGGTCCACGCCGCCAGCTCGCCTTCGGCGAAGACGGGCATGATCACGACGATGTCGTTCAGGTGGGTGACGCCGCCGCGATACGGATCGTTGGTCATGAACACGTCGCCGGGCGCGACGTTGTCCCCGACCTCGGCGATGACCGCCTTGCACGCCTTGTCGAGTACCCCGACGAAGGCGGGAATGCCGGCCCCGGATGAGGCGAGTTCGCCGTGCTCGTCGAGCACGGCGGTTCCCATGTCGAGCACCTCGTAGATGATCGAGCTCATGGCGGTCTTGCGGAGTGCGACGAACATCTCGTCGGCGGTGGCCTGGAGCGCGCTCTGGATGATCTCGAGCGTGATCGGGTCGTAGTTCTCGGTCGTGGCGGTCACGCTGACTCCTCGGCTCGGTCGGCGATGTCGATGACGATGTTGCGGTAGCCATCGACGGTGGCAGTGGTGTTGGGCACTACGACGACAGCCGTACCG
>JAERSO010000022.1 GCA_016845585.1 Acidimicrobiaceae bacterium | reverse complement strand
GATGTCCTGGGCGCGCAAACGTGCCTGTGCATCATCGGAGTCGACGCCGTCGATCCTGAAGGTCACGATGCCGCCCCGCACGACGCCCTTGTCGTGGGTGCTGACACCGTTGAGCGCATCGAGCGAATCGCGCAGCTTCTGGCCGAGCTCGATCAGCCGAGTCGATGTCGGCTCGATACCAAGATCGAGCGCGTAGTCCACGGCCGCACCGAGGCCGAGCTTGCCGGCGTAGTTGGTCTCCCAGTTCTCGAACCGGCGGGCGTCGGGTCGCACCTCGTAGGTGCGCTCGCCTGTCCACTCGGCAGCGTGAAGGTCGAGGAAGGGCGGCTCGATGAGGTCGAGGGCGCGCTGGTTGGCGTAGAGGAAGCCGGTTCCCCGAGGGCCGCGCAGGTACTTGCGACCGGTCCCGGAGAGCACGTCGCACTTCAGGGTGCTCACATCGAGCGGAACCTGGCCGGCGGACTGGCACGCATCGAGCACGTAGAACACCTCGTACTGCTCGCACAGCGCCCCGACTTCTGCCGCAGGGTTGATCAGCCCACCGTTCGTCGGCGCGTGGGTGAGGGCCACCATGGTCGCGCCCGACGCCAACTCCCGCTCGAGGTGGGCGAGGTCGATCTGTCCGTGCTCGTCGTCCTCGATGACGACCACCTCGATGCCGTGCCGCTCTTCGAGCTGAAGCAGCGCCACGATGTTGCTGACGTACTCGGCGCGGCAGGTGAGTACTCGGTCGCCGGCGACGAACGGATACCCGTACACCGCCATGTCCCAGGCCCGCGTGGCGTTCTCGACGACGGCCATCTCGTGGGGCGCGGCGCCAACCAGCCCAGCAAGCGACGCGTAGACGGCCTCGAGGCGATCGTGGGCCTCGGCCGCGGCCTCGTAGCCCCCGATGGTGGCCTCTCGTTCGAGGTGGCCGATCACCGTCGACAAGACCACGTCGGGAGGCAGCGCTGCCCCGGCGTTGTTGAAGTGGAGTACGTGCCCCACCCCGGGGGTCGCAGCGCGTACCTGTTCAAGAGATAATGACGCGGTCACGGCGACAACCTACAGCCGTGAACAGCGAGCCGATGGAGGCGTGAGTTGACCGTTGAGCGTGGCTTTCCCGCCGAGGAGTTCGAGCAGCGCACGAAGCGTTGCCAGGCCGAGATGGCCGACCAGGGGATCGGTGCGATCCTCGTGTGCACCGAGCCCGAGGTCCGCTACTTCACCGGCTTTCACACGCCGTTCTGGCAGAGTCCGACTCGGCCCTGGTTCACCGTGATTCCTGCGTCTGGCAAGCCGATCGCCGTCATCCCGTCGATCGGCGGTGCGTCGATGTCGGCCACGTGGATCGACGACGTGCGCACGTGGTCGTCCCCGGCGCCCGACGACGACGGCATCTCGCTTCTCGCCGACTGCATCCGTGAGGTCGCCGGTGACGGCGCGATCGGTGCGCCGATGGGCCCCGAAACGCACATGCGGATGCCACTGCGTGATGTCGATCGTCTCCGCGCCGAGGTCGCCGAATTCGTCGATGTCACCGACATCATCAGCGGGCTGCGCATGGTCAAGAGCGAGCGGGAAATCGAGAAACACCGGGAAGTGTGCGGCCTGGTGTCGAACGCATTCGACGAGCTGCCGAACCTCCTGGCGACGGGTATGACCGAGCGACAGGCATTCGCCGCCTTTCGGGCCGAGATTCTGCGGCAGGGTGTCGACGATGTGCCGTACCTCGTCGGCGCCACGGGCCCGGGAGGGATCGACGACATCATTCGTCAGCCCTCCGACCGCATCATCGCCGATGGTGATCTGCTGATCTTCGACACCGGCTCGACGATCGACGGCTACTTCAGCGACTTCGACCGCAACTTCGCCTTCACCCACGCCTCGCAGGGTGCCAAAGACGCCTACCGTGCGGTCTGGGAGGCCACCGAGGCCGGCCTCGAAGCGTGCCGACCGGGCGCCACGACCACCGACGTCTTCGCCGCCATGAACGAGGTGCTGAAAGTCAACGGTTCGCTCGGCAACGACATCGGCCGGATGGGCCACGGTCTCGGCATGCAGGTCACCGAGTGGCCGTCGCACACCGCCACTGATGACACTGTGATCCTGGAGAACATGGTGCTCACCCTCGAGCCTGGTCTGCTGTGGGAGCCGGGCAAGGCCATGGTCCATGAGGAGAACCTCGTCGTGCGTGCGGCGGGCGCTGAGCTGTTGAGTCGACGGGCTGCTCCCGAGCTCCCGATCATCTGAGGACGTCATGACGCTTCCACCGCTGGTCCAACTCCCCTTCGAGACTGATGAAGGATTCGGCGCGCGTGCCCGCATCGGGCTGATCGTGCTCGAGAGCGATCAGACCATCGAGGCGGAAGCCCGGATGATCGATCTGGAGGGTGTGGACATCTATCACTCCCGGATTCCGAATGCGATGGAAGTCACGCCCGAGACGCTGACGGCGATGGCGGAGCGGCTTCCTGCGGCCGCGGCGCTCCTGCCGGCACAGTTCGCCTTCGATGCGATCGCCTACGGCTGCACGTCCGCGTCCACCCTCATCGGCGACGAGGGGGTCGAGAACGCGATCCACTCGGCGCACCCGGGGGTGGCGTGCACCAACCCGATCGCCGCTGCCATCGCAGCGTTCCGCGCCCTCGATGTGCAGCGTGTCGCCGTCGTCACGCCCTACACCGAGGACGTCACCGCACCGGTCGCCGCAAAGTTCGCCGATGCGGGAATGACGGTGACAGCGCTCGGCTCGTTCCTCGAATCGAACGATTTCACCGTGGCCCGCATCTCCCCGGAGTCGGTCGCCGCGGGAGTGCGGACCGTCGCGGGGAGCGCCCACTGCGACGCCGTCTTCGTTTCGTGCACGAGTGTGCGCATGATGGCCGATGCCCAACGGCTCGAGGACGAGATCGGTGTTCCGGTCATCTCCTCCACCGTGGCGCTGCTGTGGCACCTGCTACGACTGGCGGGTGTGCGCGACGAACTCGAGGGGTTCGGGTCTCTCTACCGCAGCCAGCCGGCTGACTAGAACGTCAACTCACGAGCTCAGCCGCGAACTCGAGCAACTCGGGCGGACCCGAGATCAGGAGAGTGTTCACGACGGATTCCTCCCACATCTGGAGCTCGTCCTTGATCTTGCTGGGTGGGCCGAGCAGGGCGACGGCTTCACACATTTCCAGAGGCACTGCTGCGATGGCCTCGGCCTTGTTGCCACTCAGATAGAGCTCCTGGATCTTGTCGCACTCGGCCTCGAACCCCATGCGCACGAAGACGTCGAAGTGGAAGTTCTTGCCCTTCGCTCCCATGCCGCCCACGTAGAGAGCGAGCATCGGCCGGATCTTGTCGGCGCACTGGTTGACATCGGTGCCGGGGATGAGCGTGCACATGGCGGCGACTTCGAAGTCGTCCCAGGTGTTGCGACCCCCGGCGTCCATTCCGGCCTGGAGCGCATCCTTGTAGAACTGGTTGTCCTTCGGGGCGAAGAACAACGGCAGCCAGCCGTCACAGATCTCGGCAGCGAGAGCGACGTTCTTCGGGCCCTCAGCCGCCAGATAGATCGGGATGTCGTTGCGCAGCGGGTGAACCGTGGACTTCAACGGCTTGCCGAGGCCCGTTCCGTGGGGATACGGGAGCTGATAGTGCTTCCCCTCGAATCCGACGGTGTCCTCGCGAGCCCAGATCTGGCGCATGATGTTGACGTATTCGCGGGTGCGTTCCAGAGGGCGGGAGTAGGGCAGCCCGTACCAGCCCTCCACGACCTGGGGTCCGGAGGCGCCGATGCCGCAGATGAACCGACCGCCGCTGAGGTGGTCGAGCGTCAGCGAGGCCATTGCGGTGGCAGCCGGCGTCCGGGCCGACATCTGCATGATCGAGGTGCCGAGTTTGACGTTCGTCGTGGCAGCGCCCCACCAGGCGAGCGGCGTGAGCGCGTCACTGCCGTAGGCCTCGGCGGTCCAGATGTGTTCGAACCCCAGCCGGTCGGCCGTTTGGATCGCCTCGGTGACGCCGAAGGGTGGCCCGGAGCCCCAGTAGCCGGTGCTGAGTCCGAGTCGCATGTCTGTTCTCCTGTGGGGGTGGCGAGGCGGTTCGAAATCATCTTGCCCCGGATTTCGGTGGCTGGCCCAACCTGTGCTGTGCTGCCCGGATGGACTACGAGACGTTGGTCGGCGAACGGCGCAGTATTCGGGGCTATCTGAAGAAGCCCGTTCCGAAGGAGGTGATCGACGAGATCATCACGCTCGCCAAGGGTGCACCGTCATCGATGAACACGCAGCCCTGGCACTTCCACGTGATCACGGGTGCACCGCTCGAGTTGATCCGTGAGGGCAACACCGAGCGGATGATGGCGGGGGCCTCGGTCGATCGTGAGATCAAGATGGGTCACGGCTACGAGGGGATCCATCGGGAGCGCCAGGTGGCGATCGCAATCCAGCTCTTCGAGGCGATGGGCATCGAGCGTGACGACAAACCCCGCCGTCAGGACTGGGTCATGCGCGGTTTCCGGCAGTTCGACGCTCCGGTTTCGATCGTCGTCACCATCGACAAAGAACTCGCCGACGACACGGTCAGCCACTTCGACGTCGGCGCGGCCACGTATGGGCTCGTACTCGCCGCCGTCGACAAGGGCCTCGGCACCGTCATCAACGGCCAGGGGATCATGCAGTCGTCCGTGGTGCGCGAGCACGGCAACATTCCTGAGGACCAGGTGATCATGACCTGTGTGGCGATGGGTTATCCCGACGGGAGCTTCGTGGCGAACGACGTGAAGTCCCGGCGAGCCGACAACGCCGACGTGGTCACCTATGTCGGATTCGACGAGTAGGCCGCGGTGAACATCCGTCCGAAGCTCTCTGCCGCGCCGCTCGGCTACACGCTGCACAAGGTCGACGGCACCGCCGATGCGTACAAGGCGTTCGGTCTGGCCCTGTGGGACGAGGAGGGCGCGGTCCCGCTGCGACTCAAGGAGCTGATCTTCGTGCGAACGTCGATCGTCAACCAATGCCCCACTTGACTGAGCAGCCATGTTGTCTCGGCGAGACAGCGAGGGGTGAGCGACGAGGAGCTCGAGGCGCTCGAGGATGACGCGCGCTGGGACGACCGGTTCGGCGATGCCGAGCGAGCCGTGCTGCGGCTGGTTGACGCGATGTGTGCCGAGTCGCATGCGCTCGATGCGGGCCTCGTCGCCCAGCTGCGTGGCCACTTCGACGAGTCGGAGCTCGCGGAGATCATCCTCGTTGCCGGTCAGGCCAACCTGAACAACCGGGCAGGCAACGCCGCCAAGCAGCTCCTGGGGCGCCCGACCTAGTTGCTGATGGCCCAGATCTCGGGGAAGAAGCGGTGGCGGGTCACGTGATCGAGCCAACCGACACCGGACGAGCCTCCGGTGCCGGGCTTGTAGCCGATGATGCGCTCGACGGAGGTGAAGTGGCGCCAGCGGTAGAGCGAGAACTGCTGATCGATCGAGATCAGGGCTTCACCGAGCAGGTGGAGATCGTCGGATGCGTTCGGCTCGGTGTACACCGTGCGCCATGCCGCTTCGACCGACGCGTCGGGGGAGTACGGCAGGGACCAATCCCGGTCGAGGGCGTGAGCGCTGATTGTGTGGCCCCGGAGCGAGAGAAGCGCGATCACGTCGTCGTAGAGACTCGGTGATTCGAGGGCTTCGAGCATCGCCGGCCACACGTGGGGCACGTTGCGGTGGGCCTCGGCGAGCTCACGACTCTTGTTGCCGAGCACGAACTCGACATGGCGGTACATGAACGAGAGCTGACCGGACGCAGTGCCGAGGTGATCCCTGAACTGAGTGAACCCTTCCGTGGTGATCGTGGAGAGCACGTTCCACGAATCGGTGATGTAGTCGAGGAATGTCTTGGCCCGAGCGAGGATCTGGAGCGCATTCGCCACCTCGCCATCACGGATCTGGTGCTGCGCGTTCACGAGCTCGAAGTGGATACCTCGGAACAGCAGCTCCTTCACCTGACCCATGACGAAGAAGCACATCTCGTCGTAACCCTCGCTCCGGGGGTGCTGCAACGACAGCAGCAGATCGATGCTCTGATAGTCGATGTAGGGGTTGGACGTGCCCGCGAACTCGGTGAGTGGACGACCGCCGGTTTCCTCGACTGTGACTGCTCGTGTCGCATCGGTGGTCATCGGCATCGGGCGGGCCGCGGCCGCCTCGCTCACTCCCGCTGGGTCGACGATCTGAGGGACGAACGGCTGGAAGGCAGGCATGGAGCCGACCCTAGTTTGGGGTGCGAGCTCCCGGCGGCTCGGCGTACCTAGCGCCGATCGAAGAGCCGGAGGACTGCCTGGCCGAGGGGACTGTCAGCGTCACCGAGGGTGCTCAGGATGTCGAAGTGGTTCCGGTCGGGGACCTCCAGCTCCGATGCGGTGCCACCGGCAGCCCGCAATGCCTCGGCGAACAACCGGCTTTGGCGTTTGAACTGGCTGGTCTCGTTCTGACCCCACGCGACGACGGCAGGGGGCGGGTCAACGAGGGGAAGCCGCGCCGGACTCACGTGATGGGCCCCCACTGCGTCGAGTCCCAGCGCATCATTGATGTCGGTGCCGACGAGCGGCTCGAGCTCGAACACGCCGGACAACAGGCAGATCCCCGCGGGTCTCCATGGGTGGTTGGGATTCAGGGCCACCATTGCGGTGAGATGGCCTCCGGCCGAGCTGCCGGCCACGACGATGCGGTCGGGGTCGATACCGAGTCGATCGGCCGACGCGACGAGGTGGGCTACGGCCGCACGGCACTCGTCTGCGATCTCGGCGATCGACACCGACGGGGCGAGCGTGTAGTCGACGGCGGCATACGCGATCCCGTTGGCGAGGAAGCCGGGTGCGGCTGAGAACGACTCCCGCTTGGAGAGCTCCTGCCAATAGCCACCATGGATGAAGACCAGGAGCGGGGCCGCGGGTGCATGCGGCACCACGACATCGACCGTCTGCGCCGGGGAAGAGCCGTACGCCACTGTCTGGATCTCGTGGCCCTGCTCGGTGCACCAGGCCCGCGCAGCTTGACTGGCGTCGGTGTATTCCTGAATGAATGGTCCGAGATCACCGTCGACGCAGGAACTCGGCGAGTATTCGCGCTGCCGGTCCGCGTCGCTGAGTGAGCGCCAACCCAAGGCATCGCTGAACCGTTCCGCTGACATCACCCCATTCAAGCCTGCGGTCCTCAGCCGGGCACATCCGAGAACGGGACTAGCGTTCTCGGCATGTGCGCCCCAGGCTTCGATTCACAGATCACCTTCGTCTACGCCGAGGACCTCGCCCGCTCCGCAGCGTTCTATGGCGAGGTGCTGGGGTTGGAGTTGGCCCGGGACCAGGGCGCCTGCCGGATCTACCGTGTCAGGCCAGACGCCTACCTGGGCGTCTGCAACCACCGGACGCCCGATCCCGGTGGGGTGATCATCACCCTGGTCAGCGACGATGTCGACGGTTGGGCCGACCGGCTACGCGCCGCGGACATCGAGGTCGATGGACCGCACGCCAATGACCGCTTCGAGCTGTACCACTGTTTCGTGCACGACCCCGACGGACATCTCGTCGAGATCCAACGATTCGATCAACCCCTGTGACGGGCGTCAGAGCATGTCGGTGACGAGCGGCTCGATTCCGGCTTCGATCTTGCCGGCGAGCTGCGCGGCACGGTCCCAGTCGTAGACGACGTGGCCTTTGAGTGTCGTGAGGTCGCGATTGATGCGACCGATCGGGGAGTCGGCGAAGTGAACCGACGCGCCGGCGCCCTCGACGATGATGCTCACCGCGTGGAGCGACTGGCGCACGGCGTAGGCCGTAGCCAGGCGGAAGCGTCCCCGCTCAGTGCGCTCGAGCACGCCCCCTGACCGGTAGATGTCGGTGACCCGGTCGATGGCGTCATCCCACATCAAGCGGGCAGCCTGGACGGTCGCGAGCGCCTCAGCGAGACGGATCTGCGATGCGGGCTGTTCGATCTGCCGGTCTCCGGGCGAATACGGGAGCACGCGGTCCCTGATGTACTCGCGATAGTGATCGACCGCGGCCTCGGCGCCGCCGATGGCCGGCGCCGACGCCACGATCGTGAGCACCGGCGTGAACGGGAAGCCCACGAAGGGGTCGTCGCTCAGCGCCGCACCGGGCGGGGAGTCGCCCCGCAGGTCGGCGGCGAGAATCGTCTGGCCCTCGGGCACGAAGACGCCATTCACCACCACGTCGTTGCTTCCTGTGCCGCGCATGCCGGAGGTGTGCCAGGTGTCGACGACCTCCACCTGCTCGATCGGCAGCAGGCAGAACCGGCTCTCCGGCGGCTCACCGTCGCACTCGATCAGGGAGTTGACCATCACCCAGTCGCCGTGCTGAACGCCCGTGGCCCACTGCCAGCGACCGGTCAGCACGAACCCACCCTTGGCGGGCTCGGCTACGCCGGTCGGTGCCAAGGGGCACGGAATCATCGCCCACGGCCGTTCGGCGAAGACCGTGTCCTGCACCGCTTTGGGACCCCGGGCGACGAACCAGTTGTGCAGGATCAGAAACGACAGCGTCCATGCCGACGAGACGCAGCCGTGGGCCAACCTGCGCGTGGTCTGGGCGAGCGTGCTCAGGTCGAGGCCGTGTCCACCAAGGCTTTCGGGCACGAGCATCGGCATCATGTCGGCGTCGACTGCATCGGCGATCGTCGCGTCGGGGAGCTGGCGCAATTGCTCCGTCTCGGCAGCACGTGCGGCCAACGTCTCGACCATGCCCTGCGCCCAGGTGAGCGCGTCGTCGTGATTCACGGCGATTCCTGCGACCCAGTCGGCCAGGGGGTGCCGAAGGAGTTCTGGGCGGCCATGACGTCGGGTCCCTTGCGGGTGATCGGGCCATGACCGCGGTGGACGGGGTAGCCGATGGGGATCATCGCCAGGGTGGCCCACGAGTCGGGGATGGCGAGCAACTCCTTGACCTCGGCCTCGCGGAGGCAATGCAGCGTGGTGAGCGTGCAGCCCAACCCCTCGGCGACGCAGGCCAGCATGGCGTTCTGGACCGACGGGTAGACGGATCCGCCTCCAACCATGCTGACGCGGTCGAGTTTCGCGTCGGTGATGGCCATGGCAGCAGGGTTGCCGCAGAACATGAGGATCGCAGGGGCTTCGTGGAGATGGTCGGCGAGGTAGTCGCCGGCCTTGGCCACCCGCTTCCACGGCTCGACCACTTGGTCGGGTTGACCCTCGAGGCGGCCGAGAAAGCCGACGACGTAGCGCTGCCACTCGGGCCGGTAGATGTCCTGTAGGCCCTTCTTCACGGCGGGGTCGGTGACGACCACGACCTTCCATGGCTGTTGGTTGCCGCCGGTGGGCGCCCAGCAAGCCGCCTGTAGAACCCGTTGCAGCACGTCGTCGGGAATCGGGTCCGGTCGAAGCCGGCGCACGGCTCGGAGGGTGCTCATCGCTTCGTAGAGATCGATCGGCATGGGTCGGCTCCGTTGATCGTGCGTGTTCGACTGCAAGATACCTCCCAGACCGCGCGAGAATCGAACGAGGGGAGGGCCGGTGCGTCACGTCAGGGGAGCGACCATTCTGTGGACGATCGCGAAGGAGATCGGGCGCTATCTGCGGCGTCTGTTGGCCACGATCGCGGGCACGACGCTGGCCGTCTTCCTCTTGATCGACATCTCGATCCCGGGTGGCTTCCGCGCCGTGGTGTTCCCGTCGGGGCCGAACCTGCAGTCGGAGCGCGATCAGGCGTTGTCCGAGGCCTACCACCTCGATGAGAACGTCTTCGTCCGCTGGGTCCGCTGGATGATCGACGCTGTCCAGCTGGACTTCGGCTTCTCGATGCGGGCCCGCACGGAAGTGTGGGAGTACATCCAGCCGAGGCTGCCCATCTCCGGCGAGCTGATGCTCGTCGGCGTCGGCGCCACGGTGGCGATCGGCGTGCCCCTGGGCGTGCTGGCGGCGCTCTGGTCACAGCGTCGTGCCGGTCGCGTGGTCGACGGCATCCTCGGGCTGTCCCAGGGCATTCCGGTCTTCGTGACGCCGTACATCCTGATCGCCGTCTTCGCCCTGCAACTGCGATGGCTCCCCGCCGCGAGTTGGGTTCGACCATCCGTGTCGATCACGGATCACCTCCGGCACCTCGTCCTGCCCGTCACCGCGCTCGTCCTCGCCGAGTTCGGAGCCGTCGGCCGGATCGTCCGTGCCGACGTGCTCCGAGTGCTTGAAGAGGACTACATCACCAGCGCGGTGAGCAAGGGCCTCAGTTCGCGGTTCATTCTCTTTCGTCACGCACTGCGACCCGCCTCCCTCGGGCTCTTGAACATCGTGGGCCTGAACATCGGCTCGATGCTCTCGGGCGCCGTCGTGGTGGAACTGGTATTCGGAATCGGGGGGCTCGGTGGGCTGCTGTTCGAAGCCACCATCAATCGTGACGAGTACCTGCTTCTGGCCCTCACCACGTACCTCGTCATCGTCTTCGTCACGATCAATTCGGTCGTCGATGTTCTCGTGCGGGTCATGGATCCGCGAATCTCAAAGAAGTAGCGGCCCAGGGAGTTCACATGTCAACCGAGCAGTCCGATCCCCCCAAGCGCCGGGGTATCCTCACCGGCGCCCTCGGCGGCCAGGTCCTGGGCGACGGGCTGTACGTGCTGCCCGGCCAGGGCAACTCGCTGGCGATCGAGACCGATGCTGGGGTCGTGGTGATCGACGCCAGCTCGCCGAACCATGTGCCTGACATGCTCTCGACGCTCCGTCGACGAACCGACTCGCCGGTGCACGCGATCGTCTACAGCCACGGCCACAACGGCTACAACAGCGCGGTCGATCTCTGGGACGCGCACAATGCGGAGCGGGGCGACCCGGCGCCGCGGCGGGTGGGGCACGAGAACATCGTCAAACGGTATGCCCGCTACCGCGAGACTGCCGGACTCCAGCTCAGGATGCTGGCGGTGCAGTTCCCGTCCCGCACGCCGGTCCCGCTCGAGGCCCGGGCCGCGGGCATGGCACTTCACGACGTGACCGAGACGTTCGCCGACACGTTGACGCTGGTCGAGGGCACCCGCCGGGTGGAGTTGATCTGGGTGCCATCCGAGGTGGACGACGCTCTGGCGGTCTGGCTTCCCGACGACGGCGTGTTGTTCGGAGGGGCGGCGACACCCGACATGGTGATTCCCAACATCGGTACGCCCCTGCGCACGCAGCGTTTCACGATCCGATGGGCCGAGTCTCTCGAGCGACTCGCCGCCCTCGGGGCGACCCGACTCGTGACCGAGTTCGGGCCGATCGTCGAAGGCGACGACATCAAGCACCACCTCCTGCGCACGGCGGAGACACTCCGCTGGCTCCGAGCCGAAGTCGTGGCACGGATGAACGCGGGGATGGACGAGGGTGAGATCCTTGCCGACATGACCTATCCGGCGGAGATGTTCGAGGTGCCATGGATGGCGCCCAATTATGGCTCGCCCGACTACATCGTGCGTGACCTGTATCGCGAGGAGAACGGCTGGTGGGACCGGAACCCGACAACGCTTCATCCGGCACCGCCCGCCGAGGCGGCCGCCGCCGTGCTCTCGGCGATCGGCGACCCCCGGCAAGTCCTTGACCGGGCACGCCGGCTCAGTGAGGCGGGGGAGACCCAGCTCGCGCTTCATGTGATCGACCTCGTTGCCCTCGCTCCCGGGGATGATCCGATCGTCGCCGAGGCGCGGGAGCTCAAGGCCGGCCTCTGCCGCGAGCGCTCGGGACAGGTGGCGCCGTTCGTGTCGCGTTCGTGCTACCGATCGAGTGCAAACCTGCTCGACGCCGGCCACAGCAGCTGGCAACACATCTCATGACCGGAGAGATGCAATGACGGAGGAACATTTCGACGCCGTGATCATCGGATCGGGCATGGGCGGTATGTGCTCGGCGGCGTGGCTGGCCGCGGCGGGCCTCGAGGTCGCCGTGATCGAGCGCACTGGCCACCTCGGCGGCCGTGCCTCACACCGTGAACGGCATGGCGCGATCGTCACCACGGGGGCGATCATGGTTCCGATGGGCCCCGGGAGTGCCATTCGGCAGGCCTTCGACGTCGTCGGCGCCGAGATGAACATGGTCGACACCACGGGCCGCATGCGGTATCGCCTCGCTCATGGCGACTACGACCTCCCACCGGGTGGCGGTGGCCTGTACGGGATGATCGAGTTCGCCTTCGAGGGTGATGAGCCTCAGGCCCAAGCCCTCTTCGCTCGATTTCGTGATGCGATGTCGTGGTGGACGCCGCTCGACTCGATCACGATGCGCGAGTGGCTGGACCAATACACCGACAACGACAATGTGAAGAACCTCTTCAACGGCTACACGGCGGCGTTGATGGGAGTGGGCATCCACGAGATGGGCGCGGGCACGTTCTTCCAGTTCCTGAAGGGCAGCAGCAAGGGGAGCCGCTTCGGCCTGGCAGCCGAGGGCAACGGTGATCTCATGGCGACGCTCGCTGCCGCGCTCGAGGCCCGGGGAACGACCATCATGCGCCGCACCCAGGTGAACGAGATCCTCGTCGAGTCCGGTCGAGTGTCCGGCGTCCGAGTGGCGGCGGGCGGCGAGGAACGCCTGATCGGTGCCAACTATGTCCTGTCGAACACCGGCCCCGACCGCACGGTGGATCTGGCCGGCGGAGAGGACAACTTCGAGGCGAGCTATGTCGCCCGCCTCCACATCGATGCGGACGCGGCCACGATCTTCCACCTCAGTTTCCTGATGGACCGCCCGCTGATCCCGGATCTCGACGGGAGCCTCGTCCTCGGCAACAACACGAATCTCATCTACCTCGAGATCCCGTCCAACATCTCGCCCTATCTCGCGCCGCCGGGCAAGCATCTCCACACTGCGTACGGGGCGCCGGTCGACTCGGCCAACGTCGACTACGAAGCCGAGCTGGAGAACACGATGATGGAGCTGGAGGCGAACTTCCCCGGAGTGCTCGCCGAGGCCGAATTCGTGGTGAAGGCGATGCATCGGGGACGCGCTCCCGGGATGCACCGCTGGGTCGGTCGCACGATGCCGGTGGCGACACCCATTCGCGGGCTCTACAACGTCGGCGACGGGTGTACGGCGCCAGGCACGATCGGCACCGAAGGTGCTGCATCCTCCGCGAAGCTGGCGACGTCGGACCTTCTCGAACGTCACGATCGCGCCACGCTCAGAGGGAGCAGCTGATGGCGGACACGCCGGAGTTCGTGGTCGGCTGTGACGACCTGCAGGCGACGGTCGACTGGTTCGCTGAAAAAGCCGGATTTCGCATGCTGATGCTGCGACCGGCCGATGATCCGTCCGTCTCGGTGATCGAGGGCCACGGCATCCGCGTCAGGCTGGATCGCACGTTGGAGCGCGGAGAAGCCGAGATTCGGATCCCGGTTGCAGGGATGCCGCAGGCGCCGCTTCTCACTGCGCCGAACGGCACTCGGATCAGGTTCGTTCAGGATCGTCCACCGATGACGGTCCCGGAGAATCGGCCGAGATTCGTGCACGACAGGGCCGATGATGCCGCCTTCGCCGGAGGTCGGGCTGGAATGCAGTACCGGGATCTGATTCTCGACCGGCAGGGCGGCCGCTACATCGCCAGTCACATCTCGATCCCCGTGGGTGGGCCCGTCCCGGACTATGTCCATCACCATCGGATTCGATTCCAGATGATCTTCTGCCACGCAGGGTGGGCGGATCTGGTCTACGAGGACCAAGGGGAGCCGTTCCGGTTCGAGGCGGGGGACTGTGTCCTTCAACCACCACACATACGCCATCGGGTTCTGCACACCTCCGACGAGTTCGAGGTCGTCGAGATCGGCTCACCCGCCGAGCACGACACCTACCGAGACCATGAGATGGAGCTGCCGACGTCGGTGTTCGATCCGGCACGCGACTTCGGGGGTCAACGATTCGTCTGGCATCGCGAGGCGGCGTCGGCTCGGCAACCATGGCGGTTCGATGGATTCACCATCAGCGATTTCGGTTTCGCCGCCGCCACCGGCGGTTTGGCCGAGGTCGGAATCGTTCGAGCGGAAGAGGGTGCCGCTCTCGCCACGCATGTGCCCGAGCACGAGTTCCTCTTCTGGTTCGTGCGCTGCGGGCACGCCACGATCCACCGCAACGACGAGGTCCATGGCCTCGTCGCCCGTGACAGCGCAACTCTCGTCGCCAAGGAGACCTACGCGCTGAGCGACGTATCGCCGGACTTCGAGTTCCTGGAGGTCCGCATCCCGTGATCGGGGCGGCCGTGGTCAGGGCTGACGGCCGACGAAGGCGATGAAGGCGTCCTGAGCGCTCGCGTCCCCGGGTACCCCGATGGCTGGAGCGAACATCGACGGACTGCGCAGCATTTCAGTGGGCATTCGTTGCAGCCCGAACATCGCGGCTTCGATCGCCGCCTCCGGGAGCTCGATCTCCCGACCGATGGAGGTGGCGAGGTCCCAGGAGTGCACGAGGAGGTCGGTGAGCATCAGCCCGAAGACCTGGTGGCGTGGCATGTTGCTGAACCGCTCGTCGTTTCCCTCGAGCGCCGCGGCACCGTCGAGCGCCGCGGAGATCGCGGGTCGGAGGGTGTCCCACCCGTCGCCCTTCTGGGTTCCGGCATTGAGCAGACGTCCTGCCATCCCCTGCCAGTAGATGGTGTGGTCGACGAGTTCGCGCACGGTCCATTCGTCGCAGGTGCTCGGCTTGTGCCAGTCGTCCGCGGCGACCGCGCCGGACACCTGACTCCAGCCTTCGGCGGCGAGTCGCCATGCCTCCGCTTGTCCGAGCATCAGTTCTCTCCTCATCGGATCCGTTCGAAGAGTATGCGCGCTCGAGGTGGCGCGCGTCGCTACTTCGCTTCCGACCATCGCTTCACGATGCTCACGTCGGCGGAGAAACGAACCTCGGCAGTGGGTGACCAGTAGTGGGCGGCTTCGCCGATCGCATCCCTGACCATGGCTGCGACAGCCTCAGCGCTCGCTTCGGGGGTGTGGACGAGCAATTCGTCGTGCAGGCAGAGCACGACCTCGGCAGCGAGTGACCGACCGCGACGCCGAACGGTGATGGCCCAAACCTTGAAGAACTCAGCGGCGGCGCCTTGCACGATGGCGTTGCGGGCGTAGCGGCCTCTCGCTGCTGCGGCAGCGACCGCCCGGTCGAGGTCGCCGTCTCCCGGGTTGTTGCTCCACATCCGTACACGGCGCCCGCCGCTGGTGAACACGTCCTCGTTTCGACGTCCGAACTCCGCAGCCTTCTCCAACAGACCCATGGCCACCGGGTAGTTCGTGTTGAGCCCGGCCAGGGCGTGGGCGGATTCGCCGGTCGTGGCGCCGTACATGGCGCCGAGCACCGCGACCTTCGCGACATCTCGTGTGACACCGAGGCGAGCAGCGATCGGCGAATAGAGGTCCTCGCCGAGTGTCGCACTCACCAGTGCCGGGTCGCCCGAGACGGCCGCGAGCACCCGGGGCTCCACCTGACCGAGGTCCGCCCGGACGAACACATGGTCCTCGTCGGCCTCCACGATCGATCGCATGGCAGCGGGCAGGTTGTGGAGTCCGGCCGAGGCGGTCATCCGTCCGGCGGCTCCGTCCGAACTCGTCCACTCGCCGCGGAGGCGGCCTTCGTGCACGTGCTCATCGAGCCAGGCGTAGCCGTAGGTGGTCGAGATTCGTTCGGCCTTGCGCCATCGGAGAAGCGCGGCAACCAGCGGATCGGCCTCGGCGAGCTCCTCGAGCCGCCAGGCACGGGTGTCGGGGAGATCATGGCCCTGACGGCGCAGCATCGCCTTGACCTCGGCAGGGTTGCGCAGATTCACGGGTTGCCGGGGTGTGAGATGGACGAGGACCTTCTCGTCTCGCTCGGCTCGTATCCGGTCCTCATCGGCGACCGAGGTGGCACGGGGTCCGGCGAACTCGGCGATGAGACGGTTGGCGGTCTCCTCGTTGACCGGCAAACCGAACTGGGCCATCTCCGCGCACAGCAGCTCGGCCGCCGACTCCGATCGGGCCGTGGAGTGGGCGCGGACGGCATCAGGCAATTGATCGAGCAGCGGTGCCTGGAGTCGATGGGCCTCCAGTGCGAGGCCCGCCCAGGTCGCCAGATCATCGGCCGAGGTGTGGGCCGTGCCGTTGATCCACTCCGGACGCAGGTGACCGTCGGGCTGGACCGGATTCGATGGATCACCGTCGTCATCGGGCATCTCGAGAAGATCGAGTTGACCCATCTGCGGGAGGGTCTCGAGGGGCAGATCGTGGAGGCGGGCCCAGATCTCGCCGACGGAGGTCCTCCAACCGCCGAAGAGCAATCGGTGCACGGTGGCGATGTCCCAGCAACGGTCGATGGGCACCCGGGATCGGGCGAGGAGGTCCGATGTCGCTCGATCCCACCAGAGCCACCGCGGCGCGGCCTCCTCGTTGAACTCGCGTAGAAATACCGCGGGATCAGGCGTGGCGATCGCCCACTGGTGGTCGCCGCGGGCGAGGCCGAGTCCAATCCCCGGCTCGAGCGCGATCGCGACGAGGTCGCTTCGCGACAGGTCAGGCCTTTTTGACAAACTCCGCCCGGATCACGATCGCCCGACCATTGATCTTCCCATCGATCGGGTGATCGCCGGCCACGAGCCGGATGCCCTTCACCTTGGTGCCCGCCTTGACGCCACCACTCTTGCCGTCGAGCTTGAGGTCCTTGATGACGGTGACGTCGTCGCCGTTGGTCAGCAGGTTGCCGTTGGCGTCGTGCACGGCGGGGAGTCCGTCGCCGAGGTCGGCCATCCACTCATGGCCACAGGTGCCACACTCGAATCCATCGTCGGCGACAAGAGGCTCGGGCATCGTGCACACCGGGCAGTCGGGGGACGCATTCATCGACGGGTCAGCGCTTGCCGTAGTCGACGGTGAACCACGTCTCCGGTGTGATCGAAACCATGATGCTGTCGTCACCACCTTCGGAGGCAGCCGCGTACTGGCGACCGAGATCGTCGCCGAGGTACCGGCTGGCCATGTGGAGGATCTGCTCGTCGGTACGTGCGGCAATCGCGAAAGGGCCCTCGACCGAGACATAGGCGTAGGGCGCCTGCTCGTTCTGGACGCAGAGGCTGATGCGTTGGCAGTTCTTGAGCAGTTTCCCCTTCAGGGACGAGTCGCTCATCACCATCCAGACCTCGCCGCCGGGTTCGTAGTCGTACCAGATCGGCACGGTGAGCGGCCCCTTCGATCTGCGGGGAATGCTGACGATTCCCACGTGCAGGTCGGCGAGGAAGGCCTCACGTTCTTCGGGTGACATGGCGAGTGACATCGAGGTCTCCTAGCGGTTGTCGGCTTGTTGATGGGCGAAGATCGAGGTGTACGCACCCTTGTACCAGTCGGGGGCGGCCGGCATCGTGCGACCTTCGATGGTGAGGCGTTCGGGAGCGGAACCACGCACCAGGGTGTGGGCGGACTGCCCGACCTTTCCATTCGTGCCGACGCCGAGCAACGGGTAAGAATCGGCGCGCGAATAGGACTGGAGGAGCAGCGGACGCATCCGGGGGGAGCGGTTCGGGGCGGAGCCGTGCACGGCGCAGCAGTTGTGCGCAGTGGTGGTACCGGCGGGCCCGGTGATGTAGACAGCCGCGTCGGTGTCGGCGCGATGGAGGTCGCCGTCCCGAATCGCCCCGGACCATCGCCCGTCGTCGTCGCGCAGGTCGAACAACTCGCCGCGGTGACTTCCGGGAACGATGCCCATGGGTCCCATCTCGCCATCCACGGCCTCGAGGTAGATGCCGATGGTGAGCGGGGAGAAGTCGGTGTGCGGCCAGAACTGGATGTCCTGGTGCCACTTCACCTCTTCGCCACCATCGCTCCACTTGATGTTCAGTTTGGAGTGGTGGAATCGGACATCGGGTCCGAGCAGTTCGACGGCCAGGTCAGTGGCCGGGCCGTCGAGCGCGAAGTCCGCGAAGGTCGGGTCGAGATCGACGGGGGAGTTGATCCGCCGCAGGCGAGGCGCTTCCGAGGAGTGGTCGGGTTCGGGGTCGAAGCGCGGGTCGCCCGGCTCGGCGGAGCGGGATTCGTCGATGAGTCGATGCATGGCGGTGTTGAGCCGGGCGACCCATCCAGCGTCGACGAACGTCTGCAGCCCGATGAACCCGTCGCGCTCGTATGCCTCGAGAAGGGTGTCGAACTCACGTGGACTCATGCCGTTCGACGCTAGTCGGTAGGGTCGCGGCGATGAGCTTCTACGACGATCACCACACGGGCCTGCAGGAACAGTTCCAGAGTCGGAGCCTGGCGCAGGCCATGGAGTTCGCGATCGTGCAGCCGACGCTCAGCGACGATGCGGTCGCCTTCATCGAGAAACGGGAGTTCTTCTTCCTGTCCACGGTGCGCTCCGACGGCCAGCCAACGGTGTCGCACAAGGGCGGGGCACCCGGCTTCGTTCGCGTTGTCGACCCGGCCACGATCGTCTTCCCGAGCTATGACGGCAATGGGATGTTCTTCTCCATGGGCAACATCGCCGCCACCGCCAGGATCGGGATGCTCTTCATCGACTTCGAGACACCGCATCGCGTGCGGGTGCACGCGGAGGCCACTGTCTCCTCTGACGACCCGCTGTTGGAGGAGTTTCCCGGTGCCCAGCTCCTGGTCCGGGCCACGGTCACCGAAGCCTTCATCAATTGCCCTCGCTACATCGTCAAGCATCGACGGGTGGAATCCTCTCGCTATGTGCCCGACGACGAGGGGCAGGCACCCATCGCCGCGTGGAAGAAGATGCCGGACCTTCAGCCCTTCCTCACCCCGGCGGACCAGGCCGCGGTTGAACAGAGCGGGGAGACGCTCTCGGTAGAGGAGTACGGCGAGCTCCTGAAGCGAGGCGAGACCTGATCCCATGGGCGGGGAGACCGATCTCGATCAGATGCTGGCCGCTATTGCCGTTGATCGCCGTCCCGGTGCCTATTGCTTCGTGACCGGCCGGCCGGAGCTGGCTGAGGCGGCGATCGCGACCATTCACGAGGACGAAGGCGTGGCGGCCGTCGTCCCGCTGGACGTCGCGCGATCCCACGGCGTCGAACCCGGCTTCGTGGCGGCATGGTTGACCTTGCGGGTGCACTCCGCATTGGAGGCGGTTGGATTGACCGCGGCCTTCTCCGCAGCACTGACCCAGCATGGGATCTCCTGCAATGTGATTGCCGGCTATCACCACGACCATCTGTTGGTGCCAGTGGACCGGGTCGAGGATGCGATCGCGGCGATCGAGGCCCTCCGCGGCGACTCCTAGTCCGAGTCGAGGGCGGCCTGCGCCTCGGTGACGATGTCGTAGATCACGTCGGCTGCAGAGGGGATGTCGTGTAACCGGCCGGCGGCGGCACCGGCGTAGAGCGGCTGGAGTTGGTCGTCACCCAGCTTCTTCGCCGCGTTGAAGAGGTCCTGACCCGCCGCGGCCTGCAGGAGCCCGGGCAGCGCCTCGGCTCCGGATGCTTCCCACTCGTCGGTGAACTCTGACGTGAGCACCCGAGCCCACTGGCCCGTGAAGCCGTCAGTGAACGAGGTCGTGCGGTCGCCTGTCGTCAGCCGCTTCTTCCAGAGCGCAGAGGCGCCCGACTCCTTGGTGGCGACGAATCGCGTGCCCAGGAGCACCCCATCGGAGCCGAGGCGGATCATGGCCGCCAGGCCCCGACCGTCGACGATGCCGCCGGCCGCGAGTACGGGGACCTCACCGCCCACGGCATCGACCACAGCCGCCACGAGTTCTGTGGTCGAACTCTGCATCGCGGTCTGCCGCTCGAGCTTTGTTCCGTGGCTTCGGTGGCCGCCTGCTTCGCTGCCCTGGGCCACCACGACGTCGGCGCCGTTGGCGACAGCGCCGACGGCATCCTCGACGCCGGCCACCATGCACACGACCTTGGTGCCGACGCGATGGAACCGCTCGACGAGTTCTGGCTCAGGGATGCCGAGGCCCGCAGAGAACACGGGGATGCGTTCGTCGACCATCACATCCAGGGCAGCATCGACCAAGTCGTTTGCCGGTGGCGGCCGATCGAGCTGTGTGTCGAGGTCGAAACGGGGACGGAAGTGATTGAGCACCGCTTGAGCGCCGCGGACCACATCATCGGGTATCGCGTCGGGGTCGGGTGATGTGCGAACGTCGTCGTGGAGCCAGATATTGACTCCGAAAGGTCGGCTGGTGAGGGCTCGTACATCCTGGATCGCCGATCGGACCGCATCGGGAGGAAGACGAAGAGATGCAATCACGCCGAGACCTCCGGCGTTCGACACGGCGGCAACGAGCGCCGGCACTGCCACCCCCGCCATCCCTGATTGCACGATCGGCGCATTGATGCCCAGCACTCGATGGAGGCGCGGGCTGAGGGGAACGAGGGTCATGTGGCGCCTACTCCTTGGGTGTCGTGGCGGTCAGGATGGCTGACCGCCATGCAGAAACGGGGGTCGCGATCGCCCCTGGCTCACGAGAGGCAAGGGCAGCGGCGATCAACTCGGCTAGATCGACCATGTCGCCGGCGCCGGCCCCGAGGCGCGCCAACTCGTTCGTGCCGAGGCGGACACCGTCGTCGCCACCCGAGGGTAAGCCGATGGCGGATGTGAGGAGGTTGGCACGGCGCAGGTGGAGGGCCGTGGCGGAGCCCCCGTCAAGGTCACGGGCATCGAGGGCGAAGGCGTGTGAACGGCTGGCGATGTCGCCGCACCGGTGGACCGCCACGTCTCGGGCGGTCAGTTCGTCGGCCAGGCGGGCGGCGCAGTCGATCATCAGCTGCGCTCGCGCCGGTCCATCGGCGAGCCATTCGGCCAGGGTGACGGCCAGAGAGGCGGTCTTTCCGACATCGAAGTTCGCGGTGAGGCCGGGGAATGCGATCCGGTCGATGCGTTCGGCCAGGTCTGGGTCATTGGTGAGCGCCAGCCCGGCAGTGGGACCCCCAAGGCTCTTGTAGGTGCTCATGGTCATGATGTGAGCGCCCTGATCGAGCGGATTCGGCCAGACTCCGCCGGCGATCGGGCCCGACAGATGGGCAGCGTCGAAGAGCACCTTCGCATCGACCTGATCAGCGACGTCGCGAATGCCGGCGACGTCGTGATGCATCAGGTTGAGACTCGCCCCGATCGTGATCAGGCGGGGCCGCACCCGATCGGCCTGTTCGGCCAACGCGGCGACGTCGACGGTGTACTTGTCGGCGTCGATCGGCGCTTCATGGATGTCGAGGCCGTAGAGGCCGGCGGCGCCGGGGGAGTGGTGGGTGATGTGGCCCGCGATCGACGCCGGGGGAACGATGATGGAGTCGCCCGGCTGGGCGGTCGCCATGAAGGCGTAGAGGTTCGCCATGGCCCCTGACGGAACGCGGATCTCGGCGTAGTCGGCGTTGAACAGCAGCGCTGCCAGTTCGGCGGCGTAGACCTCGATCGCCTCGATCGCCTCCAGACCCATCTCGTACTTGGCGCCGGCGTAGCCCAGGGAGGTTCGCGAGCTGAGATCGCTGCGAAGGGCTGCGGCCGCCCGGGGGCTCATGGTGTTGGTGGCCGGATTCAGGTTCACGCACTCGATGTCGTGGATCGTGTGGTTGGCCTCGATCAGATCGTCGATCGCATCGAGGATCGACGGCGCGTCGCAGGGGATCGACTCACAGATGGCGTCGACCCGGGCTTCGGATGCTTCGGGCACCCAGTCACGGCGGACGAGACGGCGAGCGGCTTCGGTCATCGCGACACGCTAGACGGGGGGTGGTCGAGCGCGGGCAAGTAGGTTCTGTCCGCATGCTGATGAACGAGCAGTTGACCGCAGTCGAGGTGCACGCCGAGGGCGAACCCGGTCGCGTCATCACCGCCGGGATGCCCGACCTGCCGGGCGAGTCGATGCTGGAGAAGATGCAGTGGCTGGAGGCGAATGCCGACCACATCCGGCTTCGTATGCTCCGTGAGCCCAACGGTTACCCGGCCCTCTGCTGCAATGCGATCGTGCCTTCGAATGATCCCCAGGCCGACGCCGGCTTCATCATCATGGAGCAGACCGAGTACCCGCCGATGTCGGGGAGCAACACCATTTGTGTCGTGACCGCGTTGCTCGAGACCGGCATCCTCGAGATGGTCGAACCCGTCACCGAACTCACGCTCGAGGCACCTGCCGGCTTGATCGAAGTCCGAGCGGAGTGCAGCGGCGGGAAGGTGACCCGGGTGGCTTTTCGCAATGTGCCGGCGTTCGTTCTGCACCTGGGTCGTGAGATCGATGTGCCGGGGCTCGGCATCGTTGCGATCGATGTGGCCTGGGGCGGAATGTTCTACGCCATCGCCGACGGCGATGCCCTGGGGATCGATCTGTCGGCCGAGAACGGCACCGAGATCACCCGGGTGAGCGAGATGATCCGTCTGGCCACGCGTGAACAGACTCCGGTGGTACACCCAGAGCATCCCAGCCTCACGGGTCCGACCATCTCCCAGCTCGTCGGTCGAGCCACCGTGAACGGTGCCGACCGGCGAGGGACGGTCACCGTCGCCACGGGCACCCCGTCCTGGAGTCGGCCCGATTCCTTCACCGGTGCCCTCGACCGCTGCCCGTGTGGCACCGGCACATCGGCTCACATGGCCGTGCTGCACGCGCGTGGTGAGCTCGCGGTCGGTGAGGAGTTCGTGCAGCAGGGACCGCTCGACACCACGTTCCGATGTCGCCTGCTGGGGGAGACCGAGGTCGCCGGACACGCCGCCATCATCCCGGAGATCAGCGGCCAGGGCTGGATAACCGGCCGCAGCGAGTACGTCCTCGACCCCACCGATCCGTTCCCTCAGGGGTACCGGGTCGGCGACATCTGGTGACGGCCATGGAGCTCCGAACCGAGCGGCTGACGTTACGACCCTGGTTGCCCGCCGAAGTCGATCGCCTGCTCGACATCCGAGGTCGGGAGGAAGTCGCCGTCTGGTTGGCCGGCGCCGACCCGTGGAATGATCGACCCCACGCACTCGAGCGCATTGCGGCGTGGCAGTCCCTGGTCGACGGCGTCGGTCCCTTCGGGGAGTGGGCCATCGTCCCGGACGCCACGGGTGTTTCGTCCGGATCCGTGAACCTCTCGCGCATCGGTGAGACAGACGACGTGGACATCGGCTGGCTTCTGCATCCTGACTCGGTGGGCCACGGCTATGCCTCCGAGGCCGCGGGTGCCGTCCTCGACCATGCCGCTGCAGCCGGTCTGTCGACGGTCTGGGCGATCATGTGGCCACAGAACGATGCGTCAGCGGCGGTGGCACGTCGAATCGGAATGGCCGACCTGGGTGTCGTCGATGACCCGTGGTACGGCACACCCGAGGAACCGACCTCTCGAATGTTTCGGATCGACCTCGCCGACTAGCGTCGATTCGACCGGCCATCGGCAAGGGAGTGGGCCAACATGAAGCTCTGCACGGGAGTGTTCTTCGACGGCGACCCGGAGCGCCTTGCGGCGCGCATCGTCGATCTCGAAGCCGCCGGTGTCGACATGGTGCTGATACCGGAGATCTACGGCTTCGATCAGATCTCGGTGCTCGGCTACATCGCGGCACGGACGGAGCGGATCGAGCTGATGACCGGCATCGTCAACGTCTACTCACGCTCACCGGCGCTGATCGCCCAGAGTGCAGCCACGGTGGACGCCCTGTCCGGGGGTCGGTTCACACTGGGTATCGGCACATCCGGCGCGCAGGTCATCGAGGGGTGGCACGGGGTGCCGTTCAAACGCCCGCTCGGACGAACCCGCGACACCGTCGACATCTGCCGCAAGGTCTGGGCCGGCGACAAGGTCACCCATGACGGCAAAGCGGTGACCCTGCCCTTGCCCGCGGACGAAGGCACCGGACTCGGCAAACCCCTCAAGTTCATGAATCGGATGCACAGGCAGGACATTCCGATCGTGATCGCATCGATCGGCCCGTCGAACGTGGAGCTGACCGCGGAGATCGCCGACGGGTGGCAGCCCATTCACTTCGTGCCCGATCGCTTCGATCGAGTCTGGGGTGACGCACTCCAGGCAGGCATGGCGAAGCGATCGCCCGAACTGGGCCCGATGTCGATCTTCGGTGATGCCCAGCTCGCGATCGGAGAGTCAGCGGATGTGGCCGAGGCCCGTGAAGGATCACGGGCTCACATCGCCTTCTACGTCGGTGGTATGGGAGCGAAGTCGAAGAACTACTACAACGATCTCTTCCGCCGGTACGGCTGGGAGGCAGAGGCCGAGAAGATCCAGGACCTTTTCCTGGGCGGCCAGCGGGCCGAGGCCACCGCGGCGGTGCCTGACGAATACATCGACTCGGCCAACCTCATCGGTCCGGAAAACCACGTGAAGGAACGCCTTGCCGTGTACAAGGATGTCGGGGTGACCCATCTCTCCGTCAGCCCCCAGGGCGAGAACGCGCTGGACGACCTGGCCGCGCTGAAGTCCTGGATCGACTAGAGGCCGCTCTCCCGTATGCCTGACTCCGAAGCCGACGTGCATGCAGCGCGCCGGCTCTTGCCGCGCGACCGGCTCGGGCGGAACTATTTCAAGCTGTTCGCGGCCAGCACGATCTCAAACCTCGGCGACGGCATCGGCGCCATCGCCTATCCCTGGTTGGCGAGTGCGCTCACGCGCAACCCGCTGTTGATCGCACTGGTGGCGGTTGTTCAACGGCTTCCGTGGCTGCTCTTCAGCCTCCCGGCCGGGGTGATCACGGATCGCCAGAACCGCCGCTCGCTCATGATGGTGGCCAACATGGTTCGCACCGTGCTGACGCTCGGCGTTGCATTCCTCGTGGTCGCTCGTGACAGCTCACTGCCCGGCGTCGACATCCTGAACGACCCCGATGCCGAGCTCCCGACCAATCTCACGCTCTACATCGTCGTCCTCGTTGCCACATTGCTCCTGGGCACCGCCGAGGTCCTCTATGACAATGCGGCCCAGACGTTCATGCCGGCCATCGTGCACAGCGACCAGCTGGAGAAGGCCAATGGTCGGCTCTGGAGCACGGAGATGGTGGCCAACACCTTCGCCGGACCACCGTTCGGTGCGTTCTTGATCGCGGCGGCGTTCGCCCTTCCCTTCTTCGTGGACGCCGGCACGTTCGCCGTGTCGGCCTGTCTCATCGCGCTGATCCCGAAGTCGACCACCGCACCCTCGCCGAGAGCCTCCGGCAGCACCAAGAGCTCCTGGCGAAGCGAACTCTCCGAAGGCGTCCGGTGGTTGTGGAATCACGAGCTCCTGCGACCGCTGGCCATCATTCTCGGCCTGCTCAACGCGATCGGCGCCTTGACCGGGGCCGTGCTGATCCTCTTCGCGCAGGAGGTTCTCGAGACGAGCGCGACAGAGTTCGCTCTCCTGACGACGGGCGGGGCCATCGGCGGATTGATCGGTGGGTGGACGGCGTCCAACGTGAGTCGTCGCATCGGCTCGGGACCCTCGCTCTACGTCACCCTTCTCGGCGGAGCGGTGACCAATTTCGCGATCGGTTCCACGAACTCGTGGATGTTCGCGTGGGTGATGTTCGCGTTCAGCACGTTCACCGGGGTGCTGTGGAATGTCATCACGGTGAGTCTGCGTCAGACCATCATTCCGGATCACCTGCTCGGGCGCGTCAACAGCGTCTACCGGTTCTTCGCCTGGGGCATGATGCCGGTCGGATCGGTGCTCGCGGGGGTGGTTGTGCTCGTCGGCGACGCAGCACTCTCCCGGGAGATGGCACTGCGACTGCCGGCATTCATCGGCGGGGGCCTGCACATCCTGTTGTTCGTGTTCGCGGCACCGAAGCTGACAACCGCCAAGATCGAGGGAGCGCGGGATGCGGCCACCGAGCACTAGCGGGCTACGTCAGATGAAGATGTCGAGGGTGTTGTAGTCCCGGATCACGTCGTCGAAGATGGTGACGTCGAAGCGGTGCTCGTCCTCGCGGCCGATGAACGGCTCGTACACGAAGCGTTGCTCGTCAGGGAAGTGCTGGGCCCGGGCGTCGATCGCGAGAGGGATCACGGCGGAGCGTCGATCGATCCGGTCTGCGTCGTACACACCGCCCCCTCCGTCCGAACCCGCCTTGTATTGGAGCTTGCCCTCGACCCCGAGCACCGACGATCGTCGGTGGAAGCCGAACGTGATCGAGATGCGCGGGTCAAGTGTCGAGTTGACGAATGAGCCGTGAAGCATCTGCCGATTGACGATCGTGACATCGCCCGCTCGACAGACGAGCGGAACGGCCTGGGGTAACTGATCGCTGCCGCCGTTCGCGGCCACGAGGTCGACGATGTCGATCCGGCCGGTCCGGTGGGAGCCAGGGACCACCCATAGCGCGTTGGCAGCGGTGGTGGGATGGAGCTGCACCTGGAAATTGAATCCGTGAATCGAGTCGTCCCACGCCGGGTCGTCCCAGTGCGTCGCACCGTCCTGGTGCCAGGAGACGGCGCCCCCGACCCCGCCCTGCTTGACGAAGATCACGTCGTTGTAGGGCGTGAAGTCGCCTCCGTTCACCGATGCCGCCACACGGAGCAGGTCCGGGTGCCCATAGAGCCGGAGGCCTGCCGGCATCGCCTGGCACATGCCGGCGATGAGGTGGACCACGTGGTCGGGTGCGTTCGGGTCGGCGTCGGGCTGATCCATTGCGGTCGGATGGCGCCCGGCGAGCAGATCCGTGCCGCCCCATGGGTCCGAGAGCGGCTTGATGAACAGGTACGGATCGATGGCGAAGTGCCGTCCGAACGCTGGTCGTCCGAGTGCGTCCGTCTTTGCGTGTGGTCCGGTCGGTGCGCGTTCCAGGATGGTGGCCACGTCGGCGCGGAGTTCGTCCACCTCGGGGGAGTCGATGATCGCCTCGAAGATGTAGAACCCGTGGGTCCGGTAGGCATCCATGATGCGGGAGTCGAGGTGACCGTTCGCATCGAAGCGGATCGGACCCCGGTTGCCGATCGCCTGCGCCCGTCGTTCGCCGCGTGCGCAGTAGTCGACCATCCGTTCAGCGTGCGCAGCTCGAGTCTCCATCCCGCAGAAACTACGGAGATGCAGCGTTGGCATCAAGATGTGCGACATCCCCGACTGCGGGCCGGGAGGTGGTGCCGATGGCGATCCCTCCCAGGACGAGGGCGGCTGCGGCGATGCTTTGAGCGGCCAGAGCCTCCGAGAGAAGGATGGCGCCGAGTGTGATGGCGATGACGGGGACCGAGAGCTGGGTGAGCGCGCCGATCGTGGCTCCCAGCCTCGGGAGCACCGTGTACCAGAGCGCGTAGCCGATTCCCGACGTCACCGCCCCGGAAATGATTGCGAGTCCAACACCTGATGCCGTCGTGGGCTGGGAGTCCCTGAACAGGAGCCACGCGACTGCGACGATCGGCAACGAGTAGACGAAGTTCCATGCGGTGGCACCCAACGGGTCGGTGACCGAGCGTCCAACCAACGAGTACACGCCCCAGCCGGCAGCGGCGGCGAGCATCAGCACCGCCGCGGCCGCCGCCAGTTCGAGATCGTCCGAGGGCCAGAGGAGCAGAACGAGGCCGAGACCGGAGACCGCCATGCCAAGCCAATGGTTCCGCGGTGGTCGTTCACCTTCGATGGTCGCGCCGACGAACATGGTCGCCTGTACGCCGCCGAAGAGGAGGAGGGCACCGAGTCCGGCATCCAGCGAAACGTAGGCGAACGAGAAGCCGATGAGGTAAGTCGACAAACCGACGATCGGCACGAGTCGCGGCGCCTGCGGCTGGGGGAGGGAGCGCCCTCGACCCCCGAGGAGCGCGACCAGCATCAGGGCACCGCTGGCCACGCGGATCAGCGAGAATCCCGCCGGGCCGATGAGGTCCTCCGCGAGGGCAGCACGATTCAGCAGCGAGTTGGCAGCGAACGCCACCATGACGAGGGCGGAGAGCGAGAGGAGTTTCATCGGGCTCGCGTTCGGAACCCGTTACGAGGCACGTGGCTTCCCGGCTAGAGTTGCTGGCCATCCGCGACGGCGGATTCGATCAGCCCGGTCATCCGTTGGCGAAGTTCCTCGAGGGAGTCGTCGTCGATGGCCTTCTGGCCCCGCCGGTAGCGGGCGTAGACGCCGTGCACGATGCACGCCAGCTTGAACCGGTTGAAGGCCCGGTAGTACGGCAGTTGTGAGACATCGCGACCAGTGACGGCCGCGTAGCGATCGATGAGGTGCCGGCGAGACGGAAATCCCTCGGCGAGGCTCGTCGACTCCGACTTGTCGATGAACGGGTCGTCCGCTTCGACCCACGCGTTGATGGCGTAGCCGAGGTCGGCCATCGGATCACCGAGCGTGGCGATCTCCCAGTCGACGACGGCAGCCACCGTCGAGTCCGGACCGAACATCACATTGTGGGTGCCGTAGTCGCCATGGACGACGGTGGCCGGACCTGGTTCGGGCATGCCTTCGATGAGCGAGTCATGGAGTTCGTGGATGCGCGGATCGTCGATCTGTGCGGCCTCGGCTGACGAGGTCCAGGACCGGTACCAGGTCTTCATCTGGCGTTCGATGTAGCCGTCGCGGCGACCGAGATCGCCGAGGCCGATCTCATCGATGTCGAGTGAGTGCAGCGCGGCGAGGGCATCGATCCAGGACTCGGCGGCCTTCGTCCGGTTCTCGAGCGGGATCCACTCCTCGACGTCGGCGCGGCCGTACATCGCCTTCCCGTCCACGAGACCCATCACGTAGAAATGAGCGCCGGTGACATCCGGGCTCTCACAGAAGGCGAGTGGTTCGGCGACCGGTACACGCCCCCACAGCGCCGAGATGCAGGCCCACTCGCGTCCCATGTCGTGCGCCTTCGGCAACAACTCGCCCATCGGAGGGCGGCGGATCACCGCTGACTTCGCACCATCAGCGCCGTCGAGGCGATACGTGAGGTTGGAGTGTCCGCCTTCGAGCTTGGTCCAGGTGAACGGCGCCGCCAAGGACGGCACGCGGCCCGCGAGCCAGGCTTCAACCGCGGGCACGTCGTAGCCGGGTGTTTCATCAGCGCTCATGGCCGATCAGCTTGGCACATCACCCCCTGCGGACCCAGTTTCGGACACCAGGTCTCGGATCCGTCTCTCGATCACCGGGTCGATCACGGAATCGGGATCCCGAAGGCGATTCAGCCCGTCGTGAACGCCGACGAGCGCGGCGTAGAGCGGCGGACAGGTGGGACAACCGCCGAGATGGGCCTCGATCGCTGAGGCGGTCGGCTCGACGCTCGTGACCTTCGGCGAGTGCGCTCACGAGGGCCATCCGGCCCCGGCGCAGCCGCTGCTTCGCCGCAGGCAGTGAGATGTCGTGGATCGTGGCGATGTCGACGACACGATGTTCCTCGATGTCGTGGAGTATCACCGCGGATCGATAGATGTAGGGCAGGCGAACGAGTGCATCCAGGAGTTCGTCGCGTGTCGAGGCGAGTTCACAGACGGCCTCCGCATCCACCGAGTAGGAGTCGTCTCGCCAGTCGTCGTCAACGGTGTCGACGAGGATCTCGTGGTCGGCCCGCCGCGCCCGGTCGATGATCAGGTTGTGGGCGATCCGCATGAGCCAGTGGAGCAGGGGTAGTCGGCCATCGCTGGGGCCGGGGTCAGGCCTCCGTGTTGTTCGTACGGATGCCGAGCAGCGAGTAGACGGGGCATCGGCCGGCCAGTCCGGTGAGCAGCGGCACCAACCCGATGAGCCCGACGATCACCCCACCGGTGTCGCCCATCACGCCGAAGCCGACGATGAGCAGGACGACGCCCAGTACGACTCGACCGATTCGATCCCAGCTTGCCTCATTCATGACATGTCCTCCATGGTCTCTGGCAGGCCTTTCAGTGGCCGCTCGTCAAGATGACGGGCGGGGCCGCTCCAGGGATACCGATATTCCAGGATTTGTTCGTGGTGCAATAGGGTCCTTGGTCGTGGCGATCGATCCCGCACTCCTGTCCTCTCGGCGACTGCATCTTTCCGACGCCGTGAGTGCGCAGGAGCATTTCCACGCCAACGGCTGGACCGATGGGCTGCCTGTCGTGGCGCCGAGCGCGGACGCAGTCGCCGCACTGCTGGACTGGGTCATGCTCAGTCCTGATCACATCATCGGCGTCGAGCCGGTACGGCAGCGGGCGGTCACCGCCGAGAAAGTCGCGATCAATGCGGTCATGGCGGGGTGCCTGCCGATACATTTCCCGGTCGTGGTCACCGCGATCACGGCGATGCTGAGCGAGGCGTACCTCCTTCACGGACCCTCAGCGAGCACCGGAGGAGCGGCCAACCTGTTGATCGTGAGCGGGCCCATCCGTCGAGAACTGGGTATGGACGCCACCTTCAATGCGCTTGGTTCGGCGAACCGGGCCACCGCATGTATCGGTCGGGGCGTCGGCCTGGTGCTTCGCAATGTGCTCGACATACGCCCCGGGGAGACCGATCGGTCGACATTCGGTCACCCCGGGAAGCTGACGTACTGCATCGCCGAGGACGAGGAAGGCATGTCCTGGCCCTCGCTCGGTCACGAGCGACTCGGGGACCCGGATGTGTCGGCCGTTACGGCCATGGCGGCTCTCGGACCCCGGCAGGTGATGAACGAGTGGACGACCGTGCCCGAAGAGATCCTCGACACATTCGTGGCGGAGATCAGGGCCAACATGCGCCACTACTCGATCTGGCCCGGCAACTATGTGGTGGTGATCCCACCCCAGCTCCGAGAACACTTCGTCGTGGCGGGCTGGACCAAGGGCGACATCCGGCAGTACATCTTCGAGCGCGCGCACATTCACCGTCGAGAGTGGGCCGACTGTGGAAAGGGCAGTGTCGTGGGTGAGAAGGGCGACCGTCGCTACGACGCCCTTCCCGATGCCGAGCATCTGCTCGTTGTCGGCGCCGGAGGACCCGCAGGTGGATTCGGAGCCGTGATCCCGCCCTGGCTCGGCACGAAGTCGCGTGCGGTCACGGTGCCGGTCGGCGCGTGCGTGGATTGCTGAGAAGCCATGACCATCGAAGCCCTGGACCCGACCTACGACGATGAACCACAGGAGTTCGCTCCGGCGCCGCGGATCCAGTCACTGGCCGGGATCACGGTCGGACTCCTGTCCAACGGCAAGCAGGGCACGGCGACGTTCTTCGATGCCATGGAGCGGGCCTTTCGGGATCGAGGCGTTGCCAGTGTCGTCCGGGTCACGAAGGGCAACTACAGCGCGCCGGCCGAGGTCGACACGATGGACGCGGCTGCCTCGTGGCACGCCCTCGTGGCCGGGGTCGGTGATTGAGGTAGCTGCTCGTCGAGCAGTTTGCACGACAGCGTCACGGGCGAACGGCGGGGAACGCCGTCGGTCGGAGTCATGACCGAGAAGTTCCTCTCTGCGGCAGAGCTGATGGCCCGCATGCTCGGTGCGGACGGTCACCCGTTCGTGGTGATCCCGCACCCGATCAGCAGCGCAACGGCCGACGAACTCGAGGCGACGGCCCGGCGCGCCGTTGGTGCCGCCGTGGCGATCCTGACCGGCGTGGATCCGGAGCCCTAACGATTCCAGAGTTGCTCGGCAATGACGCCGACGTGGCCCTCGATCGCCTCCGCCGCGTCGAGACAGATGTCTTCGCGGAACGGGCGACCGATGAGTTGCACGCCGACCGGACCGTCTTCGGTCATCGTGGTCGGAACGGCAGCGGCGGGAAGACCGAGATAGTTCACGGCCACGAGACAGGTGTGTCCCCGCAGAATCTCCAGGAAGCGCTCTTCGCTCGAGGCGTCTGCGTTCGGCGCGAACGGCACCTCCTGTGAAACCGGTGCGAGGACGATCGGGTACTGATCGAGGAACTGTGTCCAGGCCGTGAGGATCTCGCCGCGACGGGTGTAGGCCGCGACGTAGCCGGCAAGGTCCAAGAGGGCGTGGTCCTCGAACATCCAGGTGATGGCATTGCAGAAGTCGGGGCTGCCGATGGCACGGAGCTGGTCGAGCGCCGTGACCGACGTCTCCGTGGCCAGAATCGACTGCCAGCTGACCCTGATCTCATTGAGCCAAGGGGGATCCACGAATTCGACGTCGTAGCCGGAGGCGGCGAGATGTCGGGCCGCGGCATCGATGGCGTTCCTCACGGGCTGCTCGGTGGGGATTCCCTCCGCACCATAGGTGGCGGCCACGCGGATCGGACCAGCGACCGGCGGTCCGACGAGCGGCGCGTCGCGGTACCACGGGTCCCTGGGGCTCGGCTGTGACATGACCTCCAACCCGAGGCGGACGTCAGCCACCTCGCGTGCAAGTGGGCCCTGGACCGACATGAGCTGGAGCGCGAGGCTCCGGCCCGCCGGTGCACTCGCATTGTGTGCGGGCACGCGCCCGAGGGTCGGCCGGATCGTGGCCAGACCGTTGCAGTTGGCGGGCTGCCGAAGAGAGCCGCCGAGGTCGTTGCCGTGGGCGATGGTGCCGATCCCGGACACGACAGCCGCGGCAGCGCCTCCACTCGACCCACCAGGGGTGCGATTGCTCGACCACGGGTTCTTGGTCTCGCCGCGCAGCGGATTGTCGGTGTGCCACCGGTAGCTCATCTCGGGTGTGTTGGTGCGGCCGACGATCACCGCGCCCGCGGCCTGTAGATGCTCGACGAGCGGTGAGTTCGAGTCGGCGATCAGGTCGGCGAAGGCGGGCATGCCGTTCGGTGTGGGTTGCCCGGTGACGTCGATGTTCTCCTTGATGGTGACGGGGACGCCATGGAGCGGGCCGACGGGTCCTCCCGTGGCGAACGCGTCATCGAGGCGCTTCGCGGTCTCGATCGCTTCCTCGCGCACGTCCTGGGTGACGGCGTTGAGTGCCGGGTTGACGGCATCCAGACGATCCAGGTGTGCCTGGGTGACCTCAGCCGAACTGATCTCGCCGCTTGCCGCTCGCGCTGCAGTGGTGGCCGTGTTCCATTGCCAGATCTCTGTCATCGCGCGACTCTGCCACGTCTTGGCCGTGGGCGCATGTCGTTGCTAGCTTGCAGCGTGGATCTGGAAGAAGTCAGGACATCTCGTGTCGATCAGGTCGGCAGCCTGCTGCGTCCGCCGGATCTGATCGAGTCGTTCCTCCGTTTCGGACGAGGTGAGCTGTCCGAGACGCAGCTCCAGGACGAGCAGGATCGAGCCATCGAGGGTGTGCTCGCCGCCCAGGAGTCGCATGGACTGCCCATTGTCTCCGACGGCGAATTCCGGCGGCTGAGCTGGCAGACGAGTTTCTGGGAGGTCGAGGGTTGGGAGCTCTGGAGCGGCTCGTGGGCGGCGACGCTCGCGAACCCGACGCTGCGGGGTGAACACGAAAAGGCGAACACGAAGGCCGACAACGCGGTGGTGACCTACGGTGTCCCGGCCACCGGCAAACTGCGTCTCGTCGAGAGCTTGCCGCTGCGGGAGTGGCGCTTCGCTTCTGCCGCCACCGATCGGCCGGTGAAAGCCATGGTCATGGGCCCCGACCGGGTCGCGCAAATGTGTCACATCGAGCATTCAGCGCCGCACTACCTCAGCCGCCAGGAGTTCCTCGACGACGTGGTGGGTGTGCAGCAGGAGATCGTGGCGGGTCTGGTCGACGCCGGCTGTCGATACGTGCAGCTCGACGAGCCGAGCTACACCGGTTATGTCGATCCCGAGAGCCTCGAACACATGCGCACCCGAGGTCAGGATCCTCTCGCCAATCTCGAGGCGGCGATCGATGCGAGCAACGGGGCGATCGCCGATCAGCTGGGTCGCGCGGTGTTCGGGGTCCACATCTGCCGCGGGAATCGAGCGAGCATGTGGCACCGAGAGGGTCACTACGACGGCATCGCGGAGATGGTGTTCGGGCAGCTGGACTTCGACCGATTCCTCCTGGAGTACGACACCGAGCGGGCCGGCGGCTTCGAGCCGCTGCGCTATGTGCCAAAGGACAAGATCGTGGTGCTTGGATTGATCACCACCAAGACCGGGCGGGTCGAGACGGTCGATGAGGTGGTTGCGCGCATCGATGACGCATCCCGCTTCATCGACATCGAACAGTTGGCGGTGAGTCCCCAATGCGGGTTCGCCTCCGGCATCTCGGGCAATGATCTCACCCCCGATCAACAGTGGGCGAAGCTCGAGCTCCTCAATGAGGTCGCGCAGCGCGTCTGGGGTGGGTGAGCGCGCTCAGCGGGGCTGGATGACGGCGAAGCTGCCGGTGAACGACGCCACGAGCCGGCCGTCGTCGATGGTCTTGCATTCGAGCTGGGTGACTCGACTCCCGGCGGTCAGGACGATCGCCTTCGCCGTCAGCGTGCCGTGTACGGCCCCACGGTGGAACCGGGTGTGCATCTCGATGGTGGCGCAGGAGGAGCCCTCCTTGATCACACTGACCGCCGCGGCGCCCATGGCGGTGTCCATCAGCGCGAAGGCCACGGACCCGTGGGCCACGGCATTCGGGTTGTGGTGCCGGTCGTCGAGATCAAGGGTGACGGTGCCAGAACCCTCACCGTGCTCGATGGTGAAGCCGAGAAACTCCTGGAGGGGGAAGGAGGGCTCGTTCTCCGCGTCGCTCACGATGCCGTGAGATCAGCCATCTGGCGGGTGTAGGAACCCATGTCGAAGTAGTCACGCCAGAGCGAGATCTTGTCCTCGCCGTTCACCTCGAACACGCCGGCGATGGGTAGTTCGAGCCAGCCCTCGCCGATCTCGAAGCGATCCAGTCGTTCGTTGATGACGGTGCGGCCGACTTCCCACTGCGCGAGAATCTGCCAATCGACACCAGACGCCGGGGCCAGGAACGCCTCGAGTGTCGCGGCCATCGCCTCGGTGCCGACGATCGGGGCCATCGGCATGTTCTCGTAGGAGATGTCGTCTGCGGCGAGGGCCGCCGCCGCGGCGACGTCCTTGCGCTCGATGGCCCGGATGAACTCAGTGACGATTTCGGCTGGAGTCATGGGCCCACTATGCAGCGGAAGAACGGTGAATGGAAAGACCGGCATCTGGGCGGTTGACGTGAGCATAAGTGGCTGCTAAGCATCAGTCGTGGCTAATGGACTGGCACTGGATGCGCTGGGCAGCGCGACCCGACGGACAATGCTCGAACTCCTGCACGGGGGAGAGCAGACGGTCGGCATGTTGGCTGACGCGCTTCCCGTCACCCAACCCGCGGTCTCCCAGCACATGAGGGTGCTGCGCGAGGCGGGACTGGTGAACGTCCGCACCGCCGGCACACGCCACCTCTACTCGGTCGATCTCGGCGGGCTCGGCGAGGTGCGGGCCTGGGTGGACGGCTTCTGGGACGACGTCCTCGCCGCGTTCGTCACCCACGCCGAGAGGACCGACCGTGGAGTCTCGACCTTCGAACCAAAAGCTGATGCCAATGACTGACCATCTCACCGAGCCGACTCCCGCGGTGGTCGCACGATCTCAGCCGGTCGTGCGCTCCGCCGTGGTCGCTCGCAGCATCGATGACGCGTTTGCGGTCTTCACAACGAGATCGGCGCGTGGTGGCCCTTTCCGGCGCACAGCGTCTTTCGGGAGAGCGCAGGGGGCGTGCAGTTCATCGATGGCGAGCTCGTCGAACTCGCGACCGATGGCAGTCGATCGACCTGGGCCGAGGTCCTGGAGTGGGATCCGCCCAGTCGTCTGGCACTGGCATGGCACCCTGGTGGCGCGCCCGAGGACGCGAGCCGGATTGACGTCACGTTCGCCGTGGATGCAGCAGGAACTCGAGTGGAGCTGCGCCACACCGGATGGGAACAGTTCGGCGAGCAGGGGATGCAGCGACGCCGGAACTATGTGGGACCATCGGCGTGGGGACACGTTCTCGATCACTTCGCCGACAGTGCGGAGCTGCGGTCCCAGCCGCTCGATCTCGAGGCGCTGATCGACGCATACGAGACATTCTTCGCCGAGGCCGAGGCTCGAGGTTTCGCGCCGGCACCTGAGGGCGAGTGGGATGCGGCCCAGGTGATCGCCCATGTCGCCCTGAACGACCTCGCGATGACCGCTGTCTCGAACGCCCTCGTGTTCCAACGAGAGCCGCTGTTCGAGAACGCAACGTGCCAGGACCCAGCGAACCTCGCCACGGTGATCGAGTCGTGTGGTGATTGGGACGGATTGCTGACCCACGGTCGGTCGAGCGCGGCTCGCGCCCGTGGGGTGAGCTGGCCGGCGACATCCAGGCCAACTTGCATCTCCCGGCCCACGTCGAGCAGCTCCGCAACCTGCGGATCTGATCGCTCGCCCGACCCGAAACTAGGGTCGGGTGCATGAGCGATCTGGCAGGCAAGACCTTCATCATCACCGGCGGCAACGGCGGCATCGGACTCGGAATGGCCGAGGGGATCATCGGGGCCGGCGGCTCCGTCGTGATCTGGGGGCGCAACGAGGAGAAGAACGCTGCCGCGGTGGCTGCACTCGAGGCGATGGGCGGCATGGCGGCGGCATTCGTGTGTGATGTGGCCGATGAGGAGCAGGTGGTGGAGACGACCCGCCGCTCCGCGGAGGTCTTCGGCGGACTCGACGGTTTGTTCGCCAACGCGGGCCGTGGGGGCACGGGCGTGCCGTTCCTGGAGCTGTCGCTCGACGACTGGCGAGCGGTGATGGAGACGAACCTGGATGGTGTGTTCCTGACCATGCGTGAGGCCGCCCGGATTCTCGTCGAGCAGGGCGAGGGCGGCAGTCTCGTCGCCGTGTCCTCGACGTCGGCCATCCATGGCGCCGCGGGGAACGAAGCCTACGGCACGGCCAAGACGGCATTGAACGGCCTGGTCCGGGCGCTGGCGGTCGGATTGGCCCGCTATGAGATCCGCGTGAACTCGCTGTTGCCCGGGTGGACGATCACCGATCTGGCGAGTGGTGGGTACGAAAACGAGGTGTTCCGTTCGGCCACCGTGAAACGCACACCGGTGCGTCGTTGGGCGGAACCGAGCGAGTTCCGCGAGGTCGGTGCGTTTCTCGCCGATCCGTCGCTCACGTACCACACGGGCCAGGAAGTCTGCGTCGACGGTGGGTACACCGTCTTCTAGGGGAGACGTGGGGCGGGCTCGGTGGCTTTTCCCATCCGGATGCGTTCGCGGGTGCCGTGTCGTTGGGCCTCGTTGATCTCGACGGGCTGCTCGGCGACGAGTTCGTCGAGGCGGAGCCGGTCGTAGCGCGGCACGATCCGCCCCTCGTCGGCGATGCCGAGGAGACGCGGCGCGACGGCGATCTTCTTGCGGACCTGATGGGGCTGATAGACACTCATCTCCGCGGGGCCGATCTCGCGTTCGATGACGAGGGCACCGTCACGTTCGGCCGCCTCGAGCAGTTCCTGACCGGCAGCGGTCCGGGCGATGAGGGCGTTGGTGCCGGGGTCGTCGACGCTGCCTTCTCGGGTCGGGGCGCCGCCGGGCCAGGCGTCGGATGCCGCGATGTCGGCAGTCTCGCCGATGCCGTCGGGGCAGATCTTGCAGCGCCAGGGCAGTGACCACTGAGTGGCGTCGTCGCCCCAGTAGTCGAGATAGTGCTGCTCGACGACCCGGTCGACCGTCTCGACTCGCGTCGGCCCGGGGCACCCGTTGCCCCGGTAGCGGAGCGCGGTGACGGCCTCGGGGTCGATGTCGATCCGGTCGAGGAAGTTCCGGGTGAATGCCGGCGTGCCGAAGCCACCACACACTGGAGTGAGGCAGTAGCGCACCAGGTCATCGACCCTTGGGTCGTGGCGGGCCCAATTACGCAGGGCACCGATGTCGCAAGGTTTGCCGATGAACGCGAATGGCCGGCCCAGATCGAGGACGTCGCGGACTCCGAGCAGGGGAGCGGTGGGTCCGTAGCGCGAGCCGGCACCGTCGAGCACGTCGGCGTCGCTGAAGCTGAGCGTCGGTTCGCCGAAGGCGGGTTCGACCGTCGAGGCGCGCACATGAAGAACGAACTCGACGCGCTCGGTCGCCAGGAGGTACTGAGCAAGTGCGGTGAGGGCGCCTCCGGTGGATCCCCGGTGGCGAACGGTCGGGTCGGCAGCCCATCCGAGGGCCATTCGCCGCCACACGCCCCAGACGAGGTCGACCGTGGCCGGGTCCTGGGGGTACTCGGGAGGTCCATCGACGCGAGTACCCGGGCACACGTCGTAGATGGTGTCGACTGTGGCGTGGTCGAGATCGCCCACCACGACGGGCTGGAGGTAACCCGAGGCGACCTTGGTCATCGACACCGATGTGGGTCCGGCGACGGACTGACAGAGACCGCATCCGATGCAAAGGCCCTGCTCAACGATGTTGTCGAGGCGTTCGGCGGGCGACTCGGTCGGCGTGGAGCTCGGCAAGGTGTCGGTCAGGCGATTGCGTAGCCGGCGTCGACGATGGCGGACTCGATCGACCTCGTGTCGCCCCCGCTCACGGTGACGGTCTTGGCCGCGACGTCGATGTCGAGGGTCTCGACGCCCTCGAGGGGGCTCACCTTCTCCTCGATGGCGCGTTTGCAGTGATCGCAGCTGATCCCGGGCACGGTGAAGATGCGGGTCTCGCTCACGAGGCAGCTCCTCTGGTCGGGTCGACGGCCGTCGACGGAAGGAATCCTGGACAGTAGCGCTTCTCTTCTCGTTGATGCACCGAGGGTGGAAGACTGACGGCCCGGCGACTGATCGTGTCGAACGCCACGCTCACCGATTCCTGCGCGTGGATGAGGTCGCCGCGATCGAGGTCGTACACCCACTGAACCCGGTGGGTGGCCTTGTCGGCGAGCTCGACGACCGCTTCGAAGGTCTGGATGGTGTCGCCGAGCCGAACGCGGCGGCGAACGCAGATCCGGTTCTCCATCGCGGCGAAGCCGATCTTCTCGCCGTTCGGCCCGTCGACGAGGGTCGGCTCGTTGGTGGAACCGTCGACTCGCTCGCCCATCCAGCTCATGGAGGTCAGGAAGGCGTCGAGGTGGGCGCCATCGGAGGCGCACTCCTCCGCCGTGATCGCACGAGGCATGCGAACCGCCAGGTCGAACTCGACCGCTTCGTTCAACGACGGTGCGCCCATGATGAGATCGGTGTCGAGCGAGATCGAGCGCGGTGCACCGTGGCCCGGGATCGAGACGGCATCGGCGCGAAGGCCGGCCACGAGCTCGAGGTCGAAGGAATCGCTGCGTCCCCCGATGCCGTGAACGAAGCTGGCGGCGAGGGCCTCCGTCTCGATGTTCCGGAGTTCGTGGTACAGCGTGATGCGCTCCGGATCAGCACCGATGATCGCCGTTCGGATCTCCAGGTCCGCGCCCTCCAGCTGTTCGGTGAAGTGGCGGGTGTAGAGGTCGACATGCTGCGTGTCGTCCTCGGTCAGTCCGAGGCCGGCCAACAGCGACATCGTGCCGGCACGGGCATTGACGCCGTAGAAGCGCACGTTCATGTGACCGAGATGGTCGATCTGGTCGGGGGTGACAGAACTCTCGTGGGTGATCTTCATGGCGCCAGTCGGCTCGGTCGGTCAGGGCGGGGACACGCTACTGGGGCGACTGACCTCACCAACGCAGATACTGGCTCTCGGCGAAACCGCCCAATCCCGCGAATTCGACGCGTTCGCCTTCGTCGGTCACGAGCCAGCCGTCGAAGTGCCCGAAGAGCTGGTGGAAGTTCGTGGACAGCGCGGGGGATTCGTGGAGCGCGTGGTATCCGTGACCGGATGCGAACGACAGGGAGAAGCGGTCATGCGCGCTCACGATTCGCCATGGCGCGACGGTGTCATCGGGGTCGAACTCGAACAGGGCACCACCCAGATCGAACCAGTGATCATCGAGCCAGGCCCCGTTCTCGCGATAGCCGCTCTCGTTGGTGCCACACGACAGGTTGAGTCCGAGACGCCGGCCGTCGCTCAGTCGGGCGGAGATGCAGGCCCAGTGCCACCATGTCTCAGGGCGCAGAAACCCGGTCGTGTAGTCGTGGTGGGCGAGCGCGTCGAGCGATCCGAAGTCGACGGTGGACGGTTCGCTGGATGCGTTGCCGGTGGCGGGCGTGGCTGCCACCTTCTGCACATATGCCCACCCGGTCGGCCCCGTCGGCGTGCACAGCCGGAGGACGTCCATGGCGGAGTCGTCGAACGCCAGATCGACGTGGAGCGTCGGTGAGTCGACGAGGAGCCGCTTGTGCGAACCGTCGGCTGACATCTCCAGTGTGCCCCGGGACGTCTCGAGCCGGGTTGTTCCCGCATCGGGATCGGTGGCGAATTCCTGGTGGTCGTCGCCATGCCCGGCCATGCGGAGCTGGGTGAAGGTGTCATCGGTCCAGACATAGGCGAAGGCACTGAGCCCGGCCACGGTGCTGGTGACGGCACAGCCGACGGCCATCGAGTCTGCAACCGCCCCCATGAACTGAAACGAACGGAACGCATGATCGCGTTCGGTGTCGCTCGTGAAGCCGCCGAGCGGTGATCGCAGCCGATGATCGGTCGCCCGTATCGGGCCCGGAGGAGTCGATCGGCGGCCGAACCGGAGATTCGGCCCGCGAGAAGGATCGACGGGTTCGATCATGAACCGTGGGCTCGCCGTTCCCCGCTAGCGGTCGCCGGGAGCGAGATAGAACCAGAGTCCGTGCTTTTCACCCGCGTCTCGCATGGCCGAGCGGGCCGCCAAGATGACTCTCCCCGTTTCCGTTTCGTCGAGGAACCAGCGGGTACCGGCCCACGCCGACGGTGCATGGTCGACCATGGCGAGCGCGGCCGTCTCGTAGTAGCCGCGGATGTCCTGGCTGACCCGGGCCGGAATTCCGGGAATTCCGGCTTCCTTCCATGGTGTGCCTTCGGCGACCCGGATGAACGCCTCGATCGCATCGGGGATGTGGTCGGCATCGACCACTCGGCCGGTACCGGCCCGGTTGCCTGTCCGTTCGACGCCTCGGTCGTACGCATTGCGAAGCCCACGGGCCTCGTCGATGGCCGCGTGCGCGTCAGGATCGTGGCGGGGTGGCAACGTGCAGGCGACGACGTCGGAGGCATCGTCTTCGATGCTGATCGGGTACTGGGAGAACACGGGCTCGGGAGAATCGAGCAGGCCAAAGGCGGCGGCGAGAACACCGTGTTGGAACTCGGGATCGCCAGGCACACCCAGCGGTCGGCCAAGGGGGAAGTCGCAGAACAAGCCCCGCGGCGGTGCGGTGTGCTCGATCTGGTCGCGCATGGAGCCAAGGGCGATCGTGGCGAGTCCCTCGGCCTCGAAGACGTGGGCGAGCGTACTCACGGTACGCGTGCAGAGCGGTCAAACAGGGGTGAGGAGAACGACGTCGACACCCTGCTCCTTGAGCCAACGTCCGCCGGCGGGTCCACTGTCCATCCGGATGGCACTGAGTTCGAATTGGTTGCCTGCGTAGGCGAGGTGCTGGTCGGCGACCTTGCCGATCACCCCCTGGGCCGCGAGCTCATCGAGTCGGTCGAGCGGGAACACCGTGTTCATGTCGTAGGCGAACCCGACCGCATCGAAGTTCGGGCTCCAATGGCCGGTCACATAGTCACGGCGACTCCCATCGAGCACCCGGTAGCCGGTGTCCGCCGGCGCGAAATCGTCCTGATCGGGATGGTGAAGCGAGGACGTGGTGACGAGGGCGACGGTGGCCTCGGACAACGGCGGTGGTGTGGTGAACGCCGTCGTCTCGAAGTCGGGCGTCTCGATGTCGGCGGTCATCGCCTTGAGATCTCTATCTGCCACGGGGGTCCCTTCGGTCTCGGTGAAGGAGAACCTACGCGCTCCGGCCGCGAGACCGGAAACTCACCCGGTCCGCCGGCCCCCGCGATCCATCATGTCGAGGAGCCAGCGGTGGAAGTGCGCGACCGAGCCTTCGAGATGGCTGAGGGGACCGAGGTCGGCGAATTTCGATCGCAAGCCCTCGGCAGTACGTCGGTTGATGTCAGTGTCCTCGTCGTTGACCGAGGTGAGCGCGTCCATGTATTCCGTTCCGATGCCATCGATGTCCGCGAATTCGGGAAGGACGAAGGCCTCGATCTCCAGCATCGACTCCTGGGCCGAGAGCGGCTGAAGCCGGAACCAGGCCACACCGAAACTGCGGGAGACTGCGAGCAGCAGGCTGGGGTAGACCGTGAGCACCAGGAACGGCTCGGAGTCGTCCACGACGCAGACATGGTCGAGGGAGGACCACGGCTCGTCGCCGACGGAGCCGGTGAAGCTCTGAAACCCGGGAAACTTCGCGTCCAGGGTCTCGGGGTGGACGCCTCGATGGTGGTACGACTCGGCGAAGTTCTCGAGGATGATCTTCCAGTTCCAGGGCGTCGGGAACGCGGCGCGACCCACCGACACCATCTCCGCGACCCGGTGGGCCTCGAACAGCTCCCCGAGGCCGGGAGCCTGCTCGTCGATCGGCGTGGCGTCGGCGTCGATGTTGACGAACACCCAGCCGTGCCACTCGAGCACGGCGAAACGCGGCAGACAGGTGTCCTCGATGGAGAAGCCCTCCGTTTGCTCCATCTCGGGGGCCGCGAGCAACTGTCCGTCGTGACGGTACGTCCAGAGGTGATACGGGCACTGGAGCGACGGCGCCGAACCACGTGCGTCGCTGATGAGCGTGGTGAAGCGGTGGCGACAGAGGTTGGAGAGTGCGTCGAGCCCGCCGTCACGGTTGCGAACGACGATGCACGGCTCACCACCGATCGAGGTGGTGATGAAGTCGTTTCCCTCAGGGAGTTCCGATGAGCGAGCGACCGCCACCCAACCGGCATGGAAGACGCGTTCGCACTCGGCCGCGAACCAGTCGGCGTCGTTGAACAGAGCTGGCGGCAACGTGGTCGCGGCAGTTCCGGGTCGACGTGCCGGTCCCGCGGCGGCGAGGAGTCTCTCGACAGCGTCGGAGGACATGAGCTACTCCGCGAACAGCTTCGTCGGGTAGCCGTCGATGCTCGAGGTGTTCTTCCTCGCCCAGTACTCGTGGAGTTCGTCGGTTGACTTGGCCGCCCGGAAGGGCTCGAGTTCCTTCGCGCCTCTGTCGGCGTCGACCGTCATCCGGGGGACGCCGCTTCGGCATGAGGAAGTGACCAGGTCGATCGACAGATCGAAGATCTGGCGCGCACCGCCCATTGGGGGGGAAGAGACCGACGAGCTCGTCCCATGCATCGTCTCGGCCACATGGGCAGCCGATTCGTTCCCGCTCCCGGTCAGGTTGAGCCAGGCGATCCGTTGAGGGCCGAGTACCCGGAACGAGTCCATCCCCTTGGGCGAGACGTTCACACGACCTTCGCTGCCGGCGGTGGCGACGAAGAACATCGGTCGTGCACCGATGAAGTCGATCTGCTTGGGAGTGAGACGGTCCATCACCTGATCGTAGGGCTTCAGGGGATCGGGATCTCGTGGGTGCGCTTGACGACCTTCATCGCCAGCTGGGAGGTGAGCGTCTGGACGTGCGGGAGGCAGGCCAGTTGATCCATGTACAGGGCTTCGAACGTGTCGGCATCGGTGGTGACCACCCGGAGGAGGTAGTCGGGCTGCCCCATCATGCGCATGGCCTCGACCACCTCGGATATGTCCTGCACGGCGTCCTCGAACGCGACCATCGCCGCTCGGGTGACTTCGGCGAGCGTGACCCACACGAGGGGCTCGTAGCTGCAGCCGACCGCGTCGCGATCGAGAAGGGCGGCGTAGCCCGCGATCACCCCATCGGCTTCCAGGCTCCGGACCCGGCGGAGACACGGTGAGGGACTGAGGCCCACGAGCTCGGCCAATTCATTGTTCGGGAGTCGTCCTCGGGCTTGTAGGCGGCGCAGGATTGCGCGATCGATAAGATCCATGGCATCTGATTCTACACAGGCGTTCAGTTTGCGGTGCCTTTGCCAGCGGCTGCGGCCCCGGGTCCGTCACGCTTGACGAAGACGGATTGGAGTGTCCTGTGAACGAAACGACCTATGACGTGGTGTGGCCGAAGTCTCCCCGCGGTGTCCAATCGCAACGCCTCGCCGCTCGCCTCGACACACTCTCGGGGAGACGAATCGCGTTCGTTTGGGACTACCTCTTCCGAGGCGACGAGATCTTTCCGATTCTGGAACGGGAACTGGTGGCCCGATACCCGGATATCGAGGTCATCGGCTACGACGCCTTCGGCAATAGTCATGGCGGTGACGAGGGCGACTTCATCGCCGGTCTGCCCGACGCTCTGGCCGCCCGCCACATCGACGCTGTCGTCTCCGGAATGGGTTGTTGAGGCAGCTGCACGCCCGCCGTGTTGCGGGCATCGATTGCAGCGGAGTCCGCTGGCGTGCCGACGGTGTCGATTGTGTGTGAGGGGTTCGAGGATCAGGCTGCGGCCACCGGTCGTGGTTTCGGGCTCGATGGACTGGCGCTTGCCGTCACCGTCGGTCATGTCGACGCCCAGAGCGCGGAAGAGATTGAGACGAACTTCTGCGACCAGACCTTGGCGCAGGTGATCGAGGGTCTGACCGCGACGGCGCCGACGGCCGGGGCCGGTCCCGGATCGGACGAGCCCGGCTCGCGCGACACGATCATCTCGGGGTCGATCGATGAGGTCAATGCTTCGTTCCTGGCCCACGGATGGTCCGACGGCCTGCCGATCGTGCCACCGACGATCGCGCGGGTCGAAGCATTCATCGCCGCGACCGGTCACGACCCGTGGAAGCGGCTCGGCGTGGCCAAGACCAGCGGGCGCGACATCACGGTGTGGTCGATCGCGGTCAACGCCGTGATGTCGGGTTGTGCGCCCGAGCAACTCCCGGTCCTGATCGCGGTCGCTCAGATCCTCGCCGATGAGGGCTACGGGGCGGAGCATTCGGGAAACACGACCGGCGCCGACGCCTTGATGATCGTCGACGGACCATTCATCGATGATCTCGGGTTCAACCATGGGCAAGGGGCGCTGCGCGAGGGAGTGCACGCGAACACCTCGGTCGCGCGATGGCTCCGCCTCTATCTACGGAACGTCTTCGGGTTCACCGCCGACGAACACGACAAGGCGACCTTCGGGAACTCGACTCGGGTCGTCCTGGCCGAGGACATGCGTGCGCTGAGCGACATCGGTTGGGACCCGGTGTCCGCCGACTTCGGATTCGAGGCGGCCGATGATGTCGTCACGATGGCGCGTTTCAACAGTGGACTCATCATCGGCAGCGTCTACGGGTCGACGCCCGAGGAGATCCTGCCGTATCTGGCTGACGGCCTCGTGCGGGTCAGTGGTTGGGACCTCACGCACGTCTACGGCCTCGGCCGGGCCCACTATCGCCCTCTGCTCATCCTGTCACCGATTCTCGCCCGCACGTTCGCTGGGGCGGGATGGTCGAAGGCGGACGTGGGCGAGGCCTTGTTCGCTCGAGCCCGAATGCCGGCATGGCGATTCGAGAAGCTGATCGGCGACTGGAGCAACCTCACGGCGGGACGACGCACGCTTGTGGACCTGGCGGCGGATGGACACGTCCCGCCGGTATTCGCCGAGTCGAACGACCCCGACCGGATGGTGCCGATCGTCACCCATCCCTCCAAGTTCGTCATCGCCGTCGCCGGCGATCCGAACCGCGCCAACGCCTACGTCATGAGCAATGACGGCCCCCACGGGGACTACACCGCGCGGTGGATCGATCGGAGCCATTCTTCGGATCTGGTGTGTGCGGTGACGTGAGCGACCGCGATTAGGAGATGCGACCGTAGAACGTCTCGAGCGCGGACTCCGACAAACCGACACCCGGAGCGTCGTTGAACGCGAACACCACGAGCATGCGCGTGATGTCGCCCTCGGTCGGGGTGACACGATGGATCGCATCGCGACCGCGGAACATGACCAGGTCGCCCGGGTCGAATTCCAGCGATTCGACCGGCTCGTCGGCATCGAGGATCGCCGCCACCCGCTCGTAGCCATGGTCACCCGACGCGGAGTCACGCACGGCCCCGACGTACTCGAAGATGCCACCGGCCTCGGGGGCCTGGAGCAACATCGTCACCGCGAATGACGAATTGTCGAAATGCCAGCCGAGTTCGCGGCCGGCCGAGGCGAAATGCACGTTGATCGACGAGAGATCGTCCGCGTAGGGATGGATCTCGTCGATTGCGAGCACACCGCACAGGAAGGATCGGAACACCTCGTCGTCGTACACCTCGCGCAGCGGGGACTCGGGGGGTACCTGGTCATCGGCCAAGAGGCCCTTGCTGCTGGTGACCTGGCGATTGAAGGGGTGATCGGTGGGCAGCGTCTCATCGATGTCGGTCAGATAGACGTTGTGGGTGGAATCGGCGTAGAACGCCTCGCCTTCACGATGGGCGGACTCCGTGACCACGGCCTCGATCGCCGCCGCGGTGAAGAAGCCCGGGAGGACGAGTGCGCCGGCGCGGTCGAGTTCCTCCTTGCACGCGGCTGCGTAGTCAGGATCGGCGATCGGATGGACGTCGGTGTCGATGTGTGACGCGGGCAAGGAGATCTCCTGATGTCAGGACTCGGACCCGAGGGGACCGATCGTGTGGCGGATCAGTGGCACCCCCGGACGGTAGGCAAGGTGATGGTGGCTCGGGGCATCGAGGATGGCGAGATGCCCGGCTGCCCCGGGTGTGAGATGGCCGACGTCGTCGCGCCGCAGCGCTCTGGCGCCGCCGATTGTGACCGCCTGGATCGCTTCGTCGATCGTCATGTGCATTTCCCGGACGGCGATGGCGATGCAGAACGAGATCGAGGTCGTGTACGACGAGCCGGGGTTGCAGTTGGAGGCGATCGCCACCGTGGCACCAGCGTCGATCACCCGACGAGCGTCGGGGTAGGGCTGTCGGGTCGAGAAGTCGGCCGCGGGCAGGAAGGTCGCAACGGTGTCGCTGCCGGCGAGCGCGTCGATGTCGGCATCGGTGAGATGAGTGCAGTGGTCAACGGAGGCGCATCCACACTCCACCGCGAGTTGCACACCAGGACCCGTGCCGAGTTGGTTGCCGTGCAGCCGGCCCCCGAGGCCCGCGGCTCTGCCCGCTTCGAGCACGGCACGGCTCTGGTCCTCGTCGAAGGCGCCGGTCTCGCAGAACGCATCGATCCACTTCGCGTGGGGCCGCGACGCGCCGAGCATCTCATTGCAGACGAGGTCGATGTAGTCGTCGGCGCGACCCTCGAACTCGCTCGGGAGGAGATGGGCGCCGAGAAACGTGGTCTCTTCCGTGTGGCGCTTGGCGATCTCGAGGGAGCGGGCCTCGTCCTCGACGTTGAGTCCGTACCCGGACTTGATCTCGATGGTGGTAGTACCTGCCCGGTGCGCCTCGTGCAGCCGGAGTCGAACCAGTCGGTCGAGTTCGACCGTGGGCGTCGAGCGGGTGGCGTCGGTGGTGACCCGGATACCGCCGCCGTCGTAGGGCTTGCCCGCCATTCTCGTGGTGAACTCCTCGGCCCGGTCTCCCGCGAACACGAGGTGCGTGTGGGAGTCGACGAAGCCCGGGAGGACACACCCGCCTTCGGCATCGATGCGTTCGTCGGCGACGGCTCCGGCCGTTCCGACGTGCTCGACGTCGCCGTCGGTGAGCACGATCGACGCATTGTGAACGATTCCCAGCGGCCCCTCGCCGAGACTCGGGTCATTGGTGACCAATGTGCCGATGTTGTCGACGACGAGTGAGTGAGCGAGTGCCATGGTCAGTCCTCCAGCAGGTCGGTGATCGCCGCGTCGAGCTCGCCGGCGACGTCGAATCCCACATGTCGATGATCGTCGACGACCAGCCGCCCGTCCACGATGACCGAACGGACATCAGGGGCGGTCGCCGCGAAGACTGCGGTGGCCACCGGATCCCTACCGGAGCCGGCGGTCCGGACACTGTCGAGGGCGACGGTGACGAGATCGGCCCGCTGCCCGACATCGATCGAACCTGCGTCGGCCCAACCGAGCGAACGGTGACCGGCGACCGTGGCCATGCGCAACAGTTCGCCGGCGTCATGCGCGCCCCGTTTCTCGCTCATCAGTCGCTCGTCGAGTTCGACGGCGCGGCTCTCCTCGAAGAGATCCACAACTGCATGTGAGTCCGAGCCGAGGGCGATCGGAATCCCGGCCGCCGCGAGGCCGTGAGAGGGGCCGACCCCGTCACCGAGATCCCGCTCGGTCGTCGGGCACATGCAGACGTGGGCCGGGGCCGCACGGAGGAGGTCGAGATCCGCCGGCGTCAGATGGGTGGCGTGCACCGCGGTGAAGTTCGGGCCGAGCGATCCTGCGGCGTGCAGCAGTTCGGTGGGTGTGCAGCCGTGCGTCGCCTGGCACTGGTCGTTCTCCGTCCGCTGCTCAGACACGTGAGCGTGCATCGGCGCTGCATTCGAGGCGGCCCATTCGGTCGCGGTTGCGATGTGTTCGGGATCGACCGCACGAACGGAGTGGATCGCGGCGCCGATGCGCTGGTGGTCGGCGGGGGAGAGGTCGTCGATCCTCTGAGCCCAGCTGTCGCCATCGGCGTCCGCGTAGCGGCGCTGAGCGCCCTTGGGGGCCTGGTACCCGTCAGGTCCGAGCCCCCCGTGGAGATACAGGGTGTCGAGCAGGGTGATCCTGATGCCTGCCTCGACAGCCGCGACGAGCAGCGCCTCGCCCATCTCGTTCGCGTTGGCGTAGGGGGAGCCGTCGGCTTGGTGGTGCACGTAGTGGAACTCACCGACGACCGTGATGCCGGCCATGGCCATCTCGCCGAACGTGGCGCGGGCCAGACGGAGGTAGTTGTCGGGCGTCAGTCGTTCGGCGGCCCGATACATGACCTCTCGCCAGGTCCAGAACGAGCCGCGCTCGGCCTGGGTGCGAGAGCGAAGTGCTCGGTGGAACGCGTGACTGTGGGCGTTGGCCAGGCCGGGAAATGTCACGCCGCGGAGGCGGCGCGCGTCCGAGGCGGGCTGGGAGTCGGGAGTGATGCGTCGGAAACGACCGGCCCCGATCTCGATGTCGACATCGCGCTCGATGGTGCCGCGGATCAGGGCCTGGTCGCAGTGGTACCGGGTCACGAGCCCACACGGTCGACGAATGCGGTGATTCGTTCGATGAAGGCGTCGCGATGGTGGGCCTCGAACTCCGCCCAGGTGGCCAGTGATGCCGGATCGGCTCGATCGGTGATCAGGACACCGTCGAGGTGATCGACTTCGTGCTGCCAGGTGCCGGCCGTCAGTCCTCGCTTGATCTCGTGATGGGCGAACCCGTCACGATCGAGGTAGTCGACCTGGATGTTGACGTGCCGGCGGACGTTGCCCCGGAGGGGGACCGAGAGACAGCCCTCGTTGATCTCGACCGTCTCGTCGTCGAGCGGGGTGATGACCGGATTGATGGCGACCGTCAACGGGAGGATGGGTTTGTACGGGTAGCGAGGGTTGTCGCCGACCTCCATGACGACGATCCGCACCGGCTCACCGATCTGGTTGGCGGCCAGCCCCGCACCGTTGGCGTGGCGCATGGTCTCGATCAGGTCGTCGATGAGTGACTGCACGGGAACCGAGCCGACCTCATCGCCGGCGACCGCGGCCGCGGGTTGTCGGAGCACCGGATGGCCGATGGAGAGGATGGGCCGAACGCTCATGCGTCGGGTGCCATGGGGACGTTCACCCCACGCTCGGCTGCGACCTCAGAGGCGCGCTCGTAGCCGGCATCGACGTGGCGGATGACGCCCATCGCCGGATCGTTGGTCAGGACGCGTTCCAGCTTCTCGGCGGCCAGGTCGGTCCCGTCGGCGACACTCACCTGGCCGGCGTGGATCGAGCGGCCGATGCCGACGCCACCGCCATGATGCACGCTCACCCACGTTGCGCCCGAGCAGGTGTTGACCAGCCCGTTCAACAGCGGCCAATCGGCAATGGCGTCCGAACCATCGAGCATGTCCTCGGTCTCGCGATAGGGCGACGCGACGGAACCCGAGTCGAGATGATCGCGCCCGATCACGATCGGGGCCTTCAGTTCGCCGGACCTCACCATCTCGTTGAAGCGCAGTCCGAGTCGGTGTCGCTCGCTGTAGCCGAGCCAGCAAATGCGCGCCGGCAGCCCCTGGAAAGCGACGCGCTCACCCGCCAAACGGATCCAGCGGGCCAGCGACTCGTTCTCGGGGAACTCCTCGAGAACGGCGCGGTCGGTGGCAGCGATGTCGGCCGGATCGCCCGACAGTGCCACCCAGCGGAAAGGTCCGAGTCCTTCGCAGAACAGCGGTCGGATGTAGGCCGGGAGGAACCCGGGATAGTCGAACGCCCGATCGAATCCCCCCAGCGCCGCCTCGGCTCGAAGGCTGTTGCCATAGTCGAACACCTCCGCACCCGCATCCATGAAGCCGACCATCGCCTGGCAGTGCGTCGCCATGGCGCCCCGGGCCCGGCGGGTGAACTCCTCCGGATTGCTCGCCTTGAGATCGGCAGCTGCGTCGAGCGACAGATCGTTCGGCATGTAGCTGAGTGGATCGTGAGCGCTCGTCTGATCGGTGACGATGTCGGCATCGATCCCATCGGCCAGGAGGCGGGGGAGGATGTCCGCCGCGTTGCCGAGCAGGCCGACCGAGAGCGGAGTGCGTGCGCGTTTGGCGGCGCTGACTCTCGCGATCGCGGTGGCATAGTCCGGGGCGATTTCGTCGAGGTAGCGGTGGTCGACCCGCCGTTGCAGCATGTGTTGGTCGACATCGACCACCAGCACGACGCCATCGTTCATCGTGACCGCGAGTGGTTGTGCCCCGCCCATGCCGCCCGCACCCGCGGTGATGGTGAGCGTGCCGGCCAGGGTGCCGCCGAAGCGCTTGCGGGCGATCTCGGCGAAGCACTCGTAGGTGCCCTGGAGGATTCCCTGGGTGCCGATGTAGATCCAGGACCCCGCGGTCATCTGGCCGTACATGGTGAGTCCCTGATGCTCGAGTCGGCGGAACTCATCCCAGTTCGCCCAGTCGGGGACGAGGTTCGAGTTGGCGATGAGGACCCGCGGCGCCCACTCGTGCGTGCGAAGGACACCGACCGGCTTGCCCGACTGCACGAGCATCGTCTCGTCGTCGGCGAGCGTCCTCAGTGTGTCGAGCATGGCGTGGTACGCACCCCACGACCGAGCGGCGCGGCCCGTGCCGCCGTAGACGACCAACTGATCGGGGTTCTCGGCCACCTCGGGATCGAGGTTGTTCTGGAGCATTCGATAGGCGGCCTCCTGGGGCCACGCCCTGCAGTTGAGATCGGTGCCGCGAGGAGCAGCGACGCCGTTGACCGGGGTGCCTATGTCGAATGTGCTCATGCTTGCAGTGTGTGCATTGGTCGCGTACGTTGTCAACACGCAACAAGGGATGTCACCAGCTGACATATCCCCGAAACGGGATGGCGCCGACGATGCAGACACAACTGGCAGAAATTCGAGATCATGAGGAGGCTGTGCCGCGGTCGATCGGCCGGGTACTCGACCTTCTCGAGATCGTCCTGGCGTCCGACGGCTGCAACCTGGCTTCGGCGGCCTCGGCGGCGGCGCTCACCCCCACCACCGCCCTGCGTCACCTGCGAGCACTGGAGGCGCGCGGCTACCTGGAACGCGATGAGGGCGGGGTGTTCTCGGCAGGGCCCACGCTCCTGCGCATCTCCGCCACCCTTCATGACGGCGAACCCCTCGGTCGGCTCGTGCCCGTCGCCCAGCCCCATCTCGACAACCTCGCACTGTCCACCGAGGAGTCCTGCTACCTCGTGGTCCGCGATGGCCGCTCGGCCACCTACGTCGCCGCGGCCGAGAGCTCACGGGCGATTCGACACGTCGGCTGGATCGGTCAGGAGGTGCCGATCACCGGAAGTGCGGCCGGCGACGCGTTTGCGGCACCCGGCACGATCGCGCTGCGCACGGGCGCGGTGGAAGCCGACATCACCGCAATCTCGCTCGCCATGTCAGGTACCGGCGCCCTCGGCGTCGCGGTCTCCGTCGTCGGTCCGTCCCACCGCTTCGACTCGACAACCGTCGAGAGCATCGGCGAACACCTGACCTCGGCGGTGAGCGCCATCGCCCGAGACCTCGGTCTCGACCACGAGGAGCAGGCATCATGAGGCAGGAGAACAGCCGGTCGCATGTCGATCTCGATGGTCCGGGTGTGACGATCCCCGACGTCGTCTCGGTGGCGCGCCATGGTGCAACGGTGGCCCTGACCGACGCGGCAGTCGAGCGAATGGCCCGATCTCGCGCGGTGGTCGATCGACTCGCAGAAGGGGAACCCAAGTACGGCATCTCCACCGGGTTCGGCGCCCTGGCCACGGTCTCGATCCCCCCTGAGCGGCGGCGCGATCTGCAGACCGCGCTGGTGCGCTCGCACGCGGCAGGCATGGGCGACCCGGTGGAACACGAGGTCGTTCGGGCGATGATGCTCCTGCGAGCGCGCACGCTCGCCCTGGGAGCAAGTGGCGCGCGGCCGCTCGTCGCGCAGGCCATGCTCGATCTGCTCAACGCCGGCATCACGCCGAAGGTGCCGGAGTACGGGAGCCTCGGCGCCAGCGGTGACCTGGCGCCGCTCGCCCACGGTGCCTTGGCGCTGCTCGGCGAGGGTGAGGTCTTCCACGACGGGCAGTGGCGTCCCGCGAGCGAGGCGCTCGCGGCTGCCGCACTCGAGCCGATCTCGCTCGTCGAAAAGGAGGGCCTGGCCGTCACCAACGGCACGGACGCGATTCTGGGAATGTTGTGCCTCGCTGTCGACGACGCGAGCCGCCTGCTGAAGCAGGCCGACATGGTGACGGCACTCACCGTCGAGGGACTCCTGGCAACCGATGGCCCGTTCGCGGCCGACCTCCAGGCGCTGCGACCACAACCGGGACAGGCCATCAGCGCCCAGAACCTGAGGTCTCTTCTCGCCGGCTCGCCGATCATCGCCAGTCACAAGACCGACGACTCCCGAGTGCAGGACGCGTATTCCGTGCGCTGCACGCCCTCGGTCCATGGTGCGGCCCGTGACACCCTGGACCATGTCTCGCGAGTTGCCGGCTACGAGTTGGCGGCCGCGATCGACAATCCGATGGTGCTTCCCGACGGGCGGGTCGAGTCGTGCGGCAACTTCCATGGTGCGCCGTTGGGCTTCGCGTCCGACTTCCTCGCGATCGCACTGGCCGAGGTCGGCGCCATCGCGGAGCGGCGAATGGACCGCATGCTCGACAAGACCCGGAGCCATGGTTTGCCGCCGTTCCTGGCCGCCGAGGTCGGCGTCGACAGCGGCCTGATGATCGGCCACTACACCGCGGCGGGGATGGCCTCGGAGAACAAGCGTCTGGCGGCGCCGGCGTCGGTCGACTCCCTGCCGACATCGGGCATGCAGGAGGACCATGTGTCGATGGCGTGGGCTTCGGTTCGAAAACTCCGACGGTTGATCGACAACCTCCGACGCATCCTCGCGGTCGAGTACGTGATCTCGGCGAGGGCGATCGAGTTGCGAGCTCCGCTCGTGCCGGCGAACGCCACAGCGATCGCCATCGAGGTGCTCCGCTCCCGTGTCGAGGGCGTGGGGCCCGACCGCTACCTCGCTCCCGAGCTGGCAGCGGCTGAAGAGCTCCTTGCTGCGGATGCACCGGGCGAGGCCCTCGCGGCGCGAGGAGTCGAGCTGGCCTGACCCCGGCGCTACTGTCGCCCCATGACGATCGACTTCCTCGACCCCCGAGGTGAACCGGAGACGGTTCCCGTTCCCTACGACCTCCACGCGGATCTGGCCGGTCCGGCGACGGTCGCACTTCTCGCCAACGGGTTCCCGGATTCGGTCGCGTTCCTGGACCAGGTGGAGGCCGCACTGGGTTCGCTTCGTCCCGAACTCGGCTTCGCCCGCTACGACAAGGGCAACGCGAGCTCCATCGCGGACGATGAAATGCTCGATTCGATCGCGGGGGAGTGCAACGCGCTCGTCGCGGCATACGGGCATTGAGGCAGCTGCACCACCGGCACCGTGCGTGACGGAGTGAATGCAGCGAGCCGAGGCGTCCCCGCGGTGGCTCTGGTCACCGAGGACTTCTGGCCGCAAGGCGACTTCGTCGCCGGGGCCTTCGGAATGCCCGATGTGCCGCGTGTCCGGCTCCCGCACCCCGTTGCCGGCACCGGCGTCGCCAACATGCAACTCGTGGCCGAGAAGGTCGCCGACGAGATACTCGTCGCGCTCGAAGGATCCACCCGATGAACCGGACCCTGTCCGCGGATTCGGAGCTCGGTGCCGTCGAAGAGCTCCATCAGCTGGGGTGCACCGACGGCCTCCCTGTCGTCGTGCCGACCGCCGACCGTGTCGGACGCATGGTGCTCGCCGCCGGGGAGCCTGCCGATGCCTCGCTCGGCACGATGGGCCCGCTGCACGGGGTTTGCACCGTCGAAGGGCTGGCCACCTCCGCGGTGATGGCGGGTTGTCTCCCGGATCACATGCCCGTCGTCGTGGCGGCGGCGAAGGCCGTCATCGACCCCGAATTCGATCTGACCGAAATGCAGGGCACGACATTCGGGACGGCGCCGCTGATCATCGTCAACGGGCCCGCTCGCCACCTCTGTGGTGTTGCTTCGGGCTTCGGAGCGCTCGGTCCGGGTCATCGTGCCAACGCGAGTATCGGCCGCGCCCTTCGCCTGGCCATGATCAATGTCGGTGGCGCACGGCCGGGCTCGTCCGACATGACACTGCTCGGGCACGGCGGCAAGTTCGGACAATGCCTCGCCGAAGACGAGGAGCACAGCCCGTTCACACCTCTGCACGTGAGTCGCGGCTTCGAGCTCGATCAATCGGTCGTCACCGTGATCGGCACCGAAGCTCCGCACTCGGTCGCCCACCAGGCCGATGCCGACGACCCGCAGTCGCCGACGCGCCTGCTCGATGGCCTGGCCGACTCCGTCTGCGCCCACGGCACCAACAACGCGTGGCTCGGCGGTGGGCAGGCCGCGGTCGTCATCACGCCGGAACAGACGGCGGAGTTGGCCGCCGCCGGGCACGATCGGGAGTCGATCTGTGCCCACATCGCCGCACGGGCCCACACCCGCGATGGCCGGGCCTCGTTCCAGTCGCCCGATGACGTGTTGTTGGTGGCCGCCGGTGGTGCGGGTCTGTACTCGTTCACCTTCCCCTCCTGGTGTGCCGGTCCGCACCGGAATCGGGCGGTGAGCAGGCAGATCGAGGTCGGGCAGGCCTGCGAGATCCCCTGGGGTTGAGTGCACGACCGGTTGGGGTGGCATTGTGTCGGCCATGGATTTCGACCTCACCCAGACCGATGCGCTCCTCTCGACGACGAGGGCGGTGCGCAAACGCCTCGATTTCGATCGTGAGGTTCCCGACGACGTCCTGCTCGAGTGCCTGCAGCTCGCCGTGCAGGCGCCGACTGGATCCAACCGTCAGGGCTGGCGCTGGATGGTCATCCGTGATGCGGAGAAGAAGGCGGCACTCGCCGACATCTATCGGCGCGCCGGGGGCGACTACCTCGCGGCTGGTGCTGCGGAAGCCGACGGTGCCACCCAGACCGGGCGCGTCATGGACTCGGCCAACTACCTGGCCCAGAACTTCCAGCACGTACCGGTCATGGTGATTCCTCTCATCATCGGGCGGATGGAGGATGCAGCCCAGAACGCCCCTGGCGGCGCCGGTCTCACCAACGCCGCGGCGGGGCTCATGGGGTCGATCATTCCGGCGATGTGGAGCTTCCAGCTCGCGTTGCGGAGTCGCGGTCTCGGCAGCGTCTTGACGACCATCCATCTCGGCCTCGAGCAGGAGGCCGCTGACCTGCTCGGCATCCCGCCCCACATGTCCCAGGCCGGCCTGTTGCCGGTGGCCTACACGAAGGGCACCGACTTCAGGCCCGCGGCTCGGCCACCGGTGAGCGAGATCACCTATCTCGACACCTACAAGAACCCGATCGCCTGAGTCCTAGAAGGGATCGAGCTCGATCCCCAGCGCCAGTCGTCCCACCTGGTGGGTGACCCGGTCGTGATGGACGTTGATGTGGAGTGGCATGGCCCGAAAGTCGCGGCTACGGCGATCGAAGTCGCTGCTTTCGCGCAGTCCGTTGCCGCCGTAGGTGCGCGCCAGGAGATCCATTGCCCGTTCGAGTTGCTCCACGGCCATCGTCACGATCGCCTGTTGCCGGTAGTAGTCCGCTTCCGTCGGCACGAGGCCTTCGTCGATTCGCCGGTCCACCTCCGCGGTGGCCTCCGCGATGGAGGCACGCGCCGACGCGGTGAGCGCGACGGCACGTCCGAGGTTCACCTGGACCGTCGGTCGGTCGACCATCGAACGACCCATGATCGCTTTGCGGTCGCGGAACTCCGCCGCGGCCTCGATGAGTGCCGCCCGGACGACCCCGAGCGCCATCGAGCCGAGCCAGAGATCCGACAGTCCCACCCAGTCCTCGCGGTAGCGGTGGTGGACCACGGGCACGGTACGGAGGCTTTCCGCCCGATTGGCGCCGAACCACTCCACGCAGCGGTCGAGCGGCACCTCCACCTCGGTGTAGTGCACGTCGTCGGTGGCGGAGGCGCGAAGCCCCGAGCCGTCCCAGGTCGGGTCGACGACAACACCTCTGGCGTCCGCTCGAACCATGGTGAACCGCAGGTCGAGCGGCGTGACCGTCTGGTCGGACTCGTCGGCGACCGCGAAGACCACCCCACACCAGTCCGCATAGCGGGCACCGGTGCCGAACGCCGCTCGACCACTCAGCACGGCGTTCTCGCCGACGATCCGGCCGTGTACGCCTGATCCGGCGCCGGCAGGGAAGCAGACCCACTCGCCGCGGCTGACGATCTGTCGGAGGAACTCGACGTGCGCCGGTCCGAGCGATCCGACGAAGAGATGGAACACACACAGGTGGTTCCAGAGGCACCACGCAGTGTTCGGGCAGCGCGCCGCGATGGCTTCGAGTTCGAGTCCCATGTGGCGCATCGAGCGCCCGCTGCCGGCGATCTCGGGGGTGGCGGACATCCGCATGAAGTCCGAGCCCCGGAGGGCGGCGACGAGCGACCCGTCGATCGACCGTGACGCGTCGGCGAGCCGGGCTTGCGCCTCGATGGCCCCCAGCAGGGGAGTGACCTCGAGACCCGACTCGTCACGAGGCAGGAATGTCGTGACCGGATCGGGTCCGTGGGGAATCGTGCTCATCGGTGGTCTCCTCGCCGCGGCGAAACGTAGTCGACAGACGTGGCCGCTCTAAAGTGCGTGCGGTCAAAGGAACCAGCGGCGACGAGGACGAACACCCCATGGACTTGAGTCAAGGAACACCGATGGTCGCCATCCCCGGGCCGTCGATCCTGCCGGACGCCGTTCGCACGGCGTTGGCCCGCCCGATGCCCGACATCTACGACGGGGCGCTCGTCGATCTCGCGTTCGGTGTCCTCGGTCGCCTCCCTGCCATCGCGCGTACCTCGGGCAATGCCTTCGTCGTCGCGTCGAACGGCCATGGCGCCTGGCAGATGGCGATCTCCAACACCATCGCCCGCGGTGACAAGGTCCTGGCCCTGGAATCGGGCCGCTTCGCCGTGTTCTGGGGTGCGGCGGCCGGGCTGGCCGGCGCCGAGGTCGAGATCCTGCCCGGTGACTTCCACAGTCCCGTGGATCCTGATGCGCTCGAGGCGCGGCTTCGGGCCGACTCGGGGAAGTCGATCAAGGCCATTCTCGTCTCGCATGTCGACACCAGCAGTTCCGTGCACAACGACATCCCCGCCTTGCGAGCGGCCATCGATGCGGCCGACCACCCGGCCCTGCTGATGGTCGACTGCATCGCCTCGTTGGGCTGCGACCGATACGAGATGGACGATTGGGGCGTCGACCTGACGGTCGGCGCGTCCCAGAAGGGGATGATGTGCCCGCCCGGTCTGGGTTTCGTCTGGGCGGGGGAGCGGGCTGTCGCGGCCATGGACCCCGACCGACCCCGGAGCAGCTACCTCGACTGGGAGAAACGTCTCGACCCGCAGATGTTCTACGAGATCTTCTCGGGCACACCGCCGGTCGCCCACCTCCACGCCCTCGAGGCGGCTCTCGACCTCATCGACGATGAGGGTGGTCTCGAGGCGGTGTGGGCCCGACATCGGGTTCACGCCGACGCAGTGCGGGCCGCGGTCGAGGCATGGCACGCCACCGATGGACTCTCGCTCAACATCGCCAGCCCCCGGCACCGGTCCAACGCCGTGACCACGGTCCAGACGGGTGAGATCGATGCCGTCGAGCTTCGCCGACGGTGTGCGGAGCAAACCGGATTGACCCTCGGGATCGGAATGGTGACGATGCCGGACCGCACCTTCCGCATCGGGCACATGGGGTGGCACAACCCGCCGATGATTCTCGGTGTCCTCGCGACGATCGAAGCTGCATTGCACTCGATGGGGGCACCCATGGCAAGCTCGGGCGTCGCGGCGGCGACAGCAGTCATCGGGGAGGCACTCGATGAAGGCGCGAAGCCAGATCAGACCGGATCAGAAGGGAACCGCTGAGGCATGAGTGACTCCGACTCCTGGCAGCCAGAACTCGACGAGCTGGCCCGGCGCGAGGCCATGGCCGACGAGATGGGTGGGGCCGAAAAGGTCGCTCGTCAGCACGAGCGAGGGAAGCTCGACATTCGCCAGCGGATCGAGAAGCTCGTCGACCCCGACTCGTTCCACGAGATCGGCAAGACCTCGGGCGCCGCGACCTATGACGAGAACGGCGATCTCGTGACGTTCAGCCCGGCCAACTTCGTGTTCGGGCGCGCCATGATCGACCAACGACCGGTCGTGATCGCCGGCGACGACTTCACGGTGCGGGGCGGGGCGGCTGATGCTTCGATCGCCGAGAAGCAGATCGCCGCGGAGGCGATGGCCGGAGAACTCGGGTTGCCGATCGTTCGTCTGCTGGACGGTACCGGCGGCGGCGGATCGGTGAAGACCCTGGACCCGAAGCATGAGGAGGGACCCAACGGTGGTTTCGGACGGGGTCTGCGCACGTACGTCCCCGCGAACCCGGCCTGGGATCATGTGGTGGCGAACCTCTCGCGAGTTCCCGTCGTCAGCCTCTGCCTGGGGCCGGTGGCCGGTCTGGGCGCAGCACGGGCCGTCACGAGTCACTTCTCCGTGATGGTCAAGGGGTTGAGCCAACTCTTCGTGGCCGGCCCGGTCGTGGTGAACCGGCTTGGCGGCGAGCAGGTCACCAAGGAGTCACTCGGCGGAAGCAAGGTGCACACCCGCAATGGAGCGATCGACGTCGAGGTGAAGTCCGAGGACGAGGCGTTCGCCGTGGCTCGACGGTTCCTGTCCTACCTTCCCTCTCGTGTGGGGGAGCTACCGCCCCGACTCGCCCCGGCCGACGATCCGGCCCGCACGGACCCGGCGCTCCGAGCGGCCGTCCCCCGGGACCGGCGCAAGGTCTACAAGATGCGTCCCATCATCGAATCCGTGGTGGACGACGGCAGCTTCTTCGAGATGGGCCGCTTTCACGGACGATCACTCATCACCGGTCTCGCCCGGCTCGACGGGTGGCCGGTGGCGTTGATGGCCGGCGACTCGTATCACTACGGAGGTGGCTGGACCACGGCCACGGCCCAGAAGGCCACCCGCTTCGTCGACCTCGCCGAGACGTTCCGGCTCCCCGTCGTTCATCTGGTCGACAACCCGGGCTTCGTCATCGGCTCGGACAATGAGGAGGCCGCGGCCATTCGTCACGGATCCAGCGCGCTCGCCGCGATCTACCAGTCGACGATCCCCTGGTGCTCGGTACTGGTTCGCAAGGTCTTCGGGGTCGCCGGCGCCGCCCACAGCAATGCACATCGCTGGCAGTACCGCTATGCCTGGCCGTCGGGGGACTGGGGCTCGCTCCCGGTCGAGGGCGGCGTCGAGGCCGCCTACACCCGTGAACTCGAGGCCAGCGACGACCCGGAAGCACTCCTCGAAGAGATCACCGACCGTCTCAACCAGGTGCGCAATCCGTTCCGTACGGCCGATGCATTCCTGGTCGAGGAGATCATCGACCCCGCGGACACCCGTCCGCTGTTGTGCGAATTCGCGAACCTGGTTGCGCCACTGCGTGACCGCGACGCGGCGTCGTCGCCCTACCGACCCTGAGGAGTCAAGTGTCAAACCCCGTGGAGAGTCCCGTCGTCGGCACCGTCTGGAAGATCCAGAAGTCAGTCGGCGATGAGGTGGAGGTCGGCGACGTCGTCATGATTCTCGAGTCGATGAAGATGGAGATTCCGGTCGAGGCCGAAGACGACGGCACGATCGAATCGATCAGTGTGAGTGAGGGTGACGCCATCAGCGAGGGCGACGTTCTCGCCATGATCGGCTGACGTTCGGGGCCTCTGACGGGGCCGGGTGCTCGATAGCGTGGCGGCGATGGAAACAGTCCTCGTTGCTGCGGCGGTCTTCGTGCTCTCACTTCTGGGCGGCTTCGGTCCGCGAGTGTTCGCGTCGCGACTGAGCGAGCAGCGCCTGCACGACATCACCGGCGTGTCGGCCGGTCTCCTCCTCGCCTCCGCCCTGCTGGTCGTGATCCCGGAAGGATTCGACCTCGCCACCGCAGGGCACGAGCACGGCTTCAGTGATGAACCCGTGGTCCTCGGTGCCGCGATCCTTGCCGGCTTCGCCCTCATGCTGGTGCTCGAGGGCTTCGGTGTCGGTCACGACATCCACGAAGAACACCACAGCCATGTCGAGGGCCACGGCCACGGCCATGTCCACCATCCGTCATCGATGGGTGTCGTGGCGGCCGGACTCTCCGTGCATGCCATGGCCGACGGCTTGGCGATCGGCGCCGCGGCGCTGTCCGGCGAAGCGGCTTTCGGGGTGCTCGTCGCGGTCGCCGTCGTGATCCACCGTGTCCCTGCTGCCTTCAGCCTCGGCCTGTTCGCGCTCCACGAGACCGTCGATCGAACTCGGGTGGCACTCGGGATCATCGCGTTCTCGCTCGCCACGCCGGCCGCGATTCTGCTCACCTATCTCGCGCTGGACGAGGCCAGCGAACGATGGATCGCCCTCGCTCTCCTGTTCTCCGCGGGCACGTTCGTCTATGTCGCCACCGTCGACACGCTGCCGGCGATCCACAATCCGGCAACCGGTCGGCGTTCGGTGGCGATGGTGGTGCTCGGAGCGGTGATCTTCGCCGCTGTCTTCATCATGATCGATCAAACGCTCGACTTCTCGCACGGCCACTAGGGGTCCACATGTCCGACAAGAAATGGGACTACATCATCATCGGCGGCGGTTCCGCCGGCTGTGCCCTGGCCAGCCGGCTGAGCGCAGATCCCGACAACCAGGTACTGGTCCTGGAAGCCGGCCGCAAGGACTGGCGCTGGGATGTGTTCATCCACATGCCCGCGGCGTTGACCTATCCGATCGGCAGCCGGTTCTATGACTGGAAGTACGAGTCCGAGCCCGAGCCGCACATGGGCGGACGGCGGGTGTACCACGCACGGGGCAAGGTGCTCGGCGGATCCTCGAGCATCAACGGCATGATCTTCCAGCGGGGCAACCCGATGGACTACGACAAGTGGGCGGCCGAACCCGGTATGGAGACATGGGACTACGCCCACTGTCTGCCCTACTTCAAGCGCATGGAGGACCGCCTCGTCGGCGGCGACGAGTGGCGCGGCGACGACGGCCCTCTGCGCCTCGAGACCGGACCGGCCACGAACCCCCTCTTCGGCGCCTGGCTGGAGGCCGGTCCGCAGGCCGGTTTCGACCGCACCGACGACGTCAACGGATTTCGCCAGGAGGGCTTCGCCGCCTTCGACAAGAACATGGTTCGAGGTCGGCGCCTCAGTGCCGCCCGGGCGTACCTCCATCCGGTGTTGAAGCGCAAGAACCTGAAGCTCATCACCCTCGCACAGGCCAACAAGATCGTGTTCGAGGGCACACGGGCCGTGGGCGTCGAGTATCGGCGCGGCCGGCGCACCCACACCGTCACGGGCACCGAGATCATCAGCTGTGGTGGCGCGTTCAACTCGCCTCAACTCCTCCAACTCTCCGGAGTCGGTGAGGCCGAGCATCTCCGATCCCTCGGAATCGACCCGGTGGTCGATCTCCCTGGCGTCGGTGCCAATCTCCAGGATCACCTCGAGGTCTACATCCAGCACACCTGCAAGGAGCCGGTGTCGATGCAGCCCTACCTGGCGAAGTGGCGCATGCCGATCATCGGTCTGCAGTGGCTGTTTCGCCGGGGCCCTGCGGCGACGAATCACTTCGAGGCGGGGGCGTTCGTGCGCAGCAATGATCACGTCGACTACCCCAACCTCATGTTCCACTTCCTGCCGATCGCCATCCGTTACGACGGATCCGCTCCGGAGGGCGGTCACGGGTATCAGGTGCACATCGGCCCGATGTATTCCGACGTGCGAGGCACGGTGAAGATCACGTCGACCAATCCGAAGAAGCACCCGGCCGTTCAGTTCAACTACCTGTCGACCGAGAACGACCGCAAGGAGTGGATCGAATCGGTGCGCACGGCTCGCCACATCCTCAACCAGCCGGCGTTCGATCGCTTCAATGGTGGCGAGGTCTCTCCGGGGCCGTCGGTCGAGACCGACGCGGACATCCTCGACTGGGTGGCCCGCGATGCGGAGACGGCGCTGCATCCTTCCTGCACGGCGAAGATGGGCACCGACGACATGGCCGTGATCGACCCGCTCACGATGCGGGTTCGCGGCACCGATGGCCTCCGAGTGGTCGATGCGTCGGTGATGCCGACCGTCAGCAACGGGAACATCTACGCACCGACGATGATGATCGCGGAGAAGGCAGCTGACATCATTCTCGGCAATGACCCGCTGCCGCCCGACACCACCGCCGTCTACCGGTCGCCTGCCTCTTCCTGAGGCGGGAGCGTCGCGATGACGCTTCTCGACCGCAACGAGGTCCAGCCCGGCTACTGGCCATCACCGTGGCCCGTCGAGTGTGGTGGCAACCGCCGGCAGAAGGCCGCGTCGGGCCGACTTGATGCGGCCACGGGCACCGCCACCATCGTGTCGCGCCGCACCGAACGCTGGGATGTGATGACCGTTCGGCGCGAGCCGGGGGAGTGGTTCGTCGGTGGCACCATGCCGGCATTCGTGGGCCCCGCACCGTTCGGCTGGGTCGAGCGTTTCGATCCGGAGACCCTCGAGCCGATCGTTCGCTCGCCGGACCTCCCGTGCGGCGACCATGTGTGGTGTGGGGCGATTCTCGCGCACGCAAACGGCTCGATTCTCTCCGTCAATGGGTCGTATCTACACCGCCTGGATGCGGAGGATCTCTCGGTTCAAGCCGAGCGAGAGCTGGTCGACTGCAGCCACAACGGTCTCCTCGCTTTGAGCGATGGGTCGCTGATCACGAAGGATCTGCGCCTGGAGGGGCAGGGAGGCACGACAGTGACCCGGCTCTCGGCGGACACCCTCGGGACCATCGGCGAACCCCTCGAACTGCCGGAAGGCTCGATGGGACGAATCGCCGCCGACGTCATCGAAGGCATCGACCACATCTACGTCCCCGGCACCGAGCACCTGTGGCGTCTCGTTGTGCACGGCGACTCACTCGAAATCGACGACTGGCAGCCGCGCTATCGCTCGGCTGACGGCCGCTGGGGTCTGTCGTGGGATGCCTGTCTGTCCGACGACGCGGTTTGGATCATGGATTGCGGCGACGTCGAATCAGTTCGCCACATCCACACCACATTCCCGAACGGACGGTTCGAGACGGCGCCGGCGCTGTCCTGGCGACAGCCCGCGCCGTGGACCGGAGCGCAGCGTCTCCTCCGTATCGGCCTGTCGGACCCCGAGGACGTCCTGGCGATCGAGCCGTTCGGCGTCCCCGGTGGTGGGATCATCGCTCCACCCGTTCACGTCCCCGAGCACGACATGGCCATTGCCTGGGACTCCGTGAACGGAGGCCTCGCCGGCATTGCCACCGATGGCGGGGGCCTCGACGTCGCGTGGCACCAGGACGTGCGGCCAAGTATGCAGCCGGTGGTCTTTCCGGAGTCGGCCGAGTTGGTGATCAATGACTTCACCGACGGTGGGAGCGACGACCTCGTGGTGGTGGACATTCGCACCGGCGAGCTGCTCGATCGGGTGTCGACGGGCTCGAGGATCGCCAACGGCATGTTCCTCAGCGCGGGCGATCACCGCGACGTGTACTACTGCTCCACCACCGCCATGGCCCGGGTCAGCTGGCACTGATGCGGACGCTCCGGCCCGAGTACAAGCTCGCCGTCACCGCCGTCTACATCGCCGGCCTCTTCATCCAGATCCTCGACTCGACCGTCGTCAACGTCGCTCTCCCGTCGCTGGCCGATGAGTTCGGGGTCGACGTCACCGGGGTCGAATGGGTGGTCGTCGGCTTCGGGCTGACTCTCGCCGCCGGAATTCCGGCGGCAGGGTGGTTCGCCGATCGGTTTGGGGCGAAGCGGGTCTTCCTCACCGCGATCGTGATCTTCACGCTCGCATCCGCCGCATGTGGAGCCGCGCAATCCCTGGATCAGCTCGTGGCGGCCCGAATTGCTCAGGGACTGGGTGCCGGTCTGATCACGCCGGTCGGTTCGGCGATGCTCTACCGCGCCTACCCCCTCGAGGAGCGGGCCAAGGCGGCGAACACCGTCCTGAGTGTCGCGGTGATCGCTCCCGCGATCGGGCCGACCGTCGGTGGACTCCTGATCGAGACCGTCAGTTGGCGAGCGATCTTCCTGGTCAACCTGCCCATCGGCGCGCTGGCGTTCATCCTGGGGGTGCTCTGGCTCAAACCCGATGACGCCGGTGAACCCGGACCACTGGACGTGCCGGGCCTCGTCCTCAGCAGCGGCGGGCTTGCGCTCGGGGTCTACGCCCTGTCGTCGGGTCCCGACGTCGGCTGGTTGTCGAGCCGAGTCCTGGTCCCGGCCGTGGTGAGCCTGATCGCGCTGACGGCACTCGTCTTCGTCGAACGCAGGGCGGCCGCGCCTGCGCTGGCCCTTCGGTTGCTGAGCGAGCGGCTCTTCCGAACGTGCAACCTGCTCGGCGTCTTCTTGTACATGGGGTTCGTTTCGCAGATCTTCATGCTCACGCTGTACCTCCAGCGATTCCGGGGCTACTCCGCGCTCGAGGCGGGTCTCACGTCGTCTCCGATGCCGATCGGCGTGCTGCTCTTCTCGAATCTCATCGGAGGACGTCTGTATCAACAGGTCGGCCCGCGACGGATGCTGATCGTCGGCAGCATCGGGGTGACCGTGCTGACCCTTGCGTTCACCCTCGTCGGCACCGACACCTCCCTGCCGCTGATCGGCGGCGGGATGTTCGTTCGAGGACTGTTCCTCGGGTCGGTCTTCCTGGCCATCCAGTCGGCGATCTACGTGAAGGTCGAGACCAAGGACCTGGCGCGCGCAGCATCACTGTTCAACACCCAGCGCCAGGCGTCGAACGCCATCGGTGTGGCGGTCACCGCGACCGCCCTCGCGGCATTCGCCCCCACCGGCGGGCTGGGGCCGACGTCGGGCGCGGATGGACTCGCCGCCTACCAGGCCGCGTTCCTGGTTGCCGGTCTCTTGATGGTGCCCACGCTCATCGTGGCGACCTTCGTGCGGGACGAGGACGTGGCCGCGACGCGCCAGACCGTGTCGTGAGGTCGAGGCTCATGCAGATGCTCGCCTCCGTCACCCGATAGTCACCGAAGGGTTCACAGGGCACGAAGCCGAGCGTGGTGTAGAGGGCTCGCGCCGGGGCGAACGCATCCATCGTTCCGGTATCGAGGCTCACTCGGGCGGCGCCGCCACGCTGTGCCCGTGCAATCAGATGCTCGACCATCGGCGGACCCCACTCCCTGACCACGACAGTCGCCGGCGATGTGCATGGACTTGATCTCGTAGTGCTGTTCGTCGAGTTTGCGGAGGGCACCGACGCCGACGATTCGATCAGCGACTCGCGCGTGGAAGAACTCCCTGTCGGGGACACAGAAGGCGTCGATGTCCAGGGCATGGACGTCGTCCGGCGCGCTGTGCGCACGGGAGTGCGCCAGATGGGCGCGAAGAAGGGTGACGGCTCCTTCGTGCCGGGGATCTCCGGGAGTGATCTCCATCCGACGATGATCGCATCCACGGCCACCGCGTGGGGGAATCGGCTCACCCGGCAGTTGGGGCCGACATCCACGGTCTTAGACTTCCCGGATGACGATGACCACGCTCCCCGAGGAGCTGCGACTCACCCACCTCCGCCAACTGGAGTCCGAGAGCATCCACGTCATCCGCGAAGTGGTGGCCCAGTTCGAACGCCCGGTGATGCTCTACTCCATCGGCAAGGACTCGTCGGTCCTCCTGCACCTCGCCCGCAAGGCATTCGCCCCCGGCGTGATCCCGTTTCCGCTGCTGCACGTGAACACCACGTGGAAGTTCCGCGAGATGATCGAGTTCCGCGATCGGATGGCGCAGGAGATGGGTTTCGAGATGCTCTCGCACACGAACCCCGAAGGGGTCGAGCAGGGCATCAACCCGTTCGACCATGGATCGAAGAACTACACCGACGTCATGAAGACCCAGGCCCTGAAGCAGGCGCTCGACGCCGGCGGCTACGACGCTGCCTTCGGCGGGGCCCGGCGGGATGAGGAGAAGTCACGGGCCAAGGAGCGTGTCTTCAGCTTTCGGGACAAGTTCCATCGCTGGGACCCAAAGAACCAGCGGCCCGAGCTCTGGAGTCTCTACAACGGAAGAGTCAACAAGGGTGAGAGCATCCGTGTCTTCCCCATCAGCAACTGGACAGAACTCGACGTGTGGCAATACATCCACCTCGAGGAGATCCCGATCGTCCCGCTCTACTACTCGGCCGAGCGTCCCGTGGTGGAGCGCGACGGCACGTTGATCATGGTCGATGACGACCGGTTCCAGTTCGAGCCGGGTGAGGTACCGGAGATGCGCTCGGTGCGATTCCGCACGCTCGGCTGCTACCCGCTCTCGGGCGCTGTCGAGTCGACGGCCACCACGCTTCCGGAGATCATCCAGGAGATGCTTCTCGCCACCCGATCGGAGCGTGAGGGTCGGGTCATCGACCATGATCAGTCCGGCTCGATGGAGGAGAAGAAGCGCGAGGGGTACTTCTAGTGAGTCACCAGAGCGAACTCATCGCCACCGACATCGACGCCTACCTCGCCGAACACGAGCGCAAGGACCTCCTGCGGTTCCTGACGTGCGGCAGTGTGGACGACGGCAAGTCGACGCTCATCGGTCGATTGCTGCACGACTCGAAGATGATCTACGAGGACACCCTCGCCTCGCTGGAGGCCGATTCCACCACGACCGGCCACGCCGGCGACGAGGTCGATCTCGCGCTCCTGATGGACGGCCTGAAGTCAGAGCGCGAACAAGGCATCACGATCGACGTCGCCTATCGCTACTTCTCGACGGCGCGGCGCAAGTTCATCATCGCGGACACTCCCGGCCATGAGCAGTACACACGAAACATGGTGACGGGGGCGTCGACCTGTCAGCTCGCGATCATCCTGATCGATGCCCGCCACGGCGTCATGGCCCAGACCAAGCGGCACAGCTTCATCGCCAGCCTGCTGGGTATCCGCAATGTGGTCGTCGCGGTGAACAAGATGGACCTGGTCGACTGGGACCAGGCCCGGTTCGAAGAGATCTGTGAGACCTATCGCGAGTTCAGCAAGACGCTCGACCTCGGCGCCCCCTACTTCCTGCCGATGTCGGCTCTTCTCGGCGACAATGTCGTCGATGCCGGCGGAAAGCTCCCGTGGTTCGACGGCCCGCCGCTGATGGAGCATCTGGAAACCGTCGACGTGGAGATCGGCCTGGATCTCGAGAACTTCCGAATGCCAGTGCAGATGGTGGTCAGGCCCGACCTCGACTTCCGAGGGTTCGCGGGCACCATCGCTGCCGGCACGGTTCGGCCGGGCGACGACGTGGTGTCGATGCCATCCGGTGTGCGGTCCCGCGTGGAACGGATCGTCACGTTCGACGGCGATCTCGACATCGCCGGCCCTGGACGCGCGGTCACGGTGACGTTGGCGGACGAGATCGACGCCAGCCGAGGCGATCTGCTGGTGGGTGCGGGCGTCGAACCGCTCCGGGCTCACGATGTCGAGGCCACGATCGTCTGGATGGGGGAGGAACCCGCTCAACCGGGACGGCACTACCTCCTGCAGTCGACGAACGGCACCAGCAACGCGTCGATCGCCACGATTCGACATCGAGTCGAGATCAACACGCTCGAGGAGGAGCCAGCCTCGCGTCTCGAGCTCAACGACATCGCCCTCTGTGCAGTGGTCTCGGATCGGGAATTGCTGTTCGATCCGTACTCGGACAATCGTACGACGGGTTCGTTCATCCTCATCGACCGGCTGACGAACGCCACGGTCGGTGCGGGGATGATCATCGGAGAGTCGACGGCCTGGGACCAGGCCCCCGAGTCGAGTCTGATCAGACAGGCGTCGGGGATCGCAGCAGGGGAGCGGGCCATCCGTTTCGGCCAGCAGCCATGCACGGTGCTGATCACGGGCCTGAGCGCCGCCGGCAAGTCGACGCTGGCCACCGCGCTCGAGCGCGAGCTGTTCGATCGGGGGAAGGTCAGTATCCGTCTCGACGGTGAGAACGTCCGAATGGGCATCAGTCGGGACCTCGGCTTCACCGCCCAGGATCGTTCGGAGAACCTCCGCCGTGTCACCGAAGTGGCCCGGCTCGTCAACAACCAGGGCCTGATCGCCATCGCCGCGCTGGTGGCCCCCGACGCCGACGTTCGGGTGCGTGCCCGAGCACTCGTCGGTGACGAGCGCTACGTCGAGGTCTTCGTGGACACGCCGATCGCCGTGTGTCGCGAACGAGACGACCGCGGCATGTACGACGCAGCAGACGCCGGCGAGATCGATGGCTTCCCTGGCGTGTCGGCGGATTATGACCGTCCCGCTGACGTGGATCTACAGCTCGACACGTCTCGCCAGAGCGTGGAGGAGTGCGTCGACCGGATCATCGCCGTCCTTCAGACGCGGGGCTTCCTTCGTGGCTGAACCAAGCGCTTCGGGCCCTGTCTCCACCAATATCGTTCGAGCCGAGGGCCGCGTGAGCGGTGAGCAGCGCGAGGCGGTGCTCGGTCACTCGAGCGCGACTGTCTGGTTCACCGGGCTCTCGGGTTCGGGCAAGTCGACGCTCGCATTCGCGATCGAGGAGGCGCTGGTCGAGCGCGGCGCCGCCGCGTACGTGCTCGACGGTGACAATGTGCGTTTCGGCCTCAACCGCGACCTCGGTTTCTCGCCAGAGGATCGCACCGAGAACATCCGCCGTATCGGTGAGGTGTGTCGGCTCTTCCAGGACGCGGGAATGATCGTCCTCACCGCATTCATCTCGCCGTATCGGGCCGATCGTGACCAGGTGCGTGCGCTCCACCCCGAGGGGCGGTTTGTGGAGGTGTTCGTCGACACGCCGCTCGAGGTCTGTGAATCGCGCGATGTGAAGGGGCTCTACAGAAAGGCACGCGCCGGGGAGATCCCCGAGTTCAGCGGTGTCTCCGCGCCGTACGAAGTGCCCACTGATCCGGAGGTCCGGGTCGACACCAGCAAGCCGCTGGACGAGTGTGTGGCCGAGGTGTTGGCCTATCTGGCGCTCTGATCAGCGCAGGCTCGGCCGAGCCGATCAGTCGAGGAATCCCGGATCGTCCCGCATCAGTTCATCCCACCAGGGCTGGAACTGGAACCAGCCGGAGAGCTCATGACCCTGGGCGGCGTATCCGGCCTCGCACAGGTGCTCGGGGATCTCGATCGGGTCTCCGGCCGCCTCGGCCACGAGTTGGCTCTGCATACACCGCTCGAGGGCGACGAACCACCACACGGCGGCATCCACGCTGCCCGCGGCCGTGATGTGGCCATGGTTCTGGTGGATGAGGGCCTTGCGATCGCCCAGCGCCTCGGCCATCTGCCGGCCGATCTCGAGGTCGACCACGACGGCACCGCTCCCGACATTGCAGAGCGCGACGTCGTTGTAGAACGCCGTCGCGTCCTGGGTGATCATCTTCAGCGGCTTGCCGAGGGCGGAGAACGTGCGGCCGTACATCGAGTGGGAGTGGGCCGCGGCAATCACATCTGGACGAGCCTGGTGGAGTTGCGAATGGATGGCGAACGCGGCGGCGTTGACCGGACGATCACCCTCGACGACCTCGCCTTTGTGATTGACGAGGATCAGATCCGAGACCGTCATCAGCTTGAAGTTGAGCCCGAAGGGGTTGACCCAGAAGTGGTCGGGGAACTCCGGGTCGCGAGCTGTGACGTGCCCGGCGACTCCTTCGGCGAGGTGTAGGCGACCCATGATCCGGAGGCCCGCGGCGAGCCGTTCCTTGCGATGCTGACGCTCGGCGGCGACGTCCTCGATCACCTCGGGACGCGGGAGCTGGAATTGGTCGCCGCCGCGGTCGTACCCCAGCGACATGTCCGTGACGGCGGAGGGTTCAGTGGTGTCGGTCATGGTGTCTCCTTCTAGCAGAGAACTCGGGTGACGGATGCAAGCCGGTCGGCATCGACACGGAACCATGCCCACTTCCCGCGCTGTTCGCGCTCGAGGATTCCGGCCTTGACCAGCTGTGACAGATGGTGGCTGACCGTGGGCTGGGACTTGGCGGTGAGGGCCGGGAAGTCGCACGCGCAACCTTCGCCGTTGGCGGCAATGATGCTGACGAGCTTGAGTCGGACCGGATCGGCCAAGGCCTTCAGTACGGCGGCGAGCTCAGCGGCGTCCTCGTCGCCCAACGGAGACGAGAGCAGGGGAGAGCAACAGATCTCGTTCATGGGGACGATGGTACCGGTTCCATCGACGATGGTCGATGAGTGGGGTCGCCGAGGATGAAGAGGAGCACGACGAATCCTCCTGTGGCACAGACGGCGGCATAGGTCGTGGCCGCGGTGTAGCCCGACTGATCGATGATCCATCCCGCGAGCGGGGGGCTGATGAAGGCGCCCATGCCGGCGGCCGTGTACAGCGTGCCGAGGATGCCCCCGAGGCCGGCCAACCCGAATCGGTCCGCGAGTACCGCAGGGGACAGCGCGATGAACCCGCCGTAGCCGAGGCCGAGAAGCACGGTGTAGAGGACGAGGAGTGCGTACGACGAGCCGGCGGTGAGCCAGAGCCAATGGGCCACGGCCATCAGCAGGAAGCTCGCCACGTAGAGCCGGACCGTCCCGAGCCGGTCGGCCAGGCCGCCGAGCCCGAGACGGCTCACGACGCTGACCCCGCCGATGATGCCCACCAGCGTTGCGGCGCGGATGTCGGAGATGCCCCGATCCTCGGCATAGTCGGCCAGGAACACGAATGGAACGAAGAGCCCGAGGGTCGAGAGGATCGTCGAGCCGTACAGGATCCTGAAGTCGCGGCGACTGAGCAATCTCTTGAGTGACTGCGGCTTCGCGGCGAGCACCGTCGCCGGGCCGGGCTCGATGATGAAGCTGGCGATGGTGAGAACGGACCCGCCGAAGATCGCGAAGATCACGTAGGTGGTTCGCCATGACGTCGCATCGATCAGGCGGGCGGCCACCGGATTGCCGATGAGCGTGCCCAAGCCGATGCCGGCGACGGCCAGACCCAGCGCGGTGGCGCGTCGCTGCTCGAACCATCCGCCGACGATGGCGACCATCGGAACGTACGCACACGCAATCGCCAGGCCGACGCCGCCCCCGTAGGTGATGTAGCCGAGCCAGATGTTCGGAACGGCCGCGGTGAGAAGGAGACCGATGGTGAGTGACGCCGCTGCGGTTCGCATGATCGGCTTGGGGCCGACGCGGTCACACCATCGACCGGTGAACAGGCCGAGCAGGAACGACAGCGAGATCGTGATCGAGAAGACGAGAGCCGTCGCCGAGGATGAAGTGTCGAACTCGTCCGTCATCGAGTTGAAGAACGCCCCGAAGCTGTAGCCGACGCCGAACACGGCGAACATGCCGGAGGCCGCAGCCGCCGCGATCACCCAGCCGCGACGAGAGTCGAGCGTCGCGTCCATCGGGTTGTCGCGGCCTCAGCCGAGTTCAGCGTGGAGGAAGTCGATGACTTGTGGCCAGAGCTCACCGGCGAGGCCCTCGTCGTAGATGCCGAACGGATCCTCTTCGTTCATGAACGCGTGGGCGGCGTCATGGAAGGTGATCTGAACGTCCTTGCCCATGCCCTGGAGACGCTGCTCCATGTCGCGTGCACCATCGGCGGGGAAGTGTTCGTCGTTCTCGCAGAAATGTCCGCGCACGACTGCGGTGAGGCCATCCCAGTCGGGCTCCCCACCCGCCGGATAACCGTAGAACGGCACGGCCGCTTTGACCACGTCACCTCGCGTGGCGGCCACCATGAAGGTCATGAGACCGCCCATGCAGAAACCGATGGCACCGATTCCTGCACCGGTGGTGGCCTCATGGTCGACGAGGTGGTCGACGGCAGCACTCATGTCCGCCACCGCGCGCTCGGGAGGCAGCGTGGTCATGAGATGACCTGCCTTGTCCATCTCGTCGTGTCCGGCGAGTTCGCCGCGGTAGAGATCGGGCGCCATTGCGACGAATCCATTGGTGGCGAGCATGTCGGCCACGCCCTTGATCTGGGGATTGAGCCCCCACCACTCCTGCAGGACCAACACACCGGGCCCGCGACCGGATTCCGGGACCGCCACGTAGCCGCGCGCTCCGCCATTGCCATTGAGTTCGACCAATTCGCCCATGAGTGGACCTTACCCCACGCCTCTCTCGGGTACGGCCCCGAGGTTGGGTTCGTCGGGTCAGGCGAACAGCGCCTCGACCTCGGGACGGACCACCTTCCCGAGCGCGTTTCGCGGCAAGTCGGCCACGAACCGAATCTCTTCGGGCACACGGTCCCCGGTCAGCGAGGAACGGGCATGGTCTCGGACCTGTCGGGCCGTGAGCGTGTCGTCCTCGGGGACCACGGCCGCGGCGACAACCTCCCCGAGTCGATCGTCGGGTACACCGACAACGGCAACGTCCAGGACGCCAGGGTGGCTGCGGATGGCCGACTCGACCTCTGCGGGCATCACGTTGGTGCCACCCCGGACGATGACATCGGACCGCCGACCGACCACCCGCAAGCGTCCGTCCTCGTCGATGAGGCCGAGGTCGTCGGTGAGCAGGCCGTCACCGTCGAGCACTGCAGCCGTGGCCTCCGGCTGCCTCCAGTAGCCGAGCATCGGGCGCCATGTGTCGGCCCATGGGCCGACCTGGACCGGATCGATGCGGACCCGTCCGACCTCGCCCGCCACTCGGCCGCGTCCCGAGTCGTCCCGAATGCTGAGGACGACGGGAGGCATCGCCGACGCGGAGTGCGGGTGTTCCGCATCGGTTCGAGCGACGCCCGTGGGAGTTTCCGACAGGCCGTAGCTCAGGGTCGGACGGAGTCCGACCCGCGCCTCGAACCGCTCCCGCAGTTCCGGCGTGGTACCGGCGCCGCCGACCAGCACGGTGTGAAGCGCAGCGGGTGGCTCCTCGCCGGTTCGTTCGATCTGGGCCGCGAGGTCGTGGAGGAGCGTGGGTACCGCGACGAGTCGGCTGACATCGTGGCGACGTATCAGAGAAAGAACCTCCATGGCCGAAGGGTCGACACCGACGACGGCGCTCCCGCCGCGCAGGAGCGCCGTGAGTGGTCCGAGGATCATGAGCGTCAGGGTCGTGAGCGGCAACGAGCACAGTGTGCGGTCGTCTTCGACCACGGGATCGGTCACGCGACCGGAGAGGCCCGGCCAGAGGAGTCCGTGCTGTGAATGCACCACGAGCTTCGGCTCACCTGTCGTCCCCGACGTGGCAGACATCGCCGCGGGAGCATGGGGATCGACCGGCACCGAGGCAAGAGGCCGTGCAGCCGGCCAGGTGTGCTCGGCGTCCACGACGATTCTCGCCTCGCTTCGCGCGACGAGTGAGGACCGGGCCGCCGCGGGAAGTCGCGGATTCAAGCCGAACCAGAGCCTCCCGGCTCGCAGCGTCGCCAGGAACCCGACGACGAGGTCTATCGAATTCGGGAGTGACCAACCGACGACATCGCCTCTGTCGGTCGTGGCGTCGATGGCACCAGCGACGCGTGCGACCTCGCTGTCCAGTTCGCGGTAGGTCAGCAATGTCGACGCGGCGACGAGTGCCACCTGGTCGGGGTGCTCGCGGAGCCCGTCCTCGAGGACGGCGGCCACGGTGGCAGGGCCGAAGGGATACGCATTCGGCGCCGGCCGTACCGCCAGCCCGGTGTGCGGGTCTATGTCGGGAGGCCCGGCCATCGGGCGAAGTCTGGCATGCACTTGCGTGCCGACGGGTACAGTCCGAACACAATGCGCGATCCTGAGAAGCTCGAAGCAGAGACCTGGCTCGTCTCCGGCGGTCGGCCCGAGGCGGCCGGTGAACCCCTGAACGCCCCGCTTGTCGCGGCGTCGACGTTTCGGTACGGCGCCGATCGGGGTTACTCCCGCAATGAGGGCTCGCCGACCTGGGAGTCCCTCGAAACCGTGGTCGGGGGCCTCGAGGGCGGCGACGCGACGGCGTTCTCCTCGGGCATGGCGGCGGTCGCCGCGGCCATCGAACTGGTGCCCAGTGGTGGGGAAGTCGTGTATCCCGACGACTGCTACCAGGGCGTTGCGACCCTCCTGCAGCGCGGCGCTGAACAGGGTCGCTGGACGATCCGCAAGCTCGCGGCGGAGGACACGGCCGGGTGGCTCGCCGCCATCGATTCGGCCGCCATGCTGTGGCTCGAGTCGCCGTCGAACCCGCTGCTCGCGATCGGCGACGTCGCCGGAATCTGCGAGGCAGCCCGAGACAGCGACACGCTCGTGGCGGTCGACAACACGTTCGCCACCCCGCTCAACCAGCGGCCGCTCGAACGCGGGGCCGATGTGGTCCTGCACTCCGCCACGAAGTACATCGGCGGCCACTCAGACCTCCTGTGTGGACTCGCGGTGACGCGCTCGGACGCGCACACCGGACAGATCCGTCTGTCGCGGGTTCTGCAGGGGGCAACGCCGGGGACGATGGAGGTGTTTCTCGCCACGCGAGGCATCCGCACGTTGGCGGTTCGGTTGCGTACCGCCGAGGCGAACGCACTCGAACTCGCGAAGCGGTTGCAGGCTCATCCCGCCGTGGTGGCCACCCGGTATCCGGGACTGATCGACCACCCCGGACACGAACTCGCCGTCCGCCAGCTCGATGGTTTCGGTTCGATGATCAGCTTCGATCTCGTCGACGGCGACGCCGCCGATCGGCTCTGCCGACGTGTCCAGCTGATCGAGCACGCCACCAGCCTCGGGGGGGTGGAGACCACCATCGAACGGCGAGCCGTCATATCCGGTCAGGAACACCTCCCGGCGGGACTCCTGCGCATGAGCGTCGGCATCGAGTCGGTGGAGGACCTCTGGTCCGATCTGGAGCAGGCGATCAGGTCGTGAGCCCCGCCGCCATGGCGGCACCGAGTTCCCAGCACTGGTCGAGCGCCGATTCGGTGAGCGGCCCGATGGACGACCGCGGCGGCTGGGCCAACCTCCAGTCGAGGCCCGTGGCGATCTTCTCGATCGCCAGCAATGCGCCGGCGGTGTCGGACTCGCCGTGGACGAACATGCCGTACGGGAGCGATGCCGTCGTTCCCAGGCACTCGTTGTACGTCGTGTCGAAGAAGTGCTTGAGCGCGCCGCTCATGTAGCCGAGGTTGGCCGGGGTCCCGAGGACCACTCCGTCGGCAGCGAGGACGTCCGCGGCGTCGGCTTCGAGGGCAGGGCGCGAGTGAACGTGCACCGACTCCAGTCCGGGCGCGCCCGCCCCGGCAAGCACATGCTCGAGCATGGCGCGAAGCGATGGTGCGGGGGAGTGGTGGACGACGAGCAAGACGGGCATGATTCGACAAGGTAGCCATTCGCCCGGCGATGAGTACTATGCCGAAATGACTGACTCGTCCTCTCCTGATTTCGACGCCATCATCATCGGCGCCGGAGTGATCGGTGGTGCTGTGGCCCACGAACTCTCCGGTCGTGGCTGGCGGACGCTCACCATCGACAAAGCCGATTCCGCGGGCGCGGGATCGACGATCAATTCCTGCGCGATCGTGCGGTTCTCGTACTCCACGGTCGACGGCGTGATGCTGTCGTGGGAGGGCTACCACTACTGGCCGGACTGGGCCAACTACATCGCCGCCGACGACGAGAAGGGGCTGATCGACTACCACCAGGTCGGCCAGCTGCTGGTGCGGACCGATGATCCCGAAAGCCACACCGAGAAGGTGAAGAAGGTCTGGGACAAATGCGGGATCGAGTACGAGACGTGGACCGCCGAGGAGATGACCGACCGTGTCCCGATCATCGATCAGGGTCTCTACGGTCCTCCCCGCCGCCCCGAGGACGACGGCTTCTGGGACGACGCCCACGGCCAGATGACTGGCGGCTATTTCACGGGGCAGGGCGGCTACGTCAGCGACCCGCAGCTGTCATGTCACAACCTGCAGCGCGGTGCGGAGGCTCGGGGCGCGGAGTTCTGGTTCAACGCCGAGGTCACCGCCGTCAACAAGGCCGACGGGCGTGTTACCGGCGTCACGCTCGCCGACGGGCGGTCGCCGACGGCCAAGGTCGTGGTCAATGTCGCCGGGCCGCACTCGATGATCATCAACCAGATGGCCGACGTCTACGACTCGATGAACATCAAGACGAAGGCGCTTCGCCACGAGGTGCACCATGTCCCGTCGACCGAGGAGTTCAACTTCGAGGAGCGCGGGGTGGTGTGTGCCGACGACGATCTCGGCATCTACTTCCGTCCGGAGGTGGGCAACCACATCCTCATCGGCAGCGGCGACCCGGTCTGCGATCCCCGCGAGTACGTCGACCCCGACGACTACGACCAGACTATCAGCGAGAGTCAGTGGGAAGCCCAGGTGCTGCGCGCCAACCGGCGCATGCCCTCGATCGGTGTTCCCCATGAGAGAAAGGGCATCGTCGACTTGTACGACGTCTCCGACGACTGGATCCCGATCTACGATCGCACCGATCTCGACGGCTTCTATGTCGCCATCGGAACCAGCGGCAACCAGTACAAGAACGCCGGTGTCGCCGGTCAGCTCATGGCGGACCTCATCGAGGCGGTCGAGGGTGGGCACGATCACGACAATGACCCCGTTGTCTCCACCGGGCGTTATACGGGCACGAAGATGAACATCGGCTTCTTCAGTCGCAACCGGGAGATCAACCCCGACTCGTCGATGTCGGTCCACGGGTAGGCACCGGCGGTGATGGGCGACGGCGGGATCGATCCAACCGGATTCGGGACTGCCGCGAGGGACTACGCAACCCATCGAGCCGGCTTTCCGTCCGAACTCGTCCAGCGGCTGGAGTCCTTCGGCATCGGCCTCCCCGGGCAGCGGCTGGTTGATCTCGGTACCGGCACCGGCACCCTCGCTCGCCAGTTCGCGGCCAAGGGTGTATCGGTCACGGGTGTCGATCCTGACGAGCGAATGCTCGTGACCGCTGCAGAGCTCGCTGCCGCGGACGGGGTGGAGCTCGACCTCCGTGCCGTGACCGCGGAGGCGACCGGGCTTCCCGAGGCTTCTTTCGATGTGGTGACCGCCGGACAGTGTTGGCACTGGTTCGATGGCCCAGCGGCGGCCGCGGAAGCGATGCGGCTCCTCAAACCCCGAGGTTCCCTGGCCGTCTGCCACTTCGATTGGCTGCCGCTCCCGGGCAATGTGGTCGAGGCGACCGAGCGCCTGATCGTCGAACACAATCCGAAGTGGACCATGGGAGGCGGCTACGGAATGTGGCCCCAGTGGACGCCGGCGATCCAAGCAGCGGGCTTCGGCGGCATCGAGAGCTTCAGCTTCGATGTGTTGGCTCCGTACACGCCCGACGCGTGGCGCGGCAGGATCCGAGCATCGGCCGGGATCACGGCGCTCGATCCAACCGGTCGCGATGCATTCGACGCGGCGCTGGCCGCACTGCTGGCGCGGGACTTCGCCGGCGACGACCTTTCGGTGGAGCATCGGGTCTGGGCGCTGGTCGGCCGCTGCTGAGCCGCCATACTGAGCAGCGAACACAGGGAGCAAACATGGGTGTGGGACGAGTTCGACCGGTCGTGAGTGCGCTGGCGGCATACCGCCCGGGCAAGGGTGCCAAGCAGGCTGAGGCCGAACACGGGATCAGCGATGCCATCAAGATCGCCAGCAACGAGAATCCCTACGCACCGCCGGCCTCGGTGCAGAAGGCGATCCAGGCTGCGGCCGCGGGGGTCAACCGCTACAGCGATCACGGCGCCGCCGAACTGCGGGCGAAGTTGGCCGCGTGGCTCGACGTCGACCAGGACTGCGTGGCGGTCGGCTGCGGTTCCTCCGGCCTTCTGCAACAGGTGTGTGTGGCCTACATCGAACCCGGTGACGAGGTGGTCACGCCGTGGCGCTCATTCGAGGCGTACCCGATCTTCGTGGCGTTGACGAACGGTGAACTGGTCACCGTCCCGCTCGCGGAGGACCACAGCATCGATCTCGACGCTGTGGCCGCTGCCGTCGGCCCGAGAACCAAGGCCGTGATGCTCGCCACACCCAACAATCCGACGGGACTGGCGCTCTCCACGGCACAGATCGCCGAGTTCATGGTCAAGGTGCCTGACGATGTGCTCGTGGTGGTCGATGAGGCCTACCGGGAGTTCAGCGACCCGGCGCTCGGAGACCCGGTCAAGGACCTGGTCGGTCGCTTCCCCAATGTGGTCGTCACCCGCACCTTCTCGAAGGCCTATGGCCTCGCCGGACTCCGGAGTGGGTACGCGGTCGCCGACCCGAGTGTCATCGAGCAGTTGGACAAGGTCCTGCTGGCCTTCTCGGTGAACATCCTCGCCCAGGCGGGTGCCATCGCCGCGCTCGACGCCCTCGACGAGATCCAGGTGTTGGTCGACTCGCTTCTCGCGGAGCGTGCGCGTGTGGTCGATTCCCTGCGAGCGTCAGGTGTCGACTTCCCCGACCCGCAGGGCAACTTCGTCTGGCTGCCGATCGGTGATCGCACCGACGAGGTCGCGCTGGCCCTGGAACAGCGCGGGGTCGTCGTTCGCCCCTTCAGCGGCGAAGGCATCCGTGTCACCATCAGCACCCCCGCCGAAAACGACCGCTTCCTCACCACCTACGCCGAGGTCACCTAGTCGCGACATGTAACGCTGGGGACAGACCCCAGCGTTACAGCGCGAAGGCGTCGAGGACATTCACCATGTTCGTGCCGAGCGCTTCGGTGGCGTAGCCGCCCTCCATCACGAACACCGTTGGCCTGCCCATCTCTGCCAGTCGCCGCCCGAGCCGCGTGAAGTCCTCGGACGTGAGGCGGAACTGCGAGATCGGATCGTCGATGAACGTGTCGACCCCCAGGGAGATGACGAGTGCGTCCGCCCCGCGGCCGTCGATCCAGGCTATGCCCTCATCGAGGGCGGCGAACCAGACGTCGGGTCCGGTGCCGTGGGGAAGGGGGATGTTGAGGTTGGCACCCTGCCCGAGACTGATGCCTTCCTCGTCGGCGTGGCCGAGGAAGTAGGGGAACTCGACCTTCGGGTCAGCGTGGATCGAACAGAACGAGACATCGTCCCGGCTGTAGAAGATGTCCTGTGTGCCGTTCCCGTGGTGGTAGTCGACATCGAGCACCGCAACCCGGTCGATTCCCGACGCTCGGAGACGTTCTGCGGCGATGGCAGCATTGTTGAGATAGCAGTAGCCACCGAATTGGTCTCGCGAGGCGTGATGGCCGGGAGGGCGGCAACGAGCAAAGGCCGTACGAGAACCTGCGGCGACGTGCTGCGCTGCGGCATCGGCTGTGCGGGCGGCATCGACCACGGCGCGCCATGTGCCTTCGGCGATCGAGCAGTCGGCGGCGAAGCTGTAGTAGCCGAGTTGGGCGACGATCCCCTCGGGCCGGAGGTGGCGCATGCGGCGAGCCGGCCATCCGTTCGACATCGCACACGGTCCAACGTTCCCGGCCGCGACCCATCGGGCATGAGCGGACCCGAGAAACTCGACATAGTCCGGGGCGTGGACCCGAGCGATGAGCGCCGGGTCGAGCGGGCCCGGCACCGAGACATCGACGAAGCCACGGGCGAGCAGCTCCGCATCGACGATGTCCGCACGGTCAGGCCCCTCCCAACTCGGGATCAATTCGCCCTCATCCAACTCGAGGCAGTGATGGTCGTGATGATCAATGGTGGCGAAGACTCGCACTCGTGCTCCTGACGTCGGTGGCAATCGTGCCATGAGCTACCCGCGAGCGACGAGAGCGCTCTAGGTTCTGGCCATGGCACAGGATCTCAAGTTCGGCTGGCTCTCACCCGTGATCGGCAACGAGGGGAGCGGACACGAGTCGATCGTTCTCTACCAGGAACGACACATCCTCCCGGAGGCATTGCAGTACTTCGACTCTCTGTGGATCGCGGATCACTTCTACGGGTTCGACGCTCGAACCGACCCGTTTCTCGAGGCCTGGACCACGCTCACGTGGTTGGCGGCCAAGTTCCCTGACGTGATGCTCTGCCACCATGTTCTCGGTCACGGCTATCGGCCACCCGCTCTCACCGCGAAGATGGCCGCCACGCTGCAGACCCTGTCCGGCGGACGCTTCATTCTCGGTATCGGTGCCGGTTGGCGTGACCACGAGTACAAGGCCTACGGCTACGATTTTCCCAAGCCATCGATCCGCTTCGCCCAGCTCGACGAGGTCATCCAGATCTGTCGGCTGATGTGGACCGAGGACCACCCGACGTTCAGTGGCACGTACTTCTCGATCGACGATGCGGCAGCACCGCCGCTTCCCGACGTCGTACCACCCGTCTGCATCGGGGCCGCCGGTGAGAAGGTCGGGCTGCCGTTGGTCGGTCGTCAAGCCGACATGTGGAACACGTCGTTCCGAGGCGAAGAGGACTATGCCCGAAAGGTCGGGATCGTGCACGACAATGCGAGCGCCGCGGGGCGTGATCCCGGTGCGATCGAGCTCGGGACCACCCTCGAGACGCCGCTGCCGTCGACCGATGCCGAGAGTGAACAGCTGTTGGATCGGATCGGTGACCTCGCCGGCCACGGGATCCAGCACTTCACCATGGACTTCGGCCACCCGCCGACGGCCGAACACGTTCACCGATTCGCCGAACAGGTGATCTCGCCGGCACGTGCCTCCTGACGGAACCACGTCCACTCCCGACCGTTCCATCCCGTGGTCTCTGCGGGGACTGTTCCTCGCGTTCTTCCTGACGGGCTTCGCCATCGTCGGCCAGATCACGGTCGTCGGGAAGCAGGTCTTCGACATGACCGGCAGGGAGCTCGATCTCGGGCTGCTGGGTCTCGCCGAGTTCGTTCCGGTCGCCGTCCTCGCCCCTTTCTCCGGCGCAGTGGCCGACCGTTTCGACCGGCGGAAGGTCTATGCGATCAGCCTCGGCGCGGAGTTGCTCTGCTCCCTCGGGCTCTTCATCTACATCGGCTCGGACCCCACGTCGGTCGGACCGATATTCGTCCTCGTGGGCCTCTTCGGTGCGGCTCGGTCCTTCGCCGGTCCCTCCGGTCAGTCGCTCCCGGTGGATCTCGCCCACACCGGAAATCTCGAACGGGTCATGGCGTTGCGTTCGGTGGCGTTTCAGTCGGGTTTCATCGTCGGTCCGGTCGCCATGGGCTTCATCTTCGTGGCCGATCCGGCCCTTCCGTACCTGACGGCGGTGATCGCGTTCGCGGCCGCCATACCGATCCTCCTCCTGATCCCCAGACCGGGCACCCGACGGCTCACGACCCGGGGCGGGATGCAGGCGTTGCGCGACGCTCGGGAGGGCTTGCGTTTCATGCGGCGCCAGCCCGTGGTGTTCGGTGCAATCTCCCTCGATCTCTTCGCCGTGCTCTTCGGCGGGATCATCGCTCTGCTCCCCGCCATCGCCGAAGACCGACTCGGTGTGGGTGCAGTCGGACTCGGTTGGCTGCGGGCGGCCACCGGGATCGGGGCAGGCACCACTGCGCTGATCCTGAGTGTGCGCCCGGTACGACGACGGGTCGGGCGAACACTGCTGGTGGTCATCGCCATCTTCGGCGTCATGACCATTCTCGTCGGCCTCGCCGACTCCTATGTGGTCGTCTTCGCCGCCCTACTCGTCGCCTCCTCAGCCGACTCGGTGTCGGTGTTCATCCGCTCGACTCTGGTGCCCCTTGCCACGCCGGAGATCATGCGGGGCCGGGTGCTCGCGGTCGAGCGGGTGTTCATCGGCGCCTCGAACGAGTTGGGTGCCGCGGAGAGCGGGTTGACGGCTGCCGTGTTCGGGCTCGTCGGCGCGATCCTCTTCGGTGGCGTGGGTACCCTTGCGGTCGTCGCCATCTGGTGGCGCTGGTTCCCGGCATTGCGTGACGTGGACCGCTTCGAGGAGGTACGGGCTTCATCGACCTAGCCTCCCGTCGTGGCGATCTTCCTGAGCTTGCTGACCGCGGCCCTCTTCGGAACCAGCGACTTCTTCGGTGGGATGGCGGGCAAGCGGATCCGAATCCTGCAGGTACTGGTCTGTGCCCACATCATCGGTGGCGTGGGGATCTTCCTGATCTCCCTCCTGATCGCGGATCAGTTCCGGTGGGAGGACCTGGCCTGGGGTGCCGTCGCCGGATCGTGTGGATTCGTCGGACTCGGCCTGTTGTACCGGGGCCTGGCCCGAGGACCCATGGGCGTCGTCGGCGCGCTCACCGCCATCACCTCCGCCGCGGTCCCGGCGCTCTGGGGCACTGTGGTCGATGGCGACGAGTTGACGGTCCTCGCGTGGGTCGGTGTCGTGGTCGCGCTGACGGCCATCGGACTCGTGTCGTGGTCGTCGGATCCCGGTGGCGCAGCGGTGAGTCCCCAAACCATCTTCGAGTCGCTGATCGCCGGCGCGGGCTTCGGGTTCATGTTCATCGTGCTGGATCAAACCGACGCGGCATCGGCCCCGTGGCCGATCGTCGGCGCCCGACTGCTGACCGCAGCGATTCTGCTTGCCACCTTTCTCATCCGGCGACAGGAGATCTGGCCACGGGAGCGCAGCACGCTGGGTCTCCTGGTCGGCGTCGGTCTCGCCGACACGATCTCCAACGCGATCTTCCTCTACTCGATCCAGCACGGCTCCCTGACGGTGGTGGCGGTTCTCTCGAGCCTGTATCCGGTGGCGACCGTCATCTTGGCGCGCACGGTTCTCCACGAACGCCTCACCCGACTGCAGCTGGGCGGATTCGTACTGGCGATGGGGGCAACGGCGATGATCGCCGTTGGATAGAAATCCCGGTTAGGATCTCTAACAGAGTTGCATGATGGTCTAACGTTGCGCTGGCGAGCCGCAGGCTCCAGAATAAGTCCGTACAAATGCCATCGGGCATTTGCAGCTACGGGGGCAGGGGATACGTGACCAGGCTTGGATTCCTTCTCGACAGCGATTCGTGCATCGGCTGTCATGCGTGCACGGTGGCGTGCAAGAGCGAGCACGACGTGCCGCTCGGCGTCAACCGCACGTGGGTCAAGTACATCGAGACGGGCTCGTTCCCGAACGCCAGCCGACACTTCTCGGTCATGCGCTGCAACCAGTGCGAGGACGCACCGTGCATGTCGATCTGCCCCACCAACGCGCTCTTTCGGGCCGACAATGGCGTGGTCGACTTCAATGACGACAACTGCATTGGTTGCAAGGGATGCATGAACGCGTGCCCCTACGACGCGCTCTACATCAACCCGGCAACCAACACAGCCAACAAGTGCAACTTCTGCAACCACCGTGTGGAAGTCGGCCTCGAACCCTCGTGTGTGGTCGTGTGTCCCACGCACGCCATCAAGGTCGCCGATCTCGATGACCCGCTGAACGAGGCGACCAAGATCATCGGGCGCGACGATGTCGCCGTCCGGGCTCCCGAGCAGGGCACCAACCCGAAGGTGTACTACCGCGGCGCCGACCAGGCGTCGCTCAACCCGTTGCGCACAGCCATCGCTGCCGACGGCCTCATCTGGGCGGACCAGACCCCGGCCCACCCGACGCTGCCACCCGATGCCCATGGCGTCGTGGCGCGCACCGCGTACACCACCTCACACCAGATGACCTGGAAGGAGAAGGTGTCGGGCTACCTCGTCACCAAAGCGATCGCCGCCGGCGTCATGCTCGTTGCTGCACTCCTGGTGTTGATGGGTCACTCCGGTGAACGGGCGGCCGTCGGCGTCGTGCCGCCGATCATCGCCGGCGTGTTCCTCGGCCTCACCGGGGTCCTGCTAGTCACCGATCTCAAGCAACCAGGCCGTTTCCATTACTTGATCACCAAGGGTTCGTGGGAGTCGTGGCTCGTCAAGGGTGCGTACATCCTGATGGGCTTCGCGCTGTCCATGGCGCTCTGGTGGCTCGGTGGGCTCACCGAGTCGGGCAGCCTGATCGAGTGGGTCGCGATCCCGACGGCCTTCTTCGCGGCCGGCACCGCGGGCTACACCGCGTTCCTGTTCGGCCAATGCGAGGGCCGCGACCTGTGGCAGACACCGCTGCTGCTCCCGACGCTGTTGGCTCAGGCCGTGACCGCGGGCGGCGCCACCTACGCCATCGCCGATCTGTTCATGGACATCCCCGAGACCAACGCCATCCGCTGGGCGCTGCTCGGTGGGGCGATCGCCACGGGCGGTCTCGTCTGGGCCGAGGTCACCTCGAAGGGAACGCCCCACGTCGAGGCCGCTGTCTTCCAGATGACCAAGGGCAGCTACCGCAAGAAGTTCTTCACCGGCGTCGTCCTCGGCCTCTTGATTCCGGGCGCCCTCGTGATCATCTCCCTCTCTGTCGACAGCGGACCGGGTCTCCCGGCCGTTGCCGGACTCGCCGCCCTCATCGGGATGTGGGCGTATGAAGATTCGTTCGTTCGTGCCGGCCAATCCGTGCCGCTTTCCTGAGGAGCCTGACTGATGACTGACCTCACCCAATACCCGCCGCACGAAGACTGGCACGACTACACGTCGCTCAATGCGAAGGCCTGGCCCGACAGGGTGGAGGAGCACCACAGCCTGGTGCCCACGACCTGCTTCAACTGTGAAGCCGCGTGCGGACTCCTGGCCCACGTCAACCACGAGACCGGCGAGATCGACAAGATCGAAGGCAACCCGTTGCACCCGGCCAGCCGCGGCCGCAACTGTGCGAAGGGCCCGGCGACGCTCAACCAGATCTACGATCCCGAACGCGTCATGTACCCCATGAAGCGCGTCGGCGAGCGCGGCTCGGGCCAATGGGAGCGCGTCTCCTGGGACGAAGCGCTCGAAGACATCGGCAACCGCATCGGTGCCGCCATGGACGAAGGCAACCGCGACGGCGTCATGTACCACGTCGGTCGTCCGGGCGAGGACGGCTACGCCGACCGCGTGCTCAAGTCCTGGGGTGTCGACGGCCACAACAGCCACACCAACATCTGCTCCAGCAACGCCCGCATCGGCTACCAGAGTTGGATGGGCCACGACCGTCCCTCCTCCGACTTCGCCAACGCCGAGGTGATCTTCCTCATCTCGTCGCACCTCGAAGCCGGCCACTATTTCAACCCGCACGCTCAGCGCATCATCGAAGCGCAGGGCAAGGGCGCCACCGTCATCTGCGTCGACCCGCGGCTCTCCAACACGGGCTCGAAGGCCGACCACTGGCTACCCGCCTGGCCCGGCACCGAGCCGTTCATGCTGCTCGCCATCGCACGCCTGCTCATCGAAAGCGGCAATTGGCAGAAGGACTTCGTTCGCCGCTGGGTGAACTGGGAGACCTACCTCCGCGAGACCCGTCCGGATCTGCCGGTCGAGATCGACTCGATGCAACAGGCGTGGCTCGACGAGTACGCCGAGTACACGCCCGAGCGCGCGGCCGAGGTGTGTGGCGTCGATGCCGACCAGCTCCGCGACATCGCCGAGATCATCGGCGCTCACCCGACCAAGTTCGCGTCCCACAACTGGCGTGCCGCAGGCGCAGGCAATCTCGGTGGCTGGCAGACAGCTCGCTGTCTGTTCTTCCTGAATGTCCTCACCGGCTCGGTCGCCACCGTTGGCGGCACGAGCGGCACCGGCTGGAACAAGTTCAAGGCTCACCAGCCCAAGGGTGCGCCCGATCTGCACGAGTGGAACGAGATGAGCTGGCCCAAGGAGTACCCGCTTTCGTACCACGAGATGTCGATCCTGCTCCCGCACTTCCTCAATGAAGGCCGCGGCCATCTCGACGTGTACTTCAGCCGGGTCTACAACCCGATCTGGACCAACCCCGACGGGTTCACATGGCTCGAGGCCCTCAAGGACGAGGAGAAGGTCAAGTGCCATGTGGCGTTGACGCCCACCTGGTCCGAGACCGCCTGGTTCGCCGACTACGTCCTCCCGATGGGCGTGGGGACCGAACGCCACGACATCGCCAGCTTCGAGACGCATGCAGCTCGCTGGATCGGGTTTCGCCAGCCGGTGTTCCGGCGCTACGCCGAAATCCGTGGTGAGGAACTCACCCGCGAGACCCGCAGCTATGAGTACAACCCGGGCGAGGTCTGGGAAGAGAATGAGTTCTGGATCGATCTGTCCTGGCACATCGATCCCGACGGGTCCCGTGGCATCCGCCAGTGGTTCGAGTCCGACGAAGTTCCGGGCACGCCGATCACCGTCGACGAGTACTACGGCACGATGTTCGCCGAAGAGGTTCCCGGCTTGGCCGAGAAGGCCGCCGAGGCCGGCAAGACGCCGCTCGACTACATGCGTGACGTCGGCGCCTACGAGGTGCCCGGCGACGTCATCACGCCCTACGAGCGCATCATCAGCGCCGACGCTGTCGAGGGCTGTGAGAAAGACGCCGACGGCGTCTTCCGCAAGCCCGGCACGATCGGCGGCTGGGATGGCGGCGACGACACGCTCGACGACATCAAACTCGCGCCGTTGGGCGACGGGTCACCGGCAGTCGAGATCGACGGCGAGATCAAGGAGGGCTTCCCGACCCCGTCGCGCAAGCTCGAGTTGTTCTCCACCACGCTCAAGGACTGGGGGTGGCCGGAGTACGCCACACCGACATGGATCCCGTCGCACGTGCATCACGAGGACATGGACATGGAGCCTGCTCCCGACGGCTCAGGGGGCAACGAGCGGATCCTGCTGCCGACGTTCCGGATCCCGACGCTGATCCACACCCGGTCGGCCAACTCGAAGTGGCTCAGTGAGCTGAGCCACCGCCACCCGCTCTGGATCCACCCGGAGGATGCCGAGAAGCTCGGCATCGACGTGAACGGGTTGGTCCGCATCTCCACCCGGATCGGCCACTTCGTGATCCAGGCATGGCGCACCGAAGGCATCCGCCCCGGCGTCGTCGCCGCGTCGCACCACATGGGCCGCTGGCGCCTGGAAGAGGACAAGGCTCGTTCCTGGGGTGCCGGCAAGGCGGAGATCTCCAACGACGGCACGTCGTGGAAGCTCAGCCGCACCGATGGCATCAAGAAGTGGAAGTCGACCGACGATGACACGGGGCGTGTCTGGTGGAACGACACCGGCGTGCATCAGAACCTCACGTTCTCGGTGCAGCCCGATCCGATCTCCGGCATGCAGTGCTGGCACCAGCGGGTGCGGGTCACTCCCGCCGAAGCAGGCGACCAATACGGCGATGTCGTGGTCGACACCGCGAAGAGCAAAGAGGCGTACCAGGACTGGCTCTCGAAGACCCGTCCGGCGCCCGGTCCCGGCGGTCTGCGCCGACCGCTATGGTACGCGCGTCCGCTGAAGCCGTCGTCTGAGATGTATCGCCTGGGCGACTGACCCGACCCGCCTCGGCGGGTTCATCGAGGAGAGTTGATGGATCCGGTGCTCGAGCATCTCGAGGCGCTCGGTGTCGAGTACGAGGTCGTCGACTGCGACCCCGCACTCGCCGACACCGCAGCGTTCTGTGAGGCCTACGGCTACTCACCTGACGACAGTGCCAACGCCATCCTGGTCGTCGGCAAGAGCGAGGAGCGTCCCATGGCGTGTTGTCTCGTTCTCGCCTCCACGCGGCTGGATGTGAACGGCGCCGTCCGCAAGCGCCTGGGCACCCGCAAGGCCTCGTTCGCCGGAGCCGACGAAACGATCGAACGCAGCGGCGGGATGCAGATCGGCGGCGTGACCCCCTTCGGCTTACCCACTGACCTGGGCGTATGGGTCGACGCTGCGGTCGGTCAACGCGAACGCGTCATCGTTGGTGGGGGCTCTCGCGATCGCAAGATCCTGGTTCCGCCGTCATCACTCCTCGCCATCGAGGGCGCGGAACTGGTGGAGGGGCTCGCCAAGGTGGTGCCGCCGCCCGAACCCGAGTCGTAGCGCTCCATGCTTCTGCAGCGGCCGCATGCGATCCACCAAATCGTCCGCGACGACTATGGCTGGCCGCTGTCGCGACTGAGCGCACTGGAGGGCCTTGGCCGATCGATGACGACCACGGTGCTACCGCTCGCGGCCTTCGCCTCACTCGGCTCGAAGGAGGCGGTGACCTACGCCTACTTCGCCGGGTCGTTCCTCGCCCTGTTCGCCACCCTCAACGTCGGCACGCTGGAGAGTTGGATGGCGCGGCGGTGGGTCGTCACCCTCGGACTCTCGAGCATCGTGGTGGCCAATCTGATCGTGCTGGCCGACGTCGGTCCGCTCATCACCATCGCGATGGGTCTGGTAGCAACCGAGGCAGCCATCTTCGCGGTCTGCATGTCGCTGTTCATCATGGACTACATCGACAAGCGGGAGCTGCGCCGCAACGAGTCGCGGCGCATGATGCACAACGGCGCGGCCTGGATGATCGGCCCGATGGTCTCGATTCTCCTCTACACCGAGGTGAGCGAGCGCTTGCCGTTCGCGGCGGCGATCGTGTGCTCGCTCAGCGCGCTCGCATACTTCTGGGTCCTTCGTATGGGCACCAACCCGGTCCTGTCGACGCCGAAGTCGAAGGCGCCCAACCCGCTCGAGAACATCCCCCGCTACTTCCGTCAGCGCTACCTGCGGATCGCCTACCTGATCACGCTCGTGCGCGGCACCTTCTGGGCGTCGTTCTTCATCTACGCGCCGCTGTACACGATCGAGGCCGGTATGCCCGCATGGACTGCCGGGGGAGTGGTGTCAGCGGTCGCGGCGCTCCTGCTGTTGAGCCCCACGGTGCTCTGGTTCACCGATCGCACGTCGACGCGCTTCGTGATCATCGCCGGTTTCGGCCTGATCGCGGTTTCCCTGATCGTGCTCGGCATGATCGGTGATGCCCAGCAGATCGGGGTTGCCTTCTGGATCACCGGCGCGTGGGGAGCGTCGTGGCTCGACGTCCTGGGCAACATCCCCTTCATGCGCACCGTGAAGCCGCGAGAGCGGGTGGCCATGACCACGGTGTTCTCGTCGTGGCGGGAGACCTCGTCGTTCGCTGCTCCGGGCGTCGCCGCATTGGTACTGCTCGCCGGGCCGTTCTGGGTCTACTACTTCGTCCTGGCGGCCGCGTGCCTGGCCACCGCGTTCGCGGCGTCGACGCTGCCCCGCCGGATCTAGCGCACCACGACCGGCGCATCCTCGGCCACTGCCCGGAGTGCGAAGCTCGTGCGGAGGTTGCTCACTCCCGGTAGTCGGGCCATGTGCGTTCGGTGGATCCGTTCGTAGTCGGCCACGTCCTCCACAGCGACCTTGACGAGGTAGTCGGAGTTGCCCGCCATCAGGTAGCAGCTGACCACCTCCGGCACATCGCGAACCGCGGCCTCGAACTCGTCGAGGAGGTCCTCGTGCTGGCTGTTCAGCGAGATCTCGATGAACACCGTGGTGCCGAGGCCGACGGACTGGCGGTCGAGTCGGGCCACGTACCCGGCAATGATGCCGTCCTCCTCGAGGCGCCGTACTCGGCGGAGGCAGGCGGACGGGGAGAGGTGAACGAGGTCAGCGAGTGCGGCATGGGTGGCGCGGCCGTCGCGTTGCAGTTCGTCGAGGATGGCACGATCGACGGCGTCGAGCTCGAGTTGCACAGTAATCCGTTTCAGTTCAACACATCAGCGCACAAAGTCTGCGCTGCAGGCTTCCTATGGTACCGAAGACGCATGGATTCGTTCGCGAATCCGTCGTAGCGTGCGTGAAACCACATTGCCGTCGCGAAAAGAGGCAGGATTCATGCACGTCGGTGTCCCGCAAGAAGTCAAAGTCGCCGAACGTCGTGTCGGCCTCACCCCGACGGGCGTCCGGGAACTCGTGGCCCATGGCCACCAGGTCACCATCGAGACCGGTGCCGGTATCGGCATCGGGGCGCCCGACGCGACCTATGTCGAAGCCGGTGCCGCCATCGCGCCGAACGCGTCCGACGTCTGGTCCGACGCGGAGATGATCGTCAAGGTCAAGGAGCCGCAGGCGGGTGAACGCGCCATGCTCTCAGCCGACCAGACGCTGTTCACCTACCTGCACCTCGCACCCGATGTTCCCCAGACCGAGGACCTGATCAAGAGCGGCGCAACGTGCATTGCCTACGAGACGGTCACCGATGCCCATGGGGGCCTTCCCCTTCTTGCCCCCATGTCGCAGGTGGCCGGTCGGATGTCCGTTCAGGCCGGTGCGGCCGCTCTCGAGGCTCCGAACGGAGGCGCCGGCCTCCTGCTCGGTGGCGTCCCCGGTGTCCCTTCGGCCCATACGGTCGTGATCGGTGGCGGTGTCGTCGGCGAGAATGCGATCGAGATGGCCATCGGCCTCGGCTCGCAGGTCACCGTGCTCGACCGCAACCTCGAGGTGCTCGAACGCCTCGCCCGCCGCTTCGGGGCCGAACTCGAAACCGTCTACTCCACCACCGGAGCCCTGGAGGAAGCGGTGCTCGCCGCGGACCTCGTGATCGGCGCGGTACTCGTCAAGGGTGCGACCGCCCCCAAACTCGTGACGGCGGAGATGGTCAAGGCCATGAAGTCCGGCTCGGTGCTCGTCGATGTCGCCATCGACCAGGGTGGGTGTTTCGAGACCTCCCGTGCGACCACTCACGCCGAGCCCACGTACATCGTCGACGATGTCGTGCACTACTGCGTGGCGAACATGCCCGGAGGTGTGCCTCGCACTTCGACGTACGCGCTCAACAACGCCACCCTGCCCTTCACGCTGGCGCTCGCCGATCGGGGTCCCGAGGACGCGCTGCTCTCCAACCCTCACCTCCTCGGAGGTCTCAATGTCTGCGGCGGAATGATCACCGAGAGTCATGTCGCCCAGGCGCAGGGCCTGGAGTACATCGAGCCCGAAAAGGCACTCGACATCGTCTACGGCTGAGGCGGCGGACGCACCCCAACTATGGTTCGGGCGTGATTCCAACTCCAGCTCTGGTCGTCGAACGCTCGATCCTCGACCACAACATCGCCACCATCGGCGCCACCTTGCCCGGCGCCAAGTTGCGACCTCATGTGAAGGCGTTCAAGTGCACCGCGCTCGCCCAACGCCTCGCCGATGCCGGGCATCGCAACTTCACGTGCGCGACGGTGCGTGAAGTCGAGGGGATGGCCGCCGCAGGCCTCGGTGAGGATCTGCTCTTGGCCAACGAGGTCCTCGATCGTGAGCAACTGCGTCGCCTTGCCGCGGTGGAGGCGAGTGTCACGCTGGCGGTCGACAGCAGCGAGGGAGTTGCCCGAGCAGCCGCTGCGGGTATCCGCAGCGTGCTCATCGATGTCGACGTGGGCCTGCCGCGCTGCGGTTGCCCTCCCGAGGAAGCGGGGCGGATCGCCGACGAGGCCCGCGCCGCCGGCATGAGTGTTCGTGGCGTCATGGGCTACGAAGGTCACCTGATGATGGTCATGGACCGCAGCGAGCGGGTGTCGAAGGTCGAACACTCGATGAGCAAGCTTCTCCGGGCCGCCGACGATGTCGGCGGTGAACTGATCTCCGGCGGCGGCACCGGCACCTACGACACGAACACATGGGCCAACGAGATCCAGGCCGGCACGTTCCTGCTCGGGGACACCCAGTACGCCACCCTCGACTTGCCGTTCCGACAGGCGATCCACCTCGAGTGCTCGATCCTGGCGATCAACCCCAGGGGATGGATCGTCGCCAACGCCGGGTTGAAGGCGCTCGGCATGGACCGCGGCGACCCATCGTGGGCCGATGGTGAGGTCATGTTCTGCAGCGATGAACACACCACCCTCCGACCGCGGGAAGGGGTGGGGGTGGAGCTCGATCAACGGATTCGCCTCGATCCCGCACACCTCGATCCGACCGTCGCCAAACACGAGGAGATGTGGCTCGTGGACGGCGATGAGATCGTGGAGCGACTCTCCGTCGATATCCGACACTGGTAGTCCCTCCAGGCGGCCGATCGGTGATGATGCCCTCGACCTTCGTGCGCGACGCCTTCCGTGCGCCAGGCAATGCACAGGCGCTGCCGGGAGGAGACGAAACCTCGGTGTTGGTCGGCGGGGTCGTGCTCAAGAAGGTCCTGGATCCACGACTCGGTCCTGGTGCCAGCGGCTCATCGCCCAGGCGCCGACCGACCGCGTGCGGTTCCCCCGTCCGATCCGGTCGGAGCACGGCTCTTGGGTCGTGGATGGCTGGACTGCCACCACGTTCATCGACGACCTCGAACCGCTCGCGGGGGAGCCGGAGACGATCCTGGCCCACGTGTCCGACATCGGCGGCGCCCTCGGTGCCGTGACGACGAGCGACGTTGGGCCCGTGATGGAACGGACCGACCGTTGGGCCCGCGCTGACCGCGTCGCCTGGGGCGAAGCGACCGAGGACCTCGCCCTCGAAGCCACCGAACTGGTCGCGGAGATCCGCGATCGGCTCACGGGCGCGACCCCCGCCGATCCCCAACTGATTCACGCGGATCTGGCCGGGAACACGTGTCGCGATCGGGCGGGAGGCATCGTCGTGCTCGACTTCTCTCCCGTCGTCAGACCGGTGGCCTACATGACCGCCATCGTCGTTGCGGACAACCTGCTCTGGAACGAAGCGCCGATCGACCTGGCCCACCGAGCCGACCCGGATGCGCTTGCCCGCGCGCTCATCTTCCGCCTCGTCGCCGAACAGTTGGCCGTAGCCCCGCGTCACGGGGCGCGGCTCGACGACTACCGTCGGGTGCTCCGGGATTGGCCACGGGGCTGAGGCATCCGGACACCTAGAATCCGGCGATGCCTTACGTCTACGTCGCCGGCCCATTGTTCGACGAAGGGGAACGGTGGTGGATCGAGCAGGTCGAGACCACCATCGTCGCTGCGGGGTACGACACCTTCCTGCCGCACCGAGACAATCCGCCGAAGACGGCCGACAATGTGGCGGAGATCTACCGGAACAATGTCGAAGGGATCGATCGCTGTGACCTCCTCGTCGCGTCGCTCAACGGTCTCACAACCGACGACGGAACCGCGTGGGAGGTCGGGTACGCCATCGGCACCGGCAAGGCGGTGATCGGACTGCACACCGATTGGCGGCGACGCTTCGACGACGAGGTCGTGAATCTGATGATCGAGTGTTCGGCCGAGACGATCGTCCGGTCGCTCGAAGCGCTCACGGACCAGCTGACAGAGCGACTCACCTAGTCGTCAGGCCGCAGCTCGCGTCCGACGCAGGAGCGGTTCGGCAGCGGCGAGGGTCTTGTCGGCCACGCGCATGACCCGGCCGGCCGCCCCCGGCGTATCGGCGTCGACCAGATTGCCCATCACCTGCAGGGTGATGTTCGCGATCGCGTCGGTGCCAACGGCGAGCCGAAGCCCGGACCGCAGCATCAACGGGTGCCCGACCAGGAACGAGAACCGGCGGCCGGTGCGCAGGAAGCTGTCGAACCGTTCGCCGAGTAGCAGGTCGTACTGCTCCGGGGCGCTCGCGGGGTCCGCGTTGAAGAGGTCGGCGATCAGCATTCCCGATTCGAGGCCGTAGTCGATCCCCTCGCCATTCATCGGATTGATGAGACCGGCGGCGTCGCCGACTGCGACCCACCCGGGTCCGTGTCGACGCTGAGCGCTCATCGGAAGTCGCCATGCTCGCGGCTTCTCCAGGTCCCGACCAAGCTCCCAGTCCTTCTCGACCAACGAGCGGTAACTGTCCTGCAGCGTGTTGAGATTGAGCTTCTTGAAGCCCTTCATCGTCGACAGGGCACCGACCCCGATGTTGACCGTGCCGTCGCCGGCGGGGAACATCCAGCCATAGCCCGGCACGGGTGTGCCGTGCTCGTCACGAAGCGTCAGACACGCCTCGATGTGTCGATCCGCGTGCCGGGGGGACTCGGCGTAGGTGCGGATGGCCAGGCCGAACGGTTCCCCCGGGACACGGTTCGTCCCGAGCATCTTGGCGACCGCACCTGGTGCACCGGTCGCGGCGACCGTGAGGGCGGCGGTCCAGCGCCTTCCTCCGGCGTCCACACCGATGACACGTCCGTCATCATCGAAGGCGGGAAGTGCCTCGGTCTCCCAGACCACCTCGGCTCCAGCGTCCTCGGCGGCTGCCACCAGGTGGGCGTCGAGGCGGCGACGGGGCCAGACCGCACCGTGGGGCGCAAAGCGTCCTCCGGAGGGCCAGGGCAGCTCCCGCTCCGTCTTGTTCGCGATCATGCGCAGACCCTCGATGTGGTGGGCATCGTCGAGGGCGATACCGAGCTCGTTCAGCGCGGAGACCGCACGCGGCGTGAGGCCGTCGCCGCAGACCTTGTCGCGGCCGCGAGAACCCTTCTCGAACACCACCACACGAGCGCCGTGGCGGGCGGCCTGGATGGCCACCGCGGCACCCGCAGGTCCTGCGCCGATCACGGCGATGTCACGATGCTCCATATCCGAACAGCCTGCCCGATCTCGAGTCGATCGCCGCACCCCGGGGCTGTGACTCGCGCGACAACCGCGCGCCCACCGACGCTAGGGGAGGATGCCGGTGTGCGCGAGGGCCAGCCTGAGCAGGCGATCGTGGCCGCCGGTCATCTCGGCTCTGACCTCGTCGGAGTCGGCCTCTTCGGGCGTGACCCACGCGAGATCGAGAGCGTCGTGCGCCGGCTCGGGCTCGCCGTCAATCGGCACGACATAGGCGAGACTCACCGCGTGCTGTCGGGGATCATGGAATCCGGACACCATCGGGTCGGGGAAGTACTCGGCGACGGTGAACGGTGCCGGGTTGGGTGGAACCCGCGGCAGCGCGAACGGACCGAGGTCCTTCTCGAGATGCCGAAGGAGCGCGTACCGGATCCGCTCGCCGAACATCACCCGTCCCGTGACCAGTGCTCTGCTCACCGTGCCGTCGGCCATGGCCCGCAGCAGGAGCCCGACGTGGGTGACCTCTCCGACGGAATCGACTCTCACGGGGACGGCATCGACATAGACCATGGGCACCCGCCCGCGAACCGTCTCCAGGTCGGAGTCGCTCAACCAGATGGCATCGGTCTCGGTGATGTCGGACACGACGGCAGTTTCGCACCTCCGCTAACCGAGATCGGGGACCGCCCCTGATCAGGCGAAGAACTCCTTCGTCTCGTCGGCTCGGAAGTGGCGCACGGCCAATGCCGATGCCAACATGCCGACGCCGAACATCACCAGGGTCGGAACGAGGACGTCCGCGACCCCGCCGTGCTCGAGGAAGATCGAGCGATGTCCCTCCATGGCCCAGTACTGCGGTGTTGCCGGGGCAATCGCCTCCGCCCACCCGGGAAGCTGCTCGACCGGCACGAGGGCGCCGCCGATGCCACCCAGCGCCATCGCGCCGATGTTCACGAGCGCGTTGACCTGGTTGACGGTGCGAAGCGTGGCGGCCGCCAGGAGCACCGCCGGTACGACGCAGAACGAGAACCCCGCCATGGTCAACAAGAGCGCCAGCGGCGACCCACCGTTGAAGCGCAGTCCGAAAAAGAGCACACCGGACAGGAGTACCCCCGCCTGGAAGAGCATGTGGATCGCCATCCAGGGCAGCCCGAATCCGGCGAGGAGCGACCGCGGCGACGCCGGCGATGAGCGAAGACGGTCCCAGGTGTTCCAGCCGTGCTCGCGGAAGAGCGCGAACGCCGTACTCCCCGCGACCATGAACCCGAAGAAGACCATCTGCCCGGGCACCACCTGCTCCGCCCCGTCCGCGTTCGAATATCCGGACGCGTTCAACGAGAGGCCGATCGTCTTGCGCATGAGCGGCATGACCGCGAGTGGCATGCCGAACATGATGATCAGGAACCATGGATCGCGACGCAGGATCCGGAGCTGAAGACGAGTGACGGCAAGCGCGGTCTTCACGACGCTGCCTCTTCGGTCTCGCTGTCCGCGTCCACCGACAGCGACGTGCCGGTGACGGCGAGGAAGACCTGTTCGAGGTTCTGCCTCGATACCCCCACGCGAACGACTTCGTTCGCCAGAGGGCCCAGTGTGTGAAGCGTGTGTTCGACATTCGTGTCACCGCGAAGGAGCCATCGATCCGGAGCCGTCTGTATCGGCGAGAGCGTGCCGAATGTCGTGCTGTCGATCGCTCGCGGCGTCGCGAACGTGACCTCGATGCCGGCCTCGAAGTGCTGCGCGACGAGCTCAGCCTGCGTCCCTCGCGCCAGGAGCTCGCCACGGTCGATGATGATGATCTCGGCGTCGCGCGACTCCACCTCGGGGAGGTAGTGAGTGGTGTACACGACAGCAGCGCCCTCGTTCGCCAGCTCCCGCACCGCCTCGATCAAGCGGTTCCTCGTGGCCACATCGGCACCCACGGTCGGCTCGTCGAGCAGGAGCAATGGCGGAGTGTGGACGAGTGCACACGCAGTGTGGAGTCGCCGGGCCTCGCCGCCCGACAGCGTCGAGCCCCGCCGGTCGAGGAGCTCGTCCAGTCCGAGCTGCTCCGCCACCTCATCGGCGCGGCGTCGACGTTCCACCCGTCCGAGGCCTGCCAGTTCTCCGAAGAACTCGAGGTTGTCGCGGACGGTGAGCACCCGGTAGATCCCCGTCTCCTGGGGCGCGATGCCGACCCGCGTGGCGGCTGCAGCCCGCTGGTGACGAATGTCGAGGCCATCGATGGTCACGACCCCTTCGTCGGCCTCGAGGAGCCCGGCGATGATGGACAAGAGGGTGCTCTTGCCGGCGCCGTTTCGACCCAGCAGGCCGACGACCTCGCCTGCTTTGATCTCGAGCGACACCCCACGAAGGGCGTGCACGTCACCGTACTTTTTCTGAACAGCGTCCGCCGACATCGTGGGCCAGCGACCGCGACTGGGCAAGTGACTTTCGCCTGCTGCACACTCGAGCGATGACTGACACTGCCCCGGACGCTCTCGGCCACTGGCGCGACCAGGAGGCACTCGCCGAGGCGATGATCCCGATTCTCGGCCGTCTCTACCGCGAGCGCGACGTGATCTTCTACATCTACGGTCGCAAACTGCAACGCACCGCGATCGAGATCATCAAGGCGCACCGGTTCGGCCGCCAGGTCGCCGACGGCGAAGTGCGCCTTCAGGACACGTTCCCGGTGCTGGAGGCCGTCGCGGGAATGGACCTCGATTCCGCCAAGATCAATCTCGGCAAGCTCAGCAACGGGTGGCTCGCCAATGACGACGATCGCACGCTCGACGACTACGTCCGTGATGCGCTGTCGTCGGTGACGACCGGCCAGGGGCGACTTCTCGATGAGCCCACGGATGTCGTGCTGTTCGGTTTCGGTCGGATCGGGCGACTTCTCGCACGAATCCTCATCGAACGCACCGGATCAGGGGAGAAGCTCCGGCTGCGTGCCATCGTGCTGCGGCCCGGCAAGGACGACGACACGGAAAAGCGGGCGAGCCTGCTTCGCCGTGACTCGATCCATGGCCCGTTCAATGGTTCGGTCATCGCCGATCCGGCGAAGAACCAGATCATCGCCAACGGCAACCCGATCCAGCTCATCTACGCGAAGAGCCCGGAGGACGTCGACTACACCGGCCACGGGATCAATGACGCGATCCTCGTCGACAATACCGGGATGGCGAGAGACGAGGCCGGCCTGAGTCGTCATCTGATGACGCAGGGGATCAGCCGGGTGGTGCTCACCGCCCCGGGCAAGGGTGATCTGAAGAACATCATCTACGGCGTCAACCACGACTCGGTGCAAGACAGCGATCGGATGGTGTCGGCCGCGAGTTGCACCACGAATGCGATCGTCCCGACGCTGAAGGTGATGAACGACTCGTTCGGGATCGAGAGTGGCCACGTCGAGACCGTGCACGCATTCACGAACGACCAGAACCTGACCGACAACTTCCACAACAAGCCGCGGCGCGGACGGGCCGCCCCGATCAACATGGTCATCACGGAGACCGGCGCCGCGAAAGCGGTGACCAAAGCTCTTCCCGAGCTGGAGGGAAAGCTGACCGGCAACGCCATTCGGGTGCCTGTCCCGAACGTGTCGCTCGCCATCATGAACCTGAACCTCGGACGTGAGACCTCGGCGGAGGAGATCAACGAGACCCTTCGCAAGGTCTCCCTCACAACCGATCTCGGCGAACAGATCGACTACACCTCCTCGACCGAGCTCGTGTCCTCGGACCTGGTGGGCACCGAGCGGGCCGGTGTCGTGGACTCGCAGGCGACCATCGGTGACGGGCGACGCTGTGTCCTGTACGTCTGGTACGACAATGAGGCCGGGTACAGCTATCAGGTCATCCGCATCCTGCAGCACCTCGCCGGGCTGGACTACCCCCGCGTTCCGTAGTCATGGCGACGACCACGGACTGGAATCCGATCCTTCGGGCCGAGTTCGACAAGCCCTACTGGTCAGAGTTGATGGCATTCGTGGCCGAGGAGCGGGCGACGAAGGAGATCTTCCCGCCCCACGAGGATGTCTTTGCTGCACTGCATCTCACGCCCTACGCCGACGTCAAGGTACTGATCCTCGGGCAGGATCCGTACCACGGCCCCGGGCAGGCGCATGGCCTCTGTTTCAGCGTCCGGGACGGGATCCGCGTCCCGCCCTCGTTGGTCAACATCTACAAGGAGCTGGAGTTCGACCTCGGTCTGCCCATCCCCGCCAGTGGCAATCTCGAGCGATGGGCCCGGCAGGGTGTTCTGTTGCTGAACACCTCGCTCACGGTGCGCTCCGGTGACGCGGCCAGCCACCAGGGGAGGGGCTGGGAGGTCTTCACCGACGAGGTCATCCACGCGGTGAATCGCAAGAGCGACCGGGTCGTGTTCGTCCTCTGGGGAGCGTCCGCTCGCAAGAAGAAGGACTTCATCGACACGAGTCGGCACGTGATCATCGAGTCGCCGCATCCCTCGCCGCTCTCGGCCCACCGGGGCTTCTTCGGTACCCGTCCGTTCAGTCGCGCGAACGACGCCTTGGTCGCGGCCGGTCGTGAGCCGGTCGACTGGAGCCTCGAGCCGAGCTGAGCGACGCATCCAGGGCGACGCGTTCGGCCGGCGTCAGCTCGTGGAACTGTCCCGGTGCCAGGCCGGCCAGCGTGATCGGACCCACCGACTCCCGGACGAGGCGAAGCGTCGGGAAACCGACCGCCGCCGTCATCCGCCTGACCTGGCGGTTCTTGCCCTCGGTGAGCGTCAGCCTGATCCAGGAGTCCGGGATGGACTCGCGAACCCGTATCGGCGTGCTTCGCTCGGGGAGGTCAGGGGGCTGCGACAACATCTCGACGCTCGCAGGGCGCGTCCGACCGTCCTTGAGATCGACCCCGGTTTCCAGTAACCGACAGGCGTCCGGAGTCGGCACACCCTCGACCTGCGCGAGGTAGGTACGCGGGTGACCGATGGTCGGATCCATCAGGCGGGTGCGAAGACGCTTGCCCCGCGTCAGGATCAGCAGACCTTCGGAGTCCCGGTCGAGACGGCCCGCCGCGTAGACGTCGGGGACCTCGATGAAGTCGGCGAGTGTCGCCCGGCCGTTCTGATCGGTGAAGGCCGTGAGGACGTCGTACGGCTTCCAGAACCGGATGGCGAGGTCCGGATCGTCGAGATACACGCCGACTCGACTCAGAAGTACCAGGGGAAGGCGGACCAGTCCGGCTCACGTTTCTCGAGGAACGCATCGCGCCCCTCGACTGCCTCGTCGGTCATGTACGCGAGGCGGGTGGCTTCACCCGCGAAGACCTGCTGGCCCACCAGCCCGTCGTCGATGAGGTTGAACGAGTACTTGGCCATGCGCTGCGCCGTGGGACTCTTGCTATTGATCTCGCGGCCCCACTGCAGCGCCGTCGCCTCGAGTTCGGCGTGAGGCACGACCGCGTTGACCATCCCCATCTGGAAGGCTTCCTCGGCGCTGTAGTTGCGGCCGAGGAAGAAGATCTCCCGCGCCCGTTTCTGTCCGATCTGACGCGCCAGATAGGCCGAACCGAAGCCGCCGTCGAAACTGGCGACGTCGGTGTCGGTCTGCTTGAAGATCGCGTGTTCCTCGCTGGCGAGGGTGAGATCAGCGGTCACGTGAAGGCTGTGGCCGCCACCCACCGCCCAACCGGGCACGACCGCGATGACGACCTTCGGCATCGTGCGGATCAGACGCTGCACCTCGAGGATGTGCAGGCGGCCAGCACGCGCCGGATCGATCGTGTCCGCGGTGTCGCCCTCGGCGTACTGATAGCCGGCCCTGCCTCGGATCCGCTGATCACCACCGCTGCAAAAGGCCCAACCGCCATCCTTCGGGGATGGCCCGTTGCCGGTGAGGAGCACGCAGCCGACGTCGCTCGACATCCGGGCGTGGTCGAGGGTGCGGTAGAGCTCGTCGACCGTGTTGGGGCGGAACGCGTTGCGGACCTCGGGGCGGTCGAAGGCGATGCGTACCGTTCCCTGGTCGACCGCACGATGGTACGTGATGTCGGTCAGATCGAACCCGGCGACCTCTGTCCACGCCGAGGGGTCGAAGGTTTCAGAAACAGTCGAGTCGGACATGGCGCCGAGGCTAGGCCGGAACGCGTGCCAGGCGTGCGTCGAAGCGGTCGATCCAGACCTTCACGAGTTCGAGTCCCCGCTCCTCCCCCAGATCGAGAGCGCCGAACGTGGCCACGGCCCGATGGAGGATTATCAACAGCCCCTCGACATAGTCCGCGCACAACTGGGCAAACGAGTAGTCGTCGACCCCGGCCGCCACCAGTTCGTCGTGGTAGACGCCGAGGAGCTCATCGATCACCGACTCCGGCGTCGAGGCGTCGAGGGAGCCGACCAGGAAGTAGCCCAGGTCAAGCGCCGCAGGACCGAAGCCGGGAATCTGCCAGTCGATGACAGCTCTGACGTCCGCTTCAGCGGCGAAGAACATGTTGTCGAGTCGGAAGTCCCCGTGCAGCACACACAGAGGAACCTGGTGATGAGTGTCGCGGATCCGCTGGAGACCGGATCGCTTGATCTCGCGGAGGATGCCAAGCGAGTGCGGCGATATCCAATCCCCGACGAGCGCGCCGAACTCCCGTCGATGCGTGAGATAGACGGCGTGAAAGATCCGCGGCGCGATGTCGCCGCGGGTCAGCCATTCACAGTCGTCCGGAACCCGGCTGTTCCACGTCGACGCGTGCATCCTCGCCGCCACGCGCATCACTGCCGCGGCCCGTTCGGGGCTGCAGCCCGCGACCTGGTCGCCGCATTCTGCGTCACGGATGTCCTCGAGTAGGAGGAGCGCAGGCGGAACGACGCCGGTCTTCATCTCGCGTTTCATCATGATCCGGAGAAGCCAGATGGGGAGCCGATCCGCCTTGGCGAGCCGCTCCGCGTCGGCCGCGCCGGTTGCCTCGGGCGACAGAAGGGCAGCGTGGACGGCCGGGGAAGGAACATCGATCCGCGGCAACAGGTCCTGATAGGCGCGGACCTCGCGTTCATAGATGCCGAGGAGTTGGCCGGCGCCACGATTCTCCTCGACGGTCGTCGGGATCTTGACGATCACGGAACCGATCGCATCTGCACCATCGTGAGTGATGTCGATGCGAGCCAACTCGCCCATGAAGCCCTCACCGACACCAAGGAGCTCGTGGGCCGTCGAGGTCACCGTGGTCGACGCCGCCAGCCGACCGGCGGACCGGAGTGTGTCGGTCAGCCACTGGGCATCCACTTGGTCGAGCGTGGTGGGGATGGGCTGCATCGTGGCGACCGTAGTCGACGTCGTCGCCTCGCGGTCAGGAGCGGAACGGCGCGAGAACCTCGCCGGCGCCTGCGTCGAGAAGCAGCACATCGGCGCCGGCGTCCGTGATGAACCGGGTGGTCGGCACTGTGGCCGTGCCGGGAGACGCGCCCCGAACGGCCAGGCCGAGGCGAGCGGCGTCACGCAGCGACAGGCCCGAATCGACGCGTACGTTGTCAGCCACCGCGTCGAGGGCGTCGAGCATCGTGAACGGGTTGACGGTCGTGCCGAGCTCGGCGAACAAGGCGCCGAGGAACTTCTGCTGGCGCTGGACGCGGCCGAGGTCAGCGGTCGGGTCTCGGCGCTCCTGCCCGTCGACCAGCTCGATGTAGTTGCGCGAGCGGACGTAGGCGAGTGCCATGGCACTGTCGAGCTCGACCGGTCCGGCCTGTGGGATGTCGAGACCTGATTTCGGGTCGCGGGCGGGGAACGGGAGATCGATGGTGACTCCGCCGAGTGCGTCCACGAGGCCGAGAAAGCCGGCGAAATCGACTTCCAGATAGTGATCGATCCCGATGCCGAGCTCGGCCTGAATGGTGCGGGCGAGGCTGGCGGGTCCGCCTCGAGCGAAGGCGGCGTTGATGCGACTCGGAGATCCACCATCGATCGGCAGGTACAGGTCGCGGGGAATCGCCAGGAGGCTGACGACTCCGTCCTCGACCCGCAGCACGGCGATCGTGTCGGTGCGCTCACCGGCGATTCCCTCACCGAAGATGAGACCGGCATTCTCCGCGTCCGCCGCCACTCCGTCGCGACTGTCGGTGCCGACGACGAGGTAGTTGGTGCCACCGTCACTCCCGACCAGCACAGACTCGAGATCGACTCGCTCGACCCCTCGCCACGAACTCCACGCCATTCCCGCCAGGAGCATCCCGGCGATGATCAGGATCGCCAGGAGGGTGAGAACCAGCGAACCGAGCCCGAACCGCCGGCGTCGAGGTCCGCGTCGTACAGGCTGAACCTCGGGCGGTGCGCCAGCGGGCACCACCGTGGGCTGTGGTGAGGGGTCCGTGTTGACGTGGATCGATCTGGGGTCGTGGGGGACATCGGTCATGACGCGCTCAGTTCACCACGTGGGCGGGTCGATGGGGAGTCAGTGCCACCACTACCCGCGCGCGGGCCATTACGCTCGCGGAGGCGGGCGGAACCGCACCCCGTCTCCTTCGCCGTGTCTGCTGCCCCCTCCCGTCTCCGATCCCGCTCCACCCACCGGCTCGTGCTGGCCATCGTCGTCTGCCTGGGTTTGGCCGCGCCGGCAGGCGCCGACGAGACGATCAGCGACATCCGCAAGAAGCGAGAGGAGGCTCGCGAGGCACAGGCGGCTGCGTTGGAACAGATCGACCTCCTGCAGCAGGAAGACCAGCGGATCGCGGAGATCCTCGCCGAGCTCCAGGCGATCATCGATGCGCAGTGGGCCGTCGTACAGGCGGCGCGCCAATCCCTGCTCGACGCCGAGGCCGAGGTGCAGGCGCGCGTCGACATGGTGGCGCAATCGGAAGCCGAGATCGCCCTGACCCTCGATGAAATGCGGGTGCGTGCCATCGAGGCCTATGTCGGCACCACGGACGATCTCGACTCATGGCTCGCGTCGGGCGATCCGAACCAGACGGCCGTGCGTCAGGCGCTGTTGGATTTCACCGCTGGCAGCGAGCGCGACATCCTCGATGAGCTGCGCCGGCTTCGTGCCGAACGCGAGGAACACGTTCTCGCGGGAGAAGACGCGCAGCGCGAGGCCGAAGCCCTGCGGCGAACAGTCGAAGCCGAGCTGGCGACCCTGGAGGAGCACCAGCTCATCCAGGTCGAGATCCAGAACGAACTCAATGCCCGCCTCGACGGCTGGTACGCCGAGCTCGCCGAGCGCGAGGCCTCGGCCGAGGAGTTCACGGCGCTCATCCAGGAGAAGCAGCAGGAGGCACTCGGGTTCGACCCCGGCGCACCGGGCGCACCATCGACCGAGGGTTTCATCATGCCCACCGCTGGTCGGATCGGTTCTCCGTTCGGCCCACGAGTGCACCCGATCTTCGGCACGGTCCGACAGCACACGGGTGTCGACATCGGCGGGTCCACCGGCGACGCGATCTTCGCATCGAAGGAGGGGCAGGTCATCTTTGCGGGCTGGAAGGGCGGATACGGCAACGCCGTGATCATCGCCCACGTGGACGGTATCGCCACGCTCTACGCGCACATGTCGGAGATCTTCGTCGTGGACGGGGAGCAGCTGGACACGGGGGAGGTGCTGGGTGCCGTCGGGTCGACGGGCTGGAGCACCGGGCCCCATCTCCACTTCGAGACCCGGGTCAACGGCATTCCCCGGGATCCCCTGATCTTCCTGCCCTGAGCCGGTGTCGACGCTGCCGCGCTAGGTTCGCCGATGCACACAGGGAGTGACGGCATGGCGAAGAAGAAGGCCGAGAAGACTGCAGCCCCGACGAAGCTGCGTCGACGACTGTTCGGGTACCGACGAGGCGATGTCGATGCGCGTGTCGCCGCGCTCAGCGCGGCATTCACTCGCCAGATACAAGAACTCGAGTTCGAGGTCGGACGCCTGACCGAGGAACTCTCGGTCGCCACGCACGCGAACGAGGACCTCGCGCTCCGGGCGACGCGGCGCGCGGTGGAGACGATCCTGGCAGAAGCCAGGGCCGAGGCGGCGGCGATCGTGGCGAACGCGGCGCCGGTCATCGACACAGCGCCTGCCCAGGCCGAGGCCGTCGCCCGCTGACCCACGAAATGCTGCTCACGATCGGCGACCTCGTCGAGGAAATACTCATCCAACTCCGCACCGAGCCCCGCCGGGGAGCGGACACCCTCGTTCGTTCGGCCCGGCTGCGGGGTGGAAGTGCGGCCAATGTCGCGGCGATGATCGCCGAGAGTGGGGGAGCCGTCCGCTTCGTCGGCCAGACCGGCGACGACACGATCGGCCATGTGCTCGCCGATGACCTTCGCGATCGTGGCGTCGATGCCGAAATCTCCCATCTCGGCGGCACGGGAGTCACGGTCACGACCGTCGGCCGTGGGGGCCGCAGCCGCCTGGTGGACCGTGGGGCGAGCGCCAAGATCACCGTGATCGACGATTCGGTTCTGGACGAAGTCCGCCAGATCTACCTACCGGCATCGGTGTTCGCGGTGGATCCCCTGGCGTCGGCGATGGACCCCGTTCTCGCCATGATCCGCGAGCGGCGAATCCCGCTGGTGCTCGGCGCCCCCGGATCCGCCGACCTGGAGGAGATCGGTGGCGATGCCTTTCGGGAGCTGGTGCAGGCACTCGAACCGGATGCCGTCATCTTGAACCGGGCCGAGCACCGCGCACTCGGCTGCGATCCCCGTGATCCACTCAGCGGCGCGCACCTGACCATCGTCACGTCTGGAGCCCGCCCGACGCTGGTTCTGACCGACCGCGATGGGGAGAGCGTTCCCGTGACCCCCGTCGACGGTATCCGGGACCGCACGGGAGCCGGCGATGGCTTCATCGCCGGCTTCATGATGAGCCGGCGTACCGGGGCCGATGGTGTGGCCGCGTCGCATGCGGGTCACCGTGTGGCTGCTCGGGTCCTCGGCCAACTCGGCCCGACCATCGGCCGGCGCTGAACGGACCAACCGGCGTCGTCAGACCGCAGCGCGATGACGGCGCAGGAGATCGTCGACGACCTCACCGATGGGCGGGGGAGTGGCCAGTCCCAGCGGCTCCAGGGTGAACGCAACGCTGACGCCGGCTTCACCGGTTTCGCCGACCTCGACCGTCAGCTGACCGACGCCGGGCTCCGCGCCGATGACGATCTCGAGCAGGCCGGCCAACGGGTCGATGAAGACGACATGGCCGACATCGTGTCCGACCTCGGCGAGTTGCAACAGGAGTTCGGATGGCCCGTCAGGCGCACGTACGGTGCGCGGCGAAGCACGCGGTGTCGCCGGTGGATTCGGAGCCTCGGAAGTCCGCGGCGGGCGAAGTGGCTTCGTTCCCTGATCGGTCGTCGCGGCGAGCGCGTCGAACGCCTCGTTCACCCGCGCGGCTCGCATCGTCGACCCCCCGGCATCCGGGTGGGCGCGACGAATCGCCGTTCGGTGGGCGGCGCGGATCTGCGACCACGTCGGCGTCGGCCCGAGGCCGAGCTCGTCGAGAGCAGCGCGGATGTCCATCACCCACAGCATCGCGGACGGCGATGATGTGGGTGAGACAGGGGATCAGGGACGCTGCTGGGCGCGTCGGAACAAAGCGGTGTCGAGCGAAGCGTCGGCTCGTGCCGCCGCTGCTTGGAGGCCGCCAGAGCGACGTCGGAACGAGTAGGCGACATCGACGTCGAGACCAGAGGCCCGCAGGTCACGATGGAGCTCTCGAGCTCGGCGACTGAGCGCCAAGGCGCCGTCGACCGGAATCACCGCGACGCCGAGACGACCGGCGGTGACCGGCGCGGTGCGGTCCGTCCATCCGAGATGGCGATCGATGATGGCCAGGATGGCCGACTCGGTGATCGAGCGGTCGCCTTCCGCCACGAAGCGCAGGAGTTCACCCGCGTAGTGAACGAGGAGCACACCTGCGCCGAAGCCCTGCTTCGCCCCATAGTCCTCCTCGCTTTCAAGAAGTTCCGCCCACCCGCCGGTTGCGACGGGAGCGGTGCGATGATTGGAACGTCCGATGGACAACATGACACGACCCCCCTTTGCTGGTTCCTGGTCTTCGTGTTCTCTGTCCTTCGGTCGACCTGGCCGATTTCCTCAGCGAGCTGGAGTGATCCTCACCCAACCGACACCGCTTCTCGACGCCGAGCGTCGAGAGCAGCCACAAACCGTGGTTTCGACCGGAAAGACGCCGAGAATGCGGAGCGAGAAGATGACCTTCGTCGGGGCAGCCGGGGCCCAACTCGCCGGCCTGATCCGGCGGCCCGACGGTCCGGTTCACGGCTCGGCGGTGTTGGCTCACTGCTTCACCTGTGGCCAGGACCTCCACACCATCGCCCGACTCGCCCGCCGCCTGTCGGAGGCCGGGTGGCTCACGCTGACGTTCGACTTCACCGGCATCGGCGGCAGCGAGGGAGACTTCGTGGACACCACGGTCGGCACCGAGGTCGGCGACATCACCCGGGCGGCCGTGGCCCTGCTCGAGCGCAACGCCGGACCATGCCTGCTCATCGGGCACAGCCTGGGTGGTGCCGCGGCTGCGCTGGCCGCCCACCGTCTCCACACCGTGACCGAGTTGGTGCTCGTCGGGGCGCCCGCCGACACCGAACACGTCCGCCACCTGTTCCGGGGGGCCACGCCCGATGAGGAAGGGAGCATCGAAGTCAGTATCGGGGGTCGGCCGTTCATGGTCGGCCGGCCGTTCCTCGAGCAACTGGCGGACGATGATGTGACCGCGGCGGTGAGCGACCTGGACATTCCCGTCCTCGTCGTCGCCGCGGGAGCGGACAGCGTCGTCGGGGCGAATCAGACCACCCGGCTCGCGGCGGCCGCCACCGACGGCACACTGGTGACGATTCCGGGGTCGGATCACCTCTTCTCGGCCCCCGAACACGCCGCGGCCTTGGCTCGCGAGGTGATCGCCTGGCTGAATACCCGGAGAACCGGGTGAGGATGCTTGTAGGCAGCTTGTCTGGTCGGTAGCGTGCAACCGGTCTTTTCCAATGCGCAACGACAGGAGAAACTGTGAGCGCTGTCCCCTATTTGGCCTTGATCTCGGCACTCGCCGGGCTCGTACTGGCCGGCTACTACTACAAGGCGGTCGAAGCCGCGTCCCCGGGCAACGACCGCATGGTCTTCCTGATGACCGAGATCCAGAAAGGTGCCAAGGCCTTCCTGAAGCAGGAATACACCTGGGTCTCCGCCTTCGTCGTCGTCATGATGATCCTCCTTGCGATCGTGATCGCCCCGTTGGCTGCTGTCAGCTACCTCCTCGGTGCCGTACTGTCGGCATCGGCGGGCTACGCGGGTATGACCGTGGCGACCATGGCCAATGCCCGTACCACCGAGGCCGCGAAGGACGGGCCCGGCAAGGCGCTTCCGATCGCGTTCCGCGGCGGTGCCGTCATGGGCTTCGCCGTGGCCGGCTTGGCCCTCGGTGGTCTCATGCTCACGTACCTGCTCTTCGTCGAGTGGGCCGAGGTCGACAACGCATTCGAGATCGTCACGGCCTACGGCCTCGGCGCCAGCTCGATTGCGCTCTTCTCCCGTGTGGGCGGTGGCATCTACACCAAGGCCGCTGACGTGGGTGCCGACCTCGTCGGCAAGGTCGAAGCCGGAATTCCCGAGGACGACCCCCGCAACCCGGCCACCATCGCCGACAACGTGGGCGACAATGTCGGCGACGTCGCCGGTATGGGTGCCGACCTGTTCGAGTCGTACGCCGGCTCGATCATCGCCCCGATCTCGTTGACCGCCTTCGCCGCCGGTCTCACCGCGGTCGACGCCGGCAACACCGGCACCGTCGAATTTCTCATGTTCCCCATGGCAATCGCGTTCGCCGGCATGGTGGCGTCGATCATCGGTTCCTTCCTCGTCAAGGGCGGTGACAGCACCGACTCCAAGGCGCTCAGCAAGGCTCTCCACATGGGCACCAACGTCGCCATGGGGCTCACCATCGTCGCCACGTTCGGTATCGCCTACTGGATGTTCGGCGACATCGCCGACGACGCCGGCGGCGCTCCCTGGGGCCTAGCGCTCTCGGTCATCGGTGGCCTCGTCGCCGGTTGGGCCCTCGGCAAGACCGCCGAGTACTACACCTCCGATCACTTCGGGCCGGTGAAGAAGATCGCCGCGCAATCCGAAACGGGTCCGGCCACCACCGTCCTCTCCGGCATCAGCGCCGGCATGGTCTCCGTGGCGTCCTCGGTGATCCTCGTGCTCCTCGGTGTCGGCATCGCCTATTGGGGCGGGGAACAGACCCTCGGCGACACCTCGTTCGCCGGCATCTACGGCATCGCCGTCGCTGCCATCGGCATGCTCGCCACCACCGGCGTGGTCGTGTCGGTCGACGCCTACGGCCCGATTGCCGACAACGCCGGCGGCATCGCCGAGATGGCGGAGCTCGACCCGTCGGTCCGCGAGGTCACCGACGCCCTCGACTCGCTGGGCAACACCACCGCCGCCGTCGCCAAGGGCTTCGCCGTCGGTTCGGCTGCGCTCACGGCCCTTGCGCTGTTCAAGAGCTTCGAGTTCGCCGTCGTCGAAGAGGGTGGATCGCTGAGCCTGAACGTCGGTGAAGTCGACGTGTTCATCGGTCTGTTCCTCGGTGCCGGTCTGCCCTTCCTGTTCGCTGCCCTCACGATCGACGCCGTCGGCCGCGCGGCCACCGCGATGATCGAAGAGGTCCGTCGTCAATTCCGGGAGATTCCCGGCCTGCGTGAGGGCAAGGAGGGCGTCGTGCCCGACTCCGCTCGTTGCGTGGCCATCTCCACCGACGCTTCCCTGAAGGAAATGGTCGTCCCCGGCGCTCTCGCCGTAGTCGTGCCGCTCGTCGTCGGCTTCATCGACGTCGACGCCCTCGGCGGTCTGCTCGCCGGTGCCCTCGTCACCGGCTTCGCCCTGGCCATCTTCATGGCCAACGCCGGCGGCGCATGGGACAACGCGAAGAAGTACATCGAAGCCGGTGCACACGGTGGCAAGGGCAGCGATCCCCACAAGGCCGCCGTCGTCGGCGACACCGTGGGTGACCCCTTCAAGGACACCTCTGGCCCCGCCATGAACATCCTGTTGAAGGTCATGACCATCGTGTCGCTGGTGTTCGCCAGCGCATTCGTCTAGGTCGGAATCCGATCCGACCACGCGGCTGGTCGGTGATCGATCGTGAGCAACGGGGATCCATCACGGGTCCCCGTTGCCGCGTTCGGAAGGGGTAGCGTCGACACATGAGCGACCAGGCCGCTGAGCGGCGAGCGATCCGCCTGGTGCTCCGCGAGCAGCGAGCCGGGCTGGGCGATGACGACCAGGCGGCCGCGTCGATTGCCGTCATGGCGCGCCTCGCTCGTCTACCCGTGCTTCGCTCCGCTGGCGTGGTCGCCGGCTACCGCGGCGTTCGCGGGGAGGTCGACATCGACACATCGCTGATCCTTCAGGCCCAGGCGCGCAGTGTCGTCACCGTTCCTCGTGTGGTCGGTGACCATCTCGAGTTCCTGCCTTGGGAGCCCGAGCGGGAGACCGCGAGAGGATCCTTCGGCATCCAGGAACCAGTGGATGGCGAGCCGGTGCCGCTGTTCCGCCACGACGTCGTCCTGGCTCCCCTTGTCGCCTTCGACGACCACGGGCGGCGTCTCGGACAGGGTGGCGGCTACTACGACCGCGCCCTGGGAGCCATCGCCCGCGAACATCGGCCGGTCGTCATCGGGATCGCCCATTCATTCCAACAGGTCGCTCTCGTGCCGACGGAGTCATGGGACGTCCCCCTGGATGCTGTGGTCACCGAGGACGACGTCTTCGAGTTCCGCCCCGGCGCGCTCGACCCATCGATCGCCTGATTCAGGGAGTAGAAAGAAGTCGTGCACGTTGTCGTGATCGGAGCCGGCGAGGTCGGCTCATATGTCGCCGACCGGTTGAGCCGCGAAGGCCACGATGTCGGCATCATCGATATCGACCGGGACAAGCTTCGCCGGATCGATGATGCCGTCGATGTTTTGACCGTCTGCGGCAGCGGCACCCATCCGGACACGCTGCGCCGGGCAGGGATCGAGAGCGCTGACCTGCTGGTGGCAGTCACCGCCAACGACGAGGTCAACCTGATCGCCTCCATGCTCGCGAAATCGATCGGCGTCGCGCGATCCATCGTGCGAATCGAGGCGGCCGAACTGCGCGGCGACGCCGCCGAAGAGGTGAGGAAGGCGTCCGGTGCCGACCTGATCATCGACCCTGACGCCGAGACGGCGCAGGAGGTCCTCAAGTTGCTCGATTTCCCGGGCGCTGACGAAGTCGCCCAGATGGTTAACGGCGATGTCGTGGTCATCGGGGCGAAATTGCCGGTGCACGCGCCGCTCGTCGGGCGCACTCTGGGCGAGATCGCCGAGGAGTTCGAGCCCGACTGGGACTTCATGGTCGCGGCGATCGGCCGAGGTGATGAGACGATCATCCCGCGCAAGGACCATCGACTCGAGGCCAATGATCATGTCCGCGTCGTGGCCAAACGACGGGCCCGCCGGCTCGTCATCGAACTGCTCGGCCTCGACCGCGGTGAAACGAACCGCGTCATCCTTCTCGGGGGCGGGCGCACCGCTGAGCTGCTCGCCCGGCGCCTGGTCGACCGAGGCGTACACGTGGTGATCGTGGAGCGCAATCCGATCCGTGCGCGCGAGCTCGCCGAGGCCCTCGACGACGTCCTCGTGATCGAGGGCGAGATCACCGATGCGGACCTGTTGGAAGAGGTCGACATCGGCCGCTTCGAGATGGTCGTGGCGCTCACGGGCGAAGACGACGCCAATATCCTGGCGTGCCTGTTCGCCAAGTCGACCGGCGCCGGCGAGACGGTCGCCGCGGTGCACCGTCTCGCGCTGCTCGGCCTCCTCTCCGATGCCGGTGTCGATGTCGCCTTGTCCCCGCGCACCGCGACCGCCAATGGCGTCCTGCGATTCGTGCGCGGTGGTGTGGCCGCCGTGGCCACCTTCCTTCAAGGAGACGTCGAGGTCCTCGAACTCGAGGTCAAGAAGGGCAGCCCGGCCGATGGCGAACTCGTCCGTGACCTGAACCTGCCCAAGGACGCCCTGATCGCGGCCGCCGTGCGCGACGGGAAGCCTCAGATCATTCGCGGACGCAGCCGCCTCCGCGGCCGCGACCATGTCGTCGTCGTCGCCATGCCCGCGGCGGTCGAAGACGTGCGAGTCGCACTCGGGTGAGCCGCCCCCGCCTCGCCGATACGGGCGTGGTGCCGCTCGGCGGAGAGCGACGTGTCGATTCGTTCAATCGTCTCGCCGTGGCCGACGCGCTCCTGACGATCGGAATCCTGATCCTGCCGGCCGGGATCGTGGAGACGTTCGACGACACGTACCACGGACTCGTGCTCCTGGCCGCTGGTGCGGTTGCGATCGGGATCGGCGCTTCCGGACGTCGCACCTACCAGCGCCGCCTGCGGCCCACGGCTGCGCGCGTCGTCGGAGGGCTTGCCGCCGCCTGGGCTGTGCTGGTGGTCTTCGGCACCGGGGTGTATCTGCTCAGTGGCGTGACGAGCAATCCCGCAACCGCGCTGTTCGAATCCGCTTCCGGGTTCAGCACGACCTCGCTGACGGCGTTCGATCCGACCGAACTGTCTGCCGGTATGCAGCTGTTTCGGGGTGCCACACAGTGGGTCGGTGCCCTCGTGGGCCTGCTCGCCGGAATCGTGGCGCTCCCCGGGGTTCTACGAGGCAGCGTCCACGTGCCCGTTGCGCAGGGCCGAAGGCTCGACCGGCTGGCGCCCGGCACCATCACCGGACGGCGGCGCGTCCTGGCCATTTACGGCGGCCTCACCAGCCTCTGCGGCCTGGCGTACATCGCCACCGGCATGGGGTTCAAGGACAGCATTGTCCACGCGATGACCACGGTGTCGACGGGCGGCTTCACGAACCGCGCGGACAGCTTCGCGTCCTATGGCGTCGGTCCGCAGATCGTCGCCACCATCTTCATGACCATCGCCGGCACCAGCTACTTCGTGATCTGGTGGATCCTTCGGGGACAACGGAGCCGGTTCCTCCGCAGCACCGAACTCTGGCTGTATCTGGCGATGATCGCGTGTGCGTCGATCGCGATCCTGCTCTCCGTCGACGGTATCGCGCTGCGTCACGCCTTCTTCCAGGCGGCGTCGGCCACGAGCACCACCGGCCTCGCCAGCGCCGACTGGACGGTCTTCCCGTCGTCAGCCCTGGCCGTCCTCCTCATCGCCACCGCCACCGGTGCGATGGGCGCGTCAGCCGGGGGTGGTCTTCGAGTCGCTCGGGCCGCCGCCCTGGTCGCCTACGCGCGACGCGAGATGAGGCGGCAGCTCGACCCGAACGTGGTGACGGTCGTCAAGCGCGAAGGCGCCCTCGTCGCCGACGACGAGCTGGAGCGTCTGACGGGCTACCAGATCGCTCACTTCGGCCTGTGTGCGATCGGCGCCTTCCTGCTCGCCACCACCGGGGTCGACATCGTCTCCGCCCTGTGGACGGCGATCTCGGCCGTCTCCACAGCGGGCCCATCGCCGATCACCGGTCCCGCGGGTGACGCCACCACACTCTCCGCGGTGGGTCGCCTCCTCCTCATCCCTGGCATGCTCGCGGGGCGCCTCACCATCCTTCCGCTGCTCGCGGCGATCGTCGGCCTCCTCCAGGGCAAGGAATGGGCGATCCGCCGGGCCAAGCGGTCGTTGCGGAGGGTTCGATGAGGATCTTGCGGCCGCTCGAGATCCGGCGGGCCACCGAACTGCACCACGACCGCGGTGGGCTGAAGAGCACGCTGCTGCATGTGATGGGCATCGCACTGGTGTTCGTCGCCATCGGCATGCTTCTCAGCGGCGTCATCGAGGTGAGCTCGACCAACACCGACACCGGCGCTCTGCTCATCTCCGGCTTCATCACGCTGGCACTCGGTGTGCTGCTGTGGTGGGCCACTCGGCCGGGTTCGGCCCGAGCGCGGGATGTGTTTGCCGCAGTGGGATGGACCTGGATCGTCATCACCGTGCTCGGCGCGTTGCCTTACGTGCTCGCCGGCACCTTCGACACACACGGCGCGTCGTTCACCGAACAGATCGTGAACTCGATCTTCGAATCGGCGAGTGGCTACTCGTGCACCGGCTCAACCGCGCTGCTGGACTTCGACTCGCCCGGCCGGGGTCTGATGATGTACCGCCAGGCCACCCAGTGGTACGGCGGGATGGGCATCGTCGTGCTCGCGGTGGCTGTGCTGCCCTTCCTCGGTGTGGGCGGCCTGGATCTCATGACCGCCGAAGCCCCTGGTCCGTCCTCGGACCGCCTCACGCCGCGGATCTCCGAGACCGCCAAGCGTCTCTGGGCCACGTACGCAGTGTTGACCATTGCCGTGGGTGTCGCGCTCTTCGCGGTCCCCGGCCCCTCGCTCTACGACGGTCTGGCCCACGGTCTCAGCACGGCCTCGACCGGCGGCTTCTCGCCGTACGGCAGTTCGATCGGGCACTACGACAGCGTGCTCGTCGAGGCCGTGATCATCATCGGGATGGTAATCGGCGGCATGAACTTCGCCCACCACTGGCGTGCACTGCAAGGCCGGTTCTCGGGCTACGCCAACGATCCGGAGCTTCGCATCTACCTGATGATGCTCGGCGTCTGCACGGCCCTCGTCGTCGGCCTGCTGTGGATCGACGGCGGACTCGGCTTCGGCGCAGCGCTGCGGGCAGGCATCTTCAACGTGGTCGCCCTCGGCACCAGCACCGGATTCGGCAACGCCAGGGGCGTGATGTCCGACGGCAACTTCGTGCTCTGGGTACCGGCCGCCCAGATGGTGCTGCTCTTCTTGATGGTGGTGGGCGCCTGCACCGGCTCGACGTCCGGCGGCATCAAGGTGATGCGCGTCCAGGTGCTGGTCGGCCACTCCATTCGATCGGTCCGCCACACCCAACAACCGCGTGCGATCATTCCGGTCCGCCATGGCAGTCACGCCGTCAGCGAGGACATCGTGAGCCGGATGGCCGGCTTCTTCGTTCTCTACCTGTTGCTCGTGCTCAGCGGAATCGTGATCCTGACCGGTCTCGGGGCCGGTCTTCTCGAGTCGATCGGTGCGATCGTCGGATCGCTCGGCAACATGGGACCGGCGCTGGGAGACGCGGGTCCGACCGCGTCCTTCTCCGATGCCTTTTCCCAGCCCGCCCGACTCGTGATCTCGCTCTTCATGATCATCGGCCGTCTGGAGATCTTCCCCATGATGCTGATGTTCGCCGCGCCGGCCCGCGCGCTGCGCGAACGGTTCGGCTGATCAGGCGATCATCGCCTCGTGCATGACGGCGGCGAAATGACCCGGATCGGCGACGCCACACATCTCCCGGGCGGAGTGCATGGCGAGTTGCGGGCAACCGGCATCGAGAACGGCGACGCCCATCAGGGCAGCCGTCGCCGGTCCGATGGTCGACCCGCAGCGGAGGTCGGTGCGCGTGACGAAGCGTTGCATCGGTGAGCCGGCCGCCTCGCACGCGAGTTCGAAGGCTGCCGCGGTGATCGCGTCGGTGGCGTAGCGCTGGTTCGCGTTGACTTTCAGCACCGGCCCGGCGTTCAGGTGAATCTGATGATCGGGCTCGTGGCGGTCGGCGTAGTTGGGATGGGTGGCATGGGCGCCGTCGGCCGAGATCACGAGTGTGTCTCGTCGGCTGCGTGCCGCGTCCTCCGCCGAGCCTCCCAGCTGCTCCTGGATCCGGGCGATGGTCGATGACAGCAGGGGAGCCGCCGCGCCGGTGGCGCTGACACTGCCGACCTCCTCATGATCGAACAGTCCGATCATCGGAATCCTGGATCCAGGCTGATCGGCCGCCTGGATCAGAGCGTCGACTGCCAGGAAGCACGACAGCTGATTGTCGATGCGAGCGGAGGCGATGAATTCCTGATTCAGCCCGACGACGGCCGCGGGCGTGAGATCGAATGGCATCGCGTCCCACGAGAGGACCTGGTCGGCGTCCACGTCGAGGGCATCGGCCAGGTAGGTACGGAAGTCGGGCGTCTCCGCGAGCCCGCCCCAGATCGGCACCATGTGGCGCTGCTGGTTGAGCTTCAACCCGGTGGCCCGGATGTCGTCATCGAGGTGGATCGCCAGCTGGGGCACCCGCAGGATCGGCCGATCATCGCGAAAGAGGCGAGTGGCGGCGCCATCCGGGGTGCGGACAACGGCCCGACCGGCCAGTCCGAGGTCACGATCCAGCCAGGAGTTCAGGAGCACTCCGCCATAGACCTCCACGCCGAGTTGCTTCCAGCCGGTCGACTGTGTCTCCGGGTTGGGCTTGATGCGGAGGTTGGGACTGTCGGTGTGGGCACCCACGATGCGGTAGCCGGCGGCCGCGGTGTGGTCGGGCGCCGTCGCCCAGGCGATCAGGGCCCCTCCGTCGTGCCAGAACTGACGTCCCGGCACGGAGGCGGCCGATTCGCTGACATCGACGAACCCAGCCGCCGTCAACTGGGCAATCACCGTCTGCACGGCGTGATACGGCGTCGGCGAGGCGTCGAAACGGGGGAGAAGAGCGTTCGCGACGGTGAGATCCGGCTGGTGCATGGCCCCATCATGGCCTACGGGCGCGCCAACTCGTCGATCTGAACGGAACCTGGCTAACCTGTGGACACCTGGAAGCCGGGCCAACGACGTCCCCGCCTCCGATCAGGGTCCTACGCGACCCGCGTTCGCAGGAAGAAAGACGTCCCGATGGCAGTTTCCCCCGTATCTCGCGACCTTCCCCAGCCCCAGGGGCTCTATCACCCGCGCCATGAGCACGACAGCTGTGGCGTGAACTTCGTGTGTGATCTGCATGGCCGCGTCAGCCACGACATCGTCGCCAAAGGCATCGGTGCGTTGTGTGCGATGGAGCACCGTGGTGCACGCGGTGCCGACATCAACACCGGCGATGGCGCCGGCATCCTGATCCAGATCCCCGATCGCTTCTACCGCGATGTCGTGGCCTTCGACCTTCCGGCGCATGGCGAGTACGCCACCGGCATCGCCTTCCTCCCGCAGGACTCGGTCACCGCGGCGCGCGCCCAGGCCGCGGTCGATGCCATCCTCGGCGAAGAGGGCCTGTACGTCATCGGCTGGCGCGATGTCGAGATCGACGAATCGATCCTCGGCTCGGCATCGCTGATGACGATGCCCACCTTCCGCCAGGTGTTCGTCAAGGCCGAGGGTCTGGCCGGTATCGAGCTGGATCGTCGGGCGTACATCGCCCGAAAGCGAATCGAGCACGAGATCAGCGTGCCGGCCGGCGCCGACGAGGTGAACGAAGCCATGGGTGGGGCGTCCGAGGCTCACGACGGCGTCTACTTCCCATCGCTGAGCGCCCGCACGGTCGTGTACAAGGGGATGCTCACCACACCCCAGCTGTCCGCCTTCTACCCGGAGTTGATGGACGAGCGCGTCGAGAGCGCGCTCGCGCTCGTGCACAGCCGCTTCTCGACCAACACCTTCCCGTCGTGGCCCCTCGCGCACCCGTACCGAATCGTCGCCCACAATGGTGAGATCAACACGATTCAGGGCAACCGCAACTGGATGCGTGCTCGCGAGGCACTCCTCGACAGCCCTCACCTTCCCGGTCTCGAACGGGCGTTCCCGATCTGCACGCCCGGCGCGAGCGACACGGCGGGATTCGACGAGGCGCTCGAACTCCTGACGCTCGGCGGATACTCGCTCGAGGAAGCCGTCCTGATGATGATCCCGGAGCCCTGGGAGCATCACGAGGAGATGGATCGGGAGCGAAAGGCCTTCTACCAGTACAACGCCGCCCGGATGGAGCCGTGGGATGGTCCGGCTTCGATCGCCTTCACCGACGGCACCGTCATGGGTGCTGTGCTCGATAGGAACGGCCTGCGTCCGTCGCGTTACTGGGTCACCGCCGACGGACTCGTCGTCATGGCCAGCGAGGTCGGCGTCGTCGACCTCCCGCAGGACACGATCGTGGAGAAGGGCCGACTCCAGCCGGGTCGTATGTTCCTCATCGACACGGCCGAGGGTCGCATCATCCGCGATGACGAACTGAAGGCCCGGATCGCCAATGGCCGTCCATACGCCGACTGGATCGACCAGAACCTCGTCATGCTGGCCGACCTGCCCGTGGCCATCCCGATCCGCGAGGACGAGGGCACCCTGGTTCAGCGTCAGGCCGAATACGGCTACACCATCGAGGAGAAGAAGCTGCTCCTCACGCCGATGGCCCGTGATGCGAAGGAGGCCACCGGGTCGATGGGCACCGACACACCGATCGCGGTCCTGTCGGCGCGTCCCCGTCAACTCGGTGACTACTTTCAGCAGCTCTTCGCCCAGGTCACGAATCCACCGCTCGACGCCATTCGCGAGCGGCTGATCACGTCCCTGTTCGCCCGTGTCGGACCCGAGGCGAATCTCTTCGACCCCACGCCGGAAGCGTGCCGCACCATCCACCTCGACAACCCGGTCATCACCGATGGCGAGTTCGCCCGCATCGCGGCCCTCGACGGGACCGAGGGGCCGGCCGGCTTCGTCTCGGCGGAGATCTCGACGCGGTATCCCGTCGCGGGTGGGGGCGAAGCCATGGCCGCGGCCCTCGATCGGATCCGGGCCGAGGCGGATGAAGCCATCAGCAATGGTGCAACCGCGCTGATCCTCACCGACCGGGGCGGTGACGACACCACCGCAGCCGTGCCGTCGCTCCTCGCCACCAGTGGGCTCCATCACCATCTCGTCCGGAACCAGACACGCACCCGGGCCGGGCTCGTGGTTCACGCCGGCGACGTCCGCGAGATTCATCACATCTGTCTGCTCATTGGATTCGGCGCCAACGCCATCAATCCGTACCTCGCGTTCGCCACGCTCGATGAGATGATCCAGAACGGCGCGCACGGGCTCGATTCCTCCATGGACCCCTCGGTGGCGCATCGCAACTACATCGATGCCGCAGGCACCGGAATCCTCAAGGTGATGTCGAAGATGGGCATCAGCACGGTTGCGTCGTACACCGGCGCACAGATCTTCGAGGCCATCGGGCTCTCGACGGATCTCGTCGACGAGTACTTCACCGGGACGGTCAGCCGTCTCGGGGGTGTCGGTCTCGACGTGATCGCCGGCGAGGTCGCGGCGCGCCACGCGCTGGCCTACCCGGCCAACGCCGCGGAGCGGGCGCACCGCACACTCGAGGTGGGGGGCGAATACCAGTGGCGTCGGGAAGGGGAGTATCACCTGTTCAACCCCGACACCGTGTTCAAGCTCCAACACGCCACACGTGAGGGCCGCTACGACATCTTCAAGGAGTACACGGCCGCGGTTGACGATCAGTCGACGCGTCTCGGCACCTTGCGGGGCCTGTTCCGCTTCCGCAGTGGCGAGCGTTCCTCGATCCCGATCGAGCAGGTCGAGTCGGCGTCGTCGATCATCAAACGTTTCTCCACAGGCGCGATGAGCTATGGCTCGATCTCTTCGGAGGCCCACGAGACTCTGGCGATCGCCATGAACCGCATCGGGGCGAAGTCGAACACCGGCGAAGGCGGCGAGGACGTCGATCGCTTCGAGGTCGACGAGAACGGCAATCTTCGCCGCAGCGCGATCAAGCAGGCGGCGTCCGGCCGTTTCGGGGTCACCTCCGAGTACCTGGTGAACGCCGACGACATCCAGATCAAGATGGCGCAGGGGGCGAAGCCCGGTGAGGGTGGGCAACTCCCGGGCCACAAGGTGTATCCGTGGATCGCGAAGACGCGACACTCCACTCCGGGGGTCGGGCTGATCTCGCCTCCACCGCACCACGACATCTATTCGATCGAGGATCTGGCCCAACTGATCCACGATCTCAAGAACTCCAACCCCAAGGCGCGCATCCACGTGAAGCTCGTCGCGGAGGTCGGGGTCGGCACCGTGGCGGCCGGCGTCTCGAAGGCGCATGCTGATGTGGTCCTGATCTCAGGACACGATGGTGGAACGGGTGCTTCGCCCCAGACATCGATCAAACACGCTGGTGCCCCCTGGGAACTCGGCCTTGCCGAGACCCAGCAAACCCTGCTCCTCAATGATCTTCGAGATCGGATCGTGGTCCAGACCGACGGTCAGCTGAAGACCGGCCGCGATGTCATGATCGCTGCCCTCCTCGGTGCCGAGGAGTTCGGGTTCGCCACGGCGCCGCTCGTCGTCATGGGGTGCGTGATGATGCGCGTCTGTCACCTCGACACCTGTCCGGTCGGTGTCGCCACACAGAATCCGGAGCTCCGCGCCAAGTTCAGTGGTGACCCGGAGTTCGTCGTCAACTTCTTCGAGTACATCGCACAGGAGGTGCGGGAGCTCATGGCAGAACTCGGCTTCCGAACCCTCGACGAGGCCATCGGCCAGGTGGAGATGCTCGACACGACCGACGCCATCGAGCATTGGAAGGCCGAGGGACTCGATCTCAGCCCGATCCTCCACCTGCCCGACATCGCTCGCGAGTCGCGACGTCATCAGTGGAAGGAGCAGGACCACGGCCTCGAACTCGCCCTCGATCAGACGCTGATCCAGCTCGCCGAGGGGGCCCTCGAGGACGGGCGGCCGGTGACGATCGACGTTCCCGTCCGCAACGTCAACCGGACGCTCGGCACCCTACTCGGGTTCGAGGTCACGACCCGCTATGGCGGTGCCGGCCTGCCCGACGACACCATCGTGGTCAACCTGACGGGTTCGGCCGGGAACAGCCTCGGCGCCTTTGTCCCCCGCGGCATCTCCCTGCGACTCGAGGGAGACGCCAACGACTATGTCGGCAAGGGCCTCTCCGGGGGCCGAATCGTCGTGCGGCCACCGGCCATCGCCCCGTTCGTCGCCGAGGAGAACGTCATCGCCGGCAACGTCATCCTGTACGGGGCGACTGGTGGAGAGGTCTTTCTGCGCGGCAAGGTCGGCGAGCGGTTCTGCGTGCGGAACTCAGGCGCGATCGCGGTGGTCGAGGGCGTCGGCGATCATGCCTGCGAGTACATGACCGGTGGTCGGGCGGTGATCCTCGGGCCGACGGGTCGCAACTTCGCGGCCGGCATGAGTGGTGGCATTGCCTTCGTGCACGATCCGACCGGGATCTTCCCGACCCGTCTGAACGACGAGATGGTGGAGATCGAACCCCTGAGCGACGAAGATCGCGACTGGCTGCTCGACCGGGTGCAGAAGCATCGACACGAGACCAGCAGTGAGGTGGCCGAGCGGCTCCTGACGGACTGGGACCTCACCGTCTCCCAGTTCGTGAAGGTGATGCCGACCGACTACCGCCGGGTGCTGGCGGCGCAGGCCGAGGCCCGGGCGACGGGCCAAGACGAGACCGAGGCCGTGATGGCCGCGGCCCGAGCGTGAGGAGTCGATGATGGCTGATCCCAGAGGCTTTCTGAATCACGGACGCGAACTCCCGTCCCACCGACCGGTCCCGGTTCGTCTCAAGGACTGGAACGAGGTATACGAGGACTTCCCGGAGGACGCTCTGCGCACGCAGGCCAGCCGTTGTATGGACTGTGGCATTCCGTTCTGCACCAACGGCTGCCCATTGGGCAACATCATCCCCGACTGGAACGACCTGACCTACCGCGGTCAGTGGCGTGATGCGATCGACCGCCTCCACAGCACGAACAACTTCCCGGAGTTCACCGGCCGACTCTGTCCGGCGCCGTGTGAGGCCGCCTGTGTGCTCGGAATCCATGAGCCCCCGGTGACCATCAAGCGGATCGAGGTCGAGATCGTCGACCGTGCGTGGCAGGAAGGCTGGATCAAGCCGGAGGTCGCCCTCGAGAAGACGGGTCGACGGGTCGCCGTGGTGGGTTCGGGCCCTGCCGGCCTCGCCGCCGCTCAGCAACTCACGAGGGCCGGCCACCACGTCGTGGTCTTTGAGCGAGCAGACCGCATCGGTGGGCTGCTCCGCTACGGCATTCCCGAGTTCAAGATGGAGAAGCGGCATCTGGATCGCCGACTGGAACAGATGGAATCGGAGGGGACCGAGTTTCGGGTGAACGTCGATGTCGGCGTCGACGTCGCTGCCGACGAGCTCCGCGCCGACTTCGACGCGGTGGTGCTCGCCTGCGGTGCCACACAGGCCCGTGACCTTCCGATCCCGGGTCGTGAGCTGGGTGGTATCCACCAGGCCATGGAGTTCCTTCCCGGCGCCAACCGGGTCCAGGAGGGCGACTTTGCCGATCCACCGATCACGGCGACGGACAAGGACGTCATCATCATCGGCGGGGGCGACACCGGCGCCGACTGTCTCGGCACATCTCACCGGCACGGTGCGCGTTCGGTACATCAGTTCGAGATCATGCCGAAACCACCGGAGAGTCGGCCCCATGCCAATCCGTGGCCGACCTGGCCGATGATCTATCGCGTCACCTCAGCGCACGAAGAAGGAGGCGAGCGGGAGTACGCCATCAACACCGTGCAGTTCGTGGGTGACGAGGACGGCAATGTGGCCAGCCTGGAAACGGTCCGCGTCGAGCAGAAGTTCGATGATGGTCGCATGACGTTCGAGCCCGTCCCCGGCAGTGAGCAGGTCTTTCCCGCACAGCGAGTCTTCCTGGCGATGGGCTTCACCGGCCCCGAGCAGGGGCCGCTGTTGGAGCAGTTCGGCGTGGATCTGACCGATCGAGGCAATGTCGCCCGAGACGACTCCTGGCAGACCAATGTCGAGGGTGTCTTCGTCGCCGGTGACATGGGTCGGGGCCAGAGCCTCATCGTGTGGGCGATCGCCGAGGGACGCTCGGCGGCTGCTTCCGTCGACACCTGGTTGATGGAATCGACACAACTTCCCGCGCCGATTCTGCCGACCACGGCCCCTCAGCGCTGAGTCGTTCGGTCCAATTGGGCATGGGCGCCTCTGCCATTTCCACAGAGCTCCTCAACCCCTCGCGGCAGTGTCCGACATGAGTCAGGAACACCCGATCGGGTGTTTCGTCACTCGTCAGAGGCAGTCCTTCAATGCTCAAGAGGATCAAGATTCGCGGCAAGCTGCTCTTGCTGCTCGCCGCCCCGCTGCTGGCCGTTCTCGTCTTCGCGTTCTCCGGATTCATCGACCGGACGGACGTCGCTGACGCCAGCGCAGAGAACGCACGGATCGCCGAACTCGCCCAGGCCAATGCCGACCTCTCTGTTGCGTTCCAGGTCGAACGTTTCCGATCCCTCCTGTCGCACCGACTCACCCTGCCGAGAGATGAACCCCGTACCGACCAGATCGGTACCGACCAGGAGTTCGCGAGTTGGCTGCGCACGGTTGACACGACGATCACCGACATCGACGACCCGACACTCGCCGCCGAGATCACGGACCTGCGCACTGCGTTGACCGATGCGATCACCGAAGACCGAACAGAACGCTTCCATCCCGTCGCACTCGCCACCGAGTTGAACAACGCGTCGTCGACACTTCGACGCATCAACACCCGCCTGGTGTGGGAGGCCGATGATCTCGAACTCTTCCGTGCACTCGACCTCGACTCCGAGATCCAGGGCATCCAGGAATCAGTGGCCGAGATCACCTTCATCGGCTCGAACGCGATCTCCGCCGGAGAGCTCACCGCCAGCAGTGCCAGCGTGCTCGATTCGGCAACCTCATCGATGGGCAACCGGATCGCGAGCATCCGCGCCACGGCCGACAGTCGGTACGTCGAGATCCTCGATCAGCTCCAGGGCGATGGCGTCCTGCCGTCCTACGTCGGCGGCGCCGTGACGAGATCCGGGCCCTGGGTCCCCGCCGATGCCGTGCTCGACATGATCGAAAAGGGCAGCGGTATCGGCTCGATCGAGTGGGTGAGCGATGCCGAGGAGCGTCTCGTCACCGTCGCCCTGCTCTCTGAAACCGTACTCTCCGATGCAAGCGCCGAGGCCGCACTCGCATCGACCGCCTCCGGCGACGAAGCGCAATCCTTCCTGATCCTGGCCGGGTCGGTGGTCCTCCTGGCGTTGGTCATGGCCCTGTTCGTTGGTCGTTCCGTCAGCCGTCCGCTCACCCAGCTCACGAAGAGCGCCGAACAGTTGTCCTCCGAGGAACTCCCGGCGATGGTCGAGTCGCTGCGCTCGGCGGGTCGCGGGCAGGCCCCGACGCTCACGCCGATCAAGGCATCCGGCCGTGACGAGATCGCCTCGCTGTCACGAGCGTTCTCCGACATCCAGACCGTGACGGCCGAGGTCGCCGAGGAGCAGGGCCGCCTCCTGCGTCGCGGCATCAACGACATCTTCGTGAACCTGGCTCGCCGCAACCAGAGTCTGCTCGACCGCCAGATCGACTTCATCGATCAGCTCGAGTCCCGAGAAGAGAACCCGGATGCCTTCGAGAATCTCTTCCGGCTCGATCACCTCGCCACCCGAATGCGACGAAACGCAGAGTCCCTGCTCGTCATGGCCGGCGCCGAGCCGACCCGGCGACGTGGTCGTCCGGTCGAACTCTCCGACGTGGTGCGAGTGGCCATGGGTGAAATCGAGGACTTCGGCCGCATCCAGCTGCGATCGATCGAGTCCGCCACTGTCGCCGGCTCTGTCGCAGTCGACCTGGCCCATCTGCTCTCCGAACTCATGGAGAACGCGACGCACTTCTCACCGCCGGACACCGGTGTCGAGGTGGTCGGCCACCACACCACCGATGGTGACTACCAGATGACGTTGGCGGACCGTGGAATCGGCATGGGCGCCGAGCAACTGGTCAACGCCAACAAGACTCTCGAGGAACCGCCGATCATCGGTCTCGATCTGAGTCGATCACTCGGCTTCATCGTGATCTCGCGGCTCGCCCATCGCCTGGGTGTCAACGTTCGCCTGACGAGCGCCGCCGATGGTGGCGTCACGGCCATCGTGACCATCCCGGCGGGGTTGGTCGGGGGAGTGGACCAGGCCGAACCGGCCATCGCGCCCACCGGTGTCGCCAGCGCTCCCGTTCAGCCCGAAGAAACCCCTCCGGCCTTCGAGCCGCCCGTTGCCCAAGCCATGCCGCCCGCCTCGGCCGAACCGTCGGCCTTCGCACCGCCGGAGGTGCCGGTCTTCGAAGCGCCGCCCATGCCGCCGGTCAACCCGGCGGCCGCGACGCCATCGGATCCCGAGACCGACGACCTCGCCGCCCTGCCGATGCGCAAGGCGCCGACCGAACCCATCGCTCCTGTCCAGGCGCCCCCGCAGGCCGAAGCCCCGGCTGCCCTGGCCTCCGGCGATCTGTTCGAGGTCTTCAACCCGGCATCCACGCCGGCGCCCCCGGCCAACCCGGATGCGGACCTGTTCGCGGCGCTCGACGCTCCACCGGCATCACCGCCCGCGCCGCCGACCCCGACGCAGGCCCCTCCGGCGATGCCTCCGGAGTCGACGCTTCCGCCATTGCCCCAGCGCGGAGTGCCGCACGCACCGCCTCCGCAGGCGCCCCCGATGCAGGTGCCGCCGGCGACTGCTGCGCCCGCACCCGTTCCGGCCCCTGCGGCCCCGGTGCCGCCACCGATGGCTTCTCCCACCGCTGCGGTACCGGTCGAACACCGCCCGGCCGCCGAGGTGGGCGCCGTGGACGATGCGGTCACCAGCGCCGGCCTGATCCGGCGCACGCCGCGTCAGGTGGACGTGCCCGACGCATCCAAGTACTCGACCGCCCCTGTCCAGGCCGCACAGGCCGCGGCACCGGTCAACCGATCCCCTGAGGAGGTGCGGCAGATGCTCTCGCGGTATCGCGCCGGTCTCCGTAAGGGCCGTGCGCCCGAGTCGGACGACCCGAAATCCAACCGACGGAGCTGAGAGATCACATGAGCAACATGAGTACCGCAGCCAACAATGTCAACTGGCTCGTGGCGAACTTCGTCGAGCGGGTGCCGGGCGTCAGCGAGGCCGTCGTGGTCTCGTCCGACGGCCTCCCGATGGCGTTGTCCGTCGGCCTCGACCGAGATGCCGCGGATCGATTCGCGGCAGTCGCGTCCGGACTGATCGGTCTCGCCTATGGAGCTGCCGGCCGCTTCGGCGGCGGTCGCGTCAATGAGGTCATCATCGAGATGGAGAACGCCTTTCTCTTCGTCACGGGCGTCAGCGATGGCTCGTGCCTGGCCGTTGTCGCCGACGCCGACTGCGATGTCGGTCTGGTCGGTTACGAGATGGCGGTCCTCGTCGAGAAGACCGGCCCCTTCCTCACTCCTGAGCTTCGCGCCGAACTGCAAAGCTCCCTGCACCGATGACCGATGCGCCCCGTGAGTCCCGGCTGCGAGTACGCCCGTACGCGCTGACCGGCGGACGAGTGCGATCGTCGACCGAGCTTTCGCTCGAGACGATCGTTCGCGTCACCTCGCGGGGCGAAGCCGATGCATCCGAACTGGCATCAGAGCGTCGACAGATTTGCGAGATTTGCGCCGATCCGTCGTCTATTGCCGAGGTGTCAGCGCACCTCAAGCTGCCCCTCGGTGTCGTCCGCGTGCTCGTGGGCGACATGGTGACGGAGGGATTCCTCGAGGCCAACGCGACGATCGCGTCGGCCAACGAGGACTCTCGTCCCGATCTCCGACTTCTCGAAAGGGTCCTCGATGACCTTCAAGCGCTCTGAGCCAACCCCGAAATCCGGCGGCGGGGTACCGATCCCCGTCAAGATCGTTGTCGCCGGCGGCTACGCCGTGGGCAAGACGACCTTCGTCGGCTCGATCAGTGAGATCGAGCCCTTGACGACGGAGGCATCGCTGACCTCGCACAGCGCCGGTGTGGACATCGCCGGAGAAGCGGAGAAGAAGTCGACCACCGTGGCCATGGACTTCGGCCGCATCGGTCTCGGCGACGACCTGATCCTCTACCTGTTCGGCACACCGGGCCAGGACCGATTCCACTTCATGTGGGACGACCTCGTTCGTGGCGCCATTGGCGCCGTCGTGTTGGTCGACACCTCCCGCCTGGAGGACTGCTTCGCAGCAGTCGACTACTTCGAGTCGGCCGGCTTTCCGTTCGTGGTGGCCGTCAACGCCTTCTTCGGCCGCATCCACCACTCACTCGATGACGTTCGCGAGGCGCTCGCAATTCCGGCCGACGTGCCGATGATGGTCACCGATGCCCGGGATCGGGCAGCGACGAAGGCCACACTCCTCGAGTTGGTGCAGCACGCACTGACCGGGGCCGGCACCCCCGCCTGAGTCCCCTACCACGACGCTGACAGGGTCGTGGAGAGTCCCACGGCCAACGCTCGATCCGTGGCATCGTGAGCGGCGAAGTCGTCCCGCCTCCCTGGAGTCTCTCGACCCGTGTCCGTTGCCGCCCCGATCACCGTGGTGATCGTCCACCGCAACCAAGTCGAGTCACTCGGCGAGACACTCACTGCGTTTCGTCGCCAGACCGTGGCCACCGACGTGGTGGTCGTCGACAACGGCACCGACCGTGAAGCGCAACCCCGACTGGCGGCCACGGTCGAGCCCGACAGGCTCATCACCACCGATCTGAACCTCGGCTTCGGTCCAGGGGCGAATGTCGGATTGCGGCGATGGTTGCGTGAATCGTCGGGGGAGTGGTGCGCCATTGCGCCCCATGACGCAATCCCCGAGGAGGACGCACTCGCCAAGATCCTCGCCGCCGTGCACGAACGACCCTTCGTCGGCCTCGTCAGCGCCGACGTCGGGGATCCGGGGCGGCCGATCATCGAGCCATTCCTCGGCCCGATCGATGCTCCTGCAGCCGGCGAATCCGGCTTCGAACTCACGGACTACCCCCACGGCACGCTGATGCTCATTCGCCGAGCGTGTGTCCTCGAGGTCGGCCTGTTCGACGAGCGCTACTTCGCGTACTGCGAGGAGGCGGAGCTCGCGGTTCGAGCCGGCTCGCTCGGCTGGCAATCGGGCATGGTGCGCGGGGCGCGTGTGCACAACCCGGGGATGAGCGCCGACGTCGAGCGGGTCGCCTACCTACAGCACCGCAACACGCTGCTGCTGCTCCGGGAGCACTTCGGTCGATGGAACGCCTGGTTCCGGATCTGTATGGCGCTCATCCAATTGCCGGTCGGGGCCGTCTATCCACCGGCTCGCGGGCTCCATTGGTCACCGGCCGGGCGACTGAAGGGGATCAGGGATCATCTTCGCGGCCGCTACGGCCCGCCCCCGCGAGACATCGGCACGAGGTGACGCTCGCACCGATCAGTGTGAGGGGACCTGCCGCAGATGCGGCTGGAGCACGGTGACGTCCGCATCGGCTGCCTCGGGGGACAGCGTCGGCTGAATCGGCTGTCCGCTGTGATTCTGTACCAGGTCGTCGATGATCGTCGCCGACTGTGCGGCGGCGTACTGGAAGCCCTGGCCGAGCTCGCAGCCGAGCTCCACGAGGAGGTTCACGTGCCGGCTGTCGGAGACACCCTCGGCGACGGTGGCGATGCCGAGGGACCGAGCCAATGAGAACACGTGGCGCACGATGGCGTCGTCCTTGCCTCCGCTCCCGAGTGTGTTCAGGTAGGAGCCGTCGACCTTCAGCAGCTCGAAGTCGAAGCTGCGGAGATGGGTGAGCGAGCTGACTCCCGTCCCGAAGTCGTCGAGGGCGAGGCCGACGCCGAGTGCGCGCACCTGCTCCAGCGCGCTCCAGGCCGCTCTCGGATCCGAGATCAGCGAGGCCTCGGTCAACTCGAGGTAGAGCTGGGACGCATCGGCACCGAACTCCGTCATCGCACTACTGAGGTCATCGACGAAGTCCGTCTGGACGATCTGTCTCGGGGACACATTGGTGGTGACGCGCAACGGGGTCTGTCCGGGCGGTGTCATGGCTGCCCAACGCTGTGCTTGGCGACATGCGTCACGAAACACCGAACGGCCGACCGGAACAATCAGACCGGTGTCTTCGAGCGCGGGGAGGAAGTCCCGTGGGAGCACCACGCCGCGGGCCGGGTCATCCCAGCGAAGGAGTGCTTCGACACCGACGAGTTTCGACGTTCGAAGGCTGACGATCGGCTGGTACAACAGCTTGAACTCGCCATTGTGGAGAGCCTCCTGAAGCCGACGTTCCGGCGTCGCCGGGGTGAGACGGGCGCGCATCGATTCGTCATACGTTGCGGTTCGATCGCCGTCGTGCTTCGCCTCGTACATCGCCGCGTCGGCGTCGCTCAGGACATCGTCGGGATCGGCCGAGACGTCGCCGAACGCCAGACCGATGCTGGCGCTGATCGAGATTCGGTCTTCGCCGAGTTCGAAGGGTTGCTCGATCACCTGGATGGTCTCGGCCGCGAAGCGTCGACTGTGCTCCGCCGTCTGTTGCGCGGCATCAATGATCACGAACTCGTCGCCGGCATACCGTGCCACCCAACGGGTGTCGCCGCAGTGGTGCTGGAGTCGGGCACCCACCGCGGTCATCAACTGGTCGCCGACCTCGTGCCCATACGTGTCGTTCACACCTTTGAATCCGTCGAGATCGAGGAAGAAGACAGCCGCCTTGGTGTTGTTCCGCCATGCGTGGTTGAACGCGGAGGGCAGGACACACCGAAGGTGGCGTCGGTTCGGCAGCCCGGTGAGGGCATCGTGGAGCGAGAGGCGGGTGAGCTCGCGCTGGGCCCCGACAGCGTCTCGGTAGCGACGGATCGCGAACGTCGACGCGCCCAGAGGCACCACCACCAGCAGGGCGATCACGCCGTTGACATTCAGCGGCTTGATCGCCTCGGCGCGCTCCAGGAGCTGATCGGGCACCGTGAACCCTATGGCGAGCAGACACAGCGCAACCCCGAACGCGACGATCCAGGCGAGATCGACGCCCGCACGATGCTCGGACTCGACCAATTCGTCGACGACGTATGGATTGGTGTCGCGTTCGTGCCGGGCCACGGGCACCTCCTGGGACGGGTCACCTTTCGACTCCCGTCGGCAGAGGGATGGTGGGTCTTGAGTACCGAAGCTCGTTGTAGGGTCTGTTCATGGAGACGTCGTCGTTCGTGTGCCCCCGTTGTGACAGTGAGGTCACCGAAGAGTTCTACGGCCCTTGCGGGCGCTGCCGTGGGGAACTCCGGGCGACGCTCGGCGGCGATCAGCAGGCCGTCGCGAGGGTGGAGTACGAGCCGAAGATGAACGTCACACCGAATGCGGTGGCGCTGAAAGACGACTGAGTTCCGCGGTTGGCACCGGAAACGCACCCGAAAAAGGGACGAAGCCCCGAGTAGCCTTCCAGCTTTCGCCAGTCAACTCCTCGGGGCTCCGAGATCGACACAACCACCCAGCTCGGCGAACCCGACGGCTCACTTCGCCTTCTGGAGCAGCCTCCCTGTACGTGGGATTCCACTCTGCCCAATCCCCGTGAGGACGTCCCTCCCGGCAACTGCGCTGAATCAACCGTCGATACCCGGCGGCATCTGGCCCGCACCCCGCTGCTTCGCTCCCCGTCGGAAACGCTGCGTTGCGGTACGACCCGACATCTCCCTGCGTCGAGGGCCTCCGAGCCCGACCTCACACCCGGCGGTGTGCGCCTGACAACCTGGTGGTTCTCCGCTGAGCGAGATCTCTCCGGCCCTCCCATCGGCTCCCTCGTCAGGAGCTTCCGTTCGGTCCTTCGACACCTCGACGATGTCTCCGGTCGATCCGCCGGCTCCCGAGGGAACCGGCCTGATCTTGTCGTGTCGACCCGGCCCTCCGGCTCTGAGGTGCTCGAAGCATCGCTCCCGGCTTGCGCCGCTTGCTCCACTCCGTCGTCCCAGCGCCTTCGCTCCGTGTCGACGAGATTCATCCTGTCGCCGACCCCATGGCGGGTCAAGCCGATCGGCGAAATCCCCACTGCACACAGCGATAACCACCGCGAACAGGTGATTTCGCACATCTTGTCCACAGTTTCACCCACAGGAGGTGTCCTGGCGAGGCCTACGGAAGCCGATCCTCGAGGGCCTCGCGGTACCGCCGAGCGTGTCGGCTGACATCAGCGACGTACTCATCGGAGGTGTTGTAGCCGAAGTAGGCACGCTCGAGACCCCGACCGGCATCGAGCACCTCGCCCAGGCGGCAGAGAAAGCGACCCGTCGAGTACGCCGCGTCATAGATGTTGTGGGGATCGGCCGTGCCGTCGCCGTTGCCGTCGCGGCCTCGAATCGACCATGTCTCCGGGATGAACTGCATCGGGCCCACGGCGCGGTCCCAGATCGGGTCACCGTCGAGCACACCGCCGTCGGTGTCGACGATGGCCCGCACATTGGGTCCGCCGTCCAGCGCGACACCGATGATCTCCGGACTCGCCCGTCCACTCTCGCTGAGCGTGCGACCACCCAGGTGGCCATGGCGGCTCTCCACGCGGCCGACCCCGGCGATCATCCACCACTCGAGTCCACAGCTCGGCTCGGTTTCCGCCAACCGGGTCTCCGCACTCAGATACGCATCCAGCGCGGTCACGGGGATGTCGACACCGGGAATGGTGGCTGATCGGCGTGAACTGCGCACGGACTCGGTGGCGTCGACGACGCGCCGCTCCAGAGCGGGAAGTGCCGTCTCGCCAGCGTCGATCGTGGCCGCGAGCGCACCCTCTCGGGCGCGGAGCTCGAGTGCACGGCCCCCGAGCTCGGAGAGCTCCGCGCTGATCTGTTCCGCGCGGTCCAACAGGGCCCGCCAATGGTCGAGCTGCACGTCGTTGGCCTCATCGGACAGCTGCAGGCGCCGAGAGCCCTTCGTTGCATCACTCGGCGAGGCCAGGATGTCGGACTCGACATCCCCGCTGCGAACGAAACGGGCGATCGCACTCGCCTCGAGAAGCCGGCGCGCGGCCGAGATCTCCGCCTCGAGACCGGCGGCGACCGTGCGAGTATCGGTATCGGCTCGAGTCGCCGCGGCCAGTTCCGCGCGTATCTCGCGGAGTTCGTCGTGGGCGCGGGCCAGCCCCCGTTCGGCTTCACGATGGTCGAAGATCGCCGCGTCGAGCGCTGCCAGTGCGGTGTGCCAGCGCGGGCCATCCAACTCGAGGGTCAGCATGCGGGGATCGAGGGAGTCGTCCGGCACGAGCGCGGCGGTCGGTTCCAGCGTGGTCTCGTCCCGGCCGGCTGCAATGTGGGATGACAACAGGAGTCCGGCCAGTAGCGGCGCAGCGACCAGCGAGGCGATGCCGGCACGGCGGCAGCGTCGGCGAGCGGCAGGGGAGCGTGGGGAGAGAGCGAGAGTCATGAGCGGTGGCTTGGTAACGCCAAACTCCGGGCCAATGGCCCGGAGAGGTCCCGCTTCGACCCACCCGCAGTGTATCGACAGTCCGGCCGGGGGCGTGGATGCTCGTCAGCTCGGCCAGTGGCCCCGCGAACGGAACACCTCGCGGAGAACCTCGGGCTCGTCGGTCATGATGCCGTCGACGCCGATGTCGAGAAGATGGTTCATCTCGTCGGGGTCGTCGATCGTCCACACGTGGACGTGCTTGCCGGAGCGATGGGCGGCGTCCACGAATCGTTGCGTGACAATCCGGATACGGCTGTATCCGGTGGGCACCTGGAGGACATCAGAGCCATCGCCCAACGTCGGGACGCGCCAACCGCGGATCAGCGCGCCGACGACCTCAGCCGGGCCCGCGCCGGTGCACAGCTCGGCCCCGACCTTTCTCTTGACCTGCCGGGTGCGGCGACCGCTGAAGCTGCAAACGCAGACACGCGTCGTTGCGCCGGTTCGGGCCAGCACGTCGACGAGTGGCTGGACGGCCGCGTCGTGCTTCGGGTCCAGGTTGAAGTAGGTGTCGGGGAACGAACCCAACAGTTCATCGAGTCGACAGATCGGATGTTCCCCGTCCACCCGAGCCTGTGCCACCTCCACCCAACTGAGCTCGCTGATCTCTCCGGTCCGGTCCGTCACCCGGTCGAGTGAGTGATCGTGAAAGGCCACCGCCACACCGTCCGCAGTCACGTGCACATCGGTCTCGAGGTGCGTGTAGCCGAGGCCGACCGCGTGCTCGAAGGCAAGCGCGGTGTTCTCGGGATGAGCGCTGGCGCCGCCGCGGTGGGCGAAAGCCAGCGGTTCGGCCACGGTGAGGTAGGGATGTGCCACTCGGCGAGCGTAGCCAGCGGCGCCGACGCCCCCACGGCAGGCTGCTCCTCCGACACGCGTGGGCGAACCTCGCTACGGTGGCGCGATGGACCCAGCCGCTGAGTTCGTCGCGACGATGTGTGCGGACAAAGGCTCGGTGGTGCTCGACCGCTCGCTGTTGCTTCTCGCTGCGGCGCTGCGCGACGACCCGGGCATCATCACGAGCGGACTCGAAAATCTGGATCGTCTCGCCGACTCCTGTGCGGAACCGACCGTTGACGGGCTCGTTCGACATCTGTTCGACGAGGGGGGATTCGTCGGTGATACGAGTGACTATCACGACCCCCGGAACTCGATGCTCGACGTCGTGTTGAACCGGCGCCAGGGGATGCCGATCACGTTGGCAGCAGTGATGATCGAGACCGGGCGGCGCCTCGGCCTGCGCTTCGATGGCATCGGCATGCCCGGACACTTCCTCGTACGCCACGGCGGTGATCCGATTCGCTACCTCGATCCCTACGCGGGTGGCGTGACGCTCGATCGTGTCGAATGCGTCGCCAAATTCGAGTCGATCCACGGCAATGGCGCCGCGTTCGATGACCGTTTCCTCGAACCGGTGCTGGCTCGAAATGTCGTGACGCGAGTGTTGAACAACCTCACCGCCTCGCTTCGGATGCGTGACCCGAGCAAGCTCGATTGCCTTCTGAGTCTTCGGGTGCAGCTCCCCATGGCACCGCCCGAACTGCGAGCGCTCGCCGAGCTCTGTGAGAGCCGGGGACGATACGACGAGGCTGCCCTTCTGTTGGAGCGCCTGGCAGCGGCCACGGACACCGACGCTGCCGCAGAGCATGCGCGGCGCCTCCGGGCCCGGCTGAACTGAGCATCCGGCGTCTTCCCGCGACGTTCGAAGCCACGGGGGTAGCGTTGATGCATATGCATCGTCGAACAAAGATCGTCGCCACCATCGGTCCCGCGTCTGACGACGAGGAGACGCTGCGTGCCTTGATACGTGCCGGGATGGACGTGGCCCGTCTCGGCCTTGCCCACGGCACCATCGACGAAGCCCTGGAGCGCCTGCACCGTATTCGTCGAGTCGCGGCCGAGGAGGGTCGTCGCGTCGGTGTGCTCGTCGACCTGCCCGGCCCGAAGGTCCGCGCCGGATCATTCGGAGAGGTCGGCATCGAGGTGCTGACCGGGACCTCGGTCGAGCTTCGCGTGGGGGACGACCAGTCCGACGCCTCGATCATCGAGGTCGACTACGAGTTCTTGATGCGCGACATCCAGGTCGGTGATCGCCTCACGATCGGCGACGGTGGTGCCATCCTCGAAGTCACCGACAAGTCCGCAGACAAGATGTTGGCCACCGTGGTCCACGGAAGCCTGTTGCGGGGTCGTCCTGGCGTGCACGTTCCGAGTGATCGGCTCTCCATTTCGACGCCCACGCCCGAGGACTTCGAGGCGATCGACGCTTTCGTGGAAGCCGGCGTCGACATGATCGCCGTCTCCTTCGTGCGCAGCGCCCACGACATCCGTCGTGTCGGCACCGAGCCCCACCCGAGGGGTCCGCTCGTCATCGCGAAGATCGAGACCCGGGCCGCCGTCGAGAATCTTCCCGGGATCATCGAGGCCGCCGGAGCGATCATGGTCGCGCGTGGCGACCTCGGCAACGAGTGCAGCCTCGAAGACCTTCCGCATCTGCAGAAGCAGATCATCCAGGAGTGCATCGCCGGTGGCCGGCCCGTCATCACCGCCACCCAGATGCTCGAATCCATGGTGACCGCCCCGGCTCCGACCCGAGCCGAGGCCTCCGACGTCGCCAACGCGGTCTTCGACGGCTCGTCGGCCGTCATGCTCTCGGGCGAGACCGCCGTCGGCCACGACCCGGTCAACGTCGTGCGCACGATGAGCCGCATCGCCCGGCGGGCCGATGAGGAGATGGACTACGAGGCGTGGGCCCGCCAGCTGGCCGAGATTCGCATGACCGACGCGGCCGCTGATGCCGCGTCGATCACCGACGCGATGACGATGGCGACCTGGCGGGCGACCGACGAGCTCGACATCGACCATGTCCTCTGCATCTCCGGCTCAGGGTTCACTGTCCGGTCGATGGCGCGCTTTCGGCCCAACGCCACGATCCTGGGGTTCTCGACCAACGAGGCCACCGTGCAGCAGCTCACGCTCAGCTGGGGCACCACGCCGATGTTGATGGAGAAGGGTGGCAGCAACGAGGAGATGGTGGGCGAAGCCCTTCGCCTCGCCCGCGATGCCGGCCATGTTCGCGCCGGCGACCGGGTGGCCGTGCTCGCCGGCTCCGACAGTCGCTCCCGGTCGACCAACGTCCTTCGTATCGAACGAGTCCCCTAGGCGTCGGACCCACAGCGTTCGAGACGCTCGTCCGCGGGAATCTCGACATCCTGGCCGTACAGCGAGCACGAACACGTGTCGACGCAGTCCTGCAGATCGGCGCGCTGGATCCAGAGGGACAGGCCCACGCCGGCGAGCAGGATGAACAACAGGAAGCGGGTGAGTGCGCGGCGAATAGTGCGCGCCACGACGTACATCAGGTACAGCAGCACCGCGATGGCCACGAGAATGGCCCATTGCAGGGTGTCGGGGTCGAGCCAATCAGGAAGCACCTGCTGAGGCTACCGCTGTCGGTAGGCTCCCGAGATGACCGATCGTCCGGTGAACCTCTCCATGTCCGGCCCTCCCGAGACCGTGCTCGATCCGGAACCGGCCGAGGCGCTGGACGCCCTGCGCGCCGCCGAGGCGAGCGCGAACCCGGTTGACGCAGTCGGGCAGGTGTGCAGTCGCCACCCCCGTTGCATCGAGGCCTGGGCCGTCCTGGGCGACCTGGTTGAACTGCCGGCATTGCGGTACGCCGCCTATCGCACCGGCTATCACCGCGGTCTCGATCGTCTGCGGGCCAACGGGTGGCGCGGCAGCGGTTTCGTCCGATGGCGCCATGAGACCAACCGAGGATTCCTGCGCGCGCTGAGCGGCCTGCAATCGGTTGCGGCCGAAATCGGGGAGAGCGACGAGGACGAGCGTTGTGCACTCTTCCTGCGTCAACTCGACCCGGACTGGCCACCATCTCCGTGACCTTCGCCGGGGCGGTTCTCGCCGGTGGCGCGAGCAGTCGGATGGGGCGGGACAAAGCCTTCATCGCAATCGACGGAGTCGCCCTGGTGAGTCGAGGCGCGCAGGCGCTGAGCGAGGCCGGAGCGACACGGGTCGTCGTCGTGGGCGGTGATGCCCCCCGACTCGGCGAACTCGGCCTGGCCCATGTCGCCGATCAGTTCCCGGGTGAAGGTCCCCTCGGTGGACTCCTCACGGCACTCGCCGATCTCGGAGCATTCAGCAGCGACATCGAAAGACTGGTCGTGTTGTCCTGTGACCTGGTCCAGCCGGCACCAGACTCCATCCTGGAGGTCGTCGCTGGCCTGGAGGATCCGGCCGTCGATGTGGCCGTCCCGGTGGCGGGTGACCGCTTGCAATGGCTCCATGCGGCCTGGCACCCGCGTTCGCACTCGGTCCTCTCGGCGGCGTTCGACCGGGGAGTGCGCGCCCCTCGCCACGCGGCGCGCGACCTCTGGATCCGGGAGATCCACGGTCTGAACGAGGCGTGGTTCCAGGACGCTGATCGTCCCGAGGACCTGCCGTAGGCGACGACGCGAGGGGTCGCCCCGCACGCGGTCACACACTCAGCGCGGTCAGGCTCGCTACGATCAACCTGCCCCCCAGGAGGACTGATGGACATCCCGCACATCGAGATCGACGAACTCGACCGACATCTCCTCGACGATGCCGCGCTGATCGACGTCCGCGAGGACGACGAATGGGCGGCCGCACACATCGACGGCGCCGCACACATCCCCTTGCACACGATCCCCGACCGCCTCGACGAACTCGATTCGGGATCGCCCGTCTACGTGATCTGCGCTCGGGGTGGACGTTCCGCACAAGCGGTCGACTTCCTCCGGTCCAGAGATTTCGACGCAATCAACGTGGAGGGCGGCATGATGGCGTGGCTTGATGCGCAGAAACCGTCCATCGCAGGGAGCACCTGACTCCTCCGTGCGCCCGCACCGCTACATCGACACCGATGCCGGCCTCCGAGAGGCACTCGACCAGCTGGAGGGCCAGCCGCGCTACGCGCTCGACACCGAGTTCCATCGCGAGCGCACGTACTGGCCGAAGGCCGCATTGCTCCAGTTGGCCTGGCCGGGAAACCTGATTCTGGTCGATCCCCTGGAAGTCGATCTCGCCCCGCTGGCCGACTTGATGAACAGCGAGAGCCTGGCCGTGCTGCATGCGGCCACACAGGATCTCGAGGTGCTCGAACTCGCGTGCGGCGTGGCCCCTCGTCGTCTCTTCGACACCCAGATCGCCGCCGGCTTCCTCGGGATGTCCACGCCATCGCTCGCCGCGCTCCACGAGCGCGAGCTCGGCGTACAGCTCCCCAAGGGGAACCGCCTCACCGACTGGCTCGAGCGACCGCTGCGAGACGCACAGCTCGACTATGCGGCCGCGGACGTCGAACGTCTTCTCGAGATCCACCAACTGTTGACAGATCAGCTCAACGAACGCGGCCGCCTCGGGTGGGCCCAGCAGGAGTTCGACATCCTCCTGGCTCGTGACCGTGGGCCCCGCGACCCGCTCGAGGCCTGGCGCAAGATCAAAGAGGCCCGCCACCTCAAGGGTCCGGCGTTGAGCATCGCCCGTTCCATCGCGGCCTGGCGCGAACGTCGCGCCGCGGAGATCGACCAGCCGGTGCGCTACGTCCTCAGCGACATCGCCATCGTCGCCATCAGCCAGTCAGCACCGAACGACGGCGAGACTCTCGGCAAGGTCCGCGGCGTCGACCGGGGTATGGCGAAGGGTGCGCTCGGTGAGCAGATCCTGGACGCCATTCGTCTGGGCAGCGACGAGGGCTGGCGGCCGCCCAGACCCAACCGCCCCAAGGAAAACGGCCGGGACTTGCGTCCCGCGGTCGCTCTGGTGGCCGCCTGGGTCAACCAACTGGCCCGCGATCAAGCACTCGATCCAGCCCTTCTCGCCACCCGCGCTGACGTCGAGGCACTCGTGCGAGGCGACCAGGACGCTCGCCTGGCATCCGGATGGCGGGGAGAGATGGCGGGAGAGCCGATCACCCGCCTCGTCGCCGGCGACGTGGCACTGGCGTTCGAGGACGGGAACGTGGTTCTGGAAGAGCGCAGCCGCAACAGAATCGGCTGAATTTGGGCCATTCGGCGCTGGTGTCGTTGTTGATTGCAACTGTGTGGCTACAATCGACGTTCTGTGACATCCGCGACAGGGAGCTGTAGCCGTGAAAAAGGGGCGACACCGGCGGTATGAAGAGGCCCGCGAGCTGAAACGCTCGCATGATGGCGACTTCGACAACCTGCTCGACAGCTTCGGCGATGACGATGACGACGAACTCAAACCGGAGCACGCTGCGTGGGCCGATGAGTTCGAGAATGCCGACGACGACTGATCTTCACGATCGGCCCCGACCGATCGACTGAGTCAGCTCCCCGTCTCGTCGAGAATCTCGTCGAGTTTGACGATGTCGTCGGCGGTGACGATGCCGATGAACGTTCCTTCGCCGTCGGTCACGGCCAGCACGTCGATGTCGGCAGAATCCATGGCGGCCACTGCGTCGCGAAGTGTCCACGACGGCAACGCGGTCGGTAGATCGGTGGCCATCGTCTCCCCGACGGTCAGGGTCTCCCAGGCGTCGTGATCGACGTCGTGCACGTCGTCGAGCCGAGCGAGTCCGACGAACGAGCCACCATCGACGACGGGAACAACACGCTCGCGACGGCCGAGGACGTGGAAGTAGATGAACTCGCTGACGGTCGCGTCAGGGGGGACCGTCAACACGTCGGTGGAGAGGATCGAGGCGAGGGGGAGCGTGAATCGGCGTTCGAGGTGCCCAAGCCGGCTGTCGCGCTGGTGATCGGCGACCGTCGATGACCCCGCCACGACCTGGGACACCGCTGCGGCGACGAGCGCGGGCACGATGAACGACCCGACACCACCGGTGGACTCGGCCACGAACATCACGGCTGCGATCGGCGCGCGATACCCGGCGCCGAGGAAGGCGGCGAGTCCGAGGATCGGGTAGAGCGCGGTGTCATCCTGCCCGATGGCATTGCCCACGAACTCGCCCAGGATCACGCCCAGGGCGGCCAGAGGGATGAAGAGTCCGCCCACGCCCCCGGCGATCAGCGTGGCGATCGTGGCCGCCATCCGGAGCACGAAGAGGAGTGCGATCAGCTGCAGGGTCTGGTCCTGCACCACCCATGCCATCGATTCCGTGCCCGGACCCAGCGTCAGCGGCACATCGAAAGCGATGTCGGAGATGACCGCCAGCACAGCCAGGCTGCCACCGCCGATCAGCAGTCGTCGCAGCACCGGAACCGTCTTGCTCTCGCTCTTCGCCCGCCGGACCATCCAGGCAAAGCCTCGACCGGCAAGGCCGGCGGCGACCCCCAGGAGGAGTGCGCCCAGCAGATCGACCGCCCGCACACTGTTCACGGAGACTGAGCCCTCGTCGACGAGCACGCTGCCCTCGGTGAAGAAGGGGATGACGGGCTCGGTGCCGATTAGGGTCACGAATGTGGCGTAGCTCGCCGCCGACGCGAGAAGCGACGGCAGGAGGGCCTGAGGTGTCACGTCATTGCGGTACGGGGCCTCCATGGCAAAGATCACGCCGGTGGCCGGTGCCTTGAACACGGCCGCGACACCGGCCGCGGCTCCCGCAGTGAGCAGGAGTCGTGCCTCATCGCGGCGCAACCACGACCCGAGTCGGGTGTGCACGGACAGACCCAACGCCGAACCAGCGTAGATGCTCGGTCCCTCGAGGCCGACTGCGCCGCCCAGACCGATGGTGGTCACGCCCGCCAACAGTTTGGCGGGAAGCTGTCGGAGGGGAATCCGGGGTGATCGGTCGTGGAACGCTCGCACGTACTCGTCCGATGTCGCGGCGTTGGCATCCTGGCCGAGATAGCGCAGGGCGGCCACCGCGAGGGAGACGCCGGTGACCGGGGCGATCACCTGGAACGCAAGACCTTGTTCGCGAAGCCAATGGAGGACCACATTGACGGTCAACGCCTCGAAGATCGCGACGATGATGGCCACCACGATGCCGGTGGCGACCGAAGCGGCCAGGAGTCGAAGATCGTGGCCCCGGACGATCGAGGCGAAGGCAGACTTCACGTCTGCTCTTCCTACACCGTTCTGGCCCGTCTGCCACGCATCTGGCGGGGGAGCGTTCGCTACTTTCCCCGTGCGGCCACGATCGCCAGGTCGACCGCGGCGGTGATGTCGTCGGCCTCGAGCACCGCAGCCACGCGCCGGCCCTGGGCGCGCGCCTCCAGTTCGGCGACCGCCTGGTGCCGATCCCGCAGCTTCAGGCGCTCGGGGACGTCCACGAGGACATTGCCGATCAGGATGCCGTGGGCGCGACTCCGGTCCCCGCGGCGTCGCGGATGGATGTACTCCACCGGACCGGCGAAGAGCGAGCCGGACTCGGCTCGGATCGACGGGACCCGTAGACCTCGCGCCTCCAGCTCGTCGATGAGGCCCAGAAGCACGCCGTGCTGGACACGGGTTCGGCGGTCGCAGTAGGGCGAGAGCTCCTCGAGCGACAGTGGCTCGGAGACCCGTTCGAGCATCGCCAGGGCCGCACGATAGGACGCCGCGCGCGTGCCGCCTCGGGTGCGTTTCAGCGCCCGCCGACTGGGCATGCCCTCGAGACGGATCCCGTCGAGCGAGCGATGATCGAGATAGCGACGCGCGGCACGCGCATTCTGACGGGCCCGACGGAGCCCATCGTCCTCATAGCTCTCCTCGTCGACCTTCTCGATGTGTGAACCCGCCTCTGCGACCGCGCGCAGTGCACACACGAGGACACGGTTCTCGTCGATGTCGTAGGCCCGGCGCGGGGATGAGCAGATGTAGACGTCGCGGCTGCCGTAGCTCGAAGCCTGGGCGGCCAAGGTCTCGGACCACTGGACCGGCCCACGGAGTTCGCCGTAGCAGCGTTCGGTGTCCGAGCCGACCGCCGTCTTCAGGTTGCGAAGGGTCTTCGCCATCCCGTCGATCAGAACCTCGGCTTCTTCGCACGTGGCCAGAAGCACGCCGGCGAGCTGGTCGACGACGTCGGGGGAGAGGCCGAGAAGCGCATCGACGGTGCTCGCCAGGTCGAACGGACGAGCAAGACGTCGCCACAGCTCAGCGGTGGGCTCCATGCCCGCCGCGAACGGATCGGTCAGCGATGCGCTCACACCACCAGCTCGACGCCGAGGACGTCGGAGATGGTGCGCTGGGCTTCGAGTTGCTCGGGGGCATCCAGGTGGGCCGCCACCGTGCGATAGAGCGTCATGGCGCGACGTTCGTCCATCCCCTCGAACTGGGGGAGGAAGTAGGCATAGAAGATCTCGTACAAGAGACGGGACTCGGTGATTCCGTCGCGGCTACGGCGCTCGGCGTAGCGGGCGGCATCGATGTAGACGGCCGGGCCCAGGTCCGTAAACTTCCGGAGGGCGAGGAGTCGCTGGACCACCTCGCCTCGTCCCTGGAGGAGATGCCGGTAGGCGTCGTCGGACGGCGAACCGACCTCGATGAACGCGAAGCGGCGCATCAGGGCGTAGGACATCTCGAAGAGCAGGTTCTTGTCGAACACGTTCATCGTGGCGATGATCCGCCAGTTGGCGGGAACGCGGACAACGTCGGTCTCCGACGGCGGCTCGACCCCACTGGGGACCAGCGCCATCGGGTGCGTCTGGCCCTTGCGCTTGAACGGCAGGACCACAGCGGCACCCGACAGGACGGTGAAGAGCTGACCGAACGCCCGGTCGAAGTTCGAGCGGTTGAGTTCGTCGATCACGAGCCAGCGGCCCGTCTCGATCGCTTCGACGAAGAGTCCGGGACGGTAGATCAAACCCTCGGCGGTCGGTTGCAGACCACCGATCGTCTCGAATGTCGTCCATTCGGTGGTGGCCGTCGTGGGGAGGTATCCGGTGCAGAACATCGCCTTGCGGGCGACTTCGGCCGCCAGGTAGGCCAGCGTCGTCTTGCCGGTGCCGGGCGGGCCGGTCAGGATCACATGCTTCCCTGAGTCGATTGCGGCGACCAGCTGATCGATCACGTAGGCGGGGAATATCATCCCAGCCTGTTGCGCGGCAGCGTTGAGATCCTGTGAAGTGAAGCCGGTCACGGGGGTCCTTTCGGCCAAACGACTGAGGACGTGAGCCTCTCAGGGAAATGGTTCGTGACGAATTCCCCAGCCGAGTCGACCGATTCTCAGCGCTGAACCGGATCGACGTCGCGCCGTCGCCGGACCTCGGGGTGGGGCAGGAAGGCCGTGTCTCGGCTCTCACGCGCCTTGGTCTCGATGATGTCGACGAGAACCCCGTACAACTCGTCGCCGATCAGCTCGACGATCTCCTCCCGCGACGTCTTGAAGACCGGTCGATCGGCGCTGAACGCAAGGGGATCATCCGTGCACCACCAGCCGAATTCCGCCCCGCCTTCGCCCCAGTCCCGTCGCTTCCACTCACGGAGAATGTACGTGCTGTGACCATTGTCGTCGGTCGATTCGTCGAACCGGATCGGCACCTGCCAGCAAACGTCGGGTTTCCAGTCGATCGGTCGCTCACCGCGGCGGACCGCGGCCTGATGGAGGCTGCAGCCCGAGCCGTGTTCGAAATCCGGCCGGTTCGCCATGATGCAGGCGTCGTCGAAGGTGCGGGTGACCCACTCTCCGTCGTCATTGCGGTAGATCGGCCCGCCGAGTGCCGCGGCCTCGTCCGCGAGCTGCCACTCCCCGGGTTCGAGCCTCTCGATCTGGGCCTCGATCTGGTGGCGGTCGTCGTCGTCGACGAAGTGGGCCCCGTACACACAGCAGCCGAGTTCGTACTCGGGTGCGGGCTCGGTGAAGACCCCGAGGCAACCCTTTCCGAAGATGCACTCATAGTTGCTGGTGAGGAAGGTGAGGTCGAAGAGCCATGAGTCGCCGTCATCGTCGTGGAACGTGACCCACTCGTGAAGGTCCTCGGGATAGGACGTCATGGCCGGGACGGTACCCGGACGCCGCTACGGTGCCCCGCATGGCTGGCGAATTCGACGAAATCCGCGCAAAACTGGAGACCATTGCCGAGGAGTTGACCGATCTGGCGATCGTTCGGCTTCGCGAATCGATCGACGCGGGCGGTCACGAGCTCCCCGTGGACGAGAAGCGGCTGAATCGGGCCAGGCGGGCCGTGGAGAAGGCGATGCATCTACTGGACGAGCCGAACGACGACTTCTGACGCGTCAGTCCCGCGCGCTGTCGGGATGGTCGTTCACGGCATCGATCAGGCGCCGCAGACGTGACCACTTGTGCCGTCCGAAGCGCATCCCCAACCGGTGGAGATCCACCTTGTCCGCATCGCGCATCTCGGCGTCGGTCGTCGCGATGCGCTCGATCTCACCCCGTTCGAGGATGTCGGCGAAGTCCTCGTTGAGCTTCGCCAACTCTTCGTCACCGATCCGACGCTTCAGCCGCATCACCAACTGATTGCCGACGAATCGCATCGAGTCGTAGGTGCGGTAGAAGCGGCACACCTCCTCGACGGCTTCCTCGACCGTGTCCGCCACCTTCACCAGGCACAGGTCATCAGCAGAGATCAAGCCCTCATCTCGTAGCTCGGTCTCGACGAAGCGCTGCCAATGGTGCCAATAGGTGTTGCCCGGAGGATCGAGGAGCACGACGGGTGCGATCGGCGACTTTCCGGTTTGGATCAGGGTGAGCAACTCGAAGGACTCGTCCATCGTGCCGAATCCACCGGGGAGAAGGACGAAGGCGTGCGACTCCTTCATGAACATCACCTTGCGGGTGAAGAAGTAGCGGAAATTGATCAGCTTGGGATCGCCTGCGATCACCGAGTTCGCGTCGGCTTCGAAGGGCAACACGATGTTGACGCCGAAACTGCGGTCTGCGCCGGCGCCCTCGTGGCCCGCCTCCATGATTCCCGGACCGGCACCGGTGATGACCATCCAGTCGCGGGCGGCGATGTTCGCCGCGAACTCCTTGGCGGATTCGTAGATGGGGTCGCCGGCCTTGATCCGTGCGCTACCGAAGATCGTGCACTTCTGAACATCCTGGTACGGGGCAAAGACTTCGAACGAGTAACGGAGCTCCTTCACCGCGGAGTTCACGAGCTTCAACTCGCCCCGGTCGACGTCTTCGGCGGCGAGGCGTAGCGCGGAGACGACCATCTCGAACACGAACTCCCGGTCGCGTGGTTCCACGTGGGCAACCAGCGTGGCGATCTCGGCGTCGAGTTCGGCATCGCCGGTTCGATAGAACGATGGCAGCTCGTTCACCGCGTGTACCCACTCATCGAAGTTCTCTTCTCACCATCAGCTTGAGCCCTGACCAGTCGTCGTCGATCGCACACACTTTCACGTCGACGAGGCCATCGGGGAGCATCAGCTCCCGGACGATGTCCTCGGTGAGATCGACAAAGAGGGGACTGGCCTTCTTCGGCCAGCAGATCCACACGCTGCGGTCCGGGAACGCGAGGTTCCACAGTTGCGTCTTTCGACGCCGCAGGACCATGACGGTGGCGCAGAAGACCAGGGACACGTCGGGCCGGCCGCGGGCTCCTGACCGAAGCACGACGCCGTCAGGGAGCTCTCCGAGCAGGCTCTCGATGTGCTCAGGCGCGTCCAGCAGCGCAACGACGTGCTCGGGTTTGATGCTGAGCTTCTTCGCAAGCGGGGTACCGCTTTAGCCGGCCGGCGCCATCAGTCCCCGGCGACGGGAATACTCACACGACGGCGGCGCGTGCCGGCGAGCGGCAACACCTCGAGATCAGGCCGACCGTACAACGTCGTACGTTGCACGAGCCGACGGCCGAGCGGTTCGACCACACGACGGAAGTCGTCGGGGGTCACCTCCGTGCCGTGATCCGCACCTGCGGCCCGCGAGATGTTCTCGTCCATCAGCGTGCCGCCGAGGTCGTTGGCGCCGGCTTGGAGCAGCTGAGTGATCGAGTTGAACCCGAGCTTCACCCACGATCCCTGGATGTTGTCGATACGGCCTCGATAGGCGATGCGGGCAACGGCGTGCATCAACAGGACCTCGCGGAACGTCGGCCCGCGCCGCGCCTTCTTCTGCAGATAGATCGGGGACGCCATGTGCACGAATGGCAGGCCGACGAACTCCGTGAAGCCGCCGGTCTCTTCCTGCAGCGAACGGGTGCGGAGGATGTGCTCCACCCAGTGCTCGGGCCGCTCGATGGAGCCGAACATCATGGTGACGTTGGAGCTCAGCCCGACGGAGTGGGCGACCCGGTGCACCGCGAGCCATTCCTCGGTGTTGATCTTGTCAGGACACAGCGTGGCGCGAACATCATCATGGAGGATCTCCGCGGCCGTTCCCGGCAGGGAGGCCTGACCGGCTTCGCGAAGCCGGGTGAGATAGTCGGCGAGCGGCTCCTGATTGCGTTTCGCGCCCTCGAAGACCTCGAGCGCCGTGAAACCGTGGATGTGCATCCCCGGAACGGCCTCGTGGACCGCCCGGGCCACATCGATGTAGTAGTCACCGTCGAAGTCGGGATGAATGCCCCCCTGGAGGCAGACCTCGGTGGCCCCGGCCTCCGCTGCCTCGATGACACGTTCCGCGATGTCGTCGAGGGTCAGCAGATACGGCGTGCCCCGCAGGTTGAGCGAGAGCGGACCCTTGGAGAAGCCGCAGAAACGGCACTTGAACGTGCAGACGTTCGTGTAGTTGATGTTGCGGTTGGCGACCCAGGTGACCACGTCGCCGACGGCGTCGGCCCGGAGGCGATCCGCGACGGCTGCGATGGCCGGGATTTCGGGTCCCCGGGCGCGAAACAGCGAGAGCAACTCTTCCCGGCCGACGTCTTCACCGCGCTCGACGCCGTCGAGAATCTCCCGGATGCGCCCCGTGGCACGCGCCGCTGCGGGGATCAGGGTGACAGGGTCGCCGCCGGTGCCGACGTACCACTGGTCGGAGACGGTGCCGGTGAGCTCGAACTCGGCGCCGTCGCCCACCTTCGCTCGCTCCATCGTGCGCTCGGGCCACACCGAGCCCGGATCGTCACGGGCGAACCCGTCGGTGTCTGAGCGATCCTGAACCAGGAAGTGCAGCGAGGGGTCGATCCAGCGGTCGGGGTCGCACACGTATGACGGGTGGACGGTCAACCGCGGGGCCAGGGTGTGACCGGCGGCCTCGGTGACCTCGCGGAGGCGGTCGAGATCCGGCCACGGGCGCTCCGGATTCACGTGATCGGCGGTGACGGGTGAGACGCCGCCCCAGTCGCTGACGCCGACGTCGAGGAGGTCCCCGAAGTCGTCGCTGAGGTTCGGTGGGGCCTGGATGTGAACGTCCGCCGGCAGAATCAGCCGCGCCAACGCTATGGCATCCAGGTAGACGCCTCGGTCGCAGGGCGGGGCGGCGTGCATGGCCGTACCCGGCTTCGGCAGGAAGTTCTGGACGATCACTTCCTGGACATGGCCGTGTCGGCGATGGGATGCCGCGATCGCCTCGAGGGCGGCGCTCCGGTCGGCGCGATCCTCGCCGATGCCGATGAGCACGCCGGTCGTGTACGGGATCTGCAGCTCGCCGGCCGCCTCGAGCGTGGCCAGGCGCCGCTCCGGCGCCTTGTCCGGGGCTCCACGGTGGCAGTCGAGGTCGCCTCGCAGGGACTCGATCATCATGCCCTGGCTCGGCGACACCGAACGCAGGAGCACGAGTTCCTCGACCGACATCGCCCCGGTGTTCGCGTGCGGCAACAAACCGGTCTCGTCGAGCACCAGCTGTGCCATCGCGGCCACGTACGCCACCGTACTGTCGTACCCATGACGCTGGAGCCAGTCCTTGGCGACGGGGTACCGAGCCTCGGGCCGCTCACCCAGAGTGAACAACGCCTCGTGGCAGCCCCGTGCCGCACCGGCTCGGGCGAGTTCGAGAACCTGCTCAGGCGCGAGATACGGCGCGTCCAGTCGCGCTGGGGGTTGGGCGAACGTGCAGTACCCGCACTTGTCGCGGCACAGCATCGTGAGGGGGATGAAGACCTTCGGCGAGTAGGTGACAACCGTGCCGAAGGACTCGTCGCGCACTCGACGCGCCTCGGCCGCCAGCTCGTCGAACGGCAGATCCAGCAGATCGGTGTGTGTCATGCGGAGACTCCGGCATCATTGGTGGCACCCGAGGACGCACGCCCCGGGCCGGGGCGAGATCGAATCGACGGGGGAGGGACTGGTTCATTGCACGTCGTGCACCACGGCTGAAGCTCGACACGCGTTCCGCAGGCTTCGTGGTACAGCTCGGTCGGGGCGTCGCCCGACGTGCACCACTCGTCACCCCACCGCATGAGCGCGACGAGCGCCGGGGAGAGCGCCCGACCCTTCGGGGTGAGCACGTATTCGTGGCGAAGCGGTCGCTCCTGATAGGGCGTCTTCGCCACGATCTCCGCCTCGACCAGCGCGTTCAGGCGGTCGGTCAACAGGTTCTTGGCGATTCCCAGATCGGTCTGCATCTGCGAGAAGCGGCGGACCCCACGGAAGATGTCGCGCAGGATCAGCAGCGTCCAGCGATCGCCGATGACGTCCAGCGTGCGCTGGATCGAGCAGTCGGTCGTGGGGGAGTCCGGCGAGTACACGCCCGCACCCTAGGAGACTCGGTTTCGATTTTCAACCAACCCCCCGACGGGGAGGTCAGCGGCTATCGAAAGACGTGGGTGGCATGCCAGCCGTCGTCGCTGTGCCAGAAGCCGATACCGACCTCGTCATGACCGGCACGGGTCATGTAGCGATAGTGGCCCGGGCTGTCGGCCCACAGGTCGTGCATGCGCGCAGCCGCCGCCTCCGGACTCGCCGCGGCGGCGCTCCACCATGCGATGTTCTCGCCATACGGTCCGCTGCTGTGCTGGAAGCTGCCGGAGGAGTCCATGGTGGCCGACCAGGTGCGGGCGAAGTCGTCCATCGTGGTCGTGCGAGTGAGTGGGCCCAGGCCGAGTCCGGTGCGGAGCTGATTCAGCAGCTCGAACGAGAGCGCCTCGGCGACTCTGAGGTTGCCGTAGGCACCGATCGGGCAGACCTCGTCGGGAGCGAGGGTGGCCGTGGGCTGGCCGGCGACGCGATAGAGGAATGTGGCGATCTCAGCCCTGGTAACCGGTCGATTCGGGGCGAAGCTGGTGGCCGTGACACCGGTGGTGATGCCCTGCTCGACCATCCAGGCCACGGGTTCGGCAAAGAAGTCTTCCGGGTCCACGTCGTGGAATGGTTCGGCACCGGCGGCCGGTGACCCCTCGACGCGGTAGAGGAACGTCGCGAGCTCGCCACGGGTGACATGGCGATTGGGCTCGAAGGTCGTCGGCGTGACGCCGGTGGTGACCCGGGTCGAGGCCATCCAGGCGACGGCATCCGCGAAGAAGTGATTGGCGCCGACATCGGTGAACGGTTCGCCGCCCCCGGCCGGCAGGCCCTTGTAGCGGTGAAGGAATGTGGCGACCTGACCACGGGTAGCGGGTGCGGAGGGTTCGAAACACCCCTCGGAGGTGCCCGTGGTGATGCCCTCGTCGACCATCCACTGGACGGCCTCGGTGTAGAACTGGCCGGCGGGGACGTCACCAAACCCGGCTGCGGCGTGTGCCGGCGCAGCCGACGCGAACATGGTCGCGATCATTGCAATAGACCCGGCCAGCGCTATCCGGCCGATCAACTTCTTCATGACGTACTCCCGGACGACATCGCGATGGATATCGGTGAGTCGTCCGACCCTCTTGACCGCGCAGAGTGACTTTAGTCGACAGACCTGGGTCGCATGGGTCCGGGGACCCATTTTCTCGCCCAGGCCGTCTCAAGCGGTGTCGTCGTCCGCGAGCAGGTCGCCGGCCGCCGCCAGCGCTCCCGCCAGCACGGCTGCGCGCTCGTAGACGAGTGCAAACCAGTGCTCGGCGGCAGTCTCCTGCCCGTTGAGTGGCACTCGTCCGAGCGACTGCACCACCGCCTTCACATCACCGGCCTCGCGAATGTGGTCCAGTGGTTCGGGCAACGCCTCGGCGTCGCCCCAGAAGTCCACCGGGTCGACCTGGGGCTCCTTGCGCCGCGGGCCCTTGTTCTGCTTGGCATGATCATTGCTCTTGCCCTGGGGGCCCTGGTTGCCACCGCTGCGCTTCCGCTTGCGGCGCCCGCCGGAGTTGTTGCTGCCGTTCTTCGAGGCGGCGTTGTTCTGCTTCTGGTTGCCATTCGGCTCACTCATGTCAGCACCACTCCGGTGTCGAGCGCCTCGTCGGTGATCGGGTCGGAGTCGAGCAAGGCGGCGGCGTCGATCCCGAGCGCCTGCTGGAGCTGCGCCGAGTCGAGGTCGCTGATCGAACTGGACTTGGGAAGCGTGAGATCGGCAATCTGACGCTTGCCGGCGACGACTTCCTCGACCCGCTCATCGATCGTGCCCGGGCAGATGAGTCGATGACAGATCACGGTGTTCTTCTGACCGATGCGCCACACGCGATCGCGCGCCTGGTCTTCGACGGCCGGGTTCCACCAGCGGTCGTACAGCACCACATGGTTCGCCGCTGTCAGGTTCAGGCCGGTGCCGCCGGCCTTCAGCGAGAGCACCATGGCGCCCGCACCTTCGGAGGCCTGGAAGCTGTCGACCATGCGGTCGCGGGCCCCACGCCCGAGCCCACCGTGGTAGCAGGCAACCGGCTTGCCGGTGCGCTCGGTCAGGTACTCGGCCAGTCGTTCGCCCCATGTGGCGAAGTGGGTGAAGATCAGGATCTTCTCCTCAGCGGCGAACACGGTCTCGATGATCTCGTTCAGGCGGGCGAGCTTGCCCGACCGGCCATCCAGCGGCTCGTCATCGGCCTGGTAGTTGACCGGGTGGTTGCAGATCTGTTTCAAGGCGGTGATGGCGGCCAGGACGGCACCTTTTCGCTCGGGTGTGCCCGGTTCGCTCTCGGTCGTGTTCGCGAGGAGCGTGTCGATCACGGCCTGATACAGCCCGATTTGCTCGGGCGTCATCGCACAGTGATCGACCTCGTCGATCCGATCCGGTAGCTCCTCGGCGATCGCCGGCTCCGCCTTCGTCCGGCGATAGACGAGGATGCCGTTCAGCGCACGCAGCGCGGCCTCGCCGTCGCCGTTGCTCCTGGTGTCGGGCGTGAGCTGTGCGATGAACGGCGCCCGGGGGCCGAGGAGGCCGGGATTGGCCCAATCCATGATCGCCCAGAGGTCGCCGAGTCCGTTCTCGATCGGCGTGCCCGTGAGGGCGAGACGAGTGCGCGCATCGAGGCGGCGGAGCTGCTGTGATGTCTCCGCTGCCGGGTTCTTGATGGCCTGCGCCTCATCGATGATGACCTTGCCCCATGACAACTCGCTGAGACTGTCCATGTCGCGAACCGCGGTGCCGTAGGTGGTGATGACCAGATCTGCGGCGTGGACCGCGGCGTTGAGTTCGGGGCCGCGAGCGCGGTGGGCACCGTGGTGGACGAGGACATTCACACCCGGCACGAACTTGCGCGCCTCGGATGCCCAGTTGCCGACGACGGCCGGTGGCGCGATCACGAGCCCGGGCTCGCTGTCCATCGCGAGAGCGACTGAAGCGAGCGCGGTCGGTGTCTTACCGAGGCCCATGTCGAGCGCAAGACAGCCACCGAGGCCCGCCTCGTCGAGGAATCGCAGCCATGCGAGTGCGTCCGCCTGGTAGGTCCGCAGCTCGCCGGAGAAGCCGTCGGGAGTAGTAGACGGCTCCTCGGGCAGCGACTCGACCGACTGCAGGAGGTCCGCAGCCCAGCCGTCGCCGACGAGGTTCACACCGCCACTCAGCGGCGAGCCTTCCAGGCCCAGCGCATGGCGCAGCATGTCGGCGCCGGTCAATCGAGTCTGATCGGCGCGCTCGGCGAGCGCGGCGGCTGCCTCCACGAGATCGGCCTTGTCGAGTTCCACCCATCGGCCACGGCTCTGGACGAGCGGACGGGCCTCGGCCGCGAGCTGCGAGATGTCAGCGGCGGTCAGTTCGACGTCGTCGAACACCGCCGACCAGCGAACGTCGGCGAGTTGCTGGGCACCGACCACCGTCTCGTCGGCCTCCGAGGTGAGCCGGAGCGAGGCAACAGCCTTGCGGCGCTTGAGCGCGGGGACCCGAACGTCGAACCCGCAGATACGAAGACGGTCGCCGTCCTCGGTCATGAGCTTCCATGCTTCGTCCTGGGAGAGGATCACCTCGCCACGCCGACGCCCGCCGAGCCTCATCAGCTCCGGGAAGAGACGCTCGAGGCGGGCGAGTTGAGCCGCGGTGTGCTTCGCGCGCGACTTCGAATTCGTCGCCATTGCGACCTCGACGGGATCGAGTGCACCGTCCTCGTTGGGGGCCAGGACCGCCACGTGCCAACCGCCCGAGTCGTCCGGAGACTCGAGCTGGATCACGAGGGGTTGGTCGCTCACACCGACGACGTTCTGGCCCCATTGGGCGATGCGTCGCGCCATCTCGGCACCGAGCTTCGTGGGCGCATGGAATGCCTCGCCGTCGAGGTGACACAAGGTCGCCTCGGCGACGTCGCCCTTGGTGTCGACCTCCGGTGGGGGCGCCGGCATCTCGAGTTGGCCGGCTGCGATCCCGACGATCGCGTCACAGAGATCCGTCAACGCGGCCATGACGAATTTGTCCTTGGCCTGTTCTCGGCTACCGGCCATGGCAGCGCCGGGCACGCTTTCGACCAGGGCCGTGAACCGTTCGGGGTCGACCACCGCAGGGACCCAGCGGACTCGGAACGACGATGTGTTGCCGTCGGACTTCTCGCGGCGACGTCGCTTCGACTGCACCAGCTGCGGGACGACGCGGCCCTGGGCGATGAGCTCCACTGCGAGCGCCGCGACCTGTCCCATCCATGTGGCACTCGCACCGAGTGTGTCGTCCTCGGCGGTGTTGCCGAACGCGATCAGCCAGCCGAGCGCACTCTCGAGCGGGGCGGAGACGGTGGACACCCGACCACTGCCGGGGACCTTCATCGTCGCCTGTTCGTCCCAAGTGATCGCCGAGCCGCCGTGTGCCTTGATGCGTTCGAGCACACCTTCGTGGCGTTCGCCGCGCTGGTTCAGTCCTGCTGCCCACGCCACGATGCGCCCATCGGTGCGGGACAGTTGGAGTCGCACCGGTGCGATCTCCGGGACCGGGGCGGCATCCTCGGCTGCGGGAAGCGGGACGAGTTCATCATCCGCCGGCGCCCCGATCAGTGCCGTGATCGCGGCATCGATCCGGAAGCACTCCTCGTCGAGGTCCCCCAGCACCATCGCTCGCACCGGACCCCGCACATCGCGCCGCGCGGACGCGAGCGCCATCTCCGCCACGTCGAGCAGGCGAAACAGACTCGCTGTCCATTCTTCGGTGTTGTCCTGGAGGTAGCGGACCTGCTCCTCGGTGGCCTGACCGTCAAGGTGCGCCTGCACGATTCGGTCCATGGCCGACGGTGTGAGCCGTCCGCGTTCGGCGATGGTGGTGACGATGGTCTCCCATCAGACGGCGGCGCACGTGCCGATGCGCACCGCGTTCGGATTTGTCAGGCTTCAGCGCAGCAGTCCCTCGCCGCCGGCGGGGGAGGAACGCTGACCCGGTATCCCCATCGGACCGGGGAGCCTGTGAGTGAGTGTACTCACGCTCACCCGCGATTTGCGATCAGCCGAGCGTGGCGGCCTTCTCGGACAGGACGCCCAGCAGTTCGTCGAAACTCTTCTCGAACGCGGCGACGCCTTCGTCCTCGAGTTGTTGGGTGACCTCGGCCATGTCGATTCCCAGTGCGGCCAGCTGGTCGATCACGGCCTTTGCCTCGGCCACGGCCACATCGACCGTTCGTGCCACGGTGCCGTGATCGTTGAACGCCTCGAGGGTGTTGTCGGGGAGTGTGTTGACGGTGTCGGGACCGATCAACTCGTCGACATAGAGGGTGTCGGGGTAGTCGGGGTTCTTGGTCGATGTGGACGCCCAGAGCGGGCGCTGTACGCGAGCGCCGCGCGCCGCGAGTGCGTCCCACCGCGGGCCGGCGAAGGTGCGTGTGAAGAGCTCATAGGCCAACTTGCCGTTCGCCACCGCTGCCTTGCCGCGCAGCGCGAGCGCTTCGGGGCTGCCGATCGCGTCGAGTCGACGATCGACCTCGACGTCGAGGCGGCTGATGAAGAACGATGCCACCGAGCTGATGTCGCGCAGATCGCCCTCGGCCGCCTCGAGACCGGCGAGGTAGGCCTCCATCACCTCGGCGTAGCGCTCCAGCGAGAAGATCAGGGTGACATTGATCGAACGCTTCTCCGAGATCATCGTCTGGATCGGGAGCAGGCCTTCGGCGGTCGCCGGAATCTTGACGTAGAGGTTGGGCTCGCCAAGGCGTTCGTCCAGGTCGCGGGCGGCACGGGTGGTGCCGTCGGTGTTGCGAGCCAGCCCGGGGTCGACTTCGACCGACACATACCCGTCGAGTCCGTCGCTTTGGTCGTAGACCGGACGGAGGATGCCCAACGCTGCGCGGATGTCGGATGTGACCAGCTGCCAGTACGACGCCTCGACGTCCATCCCGGAACCGATCGACGCGGTGAACTCCTCGTCGTACTCCGCTGAGCCCTGGATGGCCTTCTGAAAGATCGACGGGTTCGAGGTGAGACCTCTGACCCCGCCCTCGACCCATGCGGCCAGCTCACCACTGGTGATCCATCCGCGGCGGATGTTGTCGAGCCAGGGACTCTGACCCTCCTGGGCATAGAGGTCGTGCAGGCGGGTCATGGGTCCTCCGGGGACGGTCAGTCGGCGAGCAGTGCCGCAGCGCGAGCCGCGACGTTCTCGGGATTGATCCCAAGTTCGCGCATGACGGTGTCACCAGGCGCGGATGCTCCGAAGCGGTCGATGGCCACGACGTCGTCGACCCAACGATGCCAACCTTGGCTGATCCCGGCCTCGACGCCGAGTGAAGGGAGTCCGGGCGCAAGCACGGCGTCACGATGAGCGGCCGGGGCTGCCTCGAAGAGTTCCCAGCATGGGAGCGAGACGACCCGTGCGGATATCCCGCGATCAGCCAGCACATCGGCGGCTTCGACACACACCGAGACCTCGCTCCCGGTACCCACCAGCGTGACCTGCGGATCGTCGGTATCGTGCAGGACGTAGCCACCCGCGTCGACGTCGCCCTCAGCGGTGCCCGCGAGCACCGGGAGATTCTGGCGGCTGAGGATCAGCGCCGTCGGCCCCCCGGACTCGATGGCGATCCGCCACGCGGCGATCGTCTCGTTCGCGTCGGCGGGCCGGATGACACGCAGCCCGGGAATCGCACGCAAACTCGCCACCTGCTCGACGGGTTGATGCGTGGGCCCGTCCTCTCCGACGCCCACGGAATCATGGCTCCAGACGAAGATGGAGCGGGCCTCGGACAAGGCCGCGAGTCGGACGGCGCCGCGCATGTAGTCGGCGAACACCAGGAACGTGCCGACCACCGGAATGGTGCCGCCGTGCAGTGCCATTCCGTTGGCGATTGCGCCCATGGCATGCTCACGAACGCCGAAGTAGATCTGGCGCCCACCCGGATCCGCCGCCGAGAACACGCCATGGTCCTTGATGACCGTGCCGGTGTTGCCCGTGAGGTCGGCTCCGCCGCCGGTGAGGCCCGGCACCACATCCGCGAGTGCCTGCAGGACACCGTTGGATGCGACACGGGTGGCGACCGAGGTGCCCTCGTCGAACGACGGGAGCGACTCCTCCCAGCCCGGGAGCCCGGTGCCGGTCAACTGGGCCTCCAGCTCGGTGCGGTCGCCATCGAAGGCCGCAACGCGTGCTTCCCAGGCCTCGCGGTCGGCGGCGCCGCGGCGACCGAGGTCGCGATATGCCTCGGTGACATCGGCGGGGACGTGGAAGGCCTCGTCGGGCAGGCCCATGACTGCCTTGGTGGCAGCGATCTCGTCGTCCTTGATCGCGTAGCCGTGAGCGCCGGGCGTATCGGCCGACTCGGTGGCCGGGAATCCGATCGTGGTGCGGACGACGACGAGTGATGGCTTGTCCGTCACGGCCATGGCTCGCCGGATGCCGGCCTCGAGCGCATCCAGGTCCTCGCCGACTGCGCCGAGCTCCTCGACGTGCCAACCGTAGGAACGGAATCGGGCCGGAGCGTCGTCGCTGAGGGCGAGCTCGGTTTCACCGTCGATCGTGATGTGGTTGTCGTCGTAACAGAGGACGATCTTGCCCAGACCGAGATGACCGGCGAGCGATGCGGCCTCGTGACTGATGCCCTCGGAGAGGTCACCGTCGCCGGCCAGACCGAACACATGGTGGTCGAAGATCTCTGCGCCGTGGCGCGTGCGCAGCTGGGCCTCAGCGATGGCCATGCCGACCATGTTGGCGACTCCCTGGCCGAGCGGCCCCGTGGTGACTTCGACACCGGCGGTGTGACCGACCTCGGGATGACCGGGAGTGGCGGAACCCCATTGGCGGAACTGACGCAGATCATCGAGCGTGAGACCGAAGCCGGCCAGGTGCAGCAACGAGTACTGCAGGACCGACGCGTGGCCGCCTGAGAGCACGAATCGGTCACGGTCGGTCCAGTCGGGCCGGTCGGCGTCGTAGCTCATGATGCGGCTGTACAGCACGTGGGCCAGCGGGGCGAGCGACATCGCTGTTCCCTGGTGGCCTGAGCGTGCCGCGTGGGGGGCATCCATCGCCAGCCCACGGATCACGCTCACGGCGCGCTGATCGAAATCGCTCATCGGTCCTCCAACTCGTAAACCCGAGCGACCCTACCCGCGCGTCACGGATCGTGAGGCCCTTTGCGCCTGGGGATTTCAGCCGTAGAGAACCAACACCGAGACCGTGAATCCGTGGACACTGTTCCGGTTCGCGACGGGGCCGAACTCGCCGGCGCAGAACATGCCCGCCAAAGGACCGCCATTCACCGCCGATGACACCAGTGACGCATCATGATCGGGTTCGCCGAACAGGCGTGACCCCCGGCCGTTGCAGGTGAACACGAGCGCCGCGTCAGCGTCGACATCGGCCAGGGCCGCTCGCAGGTCCTCGTCGGCCGCCGCGGCGTCGCGTACCTGGAACTGGACCGTCGACCCGACCGGGGTGATGGCGCCGACTCGGATCGAACCGCGGGCATGGTCGGCCCCGAGGACACCCCGGATCAAGAAATCGCCGCGGCCGAATTCGCTCGAATGCTCGTCGACCGCGAGGCCGACGTGTAGGCCTCGTGACAGCAGCTGGCGATCGTCCTCGCCCGCCGCGTCGACCGTCTCGGACAGTCGCTCCAACGCGGACCGCGAGCCGAGCTCGTCGATCCGGTTCGCCTCCGCCGCAGTGACGATGTACGGCTCACCGACCGGTCGACAACCCTGTGACACCACCACGTGCTCCCCGAGACCGCCCGGAAGGAGAACGCCCACCGCCCCACCGTGGAGAACCTCGCCGTTCAGGATGAGTCGATCGGAGCCTTGCGCTGACGCGACACCGCCGACGATCCGAAGTAGCGGGTACTGGCGGTTGCTCGCCTGGAGCAGCGCATCGGCGGGGAAGCTCTGGGCATGGCTCAAGAGCACCAGCGTGCGAGGCCCGTGGGCGGCGTCATCGGGCATGCCGACGACGGTGGTTCCATCCGGCGATGACACCGACTCCAGGCGCACCCCTTCGACGGCCCCGAGACGGCCGGCCCACAGCGAGATCGCGGGGCCGTCCTCGGCTTCCAGGGATCCGCCGATCAAGGCGTCGGCGGTCGCGCCGATCAGAACGCTCGGCGCGAGCAGGACGCGGACGGACTCCACGATGTCGGCGAGCTGTGCGACGTGTTGCGTCGAGACGAAGAGGATGGCGGTGTCGGGTCCGTGACCGACGCTCTCGAGCACGGTGCCGACGACATCACCAACCGCAGCGGCGGCGTCGGGGTGCTGAGAGATCGCGGCCGCGAACGAGGCCATCTCAGCCGTCGGCGGGTGGCGCCAGCAGGGTGTAGGGCACCGTGGTGGTTGCCCCCTGGTCGAGACGGCAGCGGGCCTCGATCGTGCCGTACTCTGCGAAGTCGAGTTCGGCGCGCACCAAGCGGTACGTGAACTTCCCGGGTTCGACGTCGAAGGGCTGCACATTGCGAGCGATCTGTTCGTCACCGCGGTGGAACGTGACCTCCAGGACACCCCGGCCCGCCCCGTCCGTCGGGCAATGAATCATCACCACGAGGTGCGGCGCCCAGGTGAGCGGCAGGGGAGACGGAGCGACGGCACTGAACTGGATTCCCGACAGGTCGATCCGGGTGGCGGGGCCTGCCACCTGACGAAGATCGATCTCGTCGATGAACAAGGCGGCGATGATCTGCATACCAGCGGACCGTAGCGCCAGTATGGTCAACTCGTGGTTGGGGGCGACACCAAGGAGTCGATCATCGTGGCAGCACGGCATCTCTTTGCCGAGCGCGGCTTCGACGGCACCTCGCTGAACGTGATCGCCGACGAGGTCGGAATCCGTCGCCAGAGCCTCCTGCATCACTTCCCGACCAAGGAGGCCATGTATCGCGAGGTCTTCGAACGTGCCCTCGCCGAATGGTATGAGCGCGTGGAGCACGCGATCAGCGAGTCGCAGGCCGACGGGTGGGAGCAGCTCGATCACGTGATCACCGCGGGCTTCCACTTCTTCCAGGCCAACCCGGATTTCGTCAGGATCGTGAGACGGGAGGCGCTGGCCGAGGAAGGAACGGGCCACATCGAACTCGGCATGGCCCTCCAGCCCGTCTTCGCCCGTGCTGTCGAGTACTTCGAACGCGAGATGGAGGCAGGCCGTTTCCGTCGCCATGATCCGGAGCAGATGCTCTTGACCGGCTATGGCGCCCTCCTCTCGTACTTCAGCGATGTTCCCTTCATCGGTGACCTGATCGGACGCGACCCGCTCGGGGAAGAAGCGATGGCGGCTCGCCTGCAACACGTGCGCGACCTCTTCTTCGCCGCGCTCGAGCCGCGGCAGGGCGAGACCTGATGCACGGGCGGCCCACCGCGCGCCGCGAAGTTTCGGGGCGGCTCGCCTAGCCTTCTCTGATCATGCGTCGGCCTTCCCTGACATCGCTTCGCCGCTACCTCCCTCACGTTCGACGCGCCTCGCTTCCCGCACTGATCCTCGCGGTCGCGATCGGCGGTGTGGTGATGTCGGATCGCGCCGATGCCGACGCCGACCCCGGGGTCGCCGATGCGGTCGACACCGGCCCTGATCTCGCCACGCCGATTCTGAGCGCACGACGCGCGCCCGCATGGCTGCGCGAACCGACCTCCGACAACCTCCTCAGCCAGGCGATCGCCGACGTCCTCACCGGCGCCCCGGCCGGCACCTGCGTGAAGGTCACGCGCGACGGCGCATCGATCGCGGAGAACAACACCTCGGCACCGATACAGCCAGGAGCGCTGCAGCGCCTGCTCACCCTGTCGGCGCTCGACTCACTCGGCGGCTCCGGTTTCCGCACCGAGGTTGCCATCTCGGCCGACGCTGACATCGACGAGGACGGTGTGCTGCACGGCGACATCTACCTCATCGGTGGCGGCGATCCGGTGCTGTCGACCCGCCCGTTCATCGATCGCTTCGGAGACGATCGTGCGTTCACGAACTTCGCGGAACTGGCGGGTCAGACCGTGATCGAACTCCGTGCGCTCGGCGTCACCGCCATCGACGGCGGCGTCGTGGGTGACGAATCCAAGTACGAGGACATTTCGCGGGACTACCGTCAAGAGGACGGCACCGACTCCGAGGGAGTCGAACGGCGCATCTGGACCGACGAACAGGTCGAGTCGAACATGGTCGGCCCACTGTCGGCCCTCCTCGTCAACAATGGATTCTCGGAGTGGCCGTCGAGTGTCGACCCGACGCTCAACGTCCGCTCCGACGATCCCGCCGAGACCGCGGCCGAGCTCCTCGACGCTCGGCTCGAGGCCGCGGGCATCGACGTGGACGATCGACCCGGGAGCGGTGATGCCCCAGGCGTTCTCGAGCGCCAGACGGTCACGGTGATCGACTCACCTCCGCTCGAGGAGATCCTTCCCCGGTCACTCCTCGATGCGACGACGGCGGAGATGCTGCTCGTCGAGATCTCGGTCCGGAGCGGTTCGGAGCCGAGTCGACTGCTCGGTTCGCTCTACCTCGTCACCGGTGGCCTCACCGCCGCGGGGTTGCCATTCGAGATCGTGTCCACCCAGCCGTTCGACGGATCGGGCATGAGCGAGCTCAACCGCACGACCTGCGACATGCTTCACGCGGCCATCGAGTCAACCGACTCGACAGCCGCGGCAGCGCTTCCGCCGATCGATCAGACCCAGGTCAGGGCATGCAGGCCCAGGGGGGTCACCGATCTCCGCGTCCTCCCGTCGAGTGACGGGACCACCACCGGCCTCGTGGGCCACTTCACCGCTGACAATGGCGACACCGTCGTCTTCTCGATGCTGGTGGACGATCCCACACGTCTGGTCGTCGACGAGGAATCCGTCCCCGAAGGCGAAGAGCCACCCGAACCCCCGGGCCCGTTCCCGTACTGCAGCGACATGCAAGCAGCGCTTCTCGATGCGATCGCTGGGCACCCGTACGGCCCCGAGTTGCCGGTCTTGTCACCAATCGCGGCTTCCGCCGGGTGACCATCGGCCGGGATGAGACGGCAGCCGACGCCCCGTACCCGCTGCCGATCTTCCCGCTGGAGCACGCGATCGTCCCGTCGATGGTCGTGCCGCTCCACATCTTCGAACCGCGCTATCGCGAGTTCGCCAAGGATCTCCAGCTCATGAAAGCCCCCGCGTTCGGGGTGGTCGGCATCGAACGTGGTCGAGAGGTGGGCGGCGACGAGCAGCGCTTCGACGTCGGCGTGGTCATGCGTGTCGTCGCAGCCGAGGAGTTCCCCGATGGCCGCTGGGCGTTCACTGCGGCCGCTTCGCGTCGACTGGGCGTGTGCGAATGGCTTCCCGACGACCCGTACCCGCGTGCAATGGTCGCTGACCGTCGAGATGACCTCAGCGATCCCTCCACCGACGACGATCGCGCCCGACTCGAAGAGGAATTCGGTGCCCTCGCCGCCAGTGTGCGCCGTCACTATCCCCAGGTGGACCTCCACGCGGGTGTCGACGTCTCCGATGACCCCGACTGGCGGACATGGACACTGGTCGGCCGGTCCGGTCTCGGCGCGCTCGACCATGTCACGCTCCTGGAGTGTGATGCTCCGGGTGAGCGAACGCGCCTCGCCATCGAAATGATCGAGGATCGTCGGCGTCTTCTCGATGCTCTCGCGGAGGGTGAGCGATAGGCTGACGCCTCGAAACACGGAGGACGGATGGCTGCAAAGCAGGGGATCGGTGACCTGATCGATCTCGTCAAGGCATATGCGAAGCAAGAGCTCGTCGAGCCCGTCCGGCCATTGCCGCGATGGTTGGCATTCGGAATCGTCGGAAGCCTCCTGCTGATGATCGGCGGGGTGTCGCTCACGCTGGCGCTCCTGCGAGCCCTCCAGACCGAAACCGGCACCCGGTTCACCGGCAACCTTTCATGGGCGCCCTACCTGATCACGTTGGTCGCGCTTCTCGTGACGATCGGTCTTCTCGGTCTCCGCATCAAGAAGAGGAGCCTCTGATGGCCGACGACGTCGCTGAGCCCATCACTCGTGATCAGATAGCCGAGTCGCTGCGAAGCGTCCGGGGCGAGATCACCGAGGAGGTCGAGGCGGGCACCAAGAAACTGATTCCGGTCGCGGTCGCCGGCGGGGTCGTGATGCTCCTGCTCGCGTACCTGATCGGTCGGCGGGTCGGCACCACGAAATCGACCGTGGTCGAGATCCGGCGGATCTGATGGCCGCACGCTTCGGGCCCGCCTATGTGAAGCGCACGGTTCGCTACAACGGCGTCCGCAAGGGCCTGCTCGGCGGAAGCCGCATCTGGACGGCAGTATTCGTCGCCGGCTACCTCGCGCGCTGGTCGGGCAAGGTGACCAAGCGGGGCGAGAAGCCGATCCGGTTCTCGGAGTCACTCAAGCCAGGGGAGTCGTTCGTGATTCGTCACATCGGCTCGACCGAGTGATCGTTCTCCTCCGAAATCCGACACGAGAGGTCGAGGTCGATGGTCCCGTGGAGGTCAGTGTGTTGCTGCGCCGCCTGGGCCTGAACCGCGAATCACATCTCGTCATCGAGGACGGGCGGCTGATTCCTGGCGACAAGATGCTCAGCCCGTCTGCGCGGGTGGAGGTCCGGTCGGTGATCAGCGGCGGCGACCACGGCCGACACTCATGAAGTGCCAAGTCTGCCGAGGACCAGCGGTCATCGATGTTCGACGCCACAATGCCAACTTCTGCCAAGAGCACTTCCTGCGACTTTGTCGCGATCAGACGGCGAAGACGATCAAGCAGTTCTCGATGCTCTCAGACGGTGACCGCGTGCTGGTGGCGGTCTCGGGCGGCAAGGACTCGCTCGCGGTCTGGGACATCCTGACCGAGTTGGGCTACGACGCCGACGGCTTCTATCTCGGTCTCGGCATCGGCGAGTACAGCGACACGTCACTCGACCACGCCCGGCGCTTCGCCGAGAGTCGCGGACTCGCTCTGCACACCGAGGACCTCCTCCGTGATCACGGGTTCGATGTCCCGAACGGTTCACGAGCGGCCAAGCGCACGCCATGCTCCGCCTGTGGTCTCTCCAAGCGCCACCGGTTCGACGAGGCCGCTCGGCGCGGCGGCTTTGACGCGGTCGTCACGGGTCACAACCTCGATGACGAGGCCGCGGTTCTGATGGGCAACGTCCTGCACTGGCAGACCGACTATCTCAGCCGCCAACTGCCGATCCTGCCCGAGCGTCACGGCTTTCCCCGGAAGGTGAAGCCCCTGGTGCGGCTGACCGAGCGAGACACGGCCGCCTACTGCCTGCTCCGGGGCATCGACTATCTCGTCGACGAGTGTCCGATGGCCGTTGGCAACAAACACCTCAGCTACAAGGCTGCGCTCAACGACATCGAGTACGACTCACCCGGTGCGAAGCACGCCTTCTACTTCCGGTTCCTCGACCAGGCCGCGCATCGCTTCGCCCCGTCCGATGCGATCGACGAGTCCGAAGACGTCGCGCCGGTCAGCCCCTGTTCCAACTGTGGAGCCCCGTGCTCCAACGAGGTCTGTGCGTTCTGCAGCCTCACCATGCGCGCCACCGAGGCCGTCCCGATCGAAATGGGAGCCACTCGGCGCCGAAAGGTGTCCCGATGACCGATCTGAGCGGCATGAACCGCAGCGGCAATCTGCGAGCCGGTGAACCGGTGCTGCTCATCGACCGCAAACGGCGTCGGTATCTGATCGACCTGGTCGACGGTGGCGAGTTCCATTCGCACTCGGGCGTCCTGGCCCACGACGAATTGATAGGGAACCCGGAGGGGGAGACGTACCGCTCGACGCGGGGAATGGTCTTCATCGCGGTACGGCCCACCATCACTGACTTCATCCTGAAAATGCCGCGTGGTGCGCAGGTCGTCTACCCGAAGGACATCGGACCGATTCTCGTGATCGCCGACATCTTCCCGGGCGCTCGCATCCTGGAGTCCGGTCTCGGCTCAGGTGCCCTGTCGACCGGGATGTTGCGCGCCGGCGCCGAGATCACCGGCTACGAATTGCGTGACGATTTCGAGCAGGGGGCGCGCGACAATGTCGGCCGCTTTCTCGGCGAGGATGCACTTGCCCGCTATCGGACCCAGGTTCGCGACGTCTATCAGGGCATCGACGAAACCGATCTCGACCGAATCGTGCTCGACCTTCCCGAACCCTGGCAGGTCGTGCCCCATGCGGAGAAGGCGCTGCGGCGGGGCGGGATCTTCGTTGCCTACACGCCCAGCATCATCCAGGTCTCACAGCTCCACGAGGCACTCGAAGAGTCGTGTTTCGGGATGGCCGAGACCATGGAGGTCCTCAACCGAGGCTGGCACGTGCAGGGAACGGCGGTGCGCCCCGATCATCGCATGGTCGCCCACACCGGCTTCCTGACGCACGCTCGGCTGCTCGCCGAATGATCCGAGGAGTGGCAGTAGCGTTGCTGGTGGCACTCCTTCTCGGCGCGTGTGGCGGCGACGACGGACCGGCGTCGACGCGGCCACCTCTCGAGTCCCCACCGAACCCCGGCGAGATCCCTGCCGACGACGGCCTCGACGCGGCCCGGCGCGACGAGATCGCCCGCTCGACGTACCGGGTCGTGGGGATCGCCTGTGGCCGAGCGTCGGAGGGGAGCGGCTTCGCGGTCACCGACACCCTCGTCGCCACGAACGCCCACGTCATCCTCGGGATCTCGGCGCCGGAGTTGGAGCTGGCGAACGGCGACCGAGTGGTCACCACGCCGGTGGCCTTCGATGCGGAGCGCGACCTCGCCCTGCTTCGGGTGGACGGGATGGTCCTCGATCCACTGCCGCTGGGCACCGCCGAGGACCAAACGGTGGGCGCGCTGTTCGGCTGGGAGGACGGTCCCGAAGTGGATCCGACTCCATTCCGCATTGATCGCCCGGTCACGGTGCGGATCGAGGCGGTCGGCTCCGACGAGCGCATCGAGCGACGCTCATGGCTGCTGGCCGCTGACGTCGAGCAGGGGGACAGCGGCGCAGCGTTGGTCGACCAGGACGGAACCGTTGTCGGTATCGCCTACGCCACCACGACGAGGGGGGTGGGCGTGGCCTACGCGGTTCGGGCCACCGAACTCACCGACATGATCGCGGAGGGATTCGACTCGACGCTGACCGTGCCGGACTGCTGAGGCTCAGGCGGCAGCGAGGACTTCGTACGCGAAGACATGGCCCAACGAGTCGCCGGTGTACGGGCCATCCATCACCGCGCCGACCGGACGGAGCCGACCGTCGTCGATCAACGTCTGGACATCCGCTGCATACCCGGACTCGTCGAAGTACGCCTTGCGGGTCGTGATCACCAACAGGCCGCCCGGGCGGACCAGGTCCGCACACGCACCGACCAGCTCCGGTGGTGCATGGCCGACCGTGAAGACGCCGCACACGAAGACCACATCGGCGGAAGCCAGCCACCGCGCATCGGGCGGTTCGGCGAGGTCGAATCCGCCGACGAGCTCCCGATAGACGCCACGTTCGCAGGCCCGTTCGACCATGGCCGGCGAGAGATCGACACCATCGATCACCGTGTAGCCCCGTTCGTCGAGGGCCACTCCGACGAGCCCGGTGCCACAGCCGGCGTCGAGAATCTCGATGTCCGGTCGGTCGAGACCGTGCGCCGCCAGATCGAGATCGATGAAGAACGAGACCATCGTGTCGACGGCCCGGTAGTCGTCGCCGAGCGCGCCGACGTCACGGTCGTAATCGGCGGCCCAAGCGTCGTAGTAGTCGAGGAGCTTCTCCGCGTCGCCGCCGAGTGACATCGCGGCGGCAATGTGCGGGTCCATCTCGGTGAGTCCGTCGTCGGACGTGTCGCTCATCAGGCTTCACTCATCAGCGAAAGTGCCGTACACGGTCGGCGCTGATCCTGACCATGACGGCGCTGTCGGCGACGCTCATGATGTCGGCCTTGAGCGCTCTCCCGCTCTCGGCCTCGAGGTCGCAGTACTTGTCGCACAGCCGCTCGACGAGCGCTCCGGCATCTCCGTCGAGCGTGGCCGTGCCTTCGATCGCGACCCAGTAGGGGACTTCGGCGACCTCCGCCGAGACGGCGAGCGACACACGCGGGTCCTCACGAAGCCGGCGAACCTTGGGCCGATCGCCGCGGGTGAAAAGCAGCACCTCGGTGCCCGTCCACTCGTACCAGACGGGCACCGCGTTCGGCCATGGCTCGGCAGCGTGCACGAGCGTGCCGATGCGTGTCTGGCGCAGGAACTCGTCGGCCGTCGCGGGCATGTCGGTGAGCTGCATCGGCACGACACTACCCAACGGGGGCGGCCGGGGTCAGGCTCGCGCGAGCGTCACGTCCAGTCCGCGCCCACCATCGGATCGGGGACCGGGACCCGGTCGAACATGTTCAGCTTCGGGCAACCGACCTTGCGTTGCCCGTCGCAGCGCGGACAGCCCCACTCCTCGCTGCTGTCGCGCCACAACGGCCCGCCGCACCCGTCGCACTGATCGCTGAAGATGTTGCACTCCACCATGCCCAGGCGGGTCGAACTCAGCGGACAACCACGCCCGTGGCAGACCACCCACTCCGGGTCGGGCACGATGGCCACCACCGGGCATTTCGGCAGGCAGTCACCGCACGAGTCGCAGCGGTAGGGGTCGATGGCGAAGAGGCCGAGGAACGAGTCCGTCTTGTACAGCGCGCCGTTGGGACATGAGTAGTCACAAGCGCCACAGCCGATGCAGACATCGTCCAGGACCTTCATCGTCATCCGGGAACCGCCGTATGGGAATCCTGGGGATGCATCTCGCGGAGTTCGCCCATGCACCCATGGTGAACCCATGGCGCCACATCCACTCGCGACGAGCAGGTGCGATGTTCGTACTTCTCGGCCGCGTCGTCCCATTCCCAGTAGCCGTAGGCCAGGTCGAGGATCTTGGTGACGGGTTCGCCACAGTTCGGACAATCAGGAACCGACATTGGAGACCTCTCTGTTCTCGGAATCGTCTGGCGCGAGGACAACCGATGCCGCATCGACGAAGTCCTGCAGTGTTTGATTGAAACGGTGGAACTTGTCCCATCCCATGGGGTCACCGGCCTTGAGCTGGATCATGTCTCCCATGATGGTGAGGGTGTTGAGCGTCCACGGCCCCGTTGCCTGGCCGTTGGTGGCGATGTCGCTGAACATCGCCTGCCAGTGGTCGAGGGGGCCCTGCAGCCAGCATTCCGCCGCCTGCTCCGCTCCTTCCTCGATCTCGGCAACGGTCTCGCAACGGATGCCGTGGAAGCCGAGCTGGATACGAAAGGCGCCCTCATCGGACACCATGACGACCGCGAGTTCGAGATCGAGATCCCCGAGGAGCTCGTAGCGATTGGGATCGTCGTTCATGCGCGAGGCGAGCACATCCCAGAATTGGATCGAGTCGATTCTCATGACTGCGCCACACCCTTTCGAAGCTGCTCGATGTCGATGCCCATCTCCGCGAGCGGCAACGTGGTCCGATCGAGTCGGCTGACCCCCGCTCGCTCACATCTCGCGAGGTACGAGGTGAACTGGTTGATCGAGAGTTGTCGCTGGAGCGGGAAACCGACCTCTTCGATCTTGTCGGCCCCGCCGGCGAGGAGCATGGCCAGTGCGGTCGACATGTCCGGGGCGGATCCCAGCTGCACCAGTGCGAACTCACCATGGTCCAGGGCCTCGTGAATCTCCTCGGCCACGTCCGGATCATTGTCGACTGCGTGACGGATGTGCATCGTGCCGTAGGCGACGTGGCGGGCTTCGTCCTGCATGGTCATGCGGAAGATCCGCTTCTCGACCTCGGTCGGAGCGATCGCCTCGCCCTGCCGGAACAGGTCGAGGATGAAACCCTCGCCCAGGAGGTGCAGGAGTGCGGTTGCCTGGGTGTAGGTCTTGGCTTCGATGATCGACCGGAGCAGCGTCTCGGTCAGCGCTCGCGATTTGAGGAGCCCGCCACCGTTGGCCAGCGCCCGCTTGCGGAAGACCTCCGAGTGACGGGCCTCGTCCATGATCTGGGTGCAGAGGAACATCTTCGCCTCGAGGAACTCGTGGTTCATGCGCCACATCCACTTGGCGGGGAGGTCAGAGGCGATCATCTCGATCTCGGAGAGCGTCGTGCACAACTGACACATGGCGTGCTCGAGGTCAGGCGAGATCTCTTCGAGTTGGTTCCACGGGATGTCGCGGGTGGCGGACCACTGTCGGGCGACCGCCTCCTCGTACAGTTCGCTCACGTTCGAGGCCCACACGTCGCTCTTGTTGTTCAGGATGTACCCCATGTCCGGGGTGTCCTCGGCGATGTCCGCACCACGAGCGGCCATGGCCCGATGGCGGGGATGATCGGGGACCTCACCGTAGGAGCCCACGGCGATGTCCATCATCGTCAGACCGCGGGGGCTCGGCTTCGGGTTGACGCCCCATTCGCTCTTGTGCCCGGCCAGCCACGCCCAATCGAGCTCGACGCCCATGGGATTGTGCTCTGGCAGGTTCGGATACTTCTCGAGTACCTCGGCAGAGATGGGCATGGGCGGCTCCTCTTGGGTTCAGTTGTTCTTGGTGTCAGTGATGCAGTCGTCTCACATTCTTGGCTCGACTCTGAACATACACCGTAAGTAGGGCCAGGGCCGAAGGTCCCACGGCATCGTTCGGCAATCCGAACACGAGGCATCGGCGCTGGCCGACCGATCCGATCACTGCGACACTCACCGCATGACTGACACCCCGACACGAGTGGACACGACCCGACTGCAACATCTGGCGCGGGGCTACACGGAGACGGCCGTCTTCTACGCCGCCATCGACCTCGATCTCTTCAGCCACGTCTCCCAGGGTGCGACCGACATCGACGCACTCGCCGACGCGATGAGTATCACGATGCTCAACGCTGAACGGCTGGTCGTGGTGTGCCTGGCTCTCGGGCTGCTCGAACCCGATGACACTTCCGGCAATGGCCCATCGCGCGTCCGAAATGCCGCTGACTGCGAGAAGTACCTCGTCAGCACGAGCGATCGCTACGCGGGGGCATGGATGACGTTCACGAGGCGCGAAACCGGTGACTGGTTCGACCTCACTGAGTCGCTGCGGGATCTCGAGCCCCCCGCCACCCTCGGGATCTACTCCGACATGACGGTCGAGCGGGCTCGCCGCTATCACGCCGCGACCTACAGCATCGGAATGGGTGCGGGGCGGCGTTTCTGTCGCCACGTCGACCTCACCGGTCGACGACACCTCCTCGACCTCGGCGGTGGCTCCGGCGCATACTCGATCAACGCGGTGAAGACGTTCGAAGGACTCCGGGCGACAGTCCTCGACCTGCCGCCGGTCACCGTGGTGACGCAGGAGTATCTCGAGCAGAACGGCGTCAGTGATTTGGTCGACACCGTCGGGGGAGACTTCATCGCCGATCCGCTCCCGACGGGTTGTGACGTAGCCGTGATGGCATCCAACCTCCCGATCTACGACGCCGAGCGGATCCAACTCGTCGTCCAGAAGACGTTCGATGCACTCGAACCAGGGGGCGAGATGCACCTGGTGGGCGAGACCTTGAATGCTGATGGCGTCGGGCCCGTGGACGCTGCGATGTGGGGCATGGCCGAAGTGCTCTACGGCAGCGGGGGGCGGGCCCACACCAGTACCGAATGCATCGGCTACTTCGAGTCCGCCGGCTTCGCCGATGTGCACAACGTCGAGTTCATCAGAGGAACGCTGACGAGGACCGTCGGCACGAAGCCGGCCTGAGCGCGCCCTCCCGCCACCGGAGGCCGCACGCGACGAAGGGAGGGCGCGACGCCCTCCCTTCGATCAGATTCTGTTGGTGAGTGTCAGACTTCGATGAAGATGCACTCGCCGGGGCACTCTTCGGCTGACTCGATGGTCGCCTCTTCCTGCCCGGCGGGGATCACGGCGAGGCCCTCGGGGCCGCCGGGATCCGAGAAGATCTTGTCGCCTTCCTTGACGTAGGCCAAGCCATCGTCGAGCAGGGTGAAGACGTCGGGGGCGATTTCTTCACAGAGGCCGTCACCGGTGCAGAGATCCTGATCGATCCAAACCTTCATGTCGTTTCCTTGCTCGGGGGATGCCCTCATGGGCTCCTGGATTCGATCGGCAGTGTAACCGCCGAAATGAAGGACATGGGTATCAACGGCCACGGAGCGTGGATGCCCTATCGAATCGCCGAATCCGTCCGACTGGAGAAGTGCTGTCGGGTCTATGGTGTCGCGGCAGCCGAGATCGGGAGGTCCTCCATGGACGACCAGAGCGCAACCGACGAGATCAATCGTCTCCGCATGGTGGCGGCCGAACTCGAAGACGAGGTCTCCGCGCTGCGCCGACGGCTCCAGGATTCACCCAAACGCGTCCGCACCCTCGAGGAACGACTCCTCGAGACGAAGGGCCAGCTCGCCCAGGCGGTGTCGCAGAACGAGAAGCTCACCTACACCCTTCGCGAAGCGCGCGAGCACATCGCGACATTGCGGGACGAGGTCGACAAGCTCACCCAGCCGCCTTCGGGCTACGGCACCGTGGTCGGCGCGAACGACGACGGCACCGTCGATGTCCACGCCGGCGGCCGCAAGATGCGGGTGGCAGTACAACCGGATCTCGCCGGCTCGCTCGAGCGCGGCCAGGAGGTCGTGCTCAACGAGTCGTTCAACGTGGTGTTGGCCCGCAACCCGGATCGCACCGGCGAGATCGCCACTCTCAAGGAGATCCTGCCCGAGGGCGATCGCGCCATGATCGTCGGCCGAGCCGACGAGGAACGAGTGGTCGATCTGGGCGAAGCCGTTCTGAGCCAACCATTGCGAAGTGGCGACACCCTTCTCATCGATCCGCGGGCCGGCGTCGTACTCGAGCGCCTTCCTCGACCCGAGGTGGAGGACCTCGTGCTCGAAGAGGTACCCGACGTCAGCTACAACGACGTCGGCGGCCTCGACTACCAGATCGAACAGATCACCGACGCGGTCGAGCTCCCGTTCGTCCACCAATCGCTGTTCGCGGAGTACGACCTCCCGGCGCCCAAGGGCATCCTTCTCTACGGTCCTCCCGGTTGCGGCAAGACGCTGATCGCGAAGGCGGTGGCGAACAGCCTGGCCAAGAAGGTCGCGGAAGTCTCCGGTGACCGCGAGGCTCGCAGCTTCTTCCTCAACATCAAGGGTCCGGAACTGCTCAACAAGTACGTCGGTGAGACCGAGCGCCAGATCCGCCTCGTGTTCCAGCGAGCGCGCGAGAAGAGCGAAGAGGGTTGGCCCGTCATCGTCTTCTTCGATGAGATGGAGTCGCTCTTCCGCACGCGCGGGTCGGGCATCTCCTCCGACATCGAGTCCACGATCGTGCCGCAGCTGCTCGCGGAGATCGACGGCGTCGAGACACTTCGCAACGTCATCGTGATCGGCGCATCGAACCGGGAGGACCTCATCGATCCGGCCATCCTGCGTCCTGGCCGACTCGACGTGAAAATCAAGATCGAGCGTCCCGACGTCGAAGCGGCTTCGTCCATTTTCGGCCGCTACCTCACGTCGGCCGTGCCGATCGATCCGGAGATGGTCGAGGGCATCGGCGGGGGAGACGTCGACAAGGCCGTCCAGTTCATGATCGAGGACACGGTCCGCGAGATGTACCGCGATGACGACGCCAACCGCTTCCTCGAGGTCACGTACCAGAACGGCGACAAAGAGGTCATGTACTTCAAGGACTTCTCGTCGGGCGCCATGATCGAGAACGTCGTGCGCCGTGCGAAGAAGCTCGCCATCAAGCGGGAGATCGCCGAGGGCACCCGGGGCATCCGCACCGAAGATCTACTGGCCTCCATCCGCCAGGAGTTCAAGGAGCACGAGGATCTCCCCAACACGACCAACCCGGATGACTGGGCGAAGATCTCGGGTAAGAAGGGCGAGAGGATCGTGTACGTCCGCACCCTCATCACCTCCGATGACGATGCCAAGGGCGGCAAGTCGATCGACTCCGTCGCCACCGGCCAGTACCTCTAGGCGGCCCTCCGTCTTAGCCACGGGCTGAGACTTTTTCGCCGAACACTGGAGTACAGGAGGTCGCGTGTGTAGTGTCGCGGTCCGCTCGTGCGTTCCGTCTGGAGGAAGCGCATCGGGCTCTACTGGAGGAAAAATCCAAATGCGTAATCATCTCCTACTCAAGCTGCTCGCAGTGCTGCTTGGGTTCACGCTCGTCGCCACCGCCTGCGGTGACGACGACAGCAGCAGCGACGACGCCGGTGACACCGGCGACGCCGAGGACACGGTCGACGCGACGCAGGGTGAAACCGACCTGCTCGACGAGATCCAGGACCGCGGCTCGCTGAACTGTGGTGTCTCCACGGTTTCGATCGGCTTCGCCGTGCAGGACTCCGACGGCATCTACCAGGGCTTCGATGCCGACTTCTGTCGCGCAACCGCCGCCGCCATCCTCGGCGACGCCAACGCCCTCGACATGCACGGCCTCACCGCCGCTGAGCGTTTCACCGCAGTTCAGACGGGTCAGGTCGACCTGCTTCACCGCAACACGACGTTCACGCAGAGCCGTGACTCCGACGTCGGCATGGACTTCGGTCCCACCACCTACTACGACGGTCAGCAGCTGATGGCCCGTGTGGGCGACGGTTTCTCGTCCGGTAGCACCGTGGCCGACATCGACGGCGCCGTGGTGTGCACGAACGCCGGTACCACCACCGAGAAGAACATCGCCGAGGCCGCCGAACAGCTGGGCATCACCATCACGCTCAACACGTTCGAGGACTTCGACATCGTCAGCCAGAACTTCATCGAGGGTGCATGCGACGTCATCACCACGGACGGTTCGGGCCTCGTCGGTCGCAAGGCTGAACAGCAGCCGGCCGATCAGGAATGGGTGATCTTCCCGGGTCAGCCGATCTCGAAGGAGCCGCTCGGCCCGACCTACGGTCAGAACCAGTCGCGCTTCGCCGACGCGGTCAACTGGACCGTCTACGCCATGCTCATCGCTGACGAGTACGGCGTGAACCAGGGCAACGTCGACGACTTCGTCGGCTCTGAGGGTGAGCTCGGCCGTCTGCTCGGCGGCGAGGGCGAAGTCCAGTCGGCCATGGGCCTGGCTCCCGATGCCTTCTACCAGGTGATCAAGCAGGTCGGTAGCTACTCCGACCTGTGGGACCGGCACCTCGCCGCGCTGGGCCTGACACTTCCCGGCTCCGTCAACGATCTGTGGACCAACGGCGGTCTGATGTACCCGCCGCCCGCCCGCTGATCACACAAACCAATTGATGTAGTCCCCGGGTCGGGCCTGGCCCGACCCGGGGTGCATCTCTCCGGTTCGTCGACCCCGTGACGGCTGACCGCCGAGTTGTACTCGGGCAGGCGCGAGCCGACTGCCCTCGAATCGCAAGAGCAGAGTCGTCTGGGGGGACTACTCGGTGACCGACACGCAACCATCGCTTCATGCCGCGGCGACCGCCAAGCCGCCGTTCTATCGGGATGCGACCGTCGTCAAATGGCTGATGCAGGTTGCCGCCCTTGCGGCGGTTCTCTTCGCGGTCATCTTCTTGGCCCGTGAGGCGGGCGACAACCTCCAGGCCAAGTCCATCCAGACCGGCTTCAACTTCCTCGATGTCGACCCCGACATCGCGTTGGGCGAAGGAATCGACACCGATCCCGCCACCAGCGGCCGGGCGCTCTGGGTCGGCATGGTCAACACGATCCGGATGTCGGTCGCCGGCATCATCCTGGCCTCGATCCTGGGCACGCTGATCGGGATCGGTCGACTGTCGAGCAACTTCTTGGTGGCGAAGCTCGCCAGCGCATTCATCGAGTACATGCGGAACATCCCGCTGCTCGTCCACATCATCTTGTTCTTCGTCACGATCGCCACCGTCTTTCCCGGGTTCGGCGGGGACCTCGACCCGATCACCGGCGACGTCACCCAGGGGCCGATCAACGGGGTGCTCCACATCTCCAACAAGGGCATATCGATCCCGCGGATCCACATCGACGATGGCTTCTACCAGTGGATGATCATCGTGGCGATCGGCCTCGCGGCCGCCCGCTGGGTTTCGAAGAAGCGCCACGAGGTGCAGGACGAGACCGGCCAGGTGACCTACCCCGTCCTGAGCGCCTTCGGCGTTCTGCTCGCATTCGCTGTCGTCGGCTGGTTCACCCACCCGATCTTCGGCTGGGTCGGCGACGCGATCTTCGCCCCGATCCGCGATCTGATCGACGGGACGCCGGAGGTACTCGTCCAGGTCCTCCTCTCCATCGTCTCGGTCTCGATCGCGGCCTGGTGGATCAAGCGCTTCTTCGACGCCCGTCGAACACCCGGTGGCGCAGCGAAGCTGACCGACGACGACTGGTTCCGCGTCATCTTCGCCGGCGTCATCGCCGCCGCCGCCGGTTTCGTGTTCCTCGTGTTGTGGCCTGGTCTGTCCAGTTGGCTGATCCAGTCCAGCCGCGACCTCTTCGACGTTCTGGCGAACAAGTTCGGTGACGGCAGGGGCAGCGTCCTCGACCATCCCCCGATCAACGTGAGCATGCCCGACATCGAGAAGCTCGGGAACTTCGCCAACATGGGGTCGTCGGGCCTGAACCTCACACAGGGTTTCGCCGCGGTCTTCTTCGGGGTCGTCCTCTACACGGCGGCGTTCATCGCGGAGATTGTCCGCGGCGGCATCCTGGCCGTGCCCAAGGGCCAGACCGAGGCCGCCCAGGCCATCGGCCTTCGGCGCTCGACCATGCTTCGGCGCGTCGTTCTGCCGCAGGCGTTCCGGGTCAGCCTGCCGCCGCTCGGCAACCAGTATCTGAACCTCACCAAGAACACGTCGCTCGCGATCGCCGTGGGCTACACCGACGTCGTCCAGGTGGGCCAGACGATCTTCAACCAGACCGGGCGAAGCCTCGAGGTCTTCATCATCTGGATGCTTTTCTACCTCGCGTGTTCGTTGACGATCAGTGTGGTCGTCAACTTCTTCAATGTCCGTCTCAAGATCGTGGAGCGCTGAGATGAGCGAGATGGAACACCTCCGGGGCGGCACCGGCGAGCTCATCAAGCAGGCCGACGAGCGCGAGGCCGACGACAGCGGCGGCCGGCCCGACGAGCCCAGCCTTCCGCCGCTGGAGTGGTTGAAGGTCAACCTCTTCTCGTCGATCCTGAACACCGTCCTGACCATCGTGTTCGGGTTGTTCGGCGTCTGGGTCTACCGCAGCCTGTTGAACTGGGCGTTCAGCCACGAGCGTGAGTGGGATGCGGTGCGCGTGAACATGCGCGCCCTCTTCACCTTCACCTACCCCAGCAGCCAGTACGGTCGGATCTGGGTGACGCTCGGCATCGTGTTGGTGCTGGCCGGGATGTCCCTCGGCATGAGCCGCATGACCGGGCGAGGCCTCTCGCTCAAGCGGATCATTATCTGGGCCATGACGTGGGGCGGCGCCGTGCTCGGCGGAATCCTGCTGACCCAACCTCACGCCCAGCGCACCGCCGACGGCGAGGTGCTGCTCGACGACCGATTCCAGCCGGTCCGCGAGAGTTATGGCACCGCCCTCGCCGACCGAGGGTGGTGGTGGCTCATCGGCCTGGCCCTTCTCGGCATCGGTCTGGCCATGTGGTGGGGCCTGGACGACCTCCGTCGGCGAACGACGTTCGTCGGGGCCGTCCCGTTCACACTCGGTGCGCTCGCCCTCTTGGTCTCCACCCTCTGGTGGTTCCACTGGGGCAACTACGGCGAACAGGGGGACATCATCGAGCCCGGCCGAACGGTCAACGACTCGGCCAAGCTGCCATGGACCATCATGTGGTTGGTTCTCACGGGCGCCTACGTGTTGGGACGACGAGTGGCCGCCACCGATCGCGCCGGTGCCGTGCGCTCAACAGTGAACTTCTCCTGGTTGTTGGCCCCGTTCGTCACATTCTGGGTGATCTTGCGCGACCCCGCCCTCGACTGGGCCCATGTGTGGTCCACCGACATCCCGATGGCGGCAGCGTTCATCGTCGGTGGAGGCGCGGTGCTCTACCTGCTCACCAAGCCGGACCTCGGCGAGATCGGGCGACTCGTCGGTGTCCTCCTCCTCGGTGTCGCGGTCTTCAACTGGGTCGCGGCGTTCTTCGGTTGGTACGCCATGCTGCAGAAGGCGCGCATCAGCTTCCTCCTGCTCGCATTGGTGGCGTTGGCCGCCCACAACTTCGCGGGTGAGCGAAAGCAGCGGTTGAAACTCGTGCTCGGGTGGACCGTGATGATGGTGATCGTGCACTACATGGTCACGATGATGAACACGCCATCCACGGTCGATGCGCCGGACGAGTTCGTGGGTGGCTTCCTGGTGACGGTCTACATCGCCACGTTCACGATGATCTTCTCGTTCCCGCTGGGCATCCTGTTCGCCCTGGGACGAACGTCGACGTTGCCGATCTTCCGGGTGCTGTCGACGATCTACATCGAGACGGTCCGAGGGGTGCCATTCATCACGATCCTCTTCTTCTTCTCGGTGTTCTTCAACATCTTCCTGCCCGAGGGCATGGAGATCACGAAACTGGCGTCCGCCGGCCTCGGCTTCTCGTTGTTCTCCGCCGCCTATCTGGCCGAGAACATCCGCGGCGGTTTGCAGGCGGTGCGTCGCGGTCAGTACGAGGCATCCGACGCCCTCGGCCTCACCACGGTCCAGCGCACGGGATTCATCGTCCTGCCCCAGGCACTCCGGGTCTCGATCCCCGTGCTGGTCGGTGCCACCATCTCCACGTTCAAGGAGACGTCACTGCTGATGATCATCGGCATCATGGACTTCCTGCGAGTGGCCAACTCGGTGATCCCGGGGCAGACCCAGTTCCTCGGTGTGAAGATGGAAGGCCTGCTCTTCGTCTGCATGATCTACTGGATTGCCTCTTACTGCATGTCGAAGTTCAGCCAACGCCTGGAGAAGCATCTCGGCGTGGGAGAACACTGATGCGTACATCCGCCTCCGCCCAACCCAGCCCCGCTCCATCGATCCAACCACACTCCGACCACCGCACGACCGGCGCGAACTGCGCCGACGACACCAAGAGGTACCCATCATGAGCTTCAGCGACGCGACCGCGGCGGTGAGCGACGAGCTCGCCGCCCGCGACGACATCATCGTCTGCGACGGCGTCGACAAGTGGTACGGCGACTTCCAGGCCCTGAAGGGCGTCTCGGCCACCATCAAGGAGCAGGAGGTCGTGGTCGTGCTCGGGCCCTCCGGCTCTGGCAAGTCCACGTGGATTCGCTGCATCAACCGCCTCGAACAACATCAGGGCGGTCGCATCATCGTCGATGGGGTCGAGCTCACCAACGACACCAGGAACGTCGAGAAGATCCGCTCCGAGGTCGGCATGGTGTTCCAGCAGTTCAACCTGTTCCCGCACCTCTCCGTGCTCGACAACATCAGCCTGGCCCCGATCTGGGTTCGCAAGCGGCCGAAGGCCGAAGCCGAACGGCTTGCCCGAGAGCTGCTCGAGCGAGTCGGGATTCCCGAGCAGGCCGAGAAGTACCCGGGCCAGCTGTCGGGTGGTCAGCAGCAGCGTGTGGCCATCGCCCGCGCGCTCGCCATGGAGCCGCGGATCATGCTGTTCGACGAGCCGACATCAGCGCTCGACCCCGAGATGATCAAGGAAGTGCTCGACGTCATGAAGACGCTCGCGCAGTCCGGCATGACGATGATGGTCGTGACCCACGAGATGGGATTCGCCCGCGAGGTCGCCGATCGGATCATCTTCATGGAGGAAGGCCAGATCGTGGAGGTCGGCACCCCCGAACACTTCTTCACCAACCCCACCGAAGATCGCACCAAGCTCTTCCTCAGCCAGATCCTCTGAGCAAGTAACGCTGGGGACAGACCCCAGCGTTACTTGGCAACCATCGCCAACTGTGTAAGGTCGCTCGCGATGGCTATTGCGAAGACCATCGGGATCGAGACCGAGTACGGGATCGTTCACCGCGGAACTGACGAACCCAACCCGATCACGGCCTCATCGGTCGTGATCAACGCGTACCTCGCCGCGGCCGGCTACCGCACCGCCTCACGCTCCGACGTCATCGTCTGGGACTTCACCGACGAGTCACCCGACATGGATGCCCGCGGGTACGCACCGATGGGAGCGCTCGCGCCAGAGGTCGAGACCCACCTCGTCAACGCGGTTCTCACCAACGGGGCGCGGTACTACGTCGACCACGCCCACCCGGAACTCTCCACGCCCGAATGTGGTGACGCGCTGAGCGTCGTGCGCTATGACCGCGCCGCGGAGCTGATCGCCCAGGCATCCATGGAGGCCGCCAACCGGATGCTCCCCGACGGGCAGGAGATCATCCTCTACAAGGACAACTCGGACGGCAAAGGCAACTCCTACGGTTGCCACGAGAACTATCTGGTCGACCGCTCCACGCCTTTCGGGCGCATCGTCAAGCACTGCACGAGCCACTTCATCACCCGCCAGATCTACACCGGTGCCGGCAAGGTCGGCGCCGAACTCCCCGGGCAGCGAACCGATGAAGTCCCATTCCAGCTGACCCAGCGCGCCGACTTCTTCGAGGAGGAGGTGGGGTTGGAGACGACGCTGAAGCGGCCGATCATCAATACCCGCGACGAGCCCCACGCCGATGCACGCAAGTATCGACGACTCCACGTGATCGTCGGCGATGCCAATCCGTCGCAGATCTCGAACTTCCTCAAAGTCGGCACAACCGCACTCGTGCTGGCGCTGATCGAGGACGACGCGTTTCCGCGCGAAATCGAATTCGCGGCCCCCGTCGCATCGATGCGCCACGTGTCGCACGACATGAGCCTGCGCGAGCCACTACCGCTCGCCGATGGCACCACGATCACCGCACTCGAGGTGCAATGGGAACTCTTCGACCTGGCCCGGAAATGGGTCGAGGAAAGGGGCACCGACCTCGTGGGTGGACCCGTGGCCGACATGGTGCTGCAACGCTGGGAGCAGGTCCTCGGCACACTCGAACGAGATCCGATGGAACTCTCGGACCAGCTCGACTGGGTGGCGAAGTTCCGCCTTCTCGAGGGCTACCGGGAACGTCACGGACTCGACTGGGACGACGCCCGCCTTCGCGCCATGGACATCCAGTACGGCGACATGCGCCCCGGCAAGGGCCTGGCATGGCGCGTCGGGCTCGAGACACTGGTGTCCGACGACGAGGCTCGCCTCGCCATGACGGAGCCGCCGGCCGACACCAGGGCGTACTTCCGAGGGAAGTGCGTCGCGCACTTCCCCGAGCAGGTCGTTGCCGCGAACTGGGACTCGCTGGTCTTCGACGTCGGGGCCGAGAGCCTGAGGAGGGTGCCCATGATGGAACCGATGCGCGGTACGGCCGCACACGTGGGTACGTTGTTCGACGAGTGCGACTCAGCGGTGGAGCTTCTCCGCCGACTGGGAAGCTAGGAACCGAGAATCGGAGACACACATGGCTGAACGTGAGCAAGTTCGCAAGCCCGCTCCCGCAGAGCGTGAGTCCGAGACCACCGAAGCACCCGCCGCGTCCGAGCGCGGCGAGGAGATCAAGGCCGAGCTGGATGACCTGCTCGACGAGATCGACGAGGTCCTCGAGACCAACGCCGAGGATTTCGTGAAGAGCTACATCCAGAAGGGCGGACAGTAGGCACATGAACCTGCCGCTGTTTCGTGCCCAGGACGACCCGGGTCCACGTTTTACCGAACTGCTGCGGCGCAATGGCTTCGACCAGATGGTGACGGTCGACGGCTCGGTCCCGGTCGAGGACTACCGCCACGGCACCACCTGCGTCGCCATTCGCTACGCCGACGGCGTTCTGCTCGCCGGCGATCGCCGTGCCACGTCCGGCCACCTGATCAGCCACCGGTCCATCGAGAAGGTGTTCCCGGCTGATCGACACAGCGGTGTCGCCATCGCCGGCGCCGCCGGACCCGCGGTCGAGATGGTGCGACTGTTCCAGCTCCAGCTGGAGCACTACGAGAAGGTCGAAGGCACCTCCCTCAGCCTCGAGGGCAAGGCCAACCAGCTCAGCCAGATGATCCGGGGCAACCTGCCCGCTGCGATGCAGGGCATGGCGGTCGTGCCGATCTTCGCCGGCTTCGATCTCAAACGCGGCGGGGGCCGTCTCTTCGAGTTCGACATCACCGGCGGCCGCTACGAGGAGACCGACCACGCCAGCACCGGCTCCGGCAGTCTGCACGCGGGCACCGTGGTCAAGCTGGGCTACACCGACGACATGGACACCGGCACCGTCATCGATCTCGCCATCGAGGCACTGTTCGAGGCAGCCGACGAGGACTCCGCCACCGGCGGCCCCGATCCGATCCGGGGGATCTACCCCGTCATCGCCACGATCTCCGCGTCCGGCTATGACCGCATCGATGACGACGATCTCGCCCAGCGCACCGCCGCGCTCATCGATCGTCGCCGGAACTAGGAGCCCACCATGAACATGCCGTTCTACGTCGCTCCCGAGCAGGTCATGAAGGACCGCGCCGACTACGCCCGAAAGGGCATCGCCCGCGGCCGCAGTCTCATCGCCTTCCGGTTCGATCAGGGCATCGCCATCTGTGCGGAGAACACCTCGTCCACGCTGCGCAAGGTGAGCGAGATCTACGATCGCATCGCGTTCGCAGGTGTCGGCAAGTACAACGAGTTCGACCAGCTCCGGATCGCGGGTGTCCGCCACGCGGACATGAAGGGGTACGCCTTCAGCCGCGAGGACGTCGACGCCCGCAGCTTGGCGAACCAGTACGCCCAGAGCCTGGGCCAGGTCTTCACCCACGAGATGAAGCCCATGGAGGTCGAGATCCTCGTCGCCGAGATCGGCCACGCCGAGGATGGCTCCGAGGACCAGCTGTTCCACATCCTCTACGACGGTACGGTGATGGACGAGGACATGTCCGTCGTGCTCGGCGGCGAGACCGACACCATCGGCGGCCGGTTCGGAGACCTCGACGGCTCGCCGACGCTGCAGGAAGGCCTGCAGCGGGCCGTAGGAGCCCTCGCCGGCGATGATCGCGAGCTCGGCGCCGAATCCCTCGAGGTCGCCGTCCTCGAGCGGGGCAACGGCCGACGGGCGTTTCGGCGCCTCACCGACGACGAGATCTCGGGCCTGCTCGCCTGAGCGACTCGGCAACCCTGACCCCACTGGGCGCCGACGGCCGTTAGGTTGTCGTCGTGCAGCGACGGATCTTCGGAATCGAGAACGAATACGGCGTCACCTGTACTCTGCGCGGCCAGCGCCGCCTCAGCCCCGACGAGGTGGCCCGCTATCTGTTCCGCCGAGTGGTGTCGTGGGGGCGGAGCAGCAACGTCTTCCTCGGCAATGGTGCCCGCCTCTACCTCGATGTCGGCTCACATCCCGAGTACGCCACGCCGGAGTGTGACTCCGTGTACGACCTGGTCGTACACGACAAGGCGGGGGAGCGGATCCTCGAACAGCTGCTCACCAGCGCCGAGGATCGACTCGGTGACGAAGGGGTCCACGGCGACATCTACCTGTTCAAGAACAACACCGACTCCGCGGGCAACAGCTACGGCTGTCACGAGAACTACTGCACCAGCCGCCGCGACGACTTCAGCTCGTATGCCGAGGTGTTGATCCCCTTCCTCGTCAGTCGCCAGATCTATGCGGGGGCGGGGAAAGTCCTCCAAACGGCTCGCGGGGCGATGTATTGCGTGAGCCAGCGCGCCGAGCACATCTGGGAGGGCGTGTCGTCCGCCACGACCCGCAGCCGTCCGATCATCAACACGCGTGACGAACCCCACGCCGACGCCGAGCGATACCGCAGGCTTCACGTGATCGTCGGCGACTCCAACATGAGCGAGTACACCAACTTCTTGAAGGTGGGCGCCGCGTCATTGATGTTGCGGATGCTCGAGGAACCCCAGGTCGTCCTGCGCGACATGACCCTCGAGAATCCGATCCGGGCCATCCGTGAGATCTCCCATGACATGACCTGCACCCGACGGGTACGTCTGGCGAACGGTCGCGAGGTGTCGGCGCTCGATATCCAGAGCGAGTACCTGAACCGGGCCATCCGATTCGCCGAGCGCCACGAGCTGTCTCCTGAGGAGAAGCAGGCGCTCGACATGTGGGAGTACTGCCTCACGACCATCGAGGACGATCCGCTGAAGCTCGACAAGGAGATCGACTGGGTCATCAAACACAAGTTGATCGAGAGCTACCGAGAGCGTCACGACCTGAGCCTGGCCGACGCACGCGTCGCGCTCGTCGACCTGCAGTACCACGACGTCAATCGAGAGCGCGGCCTCTTCTATCGGATGCAGAAGCGTGGGATGGTCGAGCGAATCGTCACCGACGCGGAGATCTCCCACGCCGTGGAGAACCCGCCGGAGACCACCCGGGCCCGTCTGCGCGGGGAATTCATCAAGCGGGCCAAGGAACGCAAGCGCGACTACACCGTCGATTGGGTCCATCTGAAACTCAACGACCAGGCCCAACGCACCGTGTTGTGCAAAGACCCGTTCAAGGCCCACGACGAGCGGGTCGAGAAGCTGATCGCCTCGCTCTAGGTACTGACGAGATGGACAAGCTCGAACGGTTGCTCAACCTCACCGCTGCGCTCCTCGACACGGAGATCCCACTCACCGCGGACGACATCCGTGATCGGGTCGGGGGCTATCCCGAGGCCAAAGCCTCCTTCCGTCGCGCCTTCGAGCGTGACAAGGACGAACTCCGCGCCATGGGCATGCCGATCATGGTCGCCGCCGTACCCGGCGCGGATCCCCCCATCGACGGCTACGTCATCGACCGATCGGAGTATGCCGGAGAGGAGTTGCGATTCGAGCCCGACGAACTCGCGGCGCTTCACCTCGCCACCAACCTGGTGCGGCTCGATGGCGACGACACGGGCTTGATGAAGCTCGGCGGCGCCGAGGGCGGCAGCCCGGCGACCGACGAGGTCGGCCATGTTCCGTTCGACGATGCGCTGGCGACATTGATCTCGGCCGCGGCCGACCGCAAGGCGGTCGCCTTCCGCTATGCCGACACCGATCGTGTCGTCGAGCCATGGCGGCTCTCGTTCTCGCGCGGCCACTGGTATCTCACGGGCTGGGATCGTGTCCGCGGCGACGAGCGGCTGTATCGAGTCGACCGTCTCCAAGGGTCCGTGGAGATCGCCGGTCCCGCTCGAGAAGCCGTGGGGACCGTCTCGGATCCACTCGACCTCCGCGGCTGGGAACTCGGTGACGGCGTTCCGACCGAGGCCAAGGTCTTCGTCGATGCGGATCAGGCCGGCTGGGCCCGCCATCTCCTGGGCGAGGTCGAGGACGTCGATGGGGGAGTGATCGCCACGCTCCAGGTCCGCAACGTGGAGGCGTTTCGTTCATTCGTACTCAGCTTTCTCGACCACGCTGAGGTGCTGGCCCCAGTCGAACTGCGCGACGACATGACCTCCTGGCTGGGGGGCCTGCGATGAGCAATCGACTCACCGCGAGGGATCGCCTCGCCCGTTTGCTCTCCGTCATTCCGTGGGTCGCCCGCCAGGACGACGGCGCGCTCATCGACGACATCATGGATCGCTTCGACTATCCGCGTCCCCAACTCCTCGACGATCTTCAGGAGGTCGTGTTCTTCGTCGGCGTCCACCCCTTCACCCCGGACTCGCTGATCGAGGTCGAGATCGGTGACGAGCGAGTGCACATCCGCTACGCCGATTGGTTCAGCCGGCCGATGCGCCTCACCCCTGAGGAGGGCGCCCGTCTCCTCACCACGGGCCGATCGGTGCTGCCGCTGACCGGGTCGGACGATGCCGACGGGGCCGGCCCACTCCTGCGTGCTCTGACGAAACTCGGCACCGCCCTTGGTGAGGGGGCCGCCGACGCAGTCCACGTCCGGCTCGGTCACGCCCCGCTCGACACGCTCGCGATCCTGCGCGATGCCGTGAGCAGGAATCTCCAGGTCGACCTCGAGTACTACACCTACGGACGAGATGAACTCACCAAGCGTCGGGTGGACACGCAGCGGCTCTTCAGTGATCAGGGCAACTGGTACCTCAGTGGATGGTGTCATCGTGCCGATGGGGAGCGCGTGTTTCGCGTCGACCGCATCCGCTCGGTTCTCCTCACCGATGAACCCAACTCCGCCAACGCGCCCGCGCACGCCTCCTCGTTCACCCCCGATGGAGACGACCCGCGGGTCGTGCTGCGGCTCGCGTCGTCGGCGCGATGGGTGGTCGAGCAGTACCCGGTGGAGGCAGTGGCGGAACATGGCGACCACCTCGACGTCACCATGGCGGTCACCGCCACCGCATGGCTCGAACGACTTCTCCTTCGTCTCGGACCGGCCGCCGAGATCCTCGAGCTCGACTCGAGCCTTCCGGACGACCTTCGTGCCGCGGCTGCTGAGCGAGTGTTGGCGAGATACCAAAGACCGGATCACCGGCGATGACGCACTCCTTTCCACAGATAGGGTCCCTTCGTGACTGATGACGGCGCGGGCCTTCCCCCCGGCCCCCCACCC